>NZ_JBXSOR010000002.1:0-814153 GCF_057784455.1 Martinezella sp. CNPSo 3890 | reverse complement strand
GACCATCCAAGACTTTTCTCCGTCCCATAACCACCAGTTTTCCACCTTCCGTGTTTGGGGATTGGGTACACCCGATCGAAAAAGGGGCATCTCTTTGGAGTGCATGGGAACATCATAAGTCCCCACTTTCCGTATGAGCTTTCTTTTCAGGGCGGCTGCAACAGGGAAAAATGTCCAGAAATTGGTTGGAACTTCAACCAGAGAACCGAGGCCAGCCTGACCTCCTGGATGCGTGCCAGGCAGCACCCTGATTGCCCAACCCATTTCCTTGTTGTTTAAAACGCACTGGAAATATGCTTCTCCTTTTGCGGTGCTTATTTCAAATACATCTCCGGCTTTAATCATCAGAATCCTGGATGTTTAACAGCAAGCACTCTCGAAAGTATCAAATTTATTGTCGTGATTTTAACGAGGATCCTTTTCCGGGAGCCAGCCACTCTCAATTCGCTCGACAAGCCGGGTATCATTCCACGCTTCTCTCAGGGGAAGCTTCCTCTGTTCATCCGTAATGGCGCCAACTTGCCAACTGGTCTCGCCATCCCATAACCACCAGGTTTCCACCTTGCGGGTCTCTGGATCAGCAACACCGGTGCGAAAGAGTGGCATCTTTTCGGCATGTTTTGGAATTTTGTACTGCCCAAGTTTACGAACGATGCCGCTTTTGAGAGCAGGGCCAACGGGGAAAAAAATCCAAAAGTTCGTTACAACATTCGCCAACGCTTCAATATCTGGGACATCATCCCGATAGATGCCAGGCAGAACCCTGATTAAAGGTCCCATAAGCTTATCACGCTTTACATATTGAAAATATGCTTCTCCCCGTGCCGTCTTGATCCCGAAAACGTCTCCTGACTTTGTCATTATTTGAACCCTGGATACCAGGGGCAGCGGGAGCAGATCATTACTTACTCCATTGTTCTTCCAGCTCCCGTCTCAGAAAAAATAGCGAAACTGCATTGGTCACCTGTTCTGGGCCCACGCAAATATTCTCAGGATACTCCCCATATTGCCCTCCGGCACACAGCTCAACCATCGTCGATTGCTTTCCGCACGGATTTTCAAGGGTTAGATTGTCATCACCATTTCCTAGGGTAACAACGTAGCGGAGAGGCCCACCACCCACCATGACCTGCCATCCATCTTCTCGTTCAAGACTCACCAAGGTGTGTTGTTTCCCGTCAAGCCCCGAAATCCAATTCAACGCCTCGCTCACATTCGCGTCCAGTATTTCAACATCCAGATTGTGAACACCATCTCTTGTGTCAGCATTTAATCGCATGATTTACCTTGGAGTTATTGTCATCGTGCCATCGGGGCCGACGACGGTGAGCTGTTTCAGTCCTAGTTGCTCGACCATTGATCGAATTCCACCATTCGTCCCGCATGCCGCTCTGTCGACATATAGCGTCAGATTTTGCCCAGAGACGTCAATACCCTGCTGCTTAATTTGATTAAGGGCATCAATTTCTGCGTGAGTTGACGAAATCGCGTTGACCCCGGTCACTGGCTGACCATGAGCGTTAACCCCGTAAATTTTCTGTCCATTAATCTCGATTACAGCCAAAGTGCTCTTGTCAGCGGCTGAGCCTGCCGGCGGTAGTCCAAGCTCTGCCCGAAATTTAGCAAGGTCATCAAATTCTGCTCGGTTGCCGCTTACGGCGGCTCTTTGTGCCAAGCCCGCGTTTGCGTAAATTGTGCCATTTGGTCCCACGATGACGACATTGCCTGCATCATCGATGACGCGGACATATCCCGTCGGCAGGCCGCCAACGTCGTTTGCTGCTGCGCCGGCGGAAGCTAGCGGTCTGTATCCAGCAGGTACGACGACGCTGGTGCCATCGGATGCGATAATCGTGCGCGTACCCGCTGTACGTGCCGCAGCAGTTGCCGATTGCTCCAGTTCGCCAGCGACCTTCGTTGCGGCCCCAAGAGAAAGAACACATCCAGCCGTACTCGTACAAGCCACGGTGACGGTACAATCCAGAAGCTCAGTAACGGCATTGGCGCATGCGGTGCTATTAGCCGCGCAATATGCGTAAATCTCCGGGCCGATGGTTACGCCAGCCGCGACAAGCACCGACAAGGCAGCCACACCATTTACTATTGCCTGGTGTGTGGCCAGCGCTTTCTGATACTGGGCGCTGATCTGATCAGGGGCGCCACGGCCAGCCGCCACATCACTGAGTACGCCAAGCAGCAGGGCATCAGGCGTGTTGATGGTGCTCGTGCCCAGCACACGAGCCTGAAGCCCATATTCCTGATCGACAGCGTTCTGCAAGTCCTGACGACCCGAGACGCAGGCCGCGCTAGTGAAGGATGCGGCGCAGGCGCTTACAAGTGCCGCATTATTTTCATCCGAAAGCTGCCTGTAATAGGCCGTGCTGACGTTCAGATTACTCTCAAGTTGAGCCAGGTCTTGGCCTGAGCAGCCTTCACCAAGTGATGCTTTGCAATCGTCAATCTTTTTGAGGAGTTCGCCGCGCTCCTTATTGGCTTCGTCAAGCTGCTCGTGCGTCAGATAATTATACTGATACTGCGCCGAGCCGTAGGACCCTCCTTCGCCGCCACCAACGGCGCCACCGACTGCCGAACTGAGACTCGTCCCGATCGCTGCGGCAAGCGCTTGTTTGTCCTGATCCGATAAGGTGCTGTCCTTCAACATGCCCTTGACGAGACTTGCTATGGCAGGCGTCAGCAAGGCCGAGGTCGCAGCGCCGGCGGCTCCCTTCAGCGCTCCCTCCCAGCCATTGACGCCACCCAGGATACCTGAACCGATGGTATGGAGGAGTACTCGACCGGCGCCACCCTCCTTCCAGTAGTCCATTCCCGCCTGATCTCGGCTGAGAGCAGCTTGCTTGTAGAATTCGCTCGCAATATCCCCGACCAATCCCGCCATAGTGGCCTGCGCTGCCTGCAGATCTGCCTGGGTCTTGTACTGGTCACGCAGGATATGCTCGAGGTCCGGCAGACCGGGCAGCGAGGTGTTGGTGTTGTTGGTATCACGGCGGATCGCGCCGATATCCTGCATTTGGTGGGCAGGATCGGTGATCGTGATCGGGATATTGCCACCGATGGCGGAAAGCGCGTGCCCAGTCTTATTTTCGCTGTCTTTGACCGGCGGCGTCGGCATGATGCCGCTAGTGCCAATCGAAACGCCGTAGGTCTCGGCCTTCCAGGTCGAGTGCGTGTCGATAACCGCCACGAACAGGTGGGCCTGTCGTGTCTTGCCGGACAATCGGTCGACTACGACGGTAACGGTGTCGCCGGCATAATCGACGAACAGCTTGTCGCCGGCCGCATGATCCTGCCGCATCGTCACCGGCAGCTTCAACGCCCAGCCGCGATACAGGTCGCAGTACCGACTATAGCGATATCCATCCGGATGAAGACCAATGTATTCGTCCCATAGGATCTGAAGCGTCATATGCTTGCGCTTCAGCTCGCGATGGACCTGCGCCCAATCTGGCTCCGGAGCGCGGCGGTGTCCTATCTTCGTCCCAGCCCCTTTATAAAGTGCCGCCTCCAGGACCGTATCGCTGACGTCATCACCCAAAGGCCACGATAGCCCAGCAACCGCCGCACGCCGCAGCGTCTCGCGCACCGTCGAGGGCGCAGTTCCAACCCGCACCGCAATCGACTTGTGCCCAAGTCCTTGCTCAAAGCGATATCTCAATATCTCGCGGACCCGCCGCATCTCCACTCTCTCCGCAGGCATCCCGTTCCTTCCTCGTCAACGTCCAAGGAAGAAACTTCACACCGGCAGACCACCCTTGCCAGATGCCCGCCAAAGGGGGGCGACATCATTTCGGAATCAGGGGCGGATTACCTCGAAATTTGCAATGAGAGTATGATAACCATCGGTTCGGACCGCCATCTCCAGCACCTTGCACAGGCTGCATCATTTGACCAACCTCGCGTCAGCGGGGTAACTTAAACGCGTCGGGAAAACCTAAATCGCTCATGAGAGCGTATGATTTCGCACTGATCTTGTTCTGACCCCTGCTCGACGGAGCCGTTGGCGCGATACAGCTTTCCGAGGAGGTGCAGGGTGACGGCGCCGAGCTTCTGGAGAACGCCCGATCGTTTGGACTAGAAGGTATCATCGCCAAGCACTGGGACCGTCCGTACCGCTCGGGCAGAACCGGCGATTGGCTGAAGATCAAATGTGTGCAAAGCGAGAGTTCATGATCGTCGGCTACGAACAGTCGGCCGTAGCGCGCGGGATCGGCAGTCTGCTGCTGGCAGCCCGGCGCGGTCATGATTGGGTGTATGTCGGCGCCGTCGGCACGGGCTTCAAGGAAAACGACGCGGCATACCTGAAGAAGACGCTCGACATGCTCAAGACGCGCAATCCAGTCGTGCCGCTCAAAGGCAAGAATTACCTCTTCGCGCAGCCGACGCTGATCGCCGAAGTCGAATTCCGCGGCTGGACCGACGACGGCAATCTGCGACACTCATCCTACAAAGGGCTGCGTGAGATCCAGGACAATGCTGCGGTCTACGAGCTCGACTGAGCCGATGGGGGCGGCCCTTATCACGTCCAATTTTTTTCCGCTGACTCTCTTGAATCCGAAATTCTCAAAAACCAAATCGATTGCCGCCAGCTGCTGAACACAGGGTTGGCCTTGCTGGAAGCGCGGCTTTCGGCGCTTCCGTACCCATGTTGCTTCAAGGAGGATATGGCTATGGCAACATCTTACGACTACGCACCCTTGTTCCGCTCGACCGTCGGGTTTGATCGGGTTTTCAATCTTCTCGAAAATGCTCAGCGCGCTCGTTCGATCAGCGATTGGCCGCCTTATGACATCGTCAAGACCGGCGACGACAGCTACCGGATTTCGATTGCGGTCGCGGGCTTTGCCCAGGACGATCTCGACATCACCTTCCAGTCCAACCTGCTGACGGTCACCGGCAAGAAGCAGGAGACCGCCAATGACGGTTATCTCCATCGCGGCATCGCCAGCCGGCCGTTCGAGCACCGCTTCGAGCTTGCCGACCATGTCAGGGTGAACGGCGCCAATCTGCAGAACGGACTGCTGTCGATCGATCTGGTGCGTGAGATTCCCGAGGCCTTGAAGCCGCGCAAGATCGATATCCAGGCAAACCCGGCTCTCTCACAAAAAGCCGCCCCGGCGCAGATCGAGGCGCAAAAAGCAGCGTAACCCGCATTCTCCGCACAACAAGGGCGCCACGGCGGTGGCGCCCATTAACATTCCGGGTTGGGAAGGAGAGAGCGATGAAACCCGACATGTTCAGACAACCTGTGACCATCCTCGTCGGCCTTGGCTTTCCGACAAAGGTCCACACCGTCATGGACGCCTACCGGCACCTTGCCGATTGGCCCGCCTCGTCTAGGGACACGGCGCATTCCATTGCCCTCAAGGCATGTCAGGCGGCCCTTCGCGGAGAGATCGAAGCCGAGACCGCGCGCGGCCTGTTTGCTGCCTTTGCTGAGAAGCACGATCTGCTTGCGCCGGAAACGGACGTGATCGCCGCCTCCCGCCGCAGCCACGACAAAGAGCCGCACGTTCGCTAAGGAGGCCGAGATGCACGGGATTTTGGAGCAGGGCGCAAGCAGTGCCGCTGCGATGGGTCCGACGATCCTGCTTCAGGGCATGCAGATTGAGCGGCCTCTTGACGTGGTGAAAGCGACCGCGCTCTCCGCAGACGACAAGCGGACCGTCCTGGCTTCGTGGGCTTCGGACTTCTATGCGATCGACTCGAAGCCGGCGTTCCGCCACATGCCTGGAACACCCGACCCGATTTCCATGGGTGAAGTGCAGGCTGCCCTCAAAGAACTGGATCGGTGCTACGGATAGTGAGTGAGCGTGCCGGCCGAACGTGCCGGTTCATTCGCGTGGCGACCGTCTGCGATCGAGATCGGAATGGTCGAGACCGAAGTGTTCCAGGACGAGGTCGAGATTACGGCGGTTGGATTTGAAATAGACGTCGAACAGGTCCCCGGCCAATGGGACACTCCCGGCCGCCGCGTCGAAACCAATATTGACCAGCATCTTAAGAAGCTTGTCATTCGGCACGCCAAGCCGCCGCGCCTCGTTGACGATGTAGAGACTGATCGCAGCGCCGGCAAAGTCACCGACAACAGGCACCAACCCCATGATTGAATCTGCTCCGAACGAAAAGCGCGTTCCGGGAATGCGCAGCGCCGTGTCCATGAGCCGCGCCAGCCCACGCATGCGGCGAAGGCGGGCCAGACGGTCCATGTTACGGAAATCCGTGTATTGACTATGCGTTCGTTCGTATGTCATGCCGCCGCTTTCGTCATCTTGCCCAGTCTCTTGATGGCCTGCTCCAGCGACCTTTGTCCGTCACAATAATCCTGCCAGGCGCTCGTCTTGGCCAGCAACGCTGGCACGGTGCGGATAGTGAAGCGTTTCGGATCCAGATCTGCCTTCACCTGGCTCCAGGTGAGCGGCATCGATACCGTGGCGCCCGGCCGCGCGCGGGGCGACAACGGCGCGACGGCGGTCGCCATTCGATCGTTGCGCAAGTAGTCGAGGAAGATCCGGCCGTTACGCTGGTTCTTGGCCATCTTGATCAGATAGAGCTCAGGGTTCTCGCGTGCCATCTGCAGGCAGACATCGTGTGCGAACTCTTTTGCCTCCGGCCAGGTGAGCTTTTTGCCCCTCGGTACCGCGAGCGGCGTGACGACATGCAGACCCTTGCCACCGGTGGTCTTGCAGAAGCTGACGAGACCCAGTTCTTCGAGTCTGTCACGCATTTCCCGAGCCGCTTCGACGACGGTTGAGAAGGGGACGTCCGGACCGGGATCAAGGTCGAAGACGAGACGGCCCGGCACCTCCGGCTGGCCCGGTTCGCAATTCCAGGGATGCAGCTCGACACCGCCGATCTGGGCGACGGCGGCAAGGCCCTCGACCCGGTCAACTTGCAGATAGGGTTTCTTGTCGCCGAACACCTTGACCAACTCAAGCAAGTTCGACGTTCCCGGCATCGCGTGGCGCTGAAAGAATTGCTCGCCGCCGATCCCATCGGGAGTGCGGATGATCGAGCATGGCCGCCCCTTGATATGGTCGATCAGCCATTGACCGACGGCTTCGTAGTAGCGGGCCAGTTCCACCTTCGTGACCGGTTCGCCATCATTGGCCTCCGGCCAGAGCGGCTTGTCCGGGTTGGAGATCAACATGCCCATGACAGCTTCCTTGCCGCCCTTGCGCGGCGACTTCGCGGTCCGTTTCTGTTTGGCCTTTGTCTCCGGATCGGGCGTTTCCACCTCAGCTGGCTCGATCGGCTTCTCCGCGATGACTTCCCCTGCTGGCTTATCTTCCCTTAGCCCCTTGAACGCTGCTTGGCGCACCAGCCCGTCGGCGGTCCAACCGGCAAACTCAATCTCCGCGACAAGTTCCGGCTTCACCCAGACGACGTTGGGCTCCTCTTTCGGCGCCCCAATACCGGTAAACGGGGACTTGGCCGTTTCCAGCGCGCAGCTTGGGAAGCAGCACACCGACCTTGCCAGCGCCGTAGCCCGTGCCGACCCGGCCGACATAGACAAAATGGCTACCGCGATTGACGCCGACCAGCAGCGAGCGGAATTTGCCGTTGGTCTTGGCATAGGCGCCGATGACGACTTCATGGCCAGCGCGGCACTTCGACTTCGCCCAGGTGTCCGTACGGCCCGATTGATACGGCGCGTCGGCCTGTTTCGAGACAATGCCTTCGAGCGAGAGCTTGCAGGCCGACTTCAGGACGGCATCTCCGCCGGTCTCGAAATGCTCCACGAACCGCAGGCGTGGATCCTCGCCGGCATCATCCAACAATTTCTGCAGACGATCCTTGCGCTTGGTGAGCGGCAGTTGCCGCAGATCCTCATCGCCCTCAAACAACAGGTCGAAGGCAAAGTAGACCAGTGCGTCGGTCTTTCCTTCCGATAGCGCCGCCTGTAGCGCGGCGAAATCAGGCGCACCATTTTCGTCGAGGGCGCAGATCTCCCCGTCGATGATGGCATCAGGCAGGTTTGCAGCCGATGTCGCGATCGCCGGATATTTTGCCGTCCAATCCAGGCCCTTGCGGGTCTTTAGCGTCACCTCGCCGTTTTCAATGCGTGCCTGGATGCGGTAGCCGTCGAACTTGATCTCGTGGATCCAGCCCTCGGTCGAGGGCGGCCGTTCCAGCGTTTCGCAGAGTTGCGGCGCGATGAAGTCGGGCATTGCGGACTTCGCTGGCTTGGCAGCTTTGGCTGGGGCTGATTTCCTTTTAGTTTTGGTTTCGGCTTTGCGTTCTTCCGCAGCAAGGCCGTGGTTGCTGTCCCACACCGCATCCGCCTGAACGTCGCCACTCTGGACCATGAACGGCTTCGGCTTCCTGCCTTTGCCGGCGGCGATCGCTTCCATGGTTCGGCCCGAGGCGACGGAGGTTGCGTTCTCCTCAAGGACCGCAGCACCGTTCTCCTCGACCGAGAAATCGTCATGATGTTTGATCAGCAGCCAGTTGGTCCGCTTGCCCCCGTCGCGGTCGTTGCGCATCCGCACCAGCACGAAGCTACCATGCAGCCGCTCGCCTTCCAGGGCGAATTTGAAATCGCCTTTGGCGAGAGCCTGCTCCGGCGTCTTGCTGCCTTCGGGCTCCCAGTAGCCGCGGTCCCACAACATTACCGTGCCGCCACCATACTGTCCCTTCGGGATAGTGCCCTCGAAATCACCGTAGTCGAGCGGGTGGTCCTCGACCTCGACCGCCAACCGCTTGTCATGCGGGTCGAGCGAAGGCCCCTTCGTCACCGCCCAGGACTTGAACACCCCATCGAGTTCGAGTCGCAGATCGTAATGCAGCCGCGTTGCATCGTGCTTCTGGATGACGAAGCGTCTGCGGTTCGATGCCTTCAGCTTCGCTGCGCCGCTCGGCTCCTGCGTCTTCTTAAAATCGCGCTTCTGCTTATAGGTTGATAGCTTGTCGCTGGCCATGGCAGTCCCCAGTACAAATCCGCCTCCCGCCTCGGATGAAGACGGGATGAGGCGCGGGCCGGACAGGTGATACGCTCGACTGCCGTTTCGTTGGCCGCGATGAGAACCGGAAAAATCATCGCGTTCGTCATCCCTGTCACGTCCGGTTGACACAGCACGCGACCTCGACAAGCAAAAGGCATCACATAATCGTTTTGTTCCATGGAGTTGGATAAGGGAGTTGGGCAAGAGCGCCATCGGCTCTGAATGTCCGACGGGCCTCGCGGAAATTGATATGCGCTTTCGGCATAACTGCGCTGCAGCAAAGTCGATTTAATAGGCGAGGAGAACCCGTATGATGTGGCTATCGAAGCGATGCACCTCCTCCCGCGTCGGTTCGATATGCAGACGTCCTACTCCTCCTCCCAAGGGCGCTTGCGGGAACAGCAACCCTCCTCCTCCCAGTTGCTGTTCGGTTATTTTCGAAAAGCCTGCCGCACCTCCTCCCGCGGCAGGCTTTTTCGTTTTCATGCGTGGAATATGTCCGCTACCACGGATCCAGCACTTGAGACATCAAGTGTTTCTTCGCCTGCAAGATTTTTCAGGTTGTGCTCGAAAATTTGCGCCATCCAAGCAACGACTTAATCCGCTCAAACCGGACGCAATTAACAGGGTTGGCGGTTCGTACCTCGTCAAGAGCGTCGTTCTTGATGGTTCGAGTGTCTGGCCATTGCCGACCAAAACGACAGCCTTGATCAGGGCGACGGTCCGATTTCGGAGCAGCAGTGCCCTTTAATTTCCAGTAAAGCATCCAGAATTTGATTGAAGATGTAAGAGACTGTCTGCCGTATTTGCTCCGCGTAATAATCATGAAGTTGGCGAAAGACCTTCCGCGAATGGCTCGGGCCACGTGGGCTCATCGAGAACATCAATCAGCTATTTGCGTACTTAGCTTGTTGAATTCTTCACGCGCCCTCAAAATTCACCATTCAGTATCACGTACCCGTCGCCGATTCCGTCAACGTGGGCGCGCCCACGAAATTCGGCAAAATTATCCAATAGGATGATTTCTCGTCCAGCTGGAACTACGATCAGGTCTCCTTTCTCCATCAGCTGCGTTTGGGAGGATCCATCACCATAGTCGTCGAGCGCTTCCTGCGTTTTGAAGAAAAGAGCGCCTCCCTTTTTCACAGTTCCTTTTGAGAACGGTGGGGCGATCCCGTCACGAAAGCCCTGTATCACCTCATAATCTCCGGAAGTTGGGGCGGGCGATCGGACGTCGCCCGCATAGGCTTTCATATTCCCGGCCAGGGCTCCCAAAAGAGACCCGGCAACAAATACCCTACGGTTCGTTTTCACTTTCAACTCCCGTTGCAGTCGCCGCGTCAAGCGTGATGTTGATGAAACCCACCTGACGACGAATTTGTGACAAGCATTTGTTGGGACGCAAGAGCTGACGCAGAAAGGGACGGCGATGTTTCCATGCTCGAACCGGTATCGAACGTTGACTTTGCCTGCGCGAGGCGACTTGCGGAGGCCGCGGTTGTTCCGCCGGAAGGTGCTTGGGTCGCGTTGAGAACCGGCTGCTCTCTTGATTGCCGATATCGCCGTTGGGCGTTTCGATGCTCTGGCCGGCCGTCTCTTGCGTGGTGTCGATGATCGGGATGGGCTCGCAGAGGAGATGGACGCCATAGTCGCGGCAGACGGCAGAGCCTTGCGTTTTAGCTCCGTCGAGCAAGCAAAGCTGTAAAGCGGTTGAGCGGGGACATCGACTAACCCACCAATTCCATCGGATATCACGCAAGTTGTTCATCTCGCGTCTTGCACGCCGCCAGATTGATCAATATTTAACCGATACGGTAACTTGATCTGAAATCGCGACTGTTAAAGAGGGCTTCCCTTTCGAGACGCCCTCTCATGATCCTAGAATTGCAGAATGCCATTCTTGAAATGATTGCCAAAGGCGAACCGCTGGCGACCACGCTTTCAGCACTATGCTCAAAGGTTGAAGCAGCGGTTCCCGGTATTGCGGCCACCGTCTTAAAGTCTGATGGCGTCCGTCTATCGACGCTGGCGGCGCCGTCACTTCCAGCGTCGTATTCAGCCGCTGTGGACGATCTTAAAGTGGGGCCTCACTCGGGTTCTTGCGGGTCCGCCGCCTTCCATGGATGGCCCGTTGTTGTCACCGACATAGAAACCGACTTTAGGTGGACCGATTACGCGGCAGTCGCTCTCCCGCTTGGCCTGAAGGCTTGCTGGTCAAGTCCCATCAAGAGCGGGGACCGGGTGGTCGGCACGTTCGCATTCTACTACCGCGAGAGCCGCGGACCAAGTGAGCTTGAGCAGACGATCGTGGATGCGTGTGTGCATCTCTGCTCGATCGCAATCGAGCGTGAAGAACGGGTGGCGGAGCGTCAGCGTCTGACATACACGGACGGCCTCACTGGGCTTCGGAATCGGGCTGCTTTCGATCTCGCTCTTCGAACCCTGGCGCCGCCTGTAAATCACGGCTGGGGCATTATCATCGCCGATGTCGACAACCTGAAGATGGTAAACGATACGTTTGGTCACGCGGCTGGCGATGCTCTGATCCGCGTTGTTGCGGAGCGCATCGCGGCAGCCGCGGGCAGGGAAAGGAGCTATCGGCTCGGTGGTGATGAATTTGCAGTCATCGTTGTCGGCGAAGGCGAGCTCGATCTGCAGAGCGAGGCGGCTCAGATCCTGAGGGAAATCGAGCTTCCAACAGATTGCGGGGGTCACGTCATCTTTCCTGCGGCGACACTCGGCGGCGCCTTGGCTACCAACGATATCAATCCCGAGCAAGTCCGGCAAAATGCGGATATTGCGCTCTACCATGCCAAGGAGCATGCCCGTGGACAATTCGTCGAGTACCATTCGGGTCTCGGGACAGCGTTGACGCGCCGCTTCAGGGCGATAAGAGACGTCAGCCTTGCACTATCCGACAACCGCATCGAGGCCTACTACCAGCCGATCGTGCGACTTGATACACGCGAGGCTGTGGGCCTTGAGGCGTTATGCCGGATGAAGACCCATTCCGGCGACATCGTCGCAGCAGCTCATTTTCATGAGGCGACCAAAGACGCTCACGTTGCTTCAACACTGACGGAACGAATGTTGAGCAAAGTTGCTAAGGACATGCGGACATGGCTCGACGGTGGGCTTCCTCTGCGGCATGTCGGCGTCAACCTGTCGGCTGCAGACTTCCGCAAGGGTAGACTGCGTGACAAAATCTGCCGAGTGTTCGAAGATGCTAACGTTCCCCTTGAGCACCTAATCCTCGAGGTGACGGAGTCCGTTTACCTAGGACAGCGAGACCACGTTGTGGCGGATGAGATCAAAGCGCTGCGCTTAGAGGGCCTGAAAGTCGCGCTCGACGACTTCGGGACCGGCTATGCGTCCTTGACCCATCTTCTGACGGTGCCGGTCGACATCATCAAAATAGACAAATCCTTCATCGACCAAACGAGGCTTGGTGACGCCGGGATGGTGATCGTCGAGGGCGTGCTTTCGATCGCAGATAAGCTTGGTATCCGCGTGGTGGCGGAAGGTATCGAGGACGAAGAACAAGCCTGCCGTCTCGAAGCCTTCGGGTGCAAGCTTGGTCAAGGCTACCTTTTCGCCAGAGCGATGGACGCCATGAAAGCAGGACAGTTCTTGAGCGCGCATGGCCAACGGCTCGTGCCAAGCGGCTCCTTCTCGGAGCCACTCAAGGTGCTCCAGCTAAGATAGCTCCTTCATCACTTTCATACGCGTGGTTTTCATCAGTCGATAATGCAAGACTTTCAGGAAGATCATAAATGCTCAAACGCATCCCATTGAACCAGCTCCGGGTCGGCATGTTCATCAACGACATGGAATTCGCGACCGAGGTCGGTGCTGCGCGCTTCAAGCCTTTTCTGGTCTCAAGAGGCGATGAGGTGAGAAGGCTTGCTAATGAACATGTCAGAAGCGTCGTCATCGATATCACGAAGGGCGCAGATGTCGCTGGCATGCCGCAACGCGACGGACCGGAGAGCTTCGAGGCGCAGCTGCTGAACGCATTCTCAAAGAGCGAGATCAGCCGCGCAAGACAGTCGATCCATGATGTCGCACCACATCTTCGCCACGTGCTGGAGGATGCTCGCGTGAACGGTTGTTTCGCCGACGAGGCAGCCAGCACTGCCGTGGAGCGCATCATGTTGGAGACGCTCGACAACACCGGCGCGCTCATTGCTGTCGCCAAGCTCAAGCAAAAGGACGAGATCACGTTTCTTCACTCGCTCGCCGTCAGCGCTTTAATGATCGCATTCGGGCGGGGTCTCGGCCACAGGCAAGAAGATGTCCGTGTTCTCGGTCTAGGCGGCCTCGTCCACGATCTTGGAAAGATGGCCATTCCCGATCACATTCTGAACAAGCCAGGCAAACTGACCGGCGAGGAGATGGATCTTGTTCGCGCCCATCCGCAAAAGGGCTACGAGATGGTGGCGAAAGCAGGGTCGGCGCCGGCCGAGGTCCTTGATATCTGCCGTTTCCATCATGAGCGGTATGATGGCGGAGGTTATCCCGATCACTTATCGGGCAGGAAGATCCCGTACGTCGCACGCATTGCTGCCATTTGCGACGTATACGAGGCGCTGACAACCATCCGCCCCTACAAGCCGGCATTCTCACAGGCTGAAGCCATCAATACGATGATGAACTCTTCCGGACATTTCGATCAGAATCTCCTGTCAGCGTTCGTCTCGAAGATGGTCATAAGCGGCACGCTACACTAGCTTTGTTATCTGGCACGGAAAGGCGAGCCGGCCCACTCCCCGTTTCACGCCTCCAGTTGAGCCTTAAGCGTGCTGATCAGGCACTCCTCGATAGCACCGCGTGTTACCCGCAGTGTGGTAACATCATTACCCCTCCATGATCGTACAACTTTGCCCTTGGCAAGGAACACGGCTCGGCTGCATAAGCGAGGTATGATTTCCACGTCGTGAGTGGAGATGAGGACTGCACGTCTTCCGCTTGCGGCCAGCTCCATCAACAGGGACTTCATCTCCCAAGCGGCCGGTAGATCCAGGCCTTTCGGGGGCTCATCAAGGTCAGCAACGGCGGCGAGCCGAGAAGGGTTGCGGCGATTGAGATCTTCCCGCGCGTGCCCAGTGAACATTCTACGTCGACGGCGCTCAGTCAACATGGTTCTAAACAACGTCCCGCACCGTACAGAACCTCCGTTTGGTGGAACTTCAAGCCGATCCACAAGTTCCACTGCTACTCAACAGCTCGGAGTTCGTCATGAAGCCTGCCGTCGCCCTTGTCACTGGAGCGGGATCCGGAATCGGAAAAGCGGCGGCGTTAGGTCTGGCCAGAGAGGGATACAAAATCGGTGCGCTCGGGCGTACGCCCGGAGAGATCTCCACCACGGTGGAGGAAATCTTGGCGAACGGAGGACAAGCTATCTCCCTGCTGGCGGACATATCGGATGAGTGGCAGATGGATGCAGCTGTGGATCAGCTCGTTAAGCAGTATGGCCGCCTCGATGTTGTAGTCGCCAATGCCGGCATCAATGGCGTATGGGCGCCCATCGACGATCTGAAGCTTTCGGAATGGAACGACACGATTTCGGTCAACCTGACTGGCACCTTCCTGACGATCCGCGCGACCGTGCCCGAGCTGAAGCGATCGGGCGGAGGATCCATCATCGTTGTATCGTCCATCAACGGAACGAGAACGTTCACGACACCGGGCGCGACAGCCTATACGGCCACGAAAGCAGGGCAGGTCGCGATGGTGCAGCAGCTCGCTCTCGAACTTGCCCGTCTCCACATTCGTGTCAACGCCGTGTGTCCAGGTGAAATCGAGACGAACATCGAAGCTAACACCAAGGCCCGAAGGGAAGACGAAACGTCGATACCTGTCGTCTGGCCCGAGGGGCAGGTACCCATTACCGGAGGGCGTCCGGGTCGCAGTGAAGACGTCGCCGACCTCATCATCTTTCTCGCATCCGATAAGTCTCGGCATATCACTGGCTCGCCTATCTGGGTCGATGGCGGCCAAGGTCTGCTCCGATAGTATCAGATATCCGCCGCGTCGGTTCAGGCCCTGCGAACCGTGACGAGATCTCCGCTCTGGGTGTTTTGAAGCCGGCGCACACCGCTCAACCGTTTTCCAGGATGACAACCGTGGCCGAGTTTCCAGCGGTACCTCAATGAGGCTCAGAACTATGCTCTGAGCGCGCTTCTTATCAAGGTGATTACGTTTCGCACATCGTTTGGTTGATCGCGGGACGGTGAACACGTCGATCTCATCCCTGGCCGGCGCGAAATCAGTCCTCATACTCGCAAAGGGCAAATGCTCCCTGTTGAACGTGCAACCCGAAACGACGTCGGGAGTGGCCTAGAGACAACGTTTCGTCAGGTTGGCAATGAATCCAGGATCGGATCAGGCTTGAAAATCTCCGGTCCAAAACGGAGGCGGCCGTCAAATGGCCGGATGTCTCGTAAATTCAGGCTGTCGAGCGCGAACGATACGTGGGGTGTGTAGTCTCGGTAAAACCACGTCATCCCCGCCCGGCGAAACTCAGCGTGACGGCGGGAAAGCTTGATGGAACCAAAGGCCAGCACGACGATGCCTCCAAAGTTCAGGATATCTCTTCGTTGGCTCGCGCGGATCGTCAAATCGTCCGCGGCGGGAACCAACTGCCGCCAGAAGCAAGTCCACCATCCCACCGCTCTGGAAATTTAAGTTGACGATGCCTTTCGAACACGCCAGAAGCGAAGCCCTTTACGCAACCCAGTTCGACAGAAATCGAGTTTCGGAATTTGGCGGGATTTCGGAGGCTGCGGATGGCGAACTTGTATTGGGCGAAGGCTCAATCGATATCGCCTTCAGGCACTTCGGGTCGGGTTGCCTCTGTTCAACAACGGCCTCAGCGAATGCCAGGCTTCTCGGCCATACTGGAGCGACGCCATATGATGCCGTCTGCGCGTTGGATCGCATCAAGTAGCAAGTGAAGACTACCTTCCTGAACCCATTGATCCGTTTGAACTATGCGGGGTAGTTCCGCATCAATTTCATTTCTGAGCTTATGGGCGGGGCGACTATCAATAGATAACAATAGTTGATAATTCCGCGCTCGTAGCTCATATTTAGAACAGGAGGTAATCGTCATGGCAAGTTTCGCACTCAATGAACACCACGAGCGCTTCATCAAAAGGCAGCTTGAATCCGGTCGCTATAACAACGCAAGTGAAGTTGTTCGCGCGGCCCTGAGATTGCTTGAAGATCAGGAAGACGCCCGCGAACGCTGGCTGACTCAGGAAATCCCGAGCCGTTATGCAGATCTGAAGCGCGACCCGTCCGCTGGCGTGACTCTGGATGAGGCTTTTGACCAGTTGGAAGCTGAGCATCGGGCTCAACTGGCGAAAACCAAGTAGGTATGAAATAAAATTGTCCTGCATAAGCAGGCGCAGGCTGAGTTGCGTGACTTGTACCGGGATCTCGCCAGCGTTGAAAGGGCTGGACCCAGGTGGCGTGGAGCTATGTCAACGGCATCCGGCAGTTTATCGAGGAGCTTGCGACGTTTCCCAAACGCGGCACGGTGAGAGACAACCTCATCCCCGGTCTTCGGATTATTGGTTATCGTAGGAGCGTGAGTATCGCCTTTGTTGTAGAGGAGGCCGAGGTGCTGGTGTTAGGGATCTTCTATGCCGGACGGGACATCACGGCTGAGATCCTCTAGGAACGCCTATAGGTGATTTGTCCCGCTCCTCGGGCGAAAGGAGAGTGGAGGTGAGGGGCAAAGGACTTCCCTCACTCTGGTACTGGGTGGTCGAGTTGGCAGAGCCGCAAGAAATCTTAGCAATACCTGCCGTGAGCAGGTAACGGCAAATTCTGCCGGCAGAGCCTTGTTTCCGATCTCGCGATTGGAAGAGCAGCAATGATGCAGGTCGGCGAAATATCGCACGCTTCGACCGCCGATTTGAGGACGTTAAACAGGGGTGGCGACAGCAGGTTCGGCGGTCCCTCTTTCCAAAGCTCCGAGAGAATTGATTTTAGGTTGCTTTGACAAGCCTAAGATTCTCAAAGGTGTGCGAGTTTATGAGTTTGAACGCCGGCAGGAAGCCTTCCGTCCGCGGTAGAGGTACGGTTGCAAGTCCATTTCCCCCGACGCGGCTACCCTTTCGTCGACGATCCAGCGTAGCGTTGAAAGGACACAGACGGGATCGGTAGCGTTGGCATCGCCTGCCAATGCCATAGCTTGACAGCGGCAGCCCCCGAAATCGATATGCTTGCGGTCACAACTCCGGCACGGCTCTTCCATCCATTCATCGCCGCGATAGGTGTTAAAGGCGCTGCCATCATACCAGATCTCAGCAAGAGGTTTTTCGCGAACATTCTCAAAGCTCAGGCCAGGAATCGTCTCTGCAGCGTGGCAGGGCAGGACAAGACCTGCGGGCGTAACATTGAGGCCAATTCTGCCCCATCCGCCCATGCAAGCTTTTGGATATCGCGCATGATAATCGGCAGGCACGTAATCGATCACCAAAATGCCTTCGAGTTTTTCGCGCGCCCTTTCGACAACCGCTTTTGCCTTGGAGGCCTGGTTTGCACTTGGCATTAGCGCCTGCCGGTTAAGCTCGGCCCATCCATGGAACTGAACAGTCGCGACCTCAAGTCGTCGTGCCCCGAGTTCGACAGCCAGCGAAATCATGCTTTCAAGTTCGTCCATATTCTGTCGGTGGCAAACTGCATTGACGGTCAAGGGCAGGCCCGTAGAGCGCACCCATTCCGCGACCTCGATCTTCCGCGCATAACCACCTTTATAACCGCCGACTAGATCGGCTTTCTCGGGTGTCGCGCCCTGGATCGACAGTTGGATATGATCAAGGCCTGCAGCGCTGAGCGCCTCCACTCTTTCGCGCGTCAAGCCGACGCCTGACGTGATAAGGTTGGTGTAAAGCCCGAACGAGGTCGCGGCAGCCGCAAGTTCGACGAGATCGCGACGTGATGCTGGCTCTCCACCGGACAAATGCAGATGAAGAACGCCAATATTAGCTGCTTGACGGAATGTCTCAATCCACTCGTCGGTCGATAGCTCATCGTTCGGTTTCGTCAGCTCCAGCGGATTGGAACAATAAGGGCAGGCGAGCGGACAGCGATGCGTCAACTCCGCCAACATCGCCATCGGAGGCGGTGCTCGCCTCGCCTCCGGCAAAGGAAATCGCTGACGCGTATTCGCATTCATTCGACTGCCTCCAGCATCCGCCGGTTGGCAAATTCCCGGACGAACGAGAGGATGTCGCCAAGCACCTGCTCCTTCGGAGCCTCGAACTGTTGTGCAAAATCGGAGGCGATGTCGTCGAGTGTTTTATGCCCGTCAAGAGCCTGGACGATCGCTAACGCGATGTCATCCAACGCAATTGCGCGTTCCGGAGCCAGAAGAACCATCTGATTTCGGACGTTATCTTCCCGTAGTCGCACGCCACGGGAGAGCTTGACGATGGAGAAGGGACCGATAAGCGGCGCGTCGCCTGTCATGATGCAGCTCCCAAGGCTGCCGTCCGGTCGGAGACAGTTCCCGGCGTCACGGCTTCAAATCCATCCCAGGCGCCCGGGGGGATCCGCGCCGGCGCTACATAAGCGGAATAAAGGGCGTCCAACTGTGACCATAGGACATCTGTCTTGAAGGTGAGCGCCGCCGCCGCTGCATTCTGCTTCTCTGTCGTGTCCGCATTGTCCAGCACATAGGAAAGGCCGAAAGCAACCTCCTGCGGCGCCTCGTTCAGTCGCTGGCGGAAATAGGAGAGTGCGGCATCGTTCGCGAAGCCATAATGTTTAAGCAGGCCGGCAATACGATCCGCATGGATCGCCGGCGCAAACATCTCCGTTAGCGATGAGGCGACGGCCTCAAGCATCGGCTTTTCACGAACGAAGGAAACATAGGCATCGACCGCAAACCGCGTTGCGGCGAGAACGCCCTTGGTGGAGGCCACGTAGTCGGGATCAAGGCCAACCGCCTCCGCGAGTTTGAGCCAGCGGCGGATCCCGCCGCCTTCTTCGATGCCGCCATCATGATCCTCAATGCGTCGTCGCCAGATGCGACGCAGCTCCGGATCTTCGACACGAGACATGAACGCTGCGTCCTTCATCGGTATCCGGCTTTGGTAATAATAGCGATTGATCACCCAGGCCCGCACCTGGGTCATGGTACATTCACCGCCGTGCAGCATTCGGTGAAACGGATGCTTGTCGTGGTAGCGCTCCGCGCCGATTGCCTTCAGGCGGCGTTCGAATTCGGCTTTGTCAGGGGTCGAGGGCAAGCGTCACCTCCATGCCATCCCGGGCTATCTCAAAGCCATGTTCCAGAACGAAGTCTCGTTCCGGGCTATGTCGCCAGATCGGATTGGTGTTATTGATATGAACGTAAATCTTGCGGGGGATGTTCAGTCGGGAAAGAACTTCCAGACTGCCTTCCGCGCCGCTGATCGGGATGTGACCCATGCGCCGTCCGGTCTTATGACCGGTTCCCGTTACGATCATCTCATCGTCGCTGAAAACCGTGCCGTCGAAGAATACCAGCGACGCACCATCAAGGCGCGCAGCAAGCGCATCGGTGATCTGGGCACAGCCGGGAATGTAGTAGGCTCTCGCATCTCCTACGACGATTTCGACACCGATGGTCAGGTCGTTTTCGATCCCGATCTGCAAATCGTCTGTCTCCATGAAAAGCGGAACCTTGCCCGGTACGGCAAACAGCGTCGCCGACATGCCGGCAAGCGGCTGGAAGGGGTGGTCCAGATTTGCTGCGCTTATGGCAACAAAAGCCGGATTCAGCGCACGGAAGATAGGATTGTCGCCTAAGATGTTTGCCACGGAGGGACTGGTGAACAGCTTGAAACTCTGGCTTTCCCTCAGCACCAGAAGACCGGCGATATGGTCGATGTCCCCGTTAGTGATGATGACGCTTTCGATCGGCGTATCTCGCAAACTCTTCGGGGAGAGTGGACGGTTATCGATAAGTTGCTGGCGGATGTCGGGAGAGGCATTCATGATCGTCCAGTTCTCTCCATCCAGCGTGGCAGCGAGGGACGATTGGGTCTGCGGACTGAGCGCCGCGCTGGGGTCTCGCGCCATATTGCAGTTAAGGCAGCCGCAGTTCCATTGCGGCAACCCACCACCGGCTGCCGCGCCAAGCACGAGAAAACGCAACTTGTCGGCCTCGTGCCGCACGTGTTGCGGGCTCAGAACAGAATGGGTTCGCCGCCGTCCGCCGGAGCGTAACGATTGATTTCCATGCCACAGCTGACTTCAATAAACTTCGGTGCATGCCATTTCATGATCATCTCCTTGTTTGCGTTGCTTTGTTTCTGCGAGCCACCGCTCGCCGGAGCTCGGGGATCCTTTGAGGATATTCGCCACACGCATATATGACGCTCTAACCCTACCCTTGAGGTGGTCCCTTAATGAAGAACGTCAAGGGGACGTCCTTGCGCAAGAAATCGTTACTGCTGATCGTCTGATACCGCGAAGGGCTGGCCATCGGCGTGCCTGGTGACGCGGCTTTGTCCATTGGTTTGGAGGCGATGCTAAGGACGACCGCCTATCAACACCTAAGACGGACGAGCTCAGCGGAAAGATACGCCGCCGCCGAAACGTTCCGCGAGGGGTAGGCGATATCCACCATCGCATAGGTCCATTCTTGACCGTTCGTCGGCAAGCTTATGCTTTAAATGAAATGCGTGTTTGCGCCAACTGGACGCACGTTGATCTTCAAGTACTGGACTGACTGGTAGGTGCAATTGCATGTTGAGACACCTCGCCACGTGGCGAAGTTGTGTATGTTCTCGAGCCAAATAAAGGGTAGTTAGCCGCAGCAGTTCCAGCATGGATGGACGGGTTCGAGGTGGAGCGGGAACGCTATCGCCAGGAGTTGGACGATTGCCGGCGCCGTCTCGTATCCTATCAGTCCCGGCGGGGCGGTGTATTCGGCTTCATTGATGAACACGCGAAGAAGCGCAAAGCATTGCGTGAGGTCGAGGGGGGCGCTCGCCACCTTAGCGCGGGAGGATGCCGGGACGTATAAAATCGCCGCATAGCCCAGCGGTTTGGAGAGAGATTGTCCAAGGCCGACCGGACTTAATCACCGAACAGGATGGCGCCATAGTCGGTAGCGCCATGCAACACATGGATGATGACCACCTTCGCGTTTTCGACGCGGTAAAAGATCAGATAATTGCCATGAACGCGGCGGCGGATACCATGGTGTTCGTAGCGGGGCACAAGCGCGAAGCCGTTCGGATTATCGGCGAGATCTTCACACTTGCTCCGCAGCTCTCGAACGAATGAAAGGGCGCGCCAGGGATTGTCCCGTGCGATATAGTCGGCGATCTGCTCAAGATCGCTTTCCGCCTCGTTGGAAAACTCAAGGATCATACCGATTATTCGGCCTGGTCAGCCATCGCGCGGTATTTTGCCTCAAGTCGCTCGAACACATCGTTCGCTGGCCTCGTTCGCCCCGCGTCGGCATCGGCAATGCCGCGCATGACGGAAGCATCCAACGCGGCAAGTCGGGTCTCGCGGTCTTGGACCAGTCGCACACCTTCCCGCAGGACTTCGCTTTTCGAGCCATAGCGACCTGTGTCAACGAGCTGCTGGATATAGCTTTCGAGCTGCTTTCCCAGATCGGCACTAATCATGCTGTACTCCATCGAATGTGATGAAAGAAGATAGGCCGTTTATCAACTATTATCAATCCTCTTCCCTCTCACCCTCCGTCCGAATGTGTGAGGTGAGATTGGAAAGTGGCAAGGAAGAGAAAAAGATGACGCTGCACGGCAACATTGTCCTCCTTTCGGAGCATCTTCATTCGAGATCGATACGCGCGCCAGTGTGTTCTCCCATTTCCATGGTAAAGGACATTATCAGGGATTTCGAGGACTTGGCGAGCGGCCAAAGTGATTGCGCGTTCGAATCTCATCACATCAACGGCTCCGATTTTGCTGACCGTGGGTCGTGATCTGTAAAAGTGGTGTTGCAGCAAGGGGTGAAACGATTGCTTTCGCCCTCACATCGGCCGTTGAGACGCCGCTTCCTACTTTCCCGACCGCGGAAGCATCGTTATCCGCCTTTCACGTTGTCGCACGACGTGGCGGTGTCTTTATAACGTCAGGCGCAATCCCACAGAACGCAATATTGTTGTTCGCGTTTGTAATAGTCTTCGTCAGCTCTTCCACCGCCATGACGCCCGCCCTCCCTGAGATCTAGTGCGTCATGGAGCTCCCCGGTAGAACCTCGAATTGCCAGAATTTGTCCGGGGTAAAGTAAACTTTCATTGGCGCGCACAGTCGCAATTTCCCATTAACCGCGACCGGCTCGGTCGAGGTAACAAGTTTTATGCCGATCGAAGTCATGATCTTCTCCCAAGGATCGAAAATATCCATGGGAGACACTGGACACTGGGCGGCGGCGATAAACCCTGATCCTGGTCAAGTAAATTGTCATTTTTCGCGAACGTCGACGCCCTGTTGTTAGAATGTCAGCCGGCGATCTCGGAGTTCGCCACAGCTATGATACAGCATTACTTTTTGCCCGTCTGGTCGACGACGCGTCGCGCGGCTGCCACATGGAGCTCCTCCAGACGTTCCAGGAAGGGGGCCTGGCCGCTGACGATCTTTTGGCGCGCCTCGGCCAGGGCGAACCACTCGGCACGATCGACCTCGGGGAATGCTTGCATGCGTCCGCTTCGCGGCGGCCACTCGATTTCGAACATGTTGCTGCGCAGGCTGGAGGTGTCGAATTCCCCCTCCAGCGCAAAGGCAATGACATGCTTACCGCTCTTCTGGCGTAATTGGCCAAGCGGTTGCAGCTTGCCTTCGGGCACGTGTCCCATTTCTTCGGCAAATTCCCGCCGGGCCGCGGCCTCAGCTTCCTCATCCTCCTTATACTCGCCCTTGGGAATGGACCACGCGCCCTCATCTCGCTTGTGCCAGAAGGGGCCGCCTGGGTGGACAAGCAGGACCAAAAAACCGCTTTCCGCCTCTTTGTACATTAAGATGCCAGCGCTTTTCTTCATGGCTGATCATTTCCGCCGGGAGGCGAGACTGGCCCTTATGCAAACTCGGATTTGTTGACAGCCAAAACCGCGTTTGAATGTGCTAATAAAGTGGTTAACCCACCCAGACTATCCTGATCAGCAAGATATTCACAGGCCTCCAACAAAGGTACGAACAACGGCAGAGAATTGTCATCGTTGGAATTCTCGCTGCAGCACAATGATTGTCGGATCGTCAGGATGGCTATGCCGCCACTGACGACATCTCGCGACTTTTTCTTCGATTGTTATACTGTTTTTCAAAAACAGTATAACGCCGGAGTCGAGCCTATGAAATCCATCGACCTCATTATCAGACGATGCTCGCCGAATTCGGTCAGCGCTCGCTCGATGCCGCTTGCACAGCCGATTTTCCTCCCGAGGGTCGGTTCACTCCGGCGAACATCAAGGGGCGAAACTATTGGTAATTCGACATCCCAGATGGCCATGACAGTACGAAACGGCGTTACGTCGGTCCTGCTGACGATCCGGACATCGCGCGGCGTGTCGCTGATCATAGGCGGGACAAGGACGATCTACGCGCTCGCAGACGTTTGGTAAATATCCTGACACGCGGCGGCGGCATGATCGCCCCTGATGCCATGTCGGGAGACATCGTTGAGGCTCTTGCCAATGGTGGTCTTGTTCGGCTCGGGAGTGTTCTCATCGGCACGGTAGCCTTTCAGTACTATTCGGGATTGCTGGGCGCCCGCCTTCCCATGGCTGCAATCCTAACCGGCGATGCCGAAATCGCTCAAGATTATGCCATCAGTCGAGGGGTTGAAGATAGTCTGCCTCCGATCCTTGAGCTGCTGCGGGCCGGCGACGCCAGCTTTCGTCCAGTTCCACATTGATCGGGATCGGCGGCCTTTCAGAATGCCGAGGGTCAGGGTTGAGTTCCTGACGTCGAACCGCGATTCAGACGACTATATCGATCATCCGGCGATGATGCCCGCCCTCGGCGCCAGCGCCGACCCACTACGCTTTCTCGACTTCCTCATGAGGGAGCCCGTCAGGACAATGCTGCTCCACCGAAGCGAAGTCCCAGTTATCGTTCCTGACCCGTCCCGCTATGCAGTCCATAAGCTCATAGTAACCAGCCGCAGACACATCGACGGGCACGGATTGACAAAGCGAGAGAAGGATCTTCGCCAGGCTGCGCTGCTCTTTTAAGCCCTACAGCAGACAAGGCGATCTGCTGACTTGGCGCTCGCCTACAAGGAAGCCAGGGAGCGCGGGCCTGCGTGGCAAGCAATTATTCGAACTGGCGTGGGAATGCTAACGGCACAAGATGCCGAGCAGTTTAGAGCGGTCCTGATCGAGGGCGCGAAAAAAAAACGTGAAGAAATTGAACTCCCGTCTGGAGAATATGCACTATTCCGTCTCGAAAGCCAAGCAGTTGATCTGATTAGAAGCGGTGAAGGTCAGATATGGCGAGAGTTCGAGTCCTCTCAAGAACCTGAAAACTACTCGGCGTTAGTCACACTAACGGAACCGACACCCGCGCTTGCGTTGCTGATCCGGTCAGTACAGGTGGCAACACCCTGGACGGTCAGACTCGGCTTATAGCGCTGAACGCCTTCGACCGAACGCGGTCACTCCTGTGAGCAAGATTACATCTAGTGCGCAGAAGGTATCAGATTTGCTTGCAAGCGCGTGCCCATAGCCTGCATTCGTGCAGATCGAATCTGAGCACAAACAAAACTTAACTGCTCCTTGGAACGATCTTGTCAGTTCCGTGATACATTGTACGGTTATTTCGACGTATCCGCTGATCGACGAAGAGGGCTGCAAGTTCCATTCTTTCAAAACCGATAGCCCTTATTGTTCCTTTTGGAATTGTGGTGAGACAATGATTTCGGCTCACAGGGCTGAAGGTTTTGCCCGAGCGATCTCTCTGGTGATCGCCTCCGCCGTCGACAGCACCGCGCGCTTGATTTCCCCGATCCTTTTCTCATCGACACCAGCGACGAATGGAATGCTGACCGCCGCGATGACCGTATTTTCATGGTCGCGTATAGGGGCAGCAATGGCATGAACGCCGGACATCTGCTCGCCTATATCCCGCGCCCAGCCAGTGGTGCGGATGTGCTCCAGTTCTTCCAGCATGCGGTCCGGATCGGAAATCGTGTGACTGGTGAAACGCTCGAGTTTTGTCAGCCGACGATTGATATCCTCCTGTGCGGCGAAGGCGAGAAGGACCTTGCCAGCAGCACCAGCATGAAAAGGGAGCCGCTGGCCCGCCACCGCGGTCAGTGCGTATTGGCCATGCCCTTGCGCAGCCGCAACGACGAGAACGCTGTCGCCCGAGGGCACCGTGAGCTTGCTACCTTCGCCAGTCAGCTCCGAAATCCTGTTGAGATGCGGCTGTGCAATCGCCAAGAGATCGTAGCTTGCGACATTCGGCGCGACATGGGCGGCAAGCGTCAGCAGCCGCCGGCCGAGTGTATAGCTGCCCGCAGGCGAGCGATGGACGAAGTCATGGGCGCTCAGCGTGTTCAACATGCGGTAAACCGTCGTGCGCGACAGCTTCACGGCCTTGACAACATCACGGATCGTCGCGCCTTCTGGGGTACGTTCCAATAGCGCGAAGACTTCCACCATCTGTTCGATGACCGGAATACGATATTTCTGTGCGGCGTCTTCACTGATCTCGTTCATTCGCAACCTTGGTCGGCTTCTTCAGGTAAAGCTCCCACTTCAATAAGCAATGCTTGCTTTTGGCGCAATCGCGGTTCGCCTCGGTTGACTTCCGCGACACATCCTCGGTAAATTCATAAATGAACTTATATCAGTTCAAATATAAACAAGTCAGTCGCCGCTTTCGATTTTCTGTTTGCCTTGGTTTGGTAAGCGCACGGCTGCTCACCGACACGGCAGCCGTCGCAGGCGGAGAGGTTTCCAACGAGGAGGATGTGAAATGAAGAATGTCAAAGCAATTGGCCATATTGCCGTTAGCGTAAAGGACATCGAGCGTTCGATGGACTTTTACGTCAACAAGCTTGGTTTCGAGGAGATGTTCCGGCTGGAGCGGGACGGCCGCCTCTGGATTGTCTATCTGCGCATTACGGACACGCAGTTCATTGAACTCTTTCCCGATGGCGTGGGCGATAGCGCACCGCCCTTCGCCAATGTTGGTTACAATCACCTCTGCCTCGAAGTCGACGATATCGATGCGGCGATAGCCGAAATCACGGCGCGCGGAGTGACGCTCACGGCCGAAAAGAAGCTCGGTGTCGACCACAACTACCAGGCTTGGATCGCCGATCCAGAAGGCAATCGAATCGAGCTTATGCAACTTGGCGCCAACGCCATGCAGACGGCGGCCATCCGCCGCATCAATGGACAGGCATGAGCCATGGATCTGTTCCGACATCTCGGGCATATCGCCCTGCGCGTGAGCGATCTCGACAAGTCGCTTTCCTTCTACCAAAAGCTTGGCTTTCGCGAAATGACACGCCTGCTCAATGAGCAGGGAGAGGCGTGGATCGTCTATCTCAGGATCAACGACGACCAGTATCTCGAACTTTTCCCAAAAGGCGTGAAACGGCCACAAACCGGCCCGGACATGATTGGCATTTTCCATATCTGCCTTACGGTCGACGACATCGACAAGACATTCGCGGAGCTTGCAAAGGCCGGCATCCAACCGAGCCAGCCGCGACCGACCAACCGCGGCGTCGATGGCAATCGCGGCGGGTGGATCGAAGATCCCGACGGCACGCAGATCGAGATCATGGAAATGGCACCTGACTGTATTCAATTGAAGGCGATCGAAAGACTGCGCACGGAAGCTGCCTGACGAATCTGCCTGACGATGATAGGTGAGTGGCCGCCCTAGCCGGGCGGTCTTCTTCTGACGAGAGCTGGGAAGGCTTACGATCAGAAGATCTGATCATAGGCATCCTGCATGGCATGGATGAAGTCTTCGTCCGTACGCTTCGGGTCGCTCCAGTATTTGTCGGCCTCCTCCCATATCGTCCGGTACCAATCGGCATCGGCTGTATTGAAGGGATTAGAGACCTGCTTGTTCGGGTCTTTCAGTGTATCCAATACGAGTTTGTTGCACGCATCGAGATTGGTGGTATCGGCATCGGTGCGCACAGGGCTTGCGCCCTTCTTGAGAACGAATTCTGCGTTGAGTCTAGGGTCGACATCAAGCTTGGCGAAATCTTCCTGCGCCTTGGCAGTCTCCGGATTGTTGGTGTTGAGGAAGCCCCAGGCGTCGACCGTCACGACCACAGCCTTGGTGCCTGGAATGTTCATGCAGTCAAAATCGGTGCCAAGCTTCTTGTTCGCCGCCAAGAATTCGCCCTTCATCCAGTCGCCGTGGATCTGCAGCAGCGCTTTGCCTGTTATCACGAGGTTCGTCGTGTCGTTCCACTGACGGTTTGGCGAACCGGGATCGGTGTGGTCGGCGATCTGGCGAAATCGCTTCAGTGCGGCCCGCATTTCCGGTGTGTCGAGTACGCTCTTGTCGGGCTTTTCGCCGTAGAAGCGATTATAGATATCGGGGCCCTCCTCGGCCGCGATCAATGCCTGCAGCAGATAGGCCTTCTGGAATTGGTCGCCGCCTTGGGCGATTGGGATATAACCGGCGGCCTTCACCTTATCGAAGGCGGCGAACAGATCATCGAGCGACGTCCAGGATTTCGGATCGATGCCGACTGCATCGGCGACATGCTTGTTATAATAAATCATGCCATCGATATGCACGGTCGCCGGCGCCTTCATGATTTGCCCGTCGACGGTGATGTTCTTCAGCACCGAAGGTGGGAAGTTCTTCGTCGCACCGATGCTGTCGAAGAGCTTGTTCAGTGGCACGCCGAGATTCTGCTTGTTCAGATCACGGTAGATGCCTGGATCGGAATTCATGAAGATCGCCGGCGGATTGCCGCCGGTGATCATGTTCATCAGGCTGACATTGGCGCCGGAATCATGCGCGATGGAAAGGTCCTTCCATTGGTGCCCGTCCTTGGCCCAGGCATCGCGCAGCACGCCGAGTGCTGCGATCTCGGAAGGCTTCGACCAGGTGTGATAGACAACAACCTCATCCGCACGCGCGGTGCCACCAAAAGCGGCGGCGGTGATCAGCAGGGACATTCCCGCTACAAAATTTAATCTTCTCATGCGTCATTCCTCCCTTTGAAATTCCGGCACGGGACTTTGACTAAAGCCGTTGGCCGCTCGGTGCGTCGAAAACGTTCAGCTTGTCGAGCGGCAGATAGATTGGCAGTACTTGCCTGCCGCGATAGCGGTTGGCGCTGCGACCGTCGATGCGGACGGCGATATTCCGGCCGGAAAAGGTCAAGAAAGCGAAGGCGTCAGGGCCGGACTTTTCGAAATATTCGACCGGACAATCGAAGCGGATGGCATCACCGGCATCGCTACGCTCCTCGGTCAGAAGGTCCTCAGCGCGGAAGCCGATCTTGACCGCCGCGCCGTCGATTGGCCGGTTCTTCCATTTGTATTGCCCAAGGTCGATTTCGACGATGTTTGTTTCATCGGCTGCCACGAAATCGCGACCGTTGCTTTTTATGGTGCAGTCGAGCAGGTTCATAGCCGGCGAGCCGACGAAATCGGCTACGAACAGGTTGGCGGGCTCGTTGTAGATTTCGTCCGGCGTCCCGAACTGCTGGATGACGCCCTTGTCCATCACCGCGATTTTCGTCGCCATGGTCATGGCTTCGACCTGATCATGCGTCACATAAACAACGGTATTTTTAAGCTGGTTGTGCAGCTTCTTGATCTCGATCCGCATTTCGTTGCGTAGCTTGGCGTCAAGATTGGAGAGTGGTTCATCGAACAAACAAACGCCGTATTGCTTGACGAGAGCCCGCCCGATCGCGACGCGCTGGCGCTGACCGCCGGAGAGCTGGGAGGGCTTGCGATCGAGAAGGTGCCCGATCTGCAAAAGCTCGGCCGCCCAAGCGATGCGCTGATCCGCTTCCGCCCTGGTGATGCCGCGCGAGGAAAGACCGAAGTTCATGTTTCCGCGGACCGTCTTGGTCGGATAGAGCGCGTAGGACTGAAAAACCATGGCAAGGCCCCGGTCTTTCGGGTCCAGATGGCTGACATCGCGTTCGCCGATGAATATCTGACCGCTGTCGATTTCGAGCAGGCCGGCCAGCAGATTGAGAAGTGTGGTCTTGCCGCAGCCGGACGGTCCAAGAAGAACGAGAAAATCCCCGTCCCCGATAATGAGGTTGAGATTCTCGATGACGGTGAGTGCGCCAAACTTCTTGACGATATTGTTGAATGAGATGGATGGCATGCTTTCATCCCTTGATGGCGCCGGCCGTGATGCCCTGCACGAAAAACTTGCCGAGAACGAAATAGATGGCGAGTGGCGGCAGGGCGGTCAGCAGAGCCGAGGCCATGTCTACCGCATAGTTTTTGGCGCCCGTTGTCGTGACCGTGATGTTGTTGAGCACGACTGTCATCGGCTGCGCATCCTGCGCCCCGAAGGTGAGGCCCACCAGGAAGTCGTTCCAAATGCCCGTGATCATCAGGATCAAAACGACGATCATGATGTTGCCGGACATGGGCAGCACGATTTCGAAGAAGATTCGCCAGAAGGAGCCGGAATCAATCATCGCCGCTGCGATGATCTGCGGCGGCATCCCACGGAAATAGTTGCGGAAGATCAGCGTCAAGAAGGGGAGCGACAGGACGCTATGGATGACGGCGATGCCAAAGGTCGTGCCATAGATGTGCAGCGTGCCGGCAATCTTGATCAGCGGATACATGATGATCTGGAAGGGCACGAAGGCGCAGATGAAGAGCACGAACAGGAAGCCGTTCGCCCATTTGACGTTCCAGAGCGCGAGTCCGTAGCCAGTGATGACCGAGAGCGAGATCGTCAGCACCAGGCTCGGCGCGAGAATATAGAGCGAATTGACGAAGCCGACGCGCACCCCGTTGCAATTCATGCCGGAGCAGGCCTGTGTCCAGGCATAGACCCAGGCGTCCACCGTCCAGGGGTGCGGCCAGGAGAAGATCTGGCCTTCGCGGATCTGGTTCATGGTCTTGAAGGACGTAACGACGATGACGTAGAGCGGCACTGCAAAGAAAGCTGCGGCCATCAGCAGGAAGACGAAGATGACGATGCGATGCGGCCGGATGATTGGACGGCGCCGTGCCTTCGCCTGGCGATCAGACTGCGATACCACGGAAATGGCCGTCATGTCCCGTTCCTCTGTCGGATAACGGTGATGATGACGAGGGGCAGAAAGAGGACGAGGGTCGTCAGGAGCATGACGGTGGCGCCCGCCGAGGCGAAGCCGAGATTCTGCTTTTGCCAGTAGGCGTCGATAACGAAATAGGCAGGCATGATGGAGGCGCCGCCTGGTCCCGCATTGGTCATGGCGACAATGATGTCATAGGCTTTCACGACCCCGATGCAGAGCAGAATGATACAGGTCAGGAAGGTGAGCTTCATCGTGGGGATGATGACCTCGATATAGAGCCGCCAGAAAGGTACGCCATCGAGTCTCGCCGCCTGCCAGATTTCCGTGTTGATGGATTTGAGGCCTGACAACATCAGTGCCATGAAGAAGCCCGTCGACTGCCAGACGGCGGCGAGAATGACGCCGAACATGACCGTATCCTGGCTCGCAAGCCAGTTGAATGATGCGCTCTGCCAACCGAGCGAATGAAGCACGTTTTCCACGCCGAGACCGGGATTGAAAAGCCAGCGCCAGACGAGGCCCGTTACAATCAACGAAACGGCGAGAGGGTAGAGAAAGACCGTACGGAAGATGCCTTCTCCATGGACTTCTTTATTGACGAGTGCCGCCAGTACGAAGCCCAGGACGATCGAAAGCAGGCTGCCGAGGGCGAAGATGAGAAGGTTTTGCAGCGACAGCAGCCAAGAGGCGTCGTGAAACAGCCGCCAATATTGTTTCCAACCGACCAGTTCGTAGTCCGGAAAACGCCGGCTCGCGGTGAACGAGAGATAAACGGTCCAGCCGATCGAACCAATGAAAAAGACAAGCGTCAACAGCACCGCCGGCACAATGGCCAGATGCGGGGCGGCGCGGCTCCATCGGATTCCCATGAGCCTCCTCCTACGACCGCAAGCGCTTCACTCCTCTGAAACGTCGCAATCAGTTTCTATATGAACTATATCTTGTTCATAACAGACCAAATATAGGAATCGAAAACTTCCGATGTCAAACGGTTTCGGCTAGCCATGCCGTCCTTGGGGGTTGCATGACTTCAATCGAAGAAGCTCAGATCATCCGGTCCCAAATAGCGCTTTGCCTTCTCCGGCACGAGATCGATTCCCATGCCGGGACGCTCCAAGACGTCGACGAAGCCATCGCGGACAATGGTCTGCGGCAGGCCCTCCACGATGTCATACCACCAGTCCGGGTCTCCGGTCGTGTATTCGAAAGCGATGAAATTGTTCGGTAGCGTGGCACAGACCTGGATCAGTGCACCAAGGCCGAGCAGACCATTGGCGGTGCCATGCGGCGCCATCAGGATCGAGTGGAGGTCGGCGTATTCGCAGATCCATTTCAGCTCGGCGATGCCCCCGACATCGGCAGGATCCGGCCCGATAATATTGACCGCATGGGTCTCGATCAGCTCCTTGAAATTCTGCCGCAGATAGATCTGCTCGCCGGTGTGGATCGGTGTCGTGCTGACGCGTGTTAATTCCCGATAGACGCCGGCATTGACCCAGGGCGTATAGTCACCGGAGATGAGATCCTCCAGCCACATCAGGTGATAGGGTTCCACCATCCGCGCTAGACGAATGGCGTCCGGCAGTAGCCAACCCGGGCCGCAGTCGAGGGCCAGTCCTATCGCCTCGCCCGCGACCTGCTTCATCGCGGCAACGCAATCCACAAGATGGCGAAGCCCTTTTTCGGTGATCGGACCGCGATCCAGGGCGCCGTGGAAAGGACCGTCCGATGGTTCGCCGTAATAGAAGTTCGGAACTTCGCGTTTCATCGGCGAATGAAAGCCGATCGGCTGCTTGATGATGGTGAAGCCCTCTGGCAGGGCCATCATCTTCTTAAGATCGTCGGCATAATCCTCCGGGCGATAGCCGAACAGCGGAAAGCGGATCGCGCCGTTATAGACGCGAATGCGGTCGCGCACCTTGCCGCCAAGCAGCTTGTAGACCGGAAGTCCAGCGGCCTTGCCGGCCGTATCCCAGAGCGCCATCTCGATGACGCTGACCGCCGATCCCCAAGGCTTGAAGCCGCCGCGCTGGCGGATCTTCAGCATGATGCGCTCGATGTCTGTCGGATCCTCGCCCACCAGCGCCTCGCGAAATGCGAGGATATGGGTCTTCAGGTAGGGTTTCCAGGTTTCCGCCTGGCCATAGCCGCAAATGCCTTCGTCGGTGATGATACGCACGACCGGGCTCTTGCCGATGACGGCACATTTGAGATCAACGATCTTCATTCCTGATCCTCCCTAAAAGCGGTTTTAGATCGGCGTCGCTTCGCTGGCTGGACGGAGGTTCGATCGCCGCGATGCGGAATTCCTCCAGGCGCGCGGTATCCGTGCCTGCGAAGGAAGCATGCCGGCAGCCGAGACCATCAGGACCGGGCGATCAAAGACGGGCGCGGCTTCGTCCCACGGAACACTCATTCCGTCCCATCTACCGACGGAGATTGACAATCCTCCATCCATCCCACTACCATGCAAATGTGAACAAGGGATGTTCAAATGTGAATTGATTGACAAAGATCGATCAATCCAGGCGGGCTTGTCGGCGGTCCGCCAGCGGAGGAAAGCCATGGACAAGCAAGCTCGCGAAATCGCCGGCAGGGCCGAGCGGTTCAAGAAACTCTATACGGCCGCAGTCTACGACATCATGGATGAGATGGGCTTGCCCAATCAGTGCCTGGATCTCGGCATTCGCGCACTGGATCGCGCGATGCGGATCGCCGGCCCCGCTTTCACGGTCGCCGTGACAGCGGATATGCGCAGCGACGATGAATATGATCTCGAGGAAGTTAAAAGCTTTACCTTCTTTCGCCGTATGTATCAGGGCTGTGTTGTGCTTATATCAGCGGCCGGTGAGCGCAAGGCCGGGCATTGGGGCGAGCTGATGAGTACTGCCTCAAAGGCGCGCGGCGCCGTCGGCATCGTGGTCGATGGCGGCATTCGCGACGGCAATATTCTGATGGGCATGGAGGACTGGTCGGTCTTTACCCGTTATCTCTCGCCGATCGAGTCCCGCGGCCGCACGCGCATCGGCGGCATTGAGGTTCCGATTGCCGTGGCGGGTACGCTCACGACGCAGATTCGCGTCAATCCTGGCGACTGGTTGTTCGGCGACATGGACGGCGTGGTCGTCATTCCCGCCGACAAGGTGGATATCGTTCTGGCCAAGGCGGAAGAGGTGACGACGATCGAGAATCGCTCCCGCAACGAAATCCGCGCCGGGGGTGATGTCGCCGATATCTATGCGAAATATGGGCGGCTGTGAGCATGGCATGATCGGCTGGGAGGAAGCATGAAGATCACGGCGCAGAAAGTTTTCACTGCCAATGTCTCGCGCACCAACTTTGTCTTCGTGAAGCTTTATACAGACGAGGGCTACGAGGGCGTGGGCGAGGCGACGCTTGAATGGAAGACGCTAACCATCGTCTCGGCTCTGGAAGAGCTGGAGCGCGTTCTGATCGGCCGCGATCCCTTCGCAATCGACGCCACGATCGAGCAGTTGCATCGCGACTCCTACTGGCGTACGGGCGCCGTCTTTCGTACCGCGCTCGGCGCCGTCGAGGCGGCGCTGCTCGACATCAAGGGCAAGGCGCTCGGTATACCGGTCTTCGAACTGCTTGGCGGGAAATACCGTGACCACGTCGCCTGCTATGCCAATCACTGGTTCTTCGGCGCGGTGACGCCCGAACAATATGCCGAAAACGCCCGTAAGGCCGTCGCGATGGGCTATCGCGCCCTGAAATGGGATCCCTTCGATGCCGCCGATTTGGAAATGGACAGGCAACAGCGTCGTCAGACGATTGATATCGTAGCCGCGGTGCGCGATGCGGTTGGCACTGATGTCGATCTCATGCTCGACGTCCACGGCCGGCTGAACGTGCCGACAGCGATTGCCATGTGTCGTGAACTCGCATCCTATGATCTGCGCTGGATCGAGGAGCCGACGCCGCCCGAAAGCATCGACGCGTTGGTCGATGTTCGCGCCGCAAGCCCTGTGCCGATCGCCGCCGGCGAGCGCTGGTTCGAACCGGTAAAATTTCTGGAAGCGCTCAGCAAGAAAGCCGTCGATGTTCTCCAACCAGACGTCTCGCATGCGGGCGGTCTCGGCGAGACAAAGCGCATCTCGCACATGGCGCATCATCATCTGATCCCTGTTGCTCCGCATAATCCCGTTGGACCGGTTATGAATGCGATGACGCTGCATATGTCGGTCGCGATCCCGAATTTCTCCATATTCGAAACCGTCTCCGTCGACGTGGCGTGGCGCAAGGAGCTTGTCCGCGAAACGCTGCAATTCGAGAACGGTTCGATTCTTGCGCCGACAGCACCTGGCCTGGGTGTGGAGCTCATTGAGGAGGCCTGCGCCCGCTATCCCTATACACCTCACAATGTGCCACTTTTCGACGGCAGCCTGAATAACAGCGGTGTTGCGACGGGCGCGGCGACCTTTCCCCGCGATTGACACCGGCGGGCACCGCGCGAAGTTGTGGGGGAAATTGTGTAATTCGCATGTGAATAAGGGGGGTGACGCAAGCGGCGATCTGATGTCGCGACCGACAGAGCTCACCGCGCCTGGGCCGGAAAGAGGAGCCGCCCGATCCTTGCGCAGGATAGAGGTGAATTAAGGAGACAGGCGCGGCGCTGAAACCGCGCGACGGAGGAGCAAGCGATGAAGAGTTCGAGGATAGCGGCCGCGCCCGCCACGGTCTTGGTATTTGCATTGACGGCCGGCGGCGCCTTTGCCGGCGAAGTTGTCTGGTGGACGCCCAACTGGGGTCAGGCTCGCGCCGAGAAGTTGGCGGCGGACTTCCAGAAGGCCAACCCCGGCATTACCATCAAAATGGAGATCACCACCGCCAACGGCCTGCCGCAACGCATCCTGACAGCATTGCAATCGGGAGCCACACCCGATGTTATCGAGGTGCAGCACCCCTGGGTGCAGGGCTATGCTCAATCCGATCTCGTGCAGCCGCTTGACGACGTCATCCAGGATAAGGACGACTACAACCAGGCGTCGATTAACTACGACACCTATGAAGGCAAGCTTTACGGAATTCCCTACCGCATCGAATGCGTTGGTCTTCTTTATAATCTCGACGACTTCAAGGCTGCCGGTCTCGATCCCGCCAATCCACCACAGACCTGGGATCAATGGATGGATGCCGCCGGGAGGATGACGACGGGCGGCAAATTCGGCATGGCGATCACCGGAGGCGGGGAGGTCGGAAACACGATCACGCGCCTGCTGCCGCTGATCTGGATGAACGGTGGCGACATTATCAGCACCGATGGCAAACGTGCTGTCGTCAACTCGCCGGAAGCAGTCGCGGCCGTTAAGTTCTATACGGATTTCTACAAGAACAAGTATTCGCCGGACTCGACGCTCCAGAACGATGGCATCGCCAATCGGCAACTGTTCATTGCCGGCAAGATATCCATGTACCAGACGGGACAGTTTGATATCGCGCCGATCATCAAGGAAAGGCCCGATCTGAAGCTTGGCGCTATGGCAACGCCCCATCCCGATGGCCGGCAGACGGCGGCCGTCATCGGCGGCTGGAGCTATGTCGTCCCCAAGGAGGCTAAAAACCCGGACGATGCCAAAAAGCTCATTCAATTTCTGAATAGATCGGACAATCAGGGTTTCTTCACAGACACCTTCCCTGCCAGAGCATCGGCGCTGAACTTGCCGCGCTTCCAGGACCCGATGCTGAAACAATTCGCCGCAATGCTGCCCTATGGCCGGCCCGCGCCGAATACGCCTCATTGGGTGGAGATCTCACAGACGCTGTTTGATGGCGTTCAGCGCATATTGTCTGGCGATCAGGATCCAAGAGCCTCGATGGATCAGGCCAATGATGAGATTGAAGCCCTGCTCGATAATTGAGCTTGCCGTGGTCGGATGAGAGAAAAAGGTGATTAATGGATCGCCAGTCTACCGGTCTTTTGTTCGTTCTTCCCGCCATGATCGTGCTGGCCATGTTGATAGCCTATCCCGTCGCCTATACGATATTTCTCAGTGCGACCGATATGCACGGCGCGCTGACGGTGCGAAACTTTACCAACGTGTTGCGCGCGCCGGTCACGCGGCAGGCCTTCTTCAATCTCGTCTATTTTGTTGGCGGATCCATCATCTTTCAGGTCGTGCTGGGCACGGCTGTAGCGATCCTGCTGAACCAGCATTTCACGGGCCGCGCCCTGTTGCGCTCGATTACGCTGATCCCCTGGGTCGTGCCGGGCATCGTTGCCGCCACGACCTGGGCGTGGATGTTCCACACTGAATTCGGCATCATCAATTATATGATGACGGGTATTGGGTTCTTTCCTGCGCCGATCAGCTGGCTGACGAACGGCAATACTGTCATGCCAGTGCTGATCGCAATCAATGTCTGGAAGCTCTTCCCCTTTGTCGCAATCATGGTGCTCGCGGGATTGCAGGCGATCCCGAAAGAGCTTTATGAGGCAGCAAAGGTGGATGGAGCGGGGTTTTTCGAGGAGGTCTGGTACATCACGCTGCCGCAAGTGCGCTCCGTCATCGTGGCGGTGACGTTGCTTCTCGTCATATGGGGGCTGAACTCCATCACGCTGATCTATGCGATTACCAAGGGCGGGCCCGCCAATAAAACGCTGATTACGCCGATCCAGATCTTCCGCCTCGCCTTTGAAAGCTTTCAGTTCAATCAGGCAGCCGCGCTTTCCGTAATCTTCGTCGTCGTCGCCGGCACTCTGGTCGCGCTTTATCTGAGAGTGTCCTCGGCCGCTGAGGGAGAGGCACGATGAAAATCCGCTTCAGCTCCCTGGCAATCGTCTCCTCCTGCCTCGTGCTGGCCTTTATCTGCCTGTTTCCCTTCGCCTGGATGGCGCTGTCTTCCATCAAGACGCTGCCGGAGCTCTACACCGTGCCGCCGCACTGGCTGCCCTCGGTTCCTACGATCGGCAACTATATCAACGTCGTCTTCAACTCGAATATTCCCCGCTATTTCTTGAACAGCGTCATCATCTCGGTCGGTTCGACCGCGCTGGCGTTGATCCTGGCGATCTTCGCATCTTATGGATTTGCGCGCTTCGATTTCCGCGGCAAGCGCCTGCTGCAGTCATTGGTCCTGATTGGACAATTGCTGCCGACGGCGGCGATCATCGTGCCACTGTTCATCACGCTGCGATATCTGCATCTCGTCAACACCTATTGGGGACTGATCCTGGTCTATATGATCATTACCCTGCCGCTCAGCGTGTGGATGCTGACCAGCTATTTCAAGGCGCTGCCAGTCGAGCTTGAAGAGGCAGCGACAATCGATGGCGCTTCGCGCCTCGGCATTCTGTTCCGAATCACGCTGCCATTGTCGACCCCCGGGCTGGTCGCCGTCGTAGTCTATGCCTTTGTCACAACCTGGAACGAATTTATCTTCGCACTGTGCTTTGCGACCGACTCGTCGGTCAAAACCCTACCGATTGGGCTTGCAGAGTTCTCGACCGAATTCAACACCGATTGGGGTGGTGTCATGGCGGCATCCATGGTGATGACCGTTCCGATCGCCGTGCTTTTTCTCTTCTTTCAGAACCTGTTCGTCGGCGGTCTGACGGCCGGCGCAACCAAGGGATGATAGCATGACGAATGATAAATAGGTTCAACCCGCTCAAGAGCATCGCCCAGGCCGCCGGCGATGGTCGGCGGCTTCGTCTTCGGAGCGCCACAAGTGCGGCACTCGGCCTGGCATGGATTGCCCCCTCGGCGCTTGCCGGATGGCCGAGGCTCATGGCATCCTCGGTTCGATCGCGGTTGCTTCTCAATCCAGAAGCAAGGATTAGCCGCGAGGTTGTGTCAGCGCCAAGGCGAGTGTCGATACGGCTAGGACGGCGGTAAGCGTCAGAGGGCCGACAGCGCCATAGCGATCGACGATATAGCCGCCGAAAACCGCGCCGATGCTGATGGCGACCTGAAAAGAGACGACCATCAGGCTGCCGGCCGCCTCCAAAGCGTCGGTTGCCCCGCGGGAAAGATTGGTCGGCAGTACAACCGGTGCCATGCCGAAGGCGAAGCCCCAAAGCGCCACGAGGCCGAAGGCAATACCGGTTTGAGCGCCCCAAAGCACCAAGGCAAGCGCGGCAAACGCCATCAGCGCCGCCGTGAGAGCCAGGGCCAGGCGAATGCTGGCGTCGGCCATTCGGCCACCGGCCACATTGCCGATCACGGAAGCGATGCCAAACCCAAGCAGAGCCAGGGCGATCGATCTGGTTTCAAGGAGCGTCACTTGTTCGAGGAAGGGACGCACATAGACCGAGCCGGCAAAATGGCCCGTCATCAGCAAAAGAATGGCAAGCATCCCCAGCTGAACGCTACGCCGCCGCGTCAGCCGGAAAACATCGGCGAGACTGTTGCTTGTGCTCGCGGGCAGTGTCGGTAAGCTCAGTACCTGCAGCAGCAAGGCGAGCGCGGCAAGTCCGGCGGTCATCGCCATTGCCACGCGCCATCCCAGCCAGTCGCTGATCAAAGCTCCAACCGAGGGCGCAGCTATGGTGGCGAGCGAGACGCCGAGGGTGACGATGGCCATGCCCCGACCCGTCGAATTGGCGCCGACCAGTCGCGCCACGACGGCGACTGAAAGCGCCCAGAAACCGCTCAGCGCGATGCCCAGCCCAGCCCGGCCCAACAACAATAGCCAAAAGTCCGTCGCCAATGACGCAAGGACATTGGAGCCGATCGCCAAGGCGCTGAGGCCGACCAACACCGTCTTGCGGTTCAGCCTGCCGATCAGAACATTGCTCAATAGGGCGGTGACAGCGCCGACGGAAGCTGTGGCGGTGACGACCTGTCCGGCTGTTCCCTCGGTAATCGCAAGATCGCGCGCCAGCGGGGTTAGCAGACCCGCCGGCAGGAATTCAGCCGATACCAGCGCGAAGCTGGTGGCCGCCATTGAAAGGACGGCGAACCAGGTCGCCGCGCTCCACGTGGATGGTTCCGGGGTATCCGGGTCAATGGCTACCCCGTCAAGTTGCGATGTCGTGTCCGTCATAGGTATCTCCTTAAGTTAGGAGAGGTCATAGACGAACTATTCGGGACGGTATGTGTCCTAAAATCCGAAATCCATGTCCATTCGTCCGGAACTTGTGCGTCGCACAACGCCCGGTGAGACGCTGGTGATGCGTTTGAAGGCGCGAGCGAAGGATGCCTCGGATTCATAGCCCAACCGAGAAGCAACTTCGGCGACTGACATGCCGCTTTGCCCCAACAGGTCGCGGGCAAGCTGCATCCGCAAACGGGCGAGATAATGGGCCGCGCCTTCTCCTAACATAGCATTGAAGCGCTCGGCGAAGATCGAACGCGATTGACCCGCCAAGCCCGCGAGACTTTTGAGGGTCCAGTTACGGCCGGGGTCTCGGTGCATGGCCGCCAGCACACGACCGACATGGGGATCGCGGATGGCGGCGAGCCAGCCGGTGGTCGAGCCCCCGCTGCAATTGACCCAGCAGCGGATGAGCCTTGCCGCGAGCAAGTCGGCCATGCGCGACAAGACGGTCGCGCTTCCCATCTGCGGCTGTGTCGCCTCCGCCGACATGGCCGCCAGCAGGGGGCCAACGATCGGGTCATTGCCGGCCACATCACAGCCCTTGATGATTGGCGGCATCAAGGCGATCAAGGGATTAAGTGCATGCGCGCCCAAGACCATGGAGCCGCAGAAGAGGGTGCTCGTCGCACCCGTTCCGTCCCGCACCACGTCGCATACGTTGCTTCCCAATCTTGTTATCTGGCAGCTCTTGCGCGAGTCACCCTCGACATCTGGCGCGCTGGCCAACCGGTGTGCGACACCTTGCGGCAGCAGAACCAGATCGCCATCGTTCAATTCCTGCCATCCTTGCGCTTCGGTATGGATCCAGCACGGACCCTGGCTGACAAAGTGAAAACGAAGCAGCTGTTGTTGCGGAAAGGCGATGCTCCATGGATGTCTGAGTTCGCAGCGTCCATAATTGACGCCACTCAAGCGAAAGTCTTGCAGGACTTCGCTTAGGGCGTCCATTGGGACATTTGACGGCGACAATGGTTGAGACGAATGATCAAGCATCGAGCCAATTTAGGTCTCAAGCGTCCAGCATTCAAGCGGGTCAGCGATGCAAATATGACCGCTCCTAGCCAGCAAGGAACGCTGTCTCAATCATACGAATGCCGTCAAGCGCGGGCTCCCAATATCCGGCCCGCGCCGATGGTTCAGCCAAGATCGATTTTCATGGCGAAATCCCAGGTACCGGCGCCGTTCCTGGCCAGGCTGATCATCATCAAGCCGAGCGCTTCCAGCGTCTGGGCCATGTGCAAGCCACCAACGTCAAACGGACGGAGCCCTAGACTTTCAAGGAAGGTCGAGACGCGTGCCTTCGCCTTCGTGTCGTCGGCTGCGATGAACGCGTCGAGGCGTCCACCCTTGGCCAGCACGTGACCGAAGATCGTGTTGAACGTCTTCACGACAGGCGCGCGGGCAGGGAGGCGCTTGGCGATCTCGTGCGCGCCAGAACCGCCATGCGGAGTGACGAGACCCGAAAGGTCGGTGGCAACGGGGTTGGTGATGTCGATAATCACCTTGCCGTCAAGCGAGTTCCCGTAATCGGCGATCACAGCCGCGGCGCTGGTGTAAGGCACTGCCAGGACGACGATATCCCCGGTCGGAGCGGCGCCATAAGTCGCTGTCGTCGCTCCGGCTCCGATCTGCTCGGCGAGCGCCCGCGCCTTGGCGGGATCGCGGCTGGCCACCTCGACGGTATGCGCGGCCTTGGCGGCAAGGCCGCCGATTGCCGCGGCCATGCCGCCGGATCCAATGATGCTGATAGTGCTCATGCATGATTCCTCAATCGAACTTGACCAGATCCTTAAAGATCAGATGACCCCAGTCGTTGCCGCGCGCCTGAACGAGCAGCCCACCTTCCGAAAGGCCGCCAAGGTTGATCGGCGCGAAACCGAGTTGTTCGGCAAGCGCGGCAATCTCCGCTGTCGCGCCGCCGTCGTCGCTCGCCAGGAACACGACTCTCCTGCCACCATGCACGGCCGGATCTTGGTCGAGCACGGCGGCAGCCAGATGATTGAAGCCCTTGACCAGTCTTCCACCGGAGAAGGCCTGCGCAACGAATTTGGACGACGGCTGCCCTCCCAGTTTCTCGGGAGGCACGCCGTAGGCATTGGTCACATCGACGATCGTCTTCCCCTGCCACGTGGACAGCACCTTGGCGACGTCCGGGTGCTGTTCGAAGCGGACAGCTAGAAAGATAACGTCGGCCTTCACGGCTTCTGTCAGGGTCTTGGGAATGATCTCGGGCCCCATCGCGGCTGCATCGGATGCGAAGCTTGCCGGGTCGCGCGTGGTTGCAACGGACACCTCGATGCCGTTGCGGGAAAACGCTTTGGCCAGAGCTCGGCCGATCTTGCCGAAGCCGATAATCGCGTAGCTCATGATATTCTCCTTCGATTGTTCGGCGCGGTCAGAGCTTGTAGCCACCGCTTGCTTCAATTGTCTGGCCCGTCACCCAATGGCCGTCATCGGAGGCCAGGAACGCGACGACGGCGGCGATTTCCGAAGGCTCTCCAAAGCGTCCCATCGCGATTTCGGCCTCGACCGCCTTGACGAGTTCGGGGTTTTCTCGAATGGCGGCGTTGACATCCGTTCGCGTGTAGCCGGGCGCGACAGCGTTCGCGGTAATTCCGCGCGGTCCCAGTTCCGCCGCCAGCGCATGGGTCAGGTTGTTGATGGCCGCCTTGGCCATCGAGTAGACAGGCGCGGCCGTCACGGGCTTCGTGGCGGCGGCGGATGAGATGTTGATGATGCATCCGCCGTCGGCGAGACGCTCCAGGGCCGCCTGAATGATAAAGAAGGGCGCGCGGGCATAGACCGCGATCAGGGTGTCCCAACTGTCCGGCGTCGCGTCCTTGAAGCCAACCCAGCCGGAGTTGCCGGCGTTGTTGACCAGAATGTCGAGGGCTTTGCTTCCGTTTCGCTTGGTGAACTCGTCGTCGAGTCTCTCGAATAAGATCGGGACGGTCGCCGGGTCAACGAGGTCCGCGTGGATCGCGAACGCGGTGCCTCCAGCATTCTCGATGGCCGCCACCACCTCGTCGGCGCCAGATTTGGAGGTGTTGTAGGTTAGCGCGACCGTCGCGCCATCCTTTGCGAGGCGCTCGGCGATGGCACGACCAATGCCGCGCGACGCCCCGGTTACGAGAGCGGTTTTTCCTTTGAGAGGATGTGCCATTTCATTTCCTTCCGTGGATGTATGCATAATTGGATGACTGACCCGGCCGTGCGGGGCACGTCAGAGTTGAGCCAGGCCGCCGTCGACGGCGACTTCACTGGCGGTCATGAAGCTGCTGTCGTCGGACGCGAGGAAGGCGGCCACTGCTCCGATCTCCGCCGGATCGGCCATGCGCTGGAGCGGTGTCATCGCGGCGAAGGCCTTCTGGCCCTCCTCGCCGAGCGCTTCCTTCGCGAGTTCGGTCGCCGTCGCTCCGGGCGATAGCACGTTCACCCGGATGCCCGTGCCCTTCAGGTCCTCGGCCCAGGTCCGCGCGAGATTGCGCACTGCCGCCTTGCTCGCGCTATAGGCGCTGAATGCCGGGGCGCCCGTGGTGCCGGCGCTCGATCCGGTCAGGATGATCGAACCGCCCCGGCCCATCAGCGGCAGCGCCTTCTGGACCGTGAAGATCGTGCCTTTCACATTAGTGTCGAAAGTCTCGTCAATATGCTCTGCGGTGATCTTGCCGAGCAGAAGCGGGCTGCCCGCCCCGGCATTGGCGAAGACGATGTCAAGGGTTCCGCGCTCCGCCTTTACCGCCGCATAGAGCCGATCCAGATCGGCTTCATCGGAAACCGAGCCCTTCACCGCGCGGGCATTCGGCCCGAGATCGACCACGGCGGCATCGAGCGCTTCCTGCCGGCGGCCGAAAATGAACACGAAGGCGCCTTCCTCGATGAACCGCTTCGCCGCGGCGCGACCGATGCCGGTGGCGCCACCCGTAATGACTGCAATCTTACCCTCAAGCTTTCCCATGACGTCTCCTTACGCTCTGTCGACAGCGCCTGTTGTCATTTGCGCCGACGGACGCTATCTAATGGATCACTGATCCGATTCATAAATGGATCACCGATCCACATATATGGATCACTGATCCATTTAGCAAGGTAGTCCATGCGAGCCGACGCGGAAAAAAATCGCAGCCAAATTCTCACCGTCGCGCGTGACGTTGTCGCCGAGCATGGTGTGGACGCGTCGATGCGTGACATTGCCCGCCGGGCCGGCGTCGGCTTGGCCACGCTGCTCCGTCATTTCCCGACGCGGGAGGCGTTGTTCGAAGCGCTGCTGTGTACCCGTCTGGACGCTCTGACCCGGAGGGCAACCGAACTCGAACTGACGACTTCGGCCGACGAAGCACTTCTCTCCTGGTTTCGAGAATTGGTGGAATTCACCCAAAGCTCTAGGGGCGTTGTCGCCATGATGGCGGCCGCTCATACGAACCCCGACTCCGCCCTTTATGCCTCGTGCGCGGCCGTGCACGCGGCGGGCGCGCGACTACTGCTGCGCGCCCAGGCCGAGGGAACGGCGCGCCCCGATATGAATGGGGACGACCTGTTTGCCCTGATAACGGCTCTCGGCTGGGCGGTCGATCAACCCTCATTCGCGCCACGGGCGGATCATCTCGTTCACCTCGTGGCGAGCGCCATCCTGACACATTGGCCTCGCGACGATGTGAAGAAGGCAGCGGTTTGAATAAGATCCGGGCACTTTTCCTCAAATTGCCCCACGCAACGAAGCGGACTGGATCGCCGCCTGGCACAAAGCCACGCCTTTGAGTAGCGGAAGCCTGACGCGGCCGCGCGAACGCCATGAAATGCGGCCGCCAACCCGCATGATTTCTTGTGATCGGAAGGGAAGTGGACGTCTGCACCGCTCCATGCGGCGGACGCCAGATAATGCTGGCGGGAAGGATTGCTTTCGCCTCACGCTAGAAAAACTGCCTTTGGATCTTCGGGTTTCGACACGATCATTTCCGCGACGGGACTGGTGCCCGGTAACGCCAATTTTCGGAGCGAGCAAATGTCGATCAATCGCCGTCACTTCAACCAATTGCTGCTCCTTGGCGGCGCGGGTCTTGCCTGGGGAGGCTCTCCGTCATGGGCAAGCGCCGCGGAAACGCCGGTGAGCGGCGGAACCCTGAACTGGGCCTACTATCCCGATCCGACGGCGCTGATCGCGATCAACACGTCCTCCGGTACGGGCCAGGCGATCGGACCGAAGATCAACGAGGGACTGCTCGATTTCGATTACGATCTCAACCCGAAGCCGCTTCTGGCGACGTCATGGTCGGCAAGCGACGATGGTCTGCGCTACACCTTCGCGCTTCGCAAGGGCGTCAAATGGCACGATGGCAAGGACTTCACCTCCGAGGATGTAAAGTTCACCATCCTTCGCCTCAAGGAGGCGCATCCACGCGGGCGCATTACGTTCCAGAACGTGACATCCGTCGAAACGCCCGATCCGCTCACAGCCGTCATCGTTCTGTCCAAACCGGCTCCCTATCTGATCTCCGCGCTCGGCAGTTCGGAATCACCGATCGTGCCGAAGCATGTCTACGAGACCTTCAAGCCGAGCGAGCAGCCGACCCTCGCGCAGACGATCGGCACAGGTCCCTTCATCCTGAAGGAATGGGTGCCTGGCAGCCATCTGATCTTCGACCGTAACCCGAATTATTGGGACGCGCCGAAACCCTATCTCGACCGCGTCGTCCTGCGCGTCATCCTCGATCCAGCGGCAAGGGCCGCGGCTTTGGAGACGGGAGAGATCGATATTGGCGCGAATCCCGTGCCGTTATCCGACATCGAGCGGCTGAAGGCCAATACCAACCTCGTTGTCGACACCACGACCTACGCCTATTCCGGACCACAGCAGCAGCTGTTCTTCAATTATGAGAACGAGATTCTCAAGAAGAAGGATGTGCGATTGGCGATCGCGCATGCCATCGATCTGCAGAAGCTCGTGGACATCGCCCTCTTCGGTTATGCGCAGGTCTCACCGAGCCCGATCAGCACAGCCTTGCCGAAATGGTATGATCCCAGCATCAAGGCCCGCGTGCCCGATCCTAAGCTCGCCAACAGGCTGCTCGACGATGCCGGCTATCCGCGCGGTCCCAATGGCACGCGCTTCAAGCTGCGGCTCGCCTATAATTCATTCCTGCAGCCCTCCTATGCCGACTTCATCAAGCAGTCGCTTGCCGCGGTCGGCATTGATGCCGAGATACTCAAGCTCGATCTCGCCACCTTCCTGAAGACGGTCTATACGGATCGTGCATGGGATCTGGTGATCGAATCCTTGTCCAACACCTTCGATCCGACCCTTGGCGTACAGCGCGCCTATTGGTCGAAGAATTTCAAGATCGGCCTGGTCTTCTCCAATGCCAGCCACTATTCAAACCCGGAGGTCGACGCGGTTCTTGAAGCGGCCGCCATCGAGCCGGACGAGACCAAGCGCCGGCAGCTCTGGTACAAGTTCCAGCATATCATCCACGACGACGTGGTTTCCGTCGATCTGGTGGCGGCAGGCGCGCAGATCGTTGCCAACAAGCGGGTGAAGAATTTCGCGCCCGGGGCACAGGGCATCAACAACAGTTTCGGCCAGATATGGCTGAGCCCGAATGCCTGAACAGGGTAGGCAGGGCCGATTGTGAACGGGAGCCGGCTTATCCAAGCCGGTTCAATGCGTTCCTGGCCGCGATCGCGCGGATCATATGGCTTTGCGGCGCGTGCGCCCGGGCGGTGATCGCATCGCGATGATGGCGTTCAAGCTGGAAGTCGCGATTGAGGCCGGGATTGCCGGCGAGCTCCAGCGCAAGACTGGTGACCGCGACGGCGTTGTCGACGACGACATGGCGAACATGCATGCCGTCCATTCCCACCGGCCGGCCGGCATCGACATCTTCCCCAAGCGAGCGCAGCAGCCGGGCGTTCGTCGCAAGCCGCACCTCGATTTCACCGAGGCCGTCCAGGACGCGCGGCACCGTCGCGATTGGTGCGCCAAGGCTGGCAGGGCTATGCGTGCTAGCAAAGCCAAGAACGCGGTCCCGCGCGGCTCTGGCAACGCCATGATAAACCGCACCAAGCAAGCCGAAGAAGAAGGCGGCGGCATGCTCGTCGCGGCGGATCAGTTCGCTGGCCGGTTGCGCCTCGATGAGATCATCGAGCGGTACCGATACGTCTTCGAGAATGATGTCATCGCTCGCCGTCGCGTGCATGCCGGCCGCATTCCAGCTCTTCTCGATCCGAAAGCCGGCGGCATCGGTCGGCACCAGAAACGAAGCAAGGCGCGGTTCCTCCTCGTCGGTAACGGCCAGAAGCGACACCCATTTCAGCACGGGGATGCCGGTCACATAGCTCTTATGGCCGGAAATGCGCCATCGATCGCCATCACGGCGCGCGATCGTCTCGGGCAGGGCACCATGGGCGGGCGAACCGATGCGCGGCTCGGCTTGCGCATTGTTGATCAGCGCCACGCCCTGCCTGTTTGCCGACAGGACGCGCTCCGCGAGATGGCGGGGCCATTTGCCAAGGCGGCGGATAGTAAAATGCGAGGTGTAGTGCATGGCGAGCACCAGCGCGGTCGAGGGTTCACCACGGGCGATCTCGCTGATGATGGCCTGCGCCGATGTCAGGCCCTCGCCGTGGCCGCCATGATCCCGGTCGCTGACGAGGCCGAGTAGGCCGGCATCGAAAAGCCGGTCGAAATTCTCGAAAGGGAAGGCGCCCGTTGCATCGTGATGCGCGGCCCTCCTGGAAAAGTCCTCGGCAAGGTTTTTCGCCTTGCCGATCAGATCATCAGTGGTCTCTGTCATTTCGTTACAACGTGGTTCAGGCGACGGCGCGTGCGGTAAAGCCGTCGAGATGGCGGCGGTCCACCCATTCGCCAATATCGAAATCGCCGGCCAGGAAGCCGAAGTCGCGCAGGAAATTCTTGTAGTGTTCGACTGCGCCGACGAGTTCCGGTTCCAATCCCAGGCCGAGATGGTGATGGATTTGCGGCCCATTGGCGGCAAGAACCTGCTCCTCCGTCGCTCCGGACTCACGCGCCACGAAGCGGCGGGTTTCTTCCGGATGGGCTTCCGCCCAGGCGCCTGCCTTGAAAATCGCCTCGATCAATTTGCGCACGAGATCGGGACGCTCGTCGGCCAATCGATCATCGACGGTCAGCACGCGCGGCGAGCCGGAATTGATGCGGATTTTCGGATCGGGATGAAAACCGAACTCGGCAACCTGCACCGCGCCGATGAGATTGGCGACGTTGATCCCGGCGGTTCCCTTGACGTAGATCGCGTCCACCTCGCCGCGCAGGAGAGCGGCAATCTCCTCGCCATAGGCCTGTCGGCGCTTAAGACCGAAGAGGGAGGGGCCTTCCTGGCTGGCGAGCACGGAATCGGTTAGCGCGATCTCGACGATCTCAACATCGTTGATGGATAAGCCTTCGAGCGACAGGGCCGAGATCAATCCCTTGAGCGCCGTGGCACGCATGAAATCGACGATCCCTTCGGGGCGGCGGGCGATGCCGAAGCGTCGGCCCTTGAGATCCCTGGTCGTCTTGATGCCGGTTCCCGGCAGCGTGATGATCGCCTGAAACTCATCCGTCCAGGTAATGCCGACAAGGCGCGTGCGCCGGCCTTCGGAGCGCGCACGAATGGGCGGCACGTTGCCGCCATGGCGGAAGGACCAATCGAGCGTATGGTTGAAATGGCTCTGCCGGATGTTGCGATCCGGAGAGTCGATAATGGATTTCAGCGTGACGCCTTCGCCGCGAAAACCGTCTTCGAGATAGCCGAGCTGCGCTGCAAGGCCCACAGGGGTCGGAACGGGGCAGCGCGTGTACCAGATTTCGGAAATGGCATTGCTGGTCATGATCGTTCCTTTCAGTGGCGCAGGCCGGCTTGTTTCATCAGCGGCAGGACATCGCTGCCGAAGAATTCGAGATCGTCGCGGAAATCGAAAAAGCTGAGCTGCAGGCCGTCGATACCGGCCGCCCTCAGCTTGATGAACTGGTCGACCACCTGCTCCGGCGAGCCGATGACACGGATATTGCCGCCGATGAAGCGATAGGGATCCTGTGCGTCGCGGCCCTTCCAGGCATGGGCGTCGGAATCCAGCGACTGGAAGCCCTTACGGGAACGCTGGTCGGCATGGGCGACGATCCGGTCGGCGAGTTCCCATGCCTCCTTCTCGGTCGGACGGCAAATGACCATCGGATTGAGCAGGGTGCGCACGCTGCGTCCGACATCGGCGGCGGCATCCTTCACCTTCTTGCTATGAGCCGGAAGGGAGGCGAGGGCGCTGTCGATGTCAGCACCGGTCGGGCTGGTGATGAAGACGATATCCGAGTAGCGGCCCGCAAAGGCGATACCGGCATCCGAGCCGGTGGCGTTGACGAGGATCGGCCGACCGAAATTCGGTTTTGGTGTCACGTAGCCGCCACCGAGCTTCCAGCTGCTTTCACCTTCGAAGGAGTAGTTCTCGTCGTCGCTCCACAGCCGCTGCACGACCTCGAGAAATTCCGCCGCGAGCTCATAGCGCCTGTCATGCTCGATACGCTGCCAGCCGAACATTTCGTGCTCGACGGCCCTGTGCCCGGTGACGACGTTGATGCCCCAGCGGCCGCCGGTGATGTGGTCGAGCGTGGCGCCGAACTTGGCAAGGTGCAGCGGATGCCATGGACCATAGAGAACATGCATTGTCGAGATGAGCATGATCTTCTTGGTGAGGCCTGCGAGCGCTGCGGTCGAAACGAAGCTGTCGAGTGCGTGACCGTCGAAGACGCCGCCATAGCCACCCTTGGGAAGCCATTGCGACAGGGCGAACACCAGATCGAAACCCAGTTCCTCCGCGCGCAGCGTCAGCGCCTTGTTGTAGTCGAAGCGCCAGTCAGTCGAGCGTTCCAGGGTCGACTGCGTCCAGCCGCCGGCCTGGATCGGCAGGAAGAGGCCGAGCAAAATGGGTTGTTTCAGTGCCTGTGACAGCGGGCTATCTGGAAAATCGGTAGGTGCCGCGAATTTCGGCAGGCCCACGATGGAACCAGGACGGTGCTGGATGGACATGGCGTTTCCTTGCTTTCGATGCTTCAGGCGGTTGCGATGTAGGCATGGGCAAGGCTGCCGGCGATGCCTTCGCCGCCGAGCGTGTGGTCGGCGATACGCTTGTTGTAGATGGTCAGTTCCGGCTGGCTGACGATGTCGAGGGCCGGCAGATCCTCGACGAGGATCTTCTGGATCTCGCGCCATTGCTCGACCCGCTTCTGGGGATCGACCTCGATGGCGGCGGCCTCGAGAAGGGCGTCGACCTTGGGGTTGCTGTAAGCCGAGCCATTGGAGAAGGGCACGCCCGGCTTGAAGTTCTTGCTCCAGTAAAGCCGCTGCACGCCGACCGTAGGGTCGAAGAGATTGCTCATTCCCTCATAGGCGAAATCGAAATCGCGATCGGTGTAGATGCGCTTGGTGTAGGTCGCGAAATCCTGGCTGCGCACCGTCACCTCGACGCCGACCTTCGCGAGTGCCTGGCGGATATATTCCGAGCCACGGCTGTAGGGTTCGCCGCTCGGCACATAGTCAAGATTGAGGCGCAGGCGCACACCGTCCGAACCGCGCGGATGGCCGGCCTCGTCGAGCAGCTTCTCCGCCGCGGCAAGGTCGATCGGATAGGTCTTGAGATCGGCGACAAACCATTTCGCCAGATTGGGATTGATCGGGCCGGGGATCGGTTCGCCATAGCCGTAGTTGATGGTGTCGCGGATCACCTTTCGGTCGATGACATGCGCGAAGGCCCGCCGGACGCGGACATCCTTGAAAACCGGCCTTTCCTGGTTGAATTCGATACGACTGACGCCATTCGAATATTGATAACCCCTTGTTTCGAAGGCGAGGCTCGCCACGCCCTTGAGGCGGTCGAGATCGCTCAAGGGGACGGGCGTCGATGGCGCCAGATCGATCTCGCCGGTCTCAATCGCGATCGAGCGCGCGGCGGCGTCGGGAATGAAGCGGACAATCAGCTGGTCGAGATAGGGACGCGGCTGATCCCAGTAGTCGGGATTGCGCTCGTAGACGATATGGCTGCCGCGCACCCACTCCTTGAACTTGAAGGGGCCAGTGCCGACTGGCGCCAGATTGACAGGATTCTCGGCGGCCTTCGTGCCTTCATAGAGATGGCGCGGAACGATTGGCGATTCCGACGCGGCGAGCGCGGTAATCAGATAGGGAGCCGGTTTGGACAGGACCAGGATCGCGGTCAAGGGATCGGGTGTTTCGATCTCGACGAGGTTCAGAAAGGTATTGCGTCCGCGCGGGTGGACATCCTTGAGCGTCCTGATCGAGAAGACGACGTCATCGGCGGTAAAAGGCTTGCCGTCGTGCCATTTGACTCCATCGCGCAGCTTGAAGGTGTAGCGTAGCCCATCATCGCTGATGGACCATTGCTTGGCCAGCAGCGGCTGTGGGTTAAGATCGAAATCATAGGTCAGCAGCCCCTCTGTTACCTTCGGGGAGACATAAACCGAGTTGAAGGCCGTATGGGCGATCGTCGTCAGGACCGGCGGCTCGGCCGAAAGCAGAAGCGTCGCGGTGCCGCCACGTGATGGAGCCGCATGGGCGGCTGTTCCTGTTACGGCGATCGCACCGAGCGCTGCCGACGAGAGCAGGAAACTCCGGCGTGTAATCGTGGAAAGTCTGGTCATCTGAAGTTGCCTCACCCGTCTAAACTCGTGTTGCCGTGTCTGAACTGCCGTTGGTTTTATGTTCTCGAAGGGAGCCGTTCTCGTAGGTTGCTTTATTGCCTCGTGCTCACTTCTTGGGAAAATTGATGCGTAAATTTTATCTTTCTGCAAACATTTTCTAATTTACCTCATTGATCTGACAAATTTCGGAAATATCTACCAATAACGATTTGACAAAACCTACAGATTTAGTCAACTACTATTGCGATGCAGCGCTCGGAATTTCGGTGGCGCTGCCGAGGAGTTTCGATGTCGGCTTACATGCGGATAGGAAGAACGCTACGTCGGACGGCCACGCAGGCGGTGCCGACGATACTTGGCATCGTCATCCTGAATTTCTTCCTGCTTAAGCTGGCGCCCGGCGATGCGGCCGATGTCATGGCGGCCGAAGCCGGATCGGCAACGGTCGAGACGATGGCGGCGCTGCGCGAGCGCTTCGGCCTGGACAATCCGATCCTCGTGCAGCTCGCGAACTATTTGAACAATCTCGCGCATTTCAGCCTCGGCTTTTCGCCGCGCTACGGCATGCCTGTCGCCGATCTGATCGGCCAGCGATTGCCTGGTACCCTGACGCTGATGGTGGCCGCGCTCGCCGCCGCGATCGCGATCGGTCTGATCCTCGGATCGCTGATGGCAACATTTGCCGGGCGGCTGCCGGATCGGTTGATCTCGATCATCTCCCTCCTCTTCTATTCGATTCCGGGTTTCTGGATCGGGCTGATGTTGATCCTGCTGTTTTCCGTCAAGCTCGGATGGCTGCCGAGCGGCGGCGACAGCACCATCGGTTCACGGCTCACCGGCCTGCCGGCGCTGCTTGACCGGGCGCGCTACATGGTGCTGCCGGCCATATCGCTCGCCCTCTTCTACCTGGCGATCTATGCACGGTTGACACGCGCCGCCATGCTGGAGGTCAAGTCACAGGATTTCGTTCGCACCGCGCGGGCGAAGGGCGTCTCGCCCTTCATGTTGACAACCCGACACGTGCTGCGCAACGCGCTGATCCCGATCACGACCATGGCCGGGATGCATTTCGGCGGCATGCTCGGCGGCGCCGTCGTCGTCGAGACGGTCTACAGCTGGCCCGGCCTTGGACGGTTGGCTTTCGAGGCCGTCATGGCTCGCGACTTCAGCGTTCTGCTTGGCATCCTTTTGCTCTCGTCACTTCTCGTCATCATCGCCAACGCTGCCGTGGATCTTCTACAAGCCTGGCTCGACCCGCGGATCGGAGCAAGCCGATGAAAGCGCAGGAACTCAAGATCTATGCGGACACGGCGCGTGATTTCAGCGCCGAGGAGCCCGAAACAGCGGCAAAGGCCGCGCCCGTTCCCGAACGCCGTTGGACCCACATCCATGCGCCCGATGCCCGCACGACGGCTGTTTCGGCCCCGCGCTGGCAAGGGCGTCGGCGTGAGCTCAGGATCTTTCTTTCCAACCCCAACGCGCTCTTCGGCATCGCTGTCCTGGCGGCAATCGTGTTTGCGGCCCTGCTTGCGCCGATCCTCTATCCTGGTGATCCCCTGGAGATGGTGGCGCGACCCTTCCTTTGGCCGGGCCAAAATCCGGTCTATCCGTTGGGAACGGATTCCATGGGGCGTGACGTGCTGGCGGGCATTCTTCATGGTGCCCAGATTTCGCTGACCGTGGGCATCGCCGCGACCCTGCTCGGCCTGGGCGCCGGCGTGACGATCGGCGCGCTTGCCGGCTACTTCGGTGGCGTCGTCGATGACCTCCTCGTCAAGCTCATCGAGATTTTCCAGACCATGCCGAGTTTCGTCCTGCTTGTCGTGCTGGTTGCTATCGCACAGCCGACCACGACGACGGTGACGATCGCGATCGCGCTCGTCAGCTGGCCGACGGTCGCGCGCCTGACGCGCGCCGAGTTTCGCGGCATAAAGGAGAAAGACTATGTTCTCGCCGCCCGCAGCCTCGGCTTCGGTCATGCCCGCATCATTTTTCGAGAAATCCTTCCGAATGCCTTGCCGCCGCTGATCGTCACATCATCCGTGATGGTGGCGAGCGCGATCCTGATGGAATCGGCGCTTTCCTTCATGGGGCTTGGCGATCCCAATCGTGTCTCCTGGGGCTCGATGATCGGCGCGGGGCGCGATGTCATCCGCACGGCCTGGTATCTCACCGCCTTGCCGGGCCTTGCCATTGTCTTCACGGTTCTATCGCTCAATCTCATTGGCGATGGCCTGAACGATGCCCTTAATCCGCGTTTTTCGGAGGAGCGTCGATGACGGGACTTCTCGACGTTCGCGATTTCTCGGTGGGTTTCGGTAGCGCTCAGCCCGTCAAGGGCGTCAGTTTCACCGTGGCGGCCGGCGAAATGCTGGCTGTTGTCGGCGAGTCGGGCTCGGGCAAGTCGCTGACCGCGCTCGGCCTCATGGGGCTCCTGCCCCGGCACGCCAAGACGGCGGGCGAAATCCTGTTCAACGGCCGCGACCTCCTGAAATTGCGCGAACGGGAGATGCGGAGCATTCGCGGGCACGACATCGCCATGATCTTCCAGGAGCCGATGACGTCGCTCAATCCCGTGCTGACGATCGGCGCCCAAATCGTCGAAGTCCTGCGCATCCATGAAAAACTGAGTGGCAGGCAGGCGCGCCAGCGCGCGATCGACCTGCTGGATCTCGTGAGCATTCCAGAGGCGGCAAAACGTATCGACGACTATCCGCACCAGCTTTCGGGCGGCATGCGTCAACGCGTCATGATCGCCATCGCGGTCGCCTGCAGTCCCCGGCTCCTGATCGCCGACGAGGCGACCACGGCACTCGACGTCACGATCCAGGCACAGGTGCTGCAACTGCTCGATCGCCTGCGCGGTCAGCTCAACATGGCGGTCATCCTCATCACGCACGACCTCGGCATCGTCGCGCAATGGGCCGACCGCGTCGTCGTGATGTATGCGGGGCGAAAGATCGAGCAGGGCCTGCCCGGTGCCTTGTTCGAGACGCCGTATCATCCCTATACGCAGGGGCTGCTCGCGGCCTCGCCGCGATTGAAGGCCGACTATCATTATCGCGATGGGCCATTGACGGAAATTCGCGGCTCGATCGTTTCGGCGACCGGCGAACAGGGCTGTTCCTTCCGACCGCGCTGTCCGGTGGCGCGAGCGGCCTGCGGGCAGTCCGTGCCGGCGCTCGTCGAGGTGTCGGCCAGCCGCGAGGTGGCCTGCCCCCATGTTCCAGGCCTTACGGAGAAAGCCCATGTCGCTTCTGTCGGTCGATAGGCTTTCCACGCATTATCCTGCCGGGGCCGGAACGGTGCGGGCCGTGGATGACGTATCGCTCGAGATCCTTGCGGGCGAGACCGTGGCGCTGGTCGGCGAATCCGGCTGCGGCAAGTCGACGCTCGGCAAATCCCTGATGCGCCTCGTCGATCCAACATCCGGGCGTGTCGCCTTCAAGGGGCGCGATGTCGCCGCGATGTCGGGCAAGGAGTTGCGGTCGATCCGCCGGCATATCCAGATGATCTTTCAGGACCCGTTCGCCTCGCTTAATCCGCGCCAGACGATCCGCTCGATCCTGACGGCGCCGCTCGCCGTCCATGGCATCGGTGATCGCAGGGGCCGGGACGCCATCGCCGCCGCGATGGTCGCCCATGTCGGCCTGCCGGCGGATTCGCTCGACCGCTATCCGCATGAGTTTTCCGGCGGCCAACGCCAGCGCATCGGTATTGCCCGCGCGCTGATCCTGCAGCCGGAGCTCGTCATCTGCGACGAGCCCGTTTCCGCGCTCGATCTGTCGATCCAGGCGCAGATCCTCAATCTTCTCGTCGAGATGAAGACGGAGCTCTCGCTCTCCTATCTCTTCATCTCCCATGACCTGTCGGTCGTGCGCTATTTCGCCGATCGCGTGCTGGTCATGTATCTCGGCCGCATCGTCGAAAGCGCACCGACGGCAAGGCTCTGGAGCGATGCCAAGCATCCCTACACGCGCGCGCTGCTTACCGCCGTGCCTGATCCGTCGCGGCGCAAGCAGGCCGCCCCGATCACAGGCGATCTGCCGAGCCCGCACAACCCGCCATCCGGCTGTCGCTTTCATACGCGCTGCCCGCTCGCAACAGACATCTGCCGGAGCGACGATCCGGTCTATCGGCAAATCGGCAGTGGCCACATGGTCGCCTGCCATCACGCACAATGAAATGGAGAAATGACATGGTCGACTATCGCTATCTCGGGCGTAGCGCCCTGAAGGTATCGCCTCTCACCCTTGGGACGATGATGTTCGGAGGGCCGACGCCTGACGACGTCGCCTTCCGCATTATCGACAAGGCCCGTGACCAGGGCATCAATTTCATCGACACCGCCGATGTCTACCATGATGGCAAGTCGGAAGAGGTCGTCGGCCGCGGCATCAAGGCAAATCGCGATCATTGGGTGCTTGCGACGAAGTTCGTCAACTCGCACAAGAAGGGCCCCAATCTCGGCGGTCATTCGCGCAAATGGGTAATCGAGACGGTCGAAAATTCGCTGCGCCGTCTCAACACCGACTATATCGACATCCTTTATTTCCATCGCGCTGTCTTCGACGCGCCGTTGGAGGAGCCGGTGCGCGCGATCGCCGATCTCATCCGCGCGGGCAAGCTGCGCTACTTCGGCGTCTCGAATTTCCGCGGCTGGCGCATCGCCGAGATCTCGCATCTCGCCGATCAGCTCGGCATCGATCGCCCCGTTGCAAGCCAGCCGCTCTACAACATCGTCAACCGCACCGCCGAAGCCGAGCAGCTGCCGGCTGCCTATCATTACGGTCTAGGCGTCGTTTCCTACTCGCCGCTGGCGCGTGGCGTGCTGACGGGCAAGTATGAGCCGGGCAAGGAGCCCGCTGCTGATACCCGCGCCGGCCGCGGCGACAAGCGCATTCTTGAGACCGAATGGCGTCCGGAATCGATCGCCATTGCCAAGGAAATCGCCGCTCACGCCGCCGCCAAGAAGGTCACGCCGACTGAATTCGCGATCGCCTGGGTACTGAACAACAAGTTGATCACCTCGGCGATCACCGGTCCACGCACGCAAGAGCATTGGGATAGCTACATCCGTGCTCTCGACGTCAAGCTGACCGCCGAGGACGAAGCTCTGGTCGACCGTCTGGTCACGACGGGCCATCCATCGACCCCGGGGTTCAACGATCCGAGCCACCCGGTCGAGGGTCGCGTTCCCGTCAGCGCCGCCCGCGACAATGAAAACGTCGTGCCGCTTGCTCGCGCCGTCGCCTGATTGCCAAGCCTAGAGCCCCGCTTGAGCGGGGCCGTTCCCTTCCGGCGCAAAGAGCCTCTTCATGCCCATGACAGTTTCATCAGCCGCTCCCTCCGTACCCGTTGAGACCAATCGCACGACGTTGCTTGCAAGAATACCCGATCTTGCCGCGGAGATCGCAAAAGGCGCTGCGCGTCGAGACCTCGAACGCGAGCTGCCCCATGAGGCTTTCAAGCTGTTCAAGGAGGCCGGCCTTGGCGCGTTGCGTATACCGACGGCGCTTGGCGGGCCGGGCGGATCGGTGCTCGATTATATCGAGATGGTGATGACGCTCGCCGCGGCCGATTCCAATGTTGCCCACGCGCTCCGCAGCCATTTCAACTTCACGGAAGCGCTGCTGCTCAATCCGCACAGTTCGGTCGATCGCACGCAGCTTGCCCGCGTCCTTAGCGGTAAGCTCTTCGGCGGCGCACATACGGAGCAGGGGACGAAGCGTCCTGGTGATGTCACAACGCGGCTGACGAAATCCGGCGAGAGCTACAGGCTCAACGGGCGCAAATGGTATGCGACCGGCACGGCATTCGCCGATTTCGCCTCCTTCAGCGCCAAGGATGATGACGACCAGCTCGTCAGCGTGCTTTTACCCATCGACCGTAAGGGGATCAGCATCCTCGACGATTGGGACGGCATGGGTCAGCGTCTGACGGCAAGCGGTGGCGTCCTGCTCGATGACGTGGAAGTGCTGCCGCACGAGATTTCGAGGCGCGGGCTGAGCACGCTGGTCGGCAGGCACACCTCGACGCTACGTCAGCTGCATCTTGCCGCCTCGATGGCGGGCGCGGTCCGCGGCGCGCTGACAGAAGGCACGGATTACGTGCGCAGGCAGGCGCGTTCGGCAGCCCACAGCGCCGCCGAGACGGCCAATGCCGATCCTTTCGTCCAGAAGATATTAGGCGAGATCGCAGCAAACTCCTTTGCCGTCGATACGCTGATCCGCGAGAGCGCTCGCGCGCTCGATCGGACGGCCGCGACCTTCGCAGGGGATGATCCGCGGATCTTGGAGACGGCTTTGGTCGAAAGCGCGCTGACGACGGCGCGCACCCAGATCGTTGCATCGCAGCTCGCGCTTACCGCCGCGACCAACGTCTTCGAGCTCGGCGGCGGGTCGGCGACGTCGCGCCATTTCAATCTCGATCGCCATTGGCGCAATATTCGCACGGTGCTGAACCATAACCCTTTGCTGCACAAGGCGCGGGTGGTTGGCGATTACTACATCAACGGCACCACGACCCATCTGGAAGAAGGCAAGGTCTTCTGAGCCATGTACATCGACCCGCATTCCCACCAATCCGTCGTCATTATCGGTGGCGGCTTTGCCGGTGCGCTGACCGCGATAAAGCTGCTCGACAAGACGGAGGTACCGCTTTCGATCACGATATTGGAGCCCCGCGAGGAGCTTGGGCGTGGGGTCGCCTATAGCACGACCGAGGCCGTGCATCTCGTCAATGGCCCCGCTGGTACCTTTTCCCTTCATCCGGAAGAGCCCGACCATCTCACTCATTGGCTGGCGGAGAACGCGTTACGTTACGGCTGGACACCGCCCGCCGATATCGCAGGCAGTTTTCCGCCGCGCCACCTTTATGGAACCTATGTCCGCGATGAGCTGCGCCGGGCGATATCGACAGCACGCTCCGGATCGACATTCCGGCATGTCAGGGCCATCGCGAGCCGTCTCGTTTCCGCTCCACACAGGGTGGAGATCACGACAAGTGAAGGCGAGACTATCGAAGCGGACGAGGTGATTCTGGCCCTCGGCGTCTTCCAGCCCGATCTTGCGCGACAGGAAGCCGCCGTCGCCCGTCATCCAGGTTTTGCGGCATCTCCGTGGGATGCCGCAGCTCTCGATCGCTTGGTGGAAGCAGACGAAATACTGCTCATCGGCTCGAGCCTGTCGATGGTCGATGCGGTCGCAAGCATGGAAGCGCGAGGCTTCCAGGGCCGCTATCAGGTCATATCCAGGCGTGGTCAATTCATAGAGGATCGGCGCAATGTCGCGCTGGAGCGTGATTTCCTCGCAGAGAGACCTCTACCGACCACAGCGCGGTCCTTGCTCTCGATCGTCAAGGCCGAACGTCGCGCACTGGCGGCCGAGGCCAAGGATTGGCAGGCGCTGCCGCTCGCCATCCGGCCCTACATTTTGCCTTTGTGGCAAAAGGCTGACGATGTCGAGAGAGCGCGGTTCGCACGTCATCTGCGGGCATTCTGGGATGTTACGGCGCATCGCGCCGCGCCTGACAGCTATCGCGCCGTCTCCAAGGCGATTGCCGATGGCAGGCTCCGGCACGGGACCGCGCGATTGCTTTCCATGAAGCCCGCTGGCCGCTTGATCACGGCGACGTTGAAGACGCGTTCGGGTACCGAGTTCCATTCTTTCGGCGGCGTCATCGATTGCCGTGGCCATCAGTTGCACGACTGGCGACGCATTTCCGATCCCTTCGTCAGGAGCCTCATCGAAAGCGGAGAGGTTCGCCCGCACAGCACCGGTTTCGGCATCGATGCCACGGAACAAGGGGATGTCATTTCGGAAGAGGGGCGTGTTCACCGCAACATCAGCGCCATCGGCCATCCGCTGCGCGGCGTTGCCTGGGAGTCTAGCTCGATCTCGGAGCAACGAGCGCAGGCGATTGCGCTGGCCGATCGTATTCTCGCCAAACTGACGCCGCTCGCCCTTGCCGCCTCGTAATCCGACATAAAGGAAGGGGGCGCCGCATCGCCCCCGCAAGCAGAACGGGCTGCTTTTAGTGTCAGCCTTCGCCCTCCTTGATATAGACATCGGCGAAATTCGATTGCACGCCTTCCGCGCCGATCGTGTGGTTTTTGACGCGCTTATTGAAGACCGTGACGTTTTCGAGCGAGATCAGATTGATGACGGGCAGCTCATCGGCGATGATCTTCTGGAAGTCGTTGAATTCCTGCTTGCGCTTTGCCTCGTCGACTTCGATCGAAGCTGTCTCGAGCAACCTGTCGACCTCCGGATTTTGATAGTGGCTGGCGTTGGAGAAAGGCAATCCGAGCTTGAAGTTCTTCGACCAGTAGATGCGCTGCACGCCGAGCGTCGGATCGAACTGGTTGCCGAGATATTCCGCCGTGAGGTCGAAGGCGCGCTCGGTATAGACCTTCTGGATATAGGTCGAGAAGTCGTAGGAATCGATCCTCGCGTCGATACCTATGCGAGCGAGGTTCTGCTTCAGATATTCGGCGACGCGTTTGAAGCCTTCATTGTAGGAATTGTGCGTCAGGCGAAGCGCAAACCGAGTGCCGCCGCCGTTTCGCTTATAGCCGGCCTCGTCCAGCAATTGCTCCGCCGCCTTGAGATCGAAGGCATGGGGCTTGATCGCGGCATTGAGATATTGCGGCAGGAAGGTGCTGATAGGCGTTGGCGAGACGTGGCCATAGCCATACCAGACCGTATTGAGGATGACGTTGAGGTCGATGGCATGCGCGATCGCGCGACGCACGCGGACATCCTTCAGGTATTCATTATCGAGGTTGAGGATGAGCTGCGTCTGGTCGCCCTTCGTCTCGTAGCCGCGGGAATCGATGCCGATATTCGGCAGCGCCTTGATGCGCTCGAGATCGGCAAGCGGAATGGGATTGTCGCCACCGAGATCGAACTCTCCGGTCTCGAAGCCCGCCGCGCGGGCGGCGCCATCAGGCACGAAGCGAACCACAACCTGGTCGAGATAGGGTTTGCCGGCATCCCAATAATCGGGATTGCGCTCAAGGATGATATGCGAGCCGCGCACCCACTCCCGGAAAACAAAGGGACCGGTGCCGATAGGGGCGCTACCGTTCGGATTGGTCGGAACATCGGCGATCTTGACGCCTTCGTAGATGTGTTTCGGCACGATCGGAGATTCGGCCGCGTAGAGCGCTTTCAAAAGGTAAGGCGCTGGCTTGGAGAGACGGAATATCGCCGTCAGGGGGTCTGGCGTGTCGACCGCGATGACGTTGGCGAACGTGCCTCGTCCACGCGGATGAACCTGTTTCAGGAGCTCGATCGAATAGGCGACATCGGCCGAGGTGAATGGCTTGCCGTCGTGCCATTTGACGTTGGGTCTAAGCTTGAACGTATAGGTGAGGCCATCTGAGGCCACCGACCATTCGGTCGCAAGCTGCGGCTTCGCCACGAGACCGAAATCATAGGTAAGCAGCCCCTCGGTGATCTTCGGACTGATCTTCTGCGTGCCGCCAGCGGTATGGGCGAGCGCCAGGATGGTAGGCGGTTCGGGTTCGACGATGAAATTAAGCGTGCCGCCGCGCGGCGGTGTTTCGGCCGCGCGCATCGCGGCGGTTGGCAGAAGGGTTGCTGCGGTCGACAGCAGAAGCAATTGGTTGAAACGGCGGCGGTTGATGGTCATTCGCTTTCCTTGCCGGTTGAACGGATCGGTCCTTCGGTGAACCGCTGGCGGAGATGTCCGCGATCGGCGCATCTTCGGGCGCCGGGCGGGTAAAACGGAAGAATGTTTTTCTGATCGCCCGCGAAAGAAAAGCTTCGCCGGATCGCCTGAAACGGGCCGGTCAAATCTTTTGTCCATTAAAAATATAGACTATTTCGCATTTTTAGTTTTTGCTTCCCCCACGCCGTCTGGGCATGGAAGAAAATATCCATCCGCTCACCGGTAAACGCAAAGCGCGTTCTCGTCTTGAGATGGCCGATTGTGCTGCAATCGGCTAATGAACACGATTGCCGACACTCGGAGAAAACCCATCCAGCCGACCTTGGCGCGGTTGCCGCCATTGACTTCGTTGCGCGCCTTCGTGGCGACAGCGCGGCACCTGAGTTTCCTTGGCGCCGCCGAGGAATTGCACGTCACCTCGGCGGCCGTCGGCCAACAGATCCGGCTTCTGGAGGACTATCTGGGGCAGTCGCTGTTTCACAGGGTCCGCGGTCAACTCCAGTTGACGGCTGCCGGCATGGCACTTGTACCGGGACTGACAAATGCGTTCGACGTGGTTCTGGCGACGATGACGCAATTCATCGCCAGCGATCACGATCTTCCGATCCGCGTATCGGTCGCGCCGTCCTTTGCCAGCAAATGGCTGATCCCGAGACTGGATGGTCTGAGGCAAGCAGCCCCTGGCCTGGAGATTCTGGTCGATGCCTCGACGCATTTGACCGATTTGAATAAAGGCGACACGGATTGCGCCATCCGTTATGGCAGCGGCGTTTATCCCGGCCTTGTCGTCGATCACCTTTTCTCCGAGGCCGTCGTGCCGATCTGCAGCCCTGAATTCGCCGAGCGGCATTGGCTGTGGAACGGCCCGCGGGCGATCGAAGGGGTGCCTCTCTTGCACGAGGATGGCGCGGAGCATGATCATTCCTGCCCGGATTGGAATGGCTGGCTGCGTGCCGAAGGACTATCCCTGCGTTTGCCACAGGGCGGCTTCCGCCTCAGTCAATCATCTCTCGTCATAGATGCCGCGTTGGCGGGGCAAGGACTTGGTCTTGGGAAAATCCGCCTGGCGGAGGCCGAGCTGAAGGCGGGACGTCTGGTGACGCCCTTCGGCGGTTCGCAAGCCGTGAGCTTTTCCTATTTCTTCGTCACGACGCCGGCCAAGGAGCGCCTGATGCGCGTCGAACTGTTCCGCAACTGGCTGCGGGCAGAGGCCAAGGTCGTGCGGACGATCGGCGACATCCTGTCGCGCGATATATTGCGCGGGCTCGACATTGCCGCCGCCGAATAGCCGGCCGATTATTTCAGTCTGAAGCCGAGGCGGCGAGCCGCCACGCCGAGAAGGTGTCGTCCCTTCAGGGCTTCGACGGATCCGATCCTGTTTTTCACTTGCACCGTCCACTCAATGCGCGGCATGCGCTGTTCGGTCTGAAAGTCCTGCAGGACCGTGTTGTAATGTCGTAGGTCCTCCGACCGCCGGCGGTGATCGTAGCGTTCGCTATGGAGCACGCTCGTTTGCGGTAGCCGCGGCTTGACGGCGGCCCGTATGGCCGGGTCGGGATAGCCGACCGTCAGGCCGAAAACTGGAAAGACACCCTCCGGCAATTCCAGCTCACGCGCCACGGTCTCCGGGTCGTTGCGGATGGCGCCGATATAGCAGGTGCCGAGACCCTGCGATTCCAGGGAGACGACGGCATTTTGCGCCGCGAGCGCCGCGTCGATGACACCGAGCAGGAAGCTTTCGACATAGTCGAGGCCATCGGCGGCTGAACCCTGGTCCGCCGCGATGCGGCGTGGCCTCGAAAGATCCGCGAGCCAGATCAGCAAGAGCGGCGCCTGCGTGATCTGCCTCTGTGTTCCGGCAACGGCATTCAGCTTTTCCTTGCGCGTATCGTCCCTGACGGCAATGACGCTCCAGGCCTGCAGGTTGGACGAGCTCGGCGCCGATTGGGCCGCGGCGACCGCGAGGTGGAGAATGTCATCCGGAACCGGCTTTGGCAGATAGTCGCGCACGCTACGGTGGGACAGCAACGTCTCGATCGTCTCATTCCAGTCGGCGCCGATATGATGGCTGTTGCGATAGCGCTCGCCGACGAGAGAGGCGAGCCGATCATCGTCGGGAAGTTTCGCCGTCGTTGCTGATGTCATGCTGTTTCTCCTTTATTCGGCGGCAACGGCATAGGGGTTGGCCGGCCGGGAAAGGCCGAGATGGTCCCGTAGGGTATGCCCCGTATATACTTTCCTGAACAGGCCGCGGCGGCGCAGGATGGGCACCACCTCGTCCACGAAGACCTCCAGACCATGCGGCAGCACATCGGGCATCAGGTTGAAGCCATCGGCCGCGCCCGCCTCGAACCATTTTTCGATATCATCGGCAATCGCGTAGGGCGTGCCGACAATGGTGCGGTGTCCGGTCCCGCCATTCAAGGCGCGGATGAGGCCGCGTACGGTCAATTTCTCGCGCTGGGCAAGAGCAAGCGTTGCCCGGAAAAAGGTATGCCCGCCGTCAGCCGGCAAGGGAATATCGTCGGGCAGGGGCTCATCGAGTTTCAGCTTGCCTGGATCGACCTGCAGGACGCCGGACAGGCGCGCAAGGCTGTATTCCAGCGGAATGAGGTCGCGCAGCTCCTCTTGCCGTCGCCTGGCCTCCGCCTCCGTGCTGCCGATGATGGTGGCGAGGCCGGCGAGCACCAGCAGGCTGTCGGGCGCGCGGCCATGGCGGGCGGCCCTTGTTCGGAGGTCGCGCGCGTAATCGAGCGACTCCTCCAGGGATTGCGAGGCTGAGAACACCGCTTCAGCGTGCCTCGCTGCCAACCCCCGCCCATCATCCGAGCCGCCGGCCTGCACGATGACGGGATGTCCTTGCGGCGGGCGTGGGACGTTGTGCGGGCCATGAACGGAAAAATGCTTGCCGCGATGTGCGATCGCATGGACCTTGTTGGTATCGACGAACCGGCCGCTTTCGACATCGCCGATGAAGGCATCTTCCTCCCAGCTGTCCCATAGGGCCTTGACGACCGATGCAAATTCCTCGGCGCGCTCATAGCGGCCGTGATGCGCGACCGGCTTTTCCAGGCCGAAATTCCGGCTTTGCGAGAGATCGGCGCTGGTGACGATGTTCCAGCCGACGCGGCCGCCGCTGGCGTGATCGAGGGTCGCGAAGCGGCGAGCGATATTGTAGGGCTCGTTATAGGTGGTCGATGCGGTGGCGATCAGGCCGATATGCTCGGTATGGGCCGCCACCGAGGCCAGCACGATGGTCGGCTCGAGAGACGTCAGCGGGCGGAAATCGACGCGATCGGAAATGGCTGCCTGATCGGCAAGGAAGATCGCATCAAAGGTACCGCGTTCGGCGATTCGAGCGACATTGATATAGTGATTGATATCGAAGGACGCCCGCGGATCACTTCCCTGCATACGCCACGCCGCCGGCGAAAATCCTGAGTGCAATATGTTGATGTTGAGATGAAGTTCGCGTTTTCTGCTCACTGGAATATCCCCGGTTCGGGAAACTCGCCATCGAGGAACCAGGTCCCGACATTGCGGGTCTTGTATTCGGCGGGGTTGTGAAGCGTGTGGATGCGCACGTTGCGCCAGAAGCGATCAAAACCGAGTGGCCTGACGGCGGATCGTGCACCCATGACCTCGAAGATCTCGCTCGTCACCTCCAGCGCGACGCGTCCGGCAAGCACATTGGCGGAGGCGACCGCGATCGCCGCTTCACCGCGCTCCTTCGCCGTCAAATCGTGTCCCTTCGCATAAACGGCATCAACGGCCGCCAAAGCCCGGTCGGCAACCGCCGTTGCCGCCTGTACCTTGATCCACAGCTCGCCATATTGCCTCTTGATCCATGGATCGTCGGAATGGCGCTCGACACCGGAATAGATCCAAGGCCGCGATTTCGTGACGGTATAGTCGCGCGCCGCTGCCAATGCTCCCTGTGCGGAGCCGACAAACACGTTGAGAAGCACGCTCTGCTGCTGCAATGGTGCCAATAGGGCGATCGGATCCTGCGGGCGCTCCGGCAGGATCTCTTCGTCGCTGATCTCGACATCCTTGTAGAGAACACGGCCGCTCCCGGTCTGCCGCTGGCCGATCCCGTCCCAATCGTCCGTGATGGTGATGCCGTTGCGGTCGGCCGGTATATAGGCAAAGCTCCGCTTGTTGGTGTTCTCGTCTTCCCAGGCGACCATCAGATAGTCGGCGACATGCGAACCCGAGGCGAACGGCCTGAAGCCGTTGAGGATGACCTTTTCCCCTTTCTTTCGACCGAACAGACTTTTCGAGAAACTGTTCGTCGTGTTGCCCCAGAACCAGCGACCGGTCGCGGAGCGGCGCAGGATGTCTTGGGATCGCTCATCGCGGAGCGTGGTAACGGCGTTTTGCAGCGGGCTGAAATGATAGCCATAGAGATGACCGAGCGAACCGTCCACCTTGGCGAATTCACGCACGATGCGCATGGCGGTGGAGTAGGGTTCGCCGGCACCGCCGAATTCCTTCGGGATGACCAGATTGACGAGGCCGCTCTCCTTCAGGAGCCTGATCTGCTCGGCGGGCCTGCCGCCAGATTGATCTCTCTCGATGGCATCGAGGGCAAATATATCTCGAAGCTCCACGGCTTTGGCGAGATGGGGATTCGATTGATCCGCCTCGAAAAGGGAGGGTGGAGGATAGGGTGGCTCGAAGCCATCTGGTTTCATGGTCATGACGGCCTCGTTCTAATGTAGGCGCGGAAAGCCGTGCCGTTCGGCAAACAGCTCGAGGATGCGATTGGTCGAATTGATGAAGCGCGTTCCGTTCCAGTCGCTGGCGTCATCAGGCGGGTTCTCCGCGAGAATGAGAAGCGGCAGCGACTGGTTTTCCTCGCCGGCAACCTCGATCACCTTTTGCCGTGGTCGCGGGAACGCGACCCTTTCGACATCGATCGCCGAAGCAAGATCCGGGAATGAGGCGAGCAGTCCCTCGATCGCGTTGCAATAGGGGCAGACGAAGCTGACGCCTGGATGTTTCGGATCGGCAAAGCCGGGGGAAATGAGGAACAATTTGTCACGAGCCACTTGATCTTCTCCTATTCCGCCGCGACCGCATTGCCTGCGGAAAAACGATTGGCCGGACGCTTGAGCCCGAGATTTTCGCGCAGCGTCGCGCCTTCATAGTCGCTGCGGAACAGGCCGCGGCGGCGCAGTTCCGGCACGACAAGCGTGATGAAATCGGCAAGGCCTCCGGGCATGATGGGCGCCATGATGTTGAAGCCGTCGGCGCCAAAGTTTTCGAAGCGTTCTTCCATGACATCGGCGATCTGTGCGGGCGTCCCAACAACCTGCCAATGGCCGCGTGCGCCCGCAATGCGCAGGTAGAGCTGGCGGATGGTCAGGTTTTCGCGGCGCGCGAGATCGAGCACCAGTTCCTGGCGGCTCTTGCCGGCATTGGTGACAGGCGGCTCGGGGGGCACGGGACCGTCAAGCGGATAGGAACTCAAGTCGACGCCGGTCAATTGCGAGAGGAGATTAAGACCGACTTCCGGTTGGATGAGGTTCTGCAGGGCCTGGAATTTGTCTTCGGCTTCCGCTTCGCTTCGCCCGACGACAGGAAAGATTCCCGGCAGGATCTTCAAGTCGTCGGGCGAACGGCCATATTTGCCGAGCCGGCCCTTGACGTCGGCATAGAAGGCTTTTGCTTCGCCAAGCGTGATCTGCGCGGCGAAGATCGCCTCGGCGGTGCGCGCGGCCAGTTCCTTGCCGGGCTCGGAGGCTCCGGCCTGCACGACAACCGGCCGCCCCTGCGGCGAACGTGGAATGTTCAGCGGCCCGCGCACCTTGAAGTGGCGCCCCTTATGGTCGAGCCTATGCAGTTTGCCGGGATCGAAATACCGGCCGCTCTCACGATCGCGGATGAAGGCATCGTCCTCGAAGCTGTCCCAGAGGCCCAGCACGACATCGGCGAATTCTTCGGCTCGGTCGTAGCGGTCGGCATGCAGAACCTGCGCGTCATGGCCGAAGTTCAAGGCGGCGTCCGGATCGGAGGAGGTCACGAGGTTCCAGCCGGCGCGGCCGCCGCTTAGGCGGTCGAGTGAACCGAACTGGCGCGCGAGGTTGAAGGGATCGGAAAAACTTGTTGAGGCGGTTGCGATCAGGCCGATATTGCGGGTGACGCTGGCAAGCGCCGAGAGCAGCGTGATCGGTTCGAACGGATAGATGCCGCTATGCGCCTTCCGGCTTGCCGCATCCAGGTCCCTCAGACGAGCGGCAACACCGTCGGCAAAGAAGATGGTGTCGAACTTAGCGGCTTCGGCGAGCTTGGCGAGCTCGAGATAGTTCTCGAACTCGGTACCCACCGATGCTTCCGGATGCCGCCAGGCGGCGACATGGTGGCCGGTGAAGAGCAGGAAGGCGCCGAGCTTGATCTGATCCTTGCGTCTAGCCATGGAATGTCCTTTCAGCGATACATCGCCGGAACGGGGAACTCGCCCGTCAGCAGCCATGTGCCAAGCGTGCGCTTCTTGTACTCGGCGGGATTGTGCAGCGTATGGGTCCGCACGTTGCGCCAGAAGCGGTCGAAACCGTTTGCCGTCGTTGCCGATCGCGCGCCCATGACCTCGAAGATCTCGCTGGAGACGGCAAGCCCGACTTCGCCGGCATAGACATTGGCCGTGGCTATATCGATGGCGGCGGCGCCACGATCTTCATGCGTCAGGCCCGGTCCCTGGTTAAAGGCCTTATCAAGGCTCAGCGCCGCCTTGTCGGCGAGCTCGATGGCAGCGAGCGTGCGGATGTAGAGATCGCCATATTGCCGCTTGATCCAGGGGTCGTCGGTGTGTTTGTCGACGCCGGAATAGATCCATGGCCGAGACGATGTCGTCGTGTAAGCCCGGCCTTCTTCCAGTGCGCCCTGGGTGCTGCCGACGAAGACGTTGAGCAGCACGCTTTGCTGCAGCAGGGAGGTCAGCGACGTATAGGGTGTCAGCGGGACCGCCGGGGAACTGATGAGTTCGTCATCCCCAATCTCGAGGTCGTGAAAGCTGACCGTGCCGCTGCCGGTCTGGCGCTGGCCGATGCCATCCCAATCGTCCTCGATGACAATGCCGTTTCGATTGGCGGGAACGACTGCGGTCAGGCGCTCGCCCTCGGCATTTTCGAAGGAGATTTGAATATAGTCTGATATGTGCGAGCCGGAGGAAAACGGGCGCTTGCCGTTGACCAGCCAGCCGCGGCCGATCCGCCTTCCGGACGAGGTTTTCGACATGGCGTTGCCGGAATTGCCCCAGACGAAATTGCCGGCGGCGGATGCCCTGAGCAGGCGCTCCCGCTGCACGTCCGACCCCCGAAAGAGCACGAGGCTCAAGGGGAGGTGGTGGTAGCCGAAGAGATGCGCCAGCGAGCCGTCGGTACGCGCGAATTCACGCACGATCCGCAAGATGGAGAGCCAGGAAGCGCCGCGACCGCCATATCGGGTCGGAATCTGCGCCGAAGGCAATCCGCTCTCCTTCAGCAGGCGGATCTGTTCGGTCGGCCTGCCACCCAATTTGTCGCGCTCGACCGCGTCCCGGTCGAATGCCCGCCGGAGCTCGACGGCTTTTGCGACAAGGGGATCGGATGTGTGTGATGGGAAAGACATGTCTGCTTCACGCCTATGGATTTGAACGGCGCATCGCCGCTTTGAGGCCTGAAGGGTTCGGTGATTGCGGGCCCAAGTCCAGCAATATCTATTTGATCCGTTGGGAAGAAATTCTTCTCCCCGCTTATCGAAAAAACTTAGGCGTCCGCAGTTTCCAGCCGTTACGTGTCGCCGCGAAATGATCTCCGTCGGTTCGACATGTCGCGTGACGAAGGAATCCGAACTGGTGGCGGTAAATAGAATATAATTTCTATAGATTGTAATCTTTAACGTTTAGCCTTCTTCCGCAGCCATGATGGAGAAGACGATGACGGACAGACAAAGGCAACTGAAGCTCGGGGCTTTTCTTTATCCGACCGGGCACCACATTGCCGCCTGGCGGCATCCGCTGACGCAGGCCGACGCCGGTTCGAATTTCGCCCACTATGTCGAGCTGGCGCAAGTCGCCGAAGCTGCGAAGTTCGATCTGATCTTCATGGCTGACGGTGTGGGAACGCGCGGATCCGATACGGAGGCGCTCCATCGCACGGCCCAGCGTTATGTCGCGCAGTTCGAGCCGATCACCCTGCTTTCCGCTCTCGCGGCGGTGACGAAGAATATCGGCTTCGTGGCGACCGCCTCGACCTCCTTCAACGAGCCCTATCACATCGCCCGCAAATTCGCTTCTCTCGATCATATAAGCGGCGGCCGCGCCGGCTGGAACCTCGTGACATCGTCCAGCGATCACGAAGCGCATAATTTCGGCAGGGACGAGCATTATGCCCATGCGGAGCGTTACGAACGCGCCGAGGAGTTCGCCGACGTCGTGCTTGGGCTCTGGGACACCTGGGAGGAAGACGCATTCCCCCGCGATCAACGGAGCGGCGTCTTTTATGAGCCTGAGAAGCAGCACATCCTCAATCACAAGGGTAAGCACTTCAAGGTGCGGGGGCCGCTGAACGTGTCGCGCACGCCGCAGGGCCACCCAGTGCTCGTGCAGGCAGGCTCGTCCGAGCCGGGAAGGGAGCTCGCCGCCCGCACCGCGGAAGTCGTCTTTACCGCCCATCAGACCATCGAGGATGCGAGAGCCTTCTACGCGGGTATCAAGGGTCGCCTCGCGAAATATGGTCGGGACCGAGATGACCTCAAGATCATGCCGGGCATCTTCCCGGTCGTCGGCAGAACGCGCGAGGAAGCGCAGCAAAAATTCGCCGAACTTCAGGATCTCGTCCATCCGGTGGTCGGCCTCTCAATGCTGAATGGCATGGCAAGCGGTGTCGATCTCTCCCAATATCCGCTCGACGGCCCCGTTCCGGATCTGCCTGAGACCAATGGCAGCAAGAGCCGCCAGAAATTGTTGCTCGATCTTGCCAGGCGCGAAAGCCTGACGATCCGGGAACTTTATCTCCGTATCGCCGGCGCGCGTGGTCATTGGCAGATCGTGGGAACGCCGATCGAGATCGCCGATCAGATGGAAGAATGGTTTAGGACGGGTGCTGCCGATGGCTTCAACGTCATGCCGCCGCAACTGCCGACCGGTCTCTATGATTTCGTCGAACATGTGTTGCCGGAGCTGCGACGCCGCGGCCTCTTCCGCGGCGATTACGAAGGTTCGACACTACGCGAAAACCTCGGATTGAGAGTACCTTTGCATCCGGCGCGGCATGCCGTCGCCGCGGAGTAGTCGGCCATGGGCAACTCCCTGCATCTCCAGATCAGCCACGTCACCCGCCAGTTCAAGGTCAACAGTGAGATTTTGACCGCGCTCGACGATGTCAGCCTCGATATCGCCGAGGGTGAATTCGTGACGATCGTCGGAGCGAGCGGCTGCGGAAAGTCGACGCTGTTGCGCCTTGGTGCCGGCCTTGATCTTCCGACATCGGGATTCGTTGGTCACGCAGGCCGGCCCGTCAAGGAGCCGAGCCTTGAGCGCGGCATCGTCTTTCAGGAGCCACGGCTTTTCCCCTGGTTGACCGTCGCCCGCAATATCGCGCTCGGGCTCGAGAATTCCGGGCTGTCCAAGGCAGAGAAGAACAGGCTCGTCGAATCCCACCTCGAACTTGTCGGGCTTTCCGGCTTCGCAAAGGCCTATCCGCACCAGCTTTCCGGTGGGATGGCGCAGCGCGCCGGCATCGCGCGGGGATTGGTCAATCGCCCGAATGTCCTATTTCTCGATGAACCCTTTGGCGCGCTCGACGCCATCACCAAAGCAAGGCTGCAGGACGAGTTGCAGACGATCTGGGCGAAGGAACGCATCACCATGGTTCTGGTGACGCACGACGTCGAGGAGGCCGTCTATCTCGGCGATCGCGTCGTCGTCATGTCACCCCGGCCGGGTCGCATCCGTGACATCGTTCCGGTGGACTTGGCGCGCCCACGCGATCGCACCTCCCCGATGCTGGTCGAAATCCGCAATCGGGTGCTTGAGAGCCTCAACGCCACGACGTCAACGCCTCGCCCGCCAGCGAGCATCACAAGTCCGGCGGTTGAAACCCGGCCTGCCGTCGTCGCAGCAGAATAATCACGGAGCAACAGATGAAACTGTCCATTATTTCCCGCTTGGTCGCCAGCGCGACGGTCGCCCTGAGCCTGTTATCCGCCCCGGCCTGGGCGCAGGATCCCCTCGTCATTCACGTTGGCTACGCCGCGATCGGCGTCGACAACAAACCCTATGCCGAGGGAACGTCGGCTGCGACGGCTCGCGCCGGCGAATTTCTGGAAAAGGAATTCGCCAACGATCCGAACGTCAAGATCGAATGGACTTTCTTCAAGGGTGCCGGGCCAGCGGTCAACGAGGGCTTCGCCAACGACCAGCTCGACTTCGCCTATCAGGGCGATCTTCCGGCGCTGATTGGGCGGGCAACCGGCCTGAAGACGAAGTTTCTGCTGGCGAGCGGCGCACGCAAGCCGCTTTATCTCGCTGTCGCCAAGGGATCCGGCATCAAGACGATCGAGGATCTGAAGGGCCGCAAGGTCGCGCTGCAGCGCGGTACCAACGGCCACCTCTCCGCAATCAAGATCTTGCAGGCACACGGATTGACCGAGCGTGACATCCAGGTCGTCAATCTGGATACCGCCGGCACGGTCGCGGCCCTGACCAGCAGGGACATAGATGCGGCTTTTGGCGACACGCAGCTCATCAATCTCGCGGCGAAGGACAGCGCCGATGTCATCTACACGACGAAGGGTGACGATCCGCGTTTCGGGCGCAATGCCGGCATCATCGGCCGCGAGGCCTTCATCGACGCCCATCCGCAGATCACGCAGCGTGTCGTCGACGCGTTCGTCAAGGCGGCGCAGTGGTCGTCGGAAGAGCAGAACCGTGCGGCCCTCTTCGAACTCTGGCACAAGTCCGGCACGCCCGTTCCGATCCTGGAGGAATATTTCCGCAACGATACGCTCACCTATCGCAACTCGCCGCTGATCGACGATCTCCTGGTCTCGCAGTACAAGGAGCAGGCCATCAAGAGCAAGGAATACGGCCTGATCCGGCGCGATGTCGACCTTAACGGCTGGTTCGAACCGAAATATCTCAACAATGCGCTGGAAAAGCTCGGGCTGACGAAATTCTGGCAGCCCTATGGCGCCGACGGAAAGCCGGTCGCCTCCTGATCGGAGACGCGATCAAGACTAGGAGATTGGCGTGAGCGCTGTTGTCGAGACTACCGGTCGGGCCGGCTTGCCGCTATCGCCAGCAAGGCTCCAGCGCCTTGTCCTTTTCGTGACAGGCCTGATCTTTCCGCTTGGCCTGTTTGGCCTCTGGTGGGTTGCCTCCGCCAGGGGCTGGCTGCCGGAGCAGATCCTGCCGCCGCCAGCCTATGTCTACCAGACCGGCCGCGACATGATCCTGAGCGGCGAGCTTCTCTATCACACCGGGGTCAGTCTCGGCCGTGTCGTCGTTGGCTTTACCATCGGCGCCGGGCTCGGCCTGTTGCTCGGCATTGCCATGGGGCTTTCCGAAAGGGTCGAGGACTATGTGAAGCCGCTCTTCCTCGCCTTCGCGCAGATCCCGACGCTCGGATGGATCCCGCTTTTGATGCTGCTTGTCGGCATCGAGGAGAGCTTGAAGATCATCATCATCGCCAAGGGCGCCATCGTGCCGATGACGATGAACACGCTCGCCGGGGTCCGCGGCGTCCCGCCGAAATATCTCGAGGTCGGCAGAGCGCTTCGCTTCAGCCGCTGGCAAACCCTGCGCTTGATCGTGCTGCCGGCTGCCGTTCCCTCGATATTCACCGGTATCCGTTATGGCCTTACCCATTCCTGGACATCGCTTGTCGGTGTCGAGTTGCTCGCCTCGTCCGAAGGGCTCGGCTACCTGTTGGTCTGGGGGCGGCAGATGTTCTGGCTCGATACCGTCATCGTCGCGATGATTGCCATCGGACTTGTCGGCTTCGTCATGGACAAGGGGCTGGATCGCACCGAACTGCTGATCCAGCGGTGGAAGCGGCGGGAGCTTTGACAATGGCAAGAGCAAGCCGTTTCGTACGTTTCCGGCGCGGCATGACGTTGCCGATCCTCCTCCTCGTGGCCTGGGAGGTTTCAAGCCGGACGGGTCTCGTGGACGCGCGCTTTCTGCCGTCGCTAGAGGATGTCGTCGGGACGGCCAAGCGTGAGCTGATCGACAATGATCTTATCGGCGAACTGGGTTTCAGCCTGATGCGCAATATTGCCGGCTTCCTGATTGGATGCGTGCTCGGCATCGCTTTTGCGAGCCTGCTGGCGCTCTCCCGGATTGCCGACCGCCTGATCATGCCGACCTTCAATGGACTGAAGCAGATCTCCCTTCTGGCCTGGATACCGCTGATCTCGGTCTGGTTCGGCTTTGGCGAACAGGCGAAGATCGTCTTCGTCGCGCTCGCCGCCTTCATTCCTATCGTTCTCAATACCTATGATGGCATGCGTGAGGCGCCGGCCGAACTGCTTGAGGTCGCAACGGCGCTAAGGTTCAATGCGCGGCAGAAGGCATTGCGGATCTATATTCCGGCGGCGATGCCGTCGATCGCCACCGGCGTGCATCTCGGCTTGATCTATGCCTGGCTGGCAACGGTCGGCGCGGAATATTTCCTGGCCGTCGGTCCGGGCATCGGCGGCCTGGTCATCGCCGGTCGGGAGCGGTTCGACATGGCGCTCGTCATGGTCGGCGTCCTGGTGCTCGGCTTCGTCGGCTTTACACTAAATCGCCTTGCCTCCGCGCTTGAAGCTTATTTGTTGCGCTGGCGGCCTAAGCAGACCGTATAGGCTGCGAACATCATGCGCTTCAATGTATCACGCAGCTAAACCCGGTTCCTCGGCTGCTGTTCTCGAGACCGTTCTCGATCTTGGCCCCGCGGACACGTTCAATCGCCCACTGTTGATGCAATGAGCGGCCGGATCGAAATTCCTGCAACTTCTGCCTTGCCTGCCTGACGGCATCGGGCAAGACATATGTTTGCGGACGCCATGAAAACTCTGGCGCCCGCAAACATCCAGAACTAGGCATCGATGATATAGACGATCGTGAATGTCGAGGGATCGACGATGACGATCCGTCCGTCCGCTAGGACGAAGAATCGATACGCCTTATATTGCGGAACGATCTGGACGATGCGCGGCGGCAGCGGCTCCAGCTCGATCTTCCGGGGAATGGTTGCGCCTACCGATACCGAGAAATCCGTCTCGCGAACGGGGGTGACATGGACCTCTTTAACCACCTGCCGGATCTGTGTTTGTTGCTCAACGGAGACCTGGACTTGCGAGCCGCCCTGCGTGTTTGTTTTTGTCGTGGTTTTGCTTCCCGTCTCACCTCCGGTCGTGTCCGTCTGTTGATCCTGCTTGGTGCCGCTAGGGGCTTTCATATTGCTGCCGGAGCTTCCCGCGGAACCCGCTTTGTTGGTGTCTGTACCACCTTGACCAGTCCCTTGCTCATCGTTCGAGCTGTTGGTGCCTCGGGACTGGGGAGATGCTGATTTGTTGTTGGTTCCTGCCTTGGTACCATTGCCTTGTTGAGTTTGGTCTCCGGATTGGCTTCCTGTCTGGCCTGTTGCTCCGGTGTTTGTCGAGCTGTTGTTCTGACTGCCATTCGACTTCGAATCCTGATTGCCTTGAGTGGATTGGGCCGGTGCCTGGCCGGGAGAATTATCTGAATTTCCCTTCAAGTCCTTGGTGGATGTTCCGGACTGTGGCTGTTGCTCGCTGGTCGATGGCTTGCTGTCGCGCGTCGTGCCGCTTTTGGGGATGACCTGGGTATCCTGCGCGCTTGCGGGTGTGATGGCTGCGAAGGAAACACCGATTGAAAGCGCCGTCATCAGAACGGCAAGTCTGTTCGTCGTCTTCATGATTTTCTCTTTTCTCGCTGTTGAGTACATAACGGCGTTTATCCGCCGCTATAGGACGAACAAGGTGACGGGCCTCCATGTTCCGGCATTGGACTTCAGTCGCACGGGCATCCGACTGAAGGCTCGGCCGTGAGCTTCCAACATGCCGCAGCTATTTTTTGCGGTGGGTAAGCCTTGTCGGACTGTGTCGGCATGGCGCAACTTTGATCACTCCGAGCGGGCTCTTTAAAGGAACTTTGCAACGCGATCGGCATTCCCTTCTTTGTTATTTGCGTTCTGAAACAGCGGAAACCTCGCTGAAGGAGCTTACCGTGATCAAACCTTTGATTCTATTTGGCCTCGCGCTGATGCCGGCAGCGGCTTTCGCGCAGTCGGCCGATCTTGAGGCAACCTGCAAGATCGTAGCCAAGAACTTCTTCCTGTCGGATAGCCTCGCGATCGGCGCTATCCAATCCTTTCCGGAACTGAAGCCGCCTGGTGTGCGCATGGCCTATTCCACCCGTCAGGGAACATCTCCCGCGGAAATGACCGACACCTTCGAATGTGAATTCGACAAGCCCGACAAACCCCATAATCTCGCTAAGTTCTGCGTATCAACCACTTGCTATACTGCGAATGAGAGCGATGCGGACCGCAAGCGACGCTTCGAGGAAATGCGCGTTCTCTTGCAACGAGCGGAAAAATAGCCGCTGTGAGTGGTGAAGGAATGTTAGATTTGGTGCCCGCCTTTGAAGCCAAGGATTTGCCTGTCGGTCAGAGCGACCGTTCGGTCGGAATGATCACGGTCCACGTGGCGGGGAAAGGCTCCGCCGAGTTCGCTCAGGTGAAAGCTCGAGCTTGGGTGGCTTTGGCTTGCGGCTTTGGTGACAACCTCGGCGGAACATTCGGATCGCGGTGCCGTTTCGCCGCAAGAGGACAATCATGACACAACAATTGTGGAACAAGCCAATCACCGTCGAGACGCGCAAACCCGGTCAGCGCCTGACGATCGCCAACACGGAGACCGCCACCTATTACCTGCTGCGGAACTGGCCCGCAAAGTCGCACGGGATCGCCTTCAAGAATGCGAAGCGAACGTTGATCAGTGCGCACCAAGGTCACGTGGAGGCCCTGGTAGCAAGAGCCGCGTTCCTCGCCGCGCTTAAAGAAAGCGGTATCCAAATATTTGAAGCGTGATGGGCGAGCGCGACGCGCTCGATCCGACTTTGTAATGACAGCCATATTCCTAGCGGCCATGCGCTCTATCAGACTACACGAAAGATCATGTGTTGCCCTCGGTGCCACCGGACTGATGATGAGACAAATGTCAGTCAATCCTAACGGCGCTGCTTTCCGTGAGCCAAGTTGCCTCTTGCTGCGGGCCTTTGGTCATCCAAGAGGCGCAAAAGCAGGTTCCGTCTTTTCCCGCGCTGGGCGAGATCAATGTCGCTGACAAGCATCGCGCCACCCTCACGTCGCTCAAGGGTGATCTTGCGGCTATGGAAGGCCTCCAGCTCGGCTCTGTGCCCGACGCTGATAATGGTGACCTTCGGCAGTTCGCGGATCACCATCTCCATCATCTTGTCCTGGCTTTTTTCATCGAGCGCTGATGTGGCCTCATCCAGGACGATGATATCGGGATCGTGTAGCAGAAGACGCGCGAATGCGAGCCTCTGTTTCTCGCCGCCCGAGAGCGTCTGGTCCCAAGGCGCATCTTCCTCAATTCTGTCGTTGAGATAGTCAAGCCCGACCTTCTCAAGGGCCGCTTTGATCTCATCCAGCGTCCAGTCCTCGGCCGCTCGCGGATAGGCCACGGACCGGCGAAGTGTGCCCGATGGGATATAGGGTCGCTGGGGCAGCATGAACAATCGGCTACCGGGATGAAAATTGACGCTGCCATGACCCCAAGGCCAAAGACCGGAAATGGCCCGTACGAGCGTGCTTTTTCCCGTGCCGGATTCTCCGGCGACCAACACGCGTTCGCCCGGCTCGATCTCGACCTCCGTCTCCCTGACCACGGAGGTGCCGTCGTCGAGCGTCACGGAAAGATTATTTAAGCACAGCATCACCTTGCCTTCTGTTTCACCCTGCTTGATGCGTCCGAGGGAATCGCTCTTTTCGGCACGCTCCAATCCGTCGAGTGACGTCATGAGCGATGCGACGCGATGTGCGGAGGCATTCCAGTCGGCAAGCCGCGGATAGTTGTCCACCAGCCATCCGAACGCACTCTGGACGATGGCGAAGGCAGAGGCAGACTGCATCACTTGACCGAGCGTCATGCTGCCTTCGAGGAATTTCGGTGCGCAAAGCAGGACCGGCACGACGGGCGCGATCAGCATCGACCCTTGCGAGATAAGCGTCGTGCGCATGTATTGATGCGCCAACCGCGCCCATTGCCTCAGCACATTGCCAAAAGTTCGTTCGAGGTCATTACGCTCCTCCTCTTCGCCGCCGAGCAATGCGATGCTCTCGCCGTTTTCGCGCACATGTGTCAGCGTATAGCGAAATTCCGCTTCCACCTGGTTCTTGACCTCGGAAATCTCGACGAAGTGCCGGCCGATAACTGCCATCGAGGTGGACGTGACCACGGCATAGAGAACCGCGGTGACGACAAGAAAGCCGGGAATTGTGATGACTGAACCAGCGATCTGGAACGTCAGGGCTCCGCCGATCGTCCACAGAACGACGATGAAGGTCGATGCCGACAAGAACGCGGAAATGACGCCGGCCAGGAAATCGACCGGGGACTCCGTGGCGATGCGCAAATCCTCGGAGAGACGCGCCTCGGGGTTCTTGTGGCCTTCGCCGCCGATCAGGTTCAGCTGATAATAACGGCCGTTCGCGACCCAGCGAGCGATGAGCCCGGTCGTCAGCCAGGAGCGCCATCGTCTCTGGATCATCATGCGAATGTAGACTTGTACCGTGACAAGGGCGACACTTCCGAGCACCAGCGGCAGAAACACCGCGCTCAGGACATAAACAGTGTGGGCGTTGCGTTGCTCAATGGCGTCAAAAATCGCGCGGTTCCAGATGTTAATGCCATACTGGAAGCAGACGTTCAGGCCGATCAGCGCAAGTAGTCCGATCGTGCACGGCCACGCGAAGCCATCTCCGCGGCGACTCCAGTAGCCACGCGCGCTGATCCAGAAACGTGCAAGCAAGTACCCTTTGCGTGCCCGTTCGGCCTCCTCGGGCGTCATGTCCGGATCGGATTCAATGATATTTGCTGGTGGCTCGACATCAATAGTCGGAGCTTTCTCCCGGCGCGACCTCTCACGCCCAGGCGACTTGGCGCCGTCGACCGATTTCGGATTGGATTTAGCGTCGGTCATAAGCACGACAACGGACTAAAATTCAAAAAGTTTCACAATAGGAATGTCGTCGATGGTGGCGGCCATGTGTCGGGACAATGAGGCAGTCGTCGCGCGAACCCTCGGCATGTAACGGAAGGTTCATGTAAAAGCGTAAGTCGGTTGATTACTGTATCTTATCCCTAGGAACGAAGGTGCACCTCGGTCAAGGAAGAATGCACCCCATGGGCGGACCACGCGCCCTTGGCTTGTGTTGGCCGGCGCTATCGCGCGGATGGCAGCGCGCCAATGATGAGACGGCTCCAGGGAACTCGTCCATCGCAAATGGCGTTTCAATATCAGGAGGAATTCATCATGTGCCCGCAAAAGCCAATCATAGCTTCGCTTTTCGCACCCGCGCTTGGGCTGCCGAATCCGATACAATATTACCCCGAGCAATCGCCTCGTCTTCCCGCTTCAGAAAGTGAAAAGGAAGCGTATGAAGAGGGAGTCAAGGCGGGAAAATGTGAAGCCGAGAATAGAAAGAACCCTTATCCTGACAATAGCGAACTGGCCAAAGCCTACGAGCACGGTTACCTTGATGGTCAAAAGATCCGGTCGTAGCCACACAATGGCGAGCGATGATCTCGCACGTGTTCATTTAGCAATGCGAGGGCTTTTCATGGATTAGCAGAGAGACGTGTCGAACGATGATCGATGCGTCCGATGGACGGCGACGAAGGCTTCGCATGCCCGGCTTTTCCAATGACTGCCTCTTCCGATAGCGGGAACATAAAGAGCCTCTGCTTGTTGGACCCCACGCGCTTTGATGGCGCGCGACAAGTGGAGATGGATCATGGCAAAGACGGTTGGCGACTTTATCGTGCAGCGCCTCTACGATTGGGGCGTGCGACGCATCTTCGGCTATCCCGGAGATGGCATCAACGGCCTCTTCGGGGCTTTGAACCGGGCCGATGGAAAAATTGAATTCGTTCAGGCTCGTCACGAGGAGATGGCCGCTTTCATGGCGTCGGCTTATGCCAAATTCTCAGGCGAGCTTGGCGTTTGCGTCGCCACCTCTGGACCGGGTGCCACGCATTTGGTGACCGGGCTCTATGATGCGCGGTTGGATCATCAACCTGTCTTGGCCCTTGTCGGCCAGCAGGCCCGTCGGGCGCTGGGCGGTCACTATCAACAGGAAGTCGATCTCGCATCGCTCTTCAAGGATGTTGCCGGCAACTTCGTCCATCAGGCCTCAGCTCCCGCGCAAGTACGCCATCTGGTCGATCGGGCCGCGCGCATCGCGCTGGCGAACAAGACGGTCACTGCCGTCATCCTGCCGAACGACCTGCAGGAGATGCCCTATGAGACGCCGCCACGCAAGCATGGCTCGGTCATGTCGGGCGTCGGCTATGTGGCACCGAGAACGGTGCCGCACGAGATCGATCTGAAGCGCGCCGCGTCCGTCCTGAATGCCGGAAAGAGGGTCGCGATGCTCGTCGGTGCCGGCGCGTTGGGCGCGAGCGACGAGCTGATCGCGGTCGCGGACCGGCTGGGAGCAGGAGCGGCGAAAGCCTTGCTCGGCAAGGCCGCCCTACCGGATGATCTGGCGTGGGTCACCGGCTCCATCGGCCTTCTGGGTACCGAACCATCCTGGGACCTGATGCGAGACTGCGATACCCTGTTGGTCGTCGGATCCGGTTTTCCTTATTCGGAGTTCCTGCCCGAAGAAGGCGATGCAAAAGGGGTTCAGATCGATATCCGGCCTGACATGCTCTCCTTGCGTTATCCCATGGAGGTCAATCTTGTCGGCGACGCCCGGGAGACCTTGCAGGCATTGCTGCCGCTTCTCAAGCAGAAGCAGGATCTTTCCTGGCGCAAGGAGATCGAGACGAGTGTCGGAAAGTGGTGGCGAACGCTGGAGGCGAGGGCGCACGTGGAGGCCAATCCGGTCAACCCGCAGCGTGTCGTCTGGGAGCTTTCGCCACGCCTGCCAGACGGCGTCATCGTCACGAGCGATTCCGGTTCATGCGCCAATTGGTACGCGCGCGATTTGCGCATGCGCCGCGGCATGATGGCCTCCTTGTCCGGCGGTCTCGCGTCCATGGGGGCGGCGGTGCCCTATGCGATCGCCGCGAAGGTCGCGCATCCGGATCGGCCAATCGTCGCCCTGGTCGGTGATGGCGCCATGCAGATGAACAACATGGCGGAGTTGATCACCGTGACGAAATACTGGCGCGAATGGTCCGACCCACGCATGGTCGTCTGCGTCTTCAACAACGAGGATCTCAACCAGGTGACTTGGGAGCAACGCGTCATGGAAGGAGACCCAAAATTTGATGCCTCGCAGCGGATCCCCGATGTCCCCTATCATCGCTTCGCCGACATGATTGGCCTTCAGGGGATTTTCGTCGATCGACCGGAGGCGCTTGGCGCCGCCTGGGATGAAGCGCTTACCGCCGATCGTCCCGTTGTTCTCGAGGTCAAGACAGATCCCGAAGTGCCGCCGATACCGCCGCACCTGACTTTCGAGCAGATGCGCAACCTGACCACCGCCCTGCTGAAAGGGGATCCTGAAGAAAGCGGTGTGATCAAGGGAACGCTAAGACAGGCGCTGAGTGCCATCCTTCCTAGTCGCGCCAACAGGTGACGACGGGCAAATGTCGGCTGCGCTGCGGGAACCAATGCTGGGAAGGGTGGTTTGGACCGATGTCAATCGACTAAGCCTTGGCTGAATGAAAGAGCATAGCGCGAGACGGCGAAGTGCTCTGGACGCGGCAACAGGCGACAACGTCAGGAGGTGTAAGGTGGAAACCTATCATAGGTATCGTAAGAACAACGTGCCACCAGGCTCCATCGTCATCAAGTTCTACCATTCCGGCGATCAGATCCGAGGATTCCTGCGCAAGGTCATGTCGCCAGGAGAGGATGACACGGTTTTTCCTGGTGAGGAAATGGAGCCAGATGACGCCTTTCGGGCCGCTCGCAACAAGATGTCGAATGAGGTTATGCGGCCCATCTATGTCGAACTGTCGGAAGGCGTGAACTGGAATCCGGCCTGGGGGCGGCTTGAATAAGTATGATGCCGCCGCGTGCTCCTCCTTACGGACCTTTTTGCCAGACCAGCCCAAGATACTGGCTGAGCCGCCGCGCGTCGGCCGGCGCCCGCACCTTCACGTCATTATCGAAATAGACATAGACATCGCGACCCCGTCGTGACCGCTTCAATGGCTTCAGGACACGGTTGGCATTGTCCGGCTCGCGCCCGTGCGCCCAATCGGCGATGCGCTCCGCCCACATGCTCAACGCTTCATCATCGTAGCCGCTGACATAGAGTTCTTCCGAGCCATGCAGGCGGCAATAGATAAAGTCCGCGGTGACATCCATCAGCAACGGCCACTCGACGGTATCGGCGCAAACGAGCCCGATCCGATGCTTCCGCAAGAGTTCAATGAAATCGGCGTCCACGAAGCTCTCGTTGCGGATTTCGAATGCATGGCGGATCGGTCTCCTTTTGTCCGCCATCAACCAATCTCGGCCGTTCAAGCGCTCATCATGCCGCTTGGCCAAGGAAAGTGCCTCATCCGTGTCCTTTGGCAGCAGGTGGATGAAATTGGAGAACAGTTCTCGATCGAACCGCAGCCGGGGAGGAAACTGCCAAAGTATGGGTCCCAGCTTTGCTCCCAGCCGCAAGAGGCCGGAGGCCATGAAATTGGCAAGCGGCACCTCGATATCGCGAAGCCTTCGTAGATGGGTTATATAGCGTGATCCCTTGACCGCGAAAACGAAGTCGTCTGGAGTGGCCTCCCGCCATCTTGCGAAGGTGTCGGGTGTCTGCAGGCTGTAGAATGTGCCGTTGATTTCAATGGATGGAAATTGCGACGAGGCGTAGGACAATTCGTGTTTCTGGGTCACGCCCTTCGGATAGAAAACGCCGCGCCAGGGTGCGTACGTCCACCCGGAAATTCCGATGCGGATCGTTCCAGCCTTTACCATGGTTCATACCGCGTCCGGATCACCTTGCCTGTGCAAGAGACGATGTCGTAATTCAATGCCCGTCGATCCCGTCAGGTAACGTTGATGGACGGCAGGAACGACATGACCTCGTTGCGTTGTCTTGGTGCCAAACTCTCGATTTCCCTTTTCCAAAAGGCTTCAGCTTCGAGCGGATCAGCCTCCCAGCTGTTGGTCGACAGGATGTTGTCATCCATTACCAGAAGTCTTTTTCCACCGAGCCTTAGATATTCCTCGGCAAGTTCCTGAGCGCCATTCATCATGATTTGTCTCCTTGATTGGCCCTCCCGCTGCCGGTGATCCACGTCACGGACACCGACAGCCAAGAGGTGTGCGAAATGCGGGAGGCATTTCGGATTTCCACCATTATTATTGCGGGCAGTTCTGGCTGGACGTGCTGTCGCTCGACTGGCTATTGTTTTGCGTATCCGTACCTTGCGTCGTGTTCTTGCCGGTTTTCATGGCATTGCAGTCCTGGGACTGACCGTTGGAATTCGGAGTCCCGTTGGTTCCGGTGGTATTGCTATTGGCGCCTCCAGTTCCGTTGGAGGTGCCATTGCTCTGCGAACCGGTGCCGGCGCCGTTACCACTTCCGGAATTGCCTGTTCCGCCGGAACCTGATTGCTGAGCCATGGCTGCCGTGGCCATGCCGATCGAAAGAGCACAGACTGCGATTATTCTCGTCAACATTGGTATTTCCTTTCTTTGGATTTGCCACCTTCCAACTCCAATGGCGGGCAGTTGTTTCCGGATTTTCCGATATTTCCTCGCTGGTAATCAGATCAGGGAATGGCGCGATAATCGGTGGACACCGCTGATCACCAACGGAGGCAGGCAGCGACGTGAGGGGAGCTTGCCCATCAGGCGAGCATCCGGACACGGGGCTCGCGGTCCCAATATCGCTTGGGCGCGGCACTCAGGAAGGAGGCGAGATCCACGACACCGGCGTCGGGTTGAATGCCCGCCTTGTCGAGAAGCGCCTTGGCGGCAGCGTCATGACCGATCGCCTTTAGGTGTCCGAAAGCATCCATCACCCATTGCACGGCAGCCCCTTCGTTGAGGAGCACAGCGGCGCCTTCCTTCGCGAGGATGACGGCAACGGCATCGAAAAGCTGCGAAGGCGAACCAAGGAGCTGCCCATCGGCACGGATCGTATTTCCGTCGGAAAGCTTCGTCTCCCCCACCTTGGGCGCCACGATGAAAGGCCTCGCCTTGGCGTCGTTGAGGGCTTCGACGAGATCGGAGATCGCCTTGGCGTCGCTTCCGTCGGCGATCAATATGCCGATCTGCCGCCCTTCGAGCGTCTCCTTCATGTTCTTATGGATGGAAAGAGCGGGGGAGGGGGCGAGATCGATCGGCTCACGCGCCGGCAAATTCCTGGTCGGGTTGACGAGCCCGAGGCCCGCGGCGACCCTGTTGGCAAGCCCCGCATCGACATTCATGAGGTTGCCGACCATGCGGGGCGGCACGTGCTGGAGCTGAACCTTCGATAATTCGAAGACGAAGGCCGATGCGATGTGAGCCTGTTCCGACGGTGTCTGGGACTTCCAGAAAAGACGAGCCTGACTGTAATGGTCGGCAAAGAGTTCACCGCGCACGCGCAGCTTATCGCCCTGCTCTTCCTTCCCGGCTTGATGCTCATAGGTGCGGAAGCCCGTCACCGGACATTCGCGCGGACCGCCGATTTCGCCGTTGTCGCCAAGGCTATTCGGTTCGTAGTTCGCGCGGCCCTTCGGCACTTGCATCTGCATCTGCCCGTCGCGCTGGAAGTTCATGACGGGGCATTTGGGCGCATTGATCGGCAGTTGATGGAAGTTCGCGGTCCCAAGGCGGGATTTCTGCGTGTCGAGATAGCTGAAGAGCCGGCCCTGCAGCAGGGGATCGTTGGTGAAATCGACGCCTGGGACGATGTTTGCCGGGCAGAACGCCACTTGCTCGGTTTCCGCGAAGAAATTGTCCGGATTGCGATCGAGAACCAGCCGTCCGACGATCTTTACCGGCAGTACCTCTTCCGGGATGATCTTCGTGGCATCGAGGACGTCGTAGGGAAGGTTTTCGGCAAAGGCATCGTCGAAGAGCTGCAGGCCCAGTTCCCATTCAGGAAAATGCCCGGCCGCGATCGCCTCGAAGAGGTCGCGGCGATGGTAGTCATTGTCGGCCGCCTGCAGCTTCAATGCCTCGTCCCAGACAAGCGATTGAATGCCGAGCTTCGGCTTCCAGTGGAATTTCACGAATGTGGATTTACCGGCATCGTTGACGAAGCGAAACGTGTGGACGCCGAAGCCTTGCATCATGCGCGGCGAGCGCGGAATAGCTCGATCGGACATCGCCCACATCAGCATATGCGTGGATTCCGGCATCAGCGACGCCCAGTCCCAGAACGTATCATGGGCGGTAGCCGCCTGCGGATACGCGCGGTCGGCCTCCATCTTCACGGCATGCACAAGATCGGGGAATTTCATCGCATCCTGAATGAAGAAGACGGGGATGTTGTTGCCGACAAGGTCCCAATTACCCTGCTTGGTATAGAATTTCACGGCGAAGCCGCGCACGTCACGCGGCGTATCCACCGAGCCGGCACCGCCGGCAACGGTCGAAAAGCGGACGAAGACCGGCGTCTTTTCACCCTTGCGCTGAAACAGATCGGCGCTGGTCACATCGGACAGCGATTCATAGAGCTCGAAGAAGCCGTGTGCGGCCGAACCTCGTGCATGCACGATCCGTTCAGGGATGCGCTCATGGTCGAAATGGAAGATCTTTTCGCGCAGGACGAAATCTTCAAGCAGCGTCGGGCCACGGACCCCGGACTTCAGGCTGTTCTGATTGTCCGACACCCGGATACCCTGATTGGTGGTCAGATGCTCCGCGTCGCCATGGGGGCCGCTTTCGGGAATATGCTGGTGCGTCTCCCCGCCTTCGCCGCGCGATGTTTCGAAGCTCGTGTCCTTCGCCATGATATCCTCTTTTTTGCCGTTGGAACCGCTGACCGAACCTTGTTCGACGGGCAATGTTCCGATTGGCCGGAGATGGCGGCTGGTGACCTCAAAGTTCGATCAGCGCGATGCCGAGATCCTCTTGATGCCGACGCTGCAATTCCGCCGGTGTTTCCACGATGGTCGCTTCCAAGGTCGGATGCACGATACCGTCGAGAAAGTGGCCGCCGCGCGTGGAGCCATCCTTCAGACCGAGGACGGCATGAAGATGGAGGCTCGCCTTGCCATCGTCGCCTGTCGCGATATCGCCGATCAGGCTCAGCACCTCGCATTGCTCGGTAATCGGGATCTTGCGGTAGCTTCGCTCGCTAAAATCGAACCAGCCGACAGTCGCGCGTTCAAACGCACCTATCGCGGTGATCGAAGCCCCCTTCAGGTCCTGATCCGTGGCGAAGCGGGCGAGCGTGGAGAATGCTTCCTCATTCGCATCGAGCACGACGACATAGGTCTTCAGGCCGTTCCGCAGGTCAACTTTCTTGAAATTCATCGCGCTCGTCTCCCTTTCAATCCTGTGCCGGCTGGCCGTTGGAAGCCGACACGCCACCATCGACGGCGATGTTGGCGCCGGTCACGAAGCTTGCATCGTCGCTTGCCAGAAAGGCGATGACGGCCGCGACCTCGTCCGGCTCGCAGACACGACCAAGTGGAATGCGTTCCTTGAACTTGGCAACGAGGGCTTCATCCTTGAGCATGTCCTCCGTCATGCCAGTGCGCGTGAGGCTCGGGCATACGGAATTGACGCGAATTCCCTTTCGGCCGAGATCTAGCGCCAGCGCGCGGGTCAGATTGACGATGGCACCCTTGGCGGCGTTGTAGGGGCTCATACCCCAATCGCCGCCGGTGCCGGAGACGGAGGCAGTGTTGATGATCGACCCCTTGGTCTTTTCAAGATGCGGTATGGCCGCACGACAACCGAAAAACACGCCGTCCAGATCGGTCGCCATGACATCGCGCCATTGCTCGTTGGAAATGTCGGCGGGCGCGCCACCCTCGTGAATGCCAGCATTGTTCACGATGACGTCAAGGCGACCGAACCGTTCCACAACCGCCGCTACCATCGCGGCGACCGCCGACGATGCCGATACATCCACCAACTGCTTAAGGCTGCGTTCGGCTGGCAAATCCGCGATGACTTTTTCCAGCGCATCCTCGCGGCGGTCGACGAGAGCGACATTGGCGCCTTCCTTGGAAAAGCGTCGTGCCGTCGCCTCTCCCATTCCCGATGCAGCACCTGTTACGATGACGACCTTTCCTTCGAAGCGATGCATCGGGCTGTCCTTTCAAAATCGGCGAAACGGGATCTATCGAAACGTAGCTTTCGATAGGAACCAGGACCGGACTTGAATGTTCCCCGATGCACCGGGCGGATAGTGTGCCATGGATGGAACCGAAAGCGAGGTGGATGGTTTGGAATGACAACGCAATCATCTCCGGAAGCAAAGTCATGACACATCCACGACCACCATTTCCGCCGCAGCAACAGCCCATGCCCGGCTATACCGCCGACATGCATCCGAAACCCGATCATGGAGAGGTGACCTATCACGGATCGGGAAAGCTTGCCGGCAAAAGGGCTGTCATCACCGGCGGTGACAGCGGCATTGGCCGCGCTGTCGCGATCGCCTTTGCCCGCGAGGGCGCGGATGTTTTGATCGCCTATCTGAGCGAAGACGACGATGCTCACGAAACCAAGAAATGGGTCGAGGAGGCCGGCCGCAAGGCGGTGTTGATGGCCGGCGATATTCAGGATCCCAGACATTGTCGAGATATCATCGACAAGGCCGTCGCCGAACTGGGAGGGATCGATATTCTTGTCAACAATGCCGCGCATCAGGCGAGCTTTCAAGATATCGGCGATATCAGTGACGAGGAATGGGAATTGACCTTCAAGGTCAATATCCATGCCATGTTCTATCTGACCAAGGCGGCCGTACCACACATGAAGCCGGGCAGCGCCATCATCAATACGGCGTCCATCAACTCGGACACTCCAAACCCCACATTGCTTGCCTATGCCACCACCAAAGGGGCCATCCAGAATTTTACCGCGGGGCTGGCGCAATTGCTCGCGGAAAAAGGCATTCGCGCCAATGCCGTGGCGCCAGGACCTATTTGGACGCCATTGATCCCTTCGACGATGACGTCGGAAGCAGTCGAGAATTTCGGAAAGCAAGTGCCGATGAAGCGACCGGGTCAGCCGGCTGAACTGGCAACGGCCTATGTCATGCTTGCCGATCCACTCTCCAGCTATGTTTCCGGCACGACCGTCGCGGTCACTGGGGGCAAGCCTCTCCTTTGAGTTCGGTGCATCTGCGCGACACGGAGCTGAGCCGCGCTCTTCAGATCGAAATCATGTGCTTATGTCCGCGAACGGCGCTCATTCTCGGAACATTCCGGGCTGGAAGTGGTTTGGCCATGACAACGAATGCAGCAAGACGGCCAAGATAAATCGTCCACAGCTTCTGGCAAGGCAATGACAGGAGGAGATGATGAACAGCAGACCACCACCGGTTCCCGAGGAGAATCGAAGCGATAAAGGTGTTGGTGACCACGCCAAGCCATCGATATCCGACCCCCATAAGCCTGACATGACGGTGGATCCCGACAAGAAAGGTCAGCAGGGAAACAGCCGGATCAATACCAGTCACCAGGGGCATCAACAGGATCGATAGGGAGGTGTCAATGTCCACGTCGACGAAAACACCGGCCAGTATTCGCCAAGGCGGCCCGGGAGCATCCCATGAAAATGCCAAGGCGCCCTTGAATATTCCAAAGCCGCCGGCCGAGCCCGATAAGCGGGACCGCAGCAAGGTTTCCGGCGGCGGCGGCGAACGAGATCGCCATCATGGCCACGATCCCAGCCGGAAAGGTGGCCACTCCGCAAGCTGAGGCCGAATTCCGCTCGTGTCGAGAAGCCGAGCGGAAGGCCCGATGCAGTCCATAAGACCCCAATTGTCCGCCTGGAACAAAGCAAGTCGATAAATGTTTGGGTGCTCTCAGGAATATTGGAGACACCGATATGGTCGCACAGGACCTTCGCGCTGCACACCCTCTTCCGCCCCGCCCCCTTCACTCGCTCCTCATTCCGATCCCGATGGTTTGCTTCCTTGGCACATTGGCAACGGACCTGGCCTATTGGGGAACCGCCGAGATGATGTGGGCGGATGCTTCCGCGTGGCTGCTCGCGGTTGGCTTGCTGTTCGGCTTGCTTGCTATAATCGCCATGATAATCGATGCACTCGGCAGGCGCCTTTCCTTGATGCGCGGACCAGTCTGGCTTTATTCGATCTGCGGCGTTCTTATCCTCGTCTTGTCCTTCTTTAACGCGCTCGTGCATAGCCGGGATGCATGGACTTCCGTCGTTCCGACCGGGCTTATTCTTTCATCCGTGGTGGTCGTTCTCGTCCTTTTGAGCGGCTGGATAAGGCGGGTATTGATTTTCCGCAGAGATCCGGGAGCCGAGAGATGAAGATCGGTGTAGGTAAGTTGACCGCGCCATCCCCCGTTGCCGCGCTTATCTGCGGCACGATCCTTATCCTGTCTGGCTGCGGTCAGAACGAAGAGGATCCGAAGGATCAGGTCGGACCAAATCCGACATTGCCGGCCCAGACGCAATATCTCATCCCACCGATGCATGTCGCGAAGGTGATCGGCTGGCAAAACGGCGACAAGCCAAAGGTTGCGGAAGGATTGCAGATAAAGGCGTTCGCGACAGGACTGAAGCACCCGCGTTCGGTTTATGTGCTGCCGAATGGCGATGTTCTTGCCGTGGAATCTGTTGCGCCGCCCGCGGCATCGATCAAGCGTCCCAAGGATCTGATCATGGGCTGGATCGAGTCGATGGCGACATCTGCCGGCAGCAATGAAGGAAGCAACCGTATAACCTTGCTGCGTGACGCCGATGGGGATGGAGTTGCCGAAACGAAGAGCGTTTTTCTCGATCATCTCGCCTCTCCTTTCGGTGTCGCTCTTGTCGGTAGCGACCTGTATGTCGCGGAGACGGACAAGATCATGCGTTATCCATACAAGACGGGAGAGACGAGCATCCCCGATCCGGGAACGAAACTTACCGATTTGCCCGGCGGACCCATCGATCACCATTGGACCAAGAGCCTTGTGGCGAGCCCTGATGGGACGCTACTTTATGTCGGTGTCGGCTCGAACAGCAATATCACGGAAAACGGCATACAGGCTGAAATGGACCGCGCCTCCATCTGGGAGGTCGATAGAGCAACGGGGCGCCATCGCATCTTCGCGGATGGATTGAGAAATCCGAATGGTCTTTCCTGGGAGCCGCAAACGCACGCTCTCTGGGCAGTCGTCAACGAGCGCGATGAGCTAGGTCCCAATCTCGTGCCGGACTATATGACTTCGGTGAAGGAGGGCGGCTTCTATGGTTGGCCGTACAGCTATTTTGGCAAGAACATCGATCCCAGGGTCATGCCGCAAAGACCAGACCTTGTGGCGAAGGCAATCGTTCCGGATTACGCGCTGAGTTCGCACGTGGCGCCCCTTGGGATGGTCTTCTATACCGGTACCAGTTTGCCGGAAGCGTATCGCGGCGGTGCCTTCGTCGGCGAGCACGGGAGTTGGAATCGACACCAATTCAACGGCTACAAGGTGGTCTTCGTCACATTCGCGGACGGTCGGCCCAAAGGCCTTCCGCAAGACGTCGTGACCGGCTTCTTGAATGGCGACAACGAGGCGAGGGGCCGGCCGGTAGGTTTGGCGGTCGACAAGCCTGGCGCCTTGCTAATCGCCGATGACGTCGGCAATACGGTCTGGCGCGTTAGCTCGGCAGCGCCGTAAACTTTACCGACGCCGTCGAGAAAGCGGTGTGCTTGGCCCGCGTTTCGCGCAATGCCGGCGGATCGAAAGGCGCCTTGAAGCGCCAGCATAGTCGCGGTCATCATGGCAAAGCCGCCCTGAACGAAATGAACTTGCATGCATTATGATGTGTTCATCCGATTTCATGTCGGATCTGGCTGACCTAATCAGCCGCCATCGCGCTTCATTCTTTTGCGCACGGCTTTGCGATGTCTGCTGATGGCCTGCGCTTTTTCCCGAATACGCCGCTGGGATGGTTTCTCGTAGGCTCGTCGCTCCTTCATTTCCCGGAACAAGCCTTCACGCTGCATCTTTCGTTTGAGAACTCGGATTGCTTGTTCGATATTGTTGTCTCTTACCAGGACCTGCATTTTGTTCTCCTCACTATTGGTGATGAATGGCGGCCGTCAGCCGAGTTGCTCGGCTATCAGCTTCTGAAGCTCCTCGCGGGTGAGCAAACAGGGATAGGGTTTCCAGCTTTTGTCGGGGAGCTGGTTGATGGGTTGATCGCATCCGCGCGGCTTCACCGCCGCGAGCGCGTCGATTGCCTTTGATTTTTTCAATAAAATCTCCTGCGCCGGCCACTAAGCCAGCGCTCATGTCAATGGATGATGGAAGCGCCCGTCACGTCATCGGACGGAGGGCAAGGAACGGACCGCATGATGGGTCGGGCGATTAAGGCCTGGACCAGCCATTGCAATGCAACGGGCGAGCGGAACCGCATATCTCAAGCCAATAAATGGGTATCGAATTCCGATGTTGCAAGGGGGCAACATCTTCCCAACGTCTAGGGCATGTGGGGCCCGCGTATCACACATCGGGGGGAATATGGGAATCGACACCGATCGTTTTCAGATTGTTGCGAACCTTGACGACACCGGGCGTAGACAGCCCAAGCGCTTCCGCCTGTTCGGCAGCCGCCTGCGTTTCGACACTGCCTTCCAATGTTACGATACCGTCCTCGGCATGAACCTCGATGCTGTCTGCATCGATTTCTTTGCTTTCGATGAACCGTTCGGTAATTGCCGCTTCCAGTTCATCGTTATCGATACGGCTGGGTGGCAATGGCCCAATCGTGTGGGCCGTGTCTTCCTCAAGCCCGTTCGTGTCCGCGTTATCTCCAATCAGGCCAGAGGGGGTATCTTCGTCAAAGTTCGCTGGAGTGGTGCCATATTCTCGATTTTCCGGTTCGGTCGAATCTAGGGCGCTTTCGTCGGAATATGGCCAGCCTTCGCGGGCATCGCGATCCTGATAGTCGCGATAATCTTCTTCTCGCGACAGCGATTTCTTCTTTCGAAACTGTGTCATAGCCAATCTCCTTCCCTTCAGCTCAAGAAACACGCTAAGCTCCGATTTGCTTCTCGGACGCCCATCCGGCTCCGCCGATCTGTTAATGGTGCTTGAAATATTGCACCTCGCGCTCATGCTTTTCGGCCGCCTCGCGGGTCTTGAACGTCCCGAGATTCTTGCGCTTGTGTGTCTTCGGATCGAGCTTGCGTGAGTAGAGACGATATTCACCGGATTTCAGTTTGCGGATCATGACGGTTTCTCCTTTGCTATGGATATAACCCCCGTCGGCAGCCCTGGTTCCGATCGTGCCAAGCCGTGATAAAAGCCCATCCGAAAGGAAAGACCGGCTTTTCCTTCGCCTGTATCGAGGAGGAAATCATTCCGCGCGCCGTTCGCCGGCGCTTTCTCTCTCTGCCAAAATAAGCGAAGATCTTTTGCCTGGGATCGCCTTCGGGATTGCCGTGAACTGCCTACCAGCCGTAGCTGAAGGTAGCGCCACTGCCATTATCCCCATCCTGCTCCACATCGGTTTCAGTATTTCGTCCGTACTGGAAAATGCCATAGGCATTGTTGTTGCCGTTCTGCCGCAAGGTTGCGGAATGACCATTGCCCTGCTGCTGGATGAAGCCGAGATTGCCTCGGCCGGCCTGGGCAATGCCAGCCGCGTTCCCCCGGCCCAGCTGCCGGATGTCGGCGTCTTTCAGGCCGCGGTACAGCGAATAGACGCGCAGTCCGGTCGAGAAAAGATCCGCATCCTCGGCATTATCAGGCACAAGGTTGAACGAGATCCGGCCACCGGCATAGGCTGGCGCGGACAAGGCGACCTGTCCCAGGCTCCCGGCAAGAAGAGTGATGGTAAGGATCTTAAACACGCTGCGGGTCATCCTGATCTCCATTGGCCGGCTGTCTGAGCCGATGACCAACCTTCGCATCTTTAAGCTGAACCCAGTCGGAATTGCCCGTTCAGTTGTGGTTCAGTCGTCTGGAATTGCGTGAAACCAAAGAGACAGAGCGGTTCAGAGGCTCCGTGAGAAACTGAACCGCTCTAAACCTGATCGAAAGCAAAAGGGCGCCAGGAGCCGGCGCCCTTTTAAAGGGATTTGCAGAGTTTGGAGGCCGATTAGTTGTCGCCGACCTGCTTCGTGCAGCTGAAACTCTTATCTCCGATCACAATATCCAGCGTTGCCCTGTATGCGGTTCCTTTGGAGCCGAGCGAGACGGAGCTGAGGATTGCCGGATGCCCGGCCGTGGCATCGAAATCGCCACTCTGGTTGATCATGGAACTTCCACCGTCTCCCGATTTTTCGACGCGAAACGTGTAAGTCCCGCCGACATGCGTGTCGGCGTGGACGAGCGCATCCAGTCTCACCATACCTGCTCCAGGCGTTGCTTTGATTTCGCAAAGCCCCGCATCGTCAGATTGGTTGGCAGTCGTCATGGCCGCAACGGCGCCGACGGGAAGCAGGACCAGCGCGAGGATCGTCATCAGTCGGCGTGGATGTTTGACGCTATTTGGCATGGGTCATCTCCCCAAATGGTCTGCTGTCGCGTTTGTGACTTCTTTCACGTCATCGCGCGGTCGCTTAAGGGCAGGCCTGGACGAAGGCCGCGACATTGCCGTTGCCGCCCTGGCTGACATTGGCGCTGCAGCCATGGCCGACCTGGACGCCAGCCGCGATGTTGCCATTGCCGTCCTGGGTAAGAATGGTCGTGTGGTTGGAGCCAAACTGGCCGATGCCGGCTATGTTGCGGTCACCGTTCTGATAGGTGGCGCCGTAATTGTCATTGCCTTCCTGACCGATAGCCGAAAGGTTGTGGCGGCCATATTGATGGCCGACGATCCGGTTGTAGGCGCCGTTCTGGTAGGTTCTGATGCGGTTTGCATACCCTTCCTGAGCGCCGCCGGCGGAGTTCGACCAGCCATATTGTTCGATACGCACATCGTTGGCCATGGCGGGGGCCGCGGCGGTGATGCCGACGAGAGCGACGAGTGCGGTTGCAATGAAAGACGTGCGGATCATGACTGTGTCTCCTCAGGCGGATAAGACCGCGGTTGAACGTCTTTCTTTTAGACGCCGCCTTCGGAACAGAAGCTGAAAGCACCATTCAGCCCGGGTTCATTCGCGGAGATCGGTACCAGCCTCTCGCAATTAGCGTTCCGAAGAAATGACATGGTGGCTCATTGGTTTCTAGCGAGCTGGCAGCTACCCGCACGATGAAAATGGATATAGGCCGGCGATTGTCTGCTCTGAAGGTCGGAAACATCGCAGGTAAAGAGCTTCTGCTCGTCGCATTAAAAAAACAATGCAACGGCTTGGTGCATGCGAAGCCCCGCGGGCCGCCTCCCTTGGATCAAGATCAATGTGGCTCGGTGCTATGAAAATCTGTGCTCCTTCCCGGTCAACGGCGTGGCGAACAAAGCCTCGCCGATCTGGATCGGTCGATCGCCGTCGGTGCGTGCGACAAGTGATATCAGTTCGGGGACATCAAGATGAACGACCGTGTCGGCGCCGAGCCGCTCGATATGGCGCCCGATCTCGATGCCGCCCCCTTGATCAATGCAGCACGGACAAGCGCTATTCGGGTTCCTGAAGATCTTGCGATCATCGGCTACGACAACTCTCCGATGGCCGCCATGCCGCTCGTCGGCCTGACGAGCGTCGATCAAAACCAGATGCTGCTCGGGCGGACGGCTGTGGAGGTGCTGCTCGGCAGGATCGATGGCCGGCGCGAGGCCAGACATCCGCTGATCGAACCCCGCGTGGAATTGCGCGGCAGCACTTGACGCGCGATCCGGACGAAAAGGTAGTAAGACGCACCCGGTCGTGTCCGCCGCCCCTGCTCGGCATGGGGACAGCCGGATAGCTAACCGCTGTTTGCAAAGGCAGACGGGAAACGTGCCGGTGCCAGCAATTGGACCGAGGATTTTTTCCTCCGCCCGATTGCCGGTTCGTCTACTGGCTTTGGCCAGCGCGGCTTGCTGTTCGTTTTTTCAGAACTTGTAGCTCGCGCCAACAAGCACCTTGTTCTGAGTGGCGCCGAACTCCCCGATCGCCGACCCGAAATCCTTGTTTCCAAAATCGGAATAGCGGTATTCGCCGCGAATGATGACATTATCCGTGAAGGCGTGCTCGATGCCGCCGCCGGCCGTCCAGCCGATCAGGATATCGTCTTTTTTCCCAACGCCGGGGGCATCAACCTTGCCGCCGGCGGCAGCGAGACCGGCTGTCGCAAAGAGCAGCGTCCGGTCCAGGGCGTAACCGACGCGAGCGCGGCCCGACGCATCCCATTCGAGATCCGCTTCCTTCTTGTCCTTGAAATTGTAGTTGAAGTCGTTTTCGATACCGTAGACGATATTGCCGGATTGGAAATTATATCCGGCATGAACGCCAGCCGTGCCACGGTCGAGATTGCGGTCGGTGCCCAGAACGGTCCCTTTGTTCCAGACATAGCCGCCCTGTCCGCCGAGATAGAAGCCGGACCAGTCATAGGCCGAATAAGCCTGTTCGGCGGCTGGCGCAGAACGCTCATAGGTGAGGTCGGCGGCGAGGGCCGGAACGGCCAGGAACGACGCCAGGGCGCCGACGACGAAAAGCTTGATATGCATAATGGCAGTGCCTCATGTTTTGCACCAGCGGAAAGGCGTTCGCGTGTCGCATCCGCCCGGCTCATAGGGTGACTATGTCGTCCCGCAAGATTGCTGTGTGTGCTTTCATGTTCATTTTTGTTGCGACGGCGAAAAAACACTGGGGAGTGTCAAAAGGTGCAAGGTCGGCGGGTTGTCGGATTTGAAAACGGGGCCATCCCGGCGCGTCCCATGCCGCGTGATTTCGCAGGAAACATCCAGGCCCATGCGGTCAGCGCTTTTCGGCCGCCCCGAACACAGGTTTGGCCGCGAAGCGAAGAAGTCGATGAAGGTTCGAACCTTCATGCGTTCGGCGGCGGGCTTGATAATTCTTGAGCCCCCGGCGGAAACCTTGATTGCGAAGGCGCCGGGCATGTACATGTGATGGGAACCGCATTGCTATTCCAGAAGCGGATAAGGTTGGAGAGCCGCATGAACCTCTTCCTCAAAAGCCTTGCAGACGCGCGCCGCGCGGGCAAGCCGGTCGGAATTACGTCGGTATGCTCGGCGCACCCGCTCGTGCTTGAAGCGACGATGTCGCTGGCTCGGCGGGAGGGTGGTCCCGTCCTGATAGAGGCTACCTGTAACCAGGTTAATCAGTTTGGCGGCTACACTGGAAAAACGCCGGCGGATTTTGCCGGAGATGTTCTCGCGCTCGCCGCGGCCAACGGGGTAACGACTTCCGACGTCATCCTCGGTGGCGACCATCTCGGACCCAATCCCTGGCGGCGGGAGACCGCCTCCGCGGCAATGGCCAAGGCCGAGGTCATGGTTGCTGAATATGTGAGAGCGGGCTTCACGAAAATTCACCTCGACGCATCCATGGCATGCGCCGATGACCCATCCGCCCTCGACGATGCGATCGTGGCTCAAAGGGCGGCAAGGCTTGCCAAAATTGCCGAGCAGGCTGCGCGGGAAGTCGGCACCAAGCCGCTCTACGTGCTGGGGACGGAAGTCCCGGTGCCGGGAGGCGCGGACCACACGCTCGATGTTGTCGAACCGACCGAGGCCGAAGCCGCCACCGCCACCATCGAGATCCATCGCGAGATTTTTGCGAGGGAAGGGTTGTCGGAGGCGTTCGACAGATGCATTGCCTTCGTCGTCCAGCCGGGCGTGGAGTTTGGCAATGAGAACGTCGTTGGCTACAGACCTGAGCTCGCTAGGAAACTAATCAGCGTGCTGGATCATGAAGTGGGTCTGGTTTTCGAAGCGCATTCGACAGACTACCAGTCGGAAAGCGCGCTGACCGCACTGGTACGCGATGGATTTCCAATTCTGAAGGTTGGGCCTGGATTGACGTTCGCGCTGCGAGAAGGTCTCTTGGCGCTCGACTTGATCGCAACGGAACTTGACCCGGACTATGACCGCGACCTTGCCGTCACCATGGAGCGCCTCATGCTGAAACATACGGGCGACTGGGCGGGACATTATCATGGCAGCGAAGAGGCTATCCGGCTTCAACTTCGCTACAGTTACAGTGACCGCATCCGTTATTACTGGGGTTATCCGGAGGCTGTTGGCGCCGTTCAAAAGCTGACCGATACACTTCATCGCCGCGAAATTCCGCCGACGCTGGCAAGCCAGTTCCTCGGGCGGATGGCAGACAGGATCGGCGCGAAGGACAGCGTCGACAGGATCGTCAAGACGTTTGTCGGTGGGGTCCTCGAGACCTACGCCCGTGCGTGCCGACAAGCCGGCTGACCGATCGGAAAACGGCTCTCCTGCCGCATATTCCGTTCATCATTGCCACCTAAAGCTCGAAAGGCCTCGCGATCGAGGCTCTTGCCATTCCCGCTTATAGGATCGCCTCCGTCCAGCCTTGTGTCTTCAGGTCGCTGCGGATACGCCATTTCAGGATTTCATCGATCAGGCGGCGTTTGACATCCTGATAGGCGGGGTCGCTCCACAGGTCATTGACTTCATTTGGATCGACAGACAGATCGAAAAGCTGGCCTTCGTCGCTCTCGACGAAGTGGACCAGCTTGAACCGCCTGTCGCGGATCATCGTCATGAATTCCGTGCCGCTCAGGATACGGTCGCCCGCATGTTCGGAGAAGACGAATTCGCGCGGCGTGACGTTCGCACCGGTGAGGTAAGGAGCCAAGGAACGTGCTTCCATCCATTTTGGCGCTTCAAGTCCCGCCAGCTCCAGGATTGTCGGCCCGAAATCGAAGAGCGAAACGAGGTCGCCGACGATCTTGCCACGCTCGACACGGCCCGGCGACCAGACGATTGCCGGCACGCGCACGCTCGGCTCGTACATCGTCCATTTCTGGCTGTGTCCATGATCGTTCAGACAGTCGCCATGATCCGACGTGAAGATGATGATGGTATCCTCAAGAACGCCGCGACGCTCGAGCGCCTCCATGAGCTTGCCGATCTGCGTATCGATCATCGAGACGTTGGCGAAATAATGCTCGCGTTGGCGGCGCAATTGTTCCGGCGTCGGATTTTCAAGATGCACGACCGCATCATGATCGACGCTGATATGTTGTTCTCTAAGCTTCTTGAGTGCCGATGGCTGCCCATCCATTGCCGCATGGTCACGGATCGCTTCTGGCAGATCGCGATCCCTATATTTGTCGAGATAGTCCTGTGTCGGATCGTAGGGCGGGTGCGGACCTGGAATGCCGATCTGCAGGAAGAATGGTTCTTGGCCCCGGTAGCGATCAAGCCACATGGCGGCGAACTCAGGGACGAAATTGTCCGAATGCAGATCTTCAGGCAGATCCCAGACAAAGGCGCCAAGACGTTCGCGATAATCTTCGAGCCGTCGGTATGTGACGCGGCTCGGCTTTTCGATGCCTCGGCTCCAGAAAGCCTTGTCCCAGTTGTCGAGATAAAACGGCAGCCGCTCGGTCGCTCTATCCTTGTTTTCGACAACATGCCTTTCGTGAAAACCGAAGGACTCCTCGAAGGGCGAGGTGTGCATCTTGCCGACATTGACACAGCGATAGCCAGCATCGGCAAGGCGGCGAACCCAGCTATGCGTCCAGCGCTCATCGTTGCGGAAGACGCCGTTGGTGTGCGGATAGAGTCCCGTGAACAGGCTTGCCCGCGAGGGCGCGCAGGACGGTGACGTCACGTACATGTGGCTGAAACACGTGCCCTCCCGAACCAGGCGATCAAGATTCGGCGTGATCATGTAGTCGAAACCGGCCGCCGCGATCGTATCGAAACGCTGCTGGTCGGTCATGACGAAGACGATGTTGGGCCTGTTCCTTGCCTCTGTCACGTCAATCTCCATTCAGGGATTTAAAGGGCGAGCGGGTACTGTCGCGTGCAAGCAGTTCCCAGTCGACCACACTCGTTCGCGGGTCCTCGCCGTTGATCCGCGCGACGATCAATTCGGCCGTGAGTTCGCCGATCCGATGACGGTCGGGCTTGATGGTGCTGAGCGAAGGGGTGACGTAGCTTGCCGCCTCGCTGTCGCCGAAGCCGACGACGCCGATATCGGCGGGCACTTTCCTGCCGCGCTCATGCAGCGCCTTCAGGACACCGAAGGCGACGACGTCGCTGTTGCAGATGATCCCGTCGATCCGTGGATTGCTGTCGAGCAGTTCATGGGCGAGCTCTTCGCCGAGCGCCGGCCGGCCGCCTTCCTGTCGAACAGCATAGACGAGATCCGGCAATCCGGCCGCGGCAATGGCGCGTGCTGAGCCGTGGGCGCGTTTCCTTGCCCGCATGTCGTTTTCGCGCATGCTGCCGAGAAAGGCGAGATGCCGGTAACCGCACGCAATCATGTGGTCGGCCTGCGCCCCGCCGGCCTCCCGATGATCCATGCCGACCGCGGAATCGATGATGTCGCCGCCAACATCCCACATTTCGACGACCGGAACGCCCGAGGACGTCAGCAGCTCAGTGACCTTGGTCGGGTGGTCGACACCGATAATGGCAACCGCGGCTGGGCGCCAACTGAGGATCGAGCGCACGAGCGTTATCTCCTGGTCAGGATCATAGCGCGTATTGGCGAGCATGACCTGAAGATTGTCTTTGAGAAGCGCCGATTGCAGGGCATCGATAATGGAGGCAAATTCAGAATAATAGAGCGATGTCACGACGACGCCGACGATGTCGGATCTCGTCCCCGACAATCCCCCGGCCAGCCGGTTCGGCACATAATTCAGCTCGTCCATGGCCTTGGCGATCTCTCGCCGCAGTTCCGGCCTCACCGTGTTGGGCGCGCGAAGCGCCCGCGAGACCGTATTGATGGAAACCCCGACCCTGACGGCGATCGAAGCCAGTGTTGGTGCGCCGCCCTTTTCTCGCTCCTCCACGTTCGCCCCCATTCTTCTCGCAAAAATTTGCTCAAGTGAGCGTTGCGTTACCGTTAACTTTATGTCATTTCTCGAACGAGGAGACAAGAGCGCAAAATTTTTCCAACGAGACTTTCCGTTGAAGTTTGCGTTCTGGCAGCAGGGAAGGACGTAAAGCGTGGCCGACCGCCCCAATATCATCCTGATCATGACCGACCAGCAGCGATACGACTCCATCGCCGCGCTTGGATTTCCGTATGCGGTTACGCCCAATCTTGATGCGCTTGTCGAAAAGGGGGTGACGCTGACTGATTGTCATATCAACGCCCCCAGCTGCGTTCCCTCACGAGCCAGCCTCTTCACTGGCTACTATCCACATACCACCGGGGTGCTCGCCAATGGTCAGCGCTGGCAGAGGACATGGGTCGAGCAGTTGAGGGATGCCGGCTATCGTTGCGTCAACGTCGGCAAGATGCACACCATTCCCTACAATTCGGACTCCGGTTTCCACGAGCGTTACGTCGTCGAAAACAAGGATCGTTACATGGAGGGGCGCTGGTATTTCGACGAATGGGACAAGGCGCTCGCCGCGAATGGTCTGGTCAAGCAGCAGCGCGAGACCTATCGTCGGCGGGAGGATTATCGCGAGCGTCTTGGCGCCTTTGATTGGGAATTGCCCGAGGAGCTGCATTCCGACGCTTTCGTCGGCAATATGGCGAAGTGGTGGATCGACACATATCCACGGACCGAACCGCTTTTCCTGCAGGTCGGCTTCCCAGGCCCGCATCCGCCGTTCGATCCGCCGGCGCGATATTCCGAGCCTTACCTCAAGCGCAACGATCTGCCGTTGCCCAAGCCGTCGCGCCAGGAGCTCGATTCCTTGCATCAGGAACTGAAGGAGAAGCGACAGCACGACGTCGAGGTCGATCACGATTCGGTTGTCTGGAGCCTTGATCCGTCGCCCGAGCAGATGCAGCGGCTCTGGGCTCACTATCTCGGCAACGTGACGCTGATCGACCAAAAGATCGGTGAGTTGCTGGAAGCCTTGAAGGAGCGCGGCTATCTGGAGGATGCGATCGTCATCTTCACCTCCGACCATGGCGAGTGCCTCGGCGACCACGGCCTGATCCAGAAATGGTCGATGTATGACGTCGTCACACGGGTGCCCACCATCATCTGGTCGACCGCAAATCGATTCGAGGGTGGCAGGGAGCTAAACGGCCTCTGCCAGCTCTTCGATCTCGGTCCGACCATATTGGAATATGCGGGGATCACGCCGCCGAAGAGCTTCGAGGCGCGCAGCCTGAAGTCGGCGCTGGAGACGGGTGAGTGGACGCCTCGTACCCACGTATTCTGCGAGCAGATCGGTGACGTCGCCATGAGCGGCGGCGTGGAATTCATGACCGGCGTGCGTAGCGACGGATGGAAGTTGGTCCATTTCAAAGGGTCGAGCGACGGACAGTTGTTCGATCTCAAGAACGATCCTGGCGAGGTGCAAAATCTCTGGGACGATCCCGCATGCGAGGCGCGAAAGCGCGAACTTCTCGATGTCATGCGGGACTGGCTGATCGAGTCGAACTACCGCACGCGCGATGTCATGGCGGGTGTGCGATGACAGATTTTCAGGAGGCAACCGCAACCAGATCGTCCCCGCCCGCAAAGGATGGGATGGTATGGATCGAAGGTGGCAGCTTCCTGATGGGATCGGAAGATTTTTATCCCGAGGAAGGGCCCGTTCATCGCGTGCGGGTCGACGGCTTCTTCATGGATGCCACGCCGGTCACGAACCGGGACTTTTCGCGCTTCGTCGCCGATACCGGTTATGTGACGGTCGCGGAGCAGACGCCGGACCCATCGGTTTATCCCGGCGCCGATCCGGCTATCCTGCAGCCGGGATCATTGGTCTTTCGAGCGCCGCGGAGGTCCGGCGATATGCGCTTCTGGGGTGATTGGTGGCACTTTGCGGCGGGTGCATGTTGGCATCGGCCCGATGGCATCTCGTCTCTGACGGAGGCGATGATGGATCATCCGGTGGTGCAGATCTGCCATGCCGACGCGACAGCCTATGCGCGCTGGGCCGGAAAGGCTTTGCCGAGCGAGGCGGAATGGGAGTTCGCCGCCCGCGGCGGCGTGGAAGGGGCGACCTTCGCCTGGGGCGAGGAGCTCGAGCCCGACGGCCGCAGGATGGCGAATATCTGGAACGGCGATTTTCCGATGGCCAATCTCCCCGGCAAGGCTGAGTTCGGCACCACGCCGGTCGGAGCCTTTCCCGCAAATGGCTATGGTCTTTCCGACATGATCGGCAATGTCTGGGAGTGGACGGACGATTACTGGACGAACCGCCATCCAGGCGATGCAGCGAAGCCTTGCTGTGTTCCGAAAAATCCGAGAGTCGCCATTGCCGAGCAAAGCTACGACCCGCGTCAGCCGGCGATCCGCATTCCGCGCAAGGTGTTGAAGGGTGGATCGCATCTTTGCGCGCCGACTTATTGCCGCCGCTATCGGCCGGCGGCCCGGCATCCGGAAATGATCGACAGCGCCACGACCCATATCGGCTTCCGTTGTGTCAGCCGTCAGGCTGACAAGTCTCGCGGCGAGCAATGTGCAGTTGGGAGCGAACGCCAATGACCATCGCGACGAACGCGACCATACGCCCTGGCGCTCCGCGGCGCCCGTTGCTGACGACGCCTGCCGCGATGCTGGGTCTGAATGTGGCCGCTGTCGTCATCGGCATCGGCCTTTGGTGGCTGGTGACGGCCGAAGGGCTGGTTGGTCTGCCAACGCCTGCCCAGGTGGCCGCGGCCGCCGCCGCCGAGGCTAAAAACGGCATCCTGCTCGGCGATGCGCTGGCCAGTCTCGGCCGGGTCATGACGGGCTTCTGCCTCGGCCTGATCGTCGCTGTTCCCGTCGGCTTCCTGATGGGGTGGTATCGCATCGCCCGGGGCATCATCGAGCCCTATGTGCAATTCTTCCGCACCATTCCGCCGCTGGCGATCATTCCGCTTGCGATCGTGACGATGGGCATCGACGAGACACCGAAGATCTTTGTCATCTTCCTCGCCGCTTTCCTGTCGAGCGTCGTTGCAACCTACCAGGGGGTGATTAGCGTCGACAAGACACTCATCAACGCCGCGCGCGTATTGGGAGCGGACGATTTCACCATTTTCCGCCGCGTGATCATTCCGGCCTCAACGCCTTATATCATGGTCGGCGTGCGCATTGGCCTCGGTTCGTCCTGGGCCACCGTCGTCGCAGCCGAACTTATCGCCGCGCAGTCCGGCCTGGGCTACCGCATGCAGCAGGCCCAGCTCTATTATGATCTGCCCACCATTTTCGTGAGCCTGATCGCCATCGGCGTTCTCGGCCTGCTCATGGATCGGATCGTCATGATGGCCGACCGTATTCTCACAGCATGGCAGGAAAAGCTATGACGCCGAAGATTTCGTTTCAGAACGTTTCGAAAAGCTTCGATCTTGCGGGTCAGGCAGCCTTTACCGCATTGCAAAACCTTGACCTCGATATCGAGGATGGCGAGTTCATCACCGTCGTCGGCCCTTCCGGCTGCGGCAAGTCGACAGCCATGAACATCGCCGCGGGATTGACCCCGCCGTCATCGGGGCAGGTATTGGTCGACAATATGCCTGTGAAAGGGCCGGGGCCGGAACGCGGTGTCATCTTCCAGCAATATGCCCTGTTTCCGTGGCTGACCGTGCGGCAGAATGTTGAGTTCGGGCTTCAAATCTCCGGCCGTCCCAAGGATGAGCGCCGCGGCATCGCCGACCATTTCATCGAGCTCGTCGGCCTAACGGACTTCGCCGATGCATTGCCGAAAATGCTTTCAGGCGGCATGAAGCAGCGCTGCGCCATTGCCCGGGCCTATGCGGTCAATCCGAAGATATTGCTGATGGATGAACCTTTCGGCGCGCTCGATGCCCTGACGCGCGTGCAATTGCAGGACCAGCTTCTTGCCATGTGGAGCAAGGAGCGCCGTACAGTGATGTTCATCACGCATGATGTCGACGAGGCGGTCTATCTGGCAAGCCGGGTTATTGTGATGGCGGCCCGTCCGGGTCGGCTCCACAAGATCATTCCCGTGGACCTTGCCTTTCCCCGGACGGAGGAGATGCGGCTTTCGCCGCGGTTTTCCGAGCTGCGCAACGAGGTCTGGCGGGCCGTCTATCACCCTGCCTCAAACTGAAGATCAGCAATCACAGGAGGACATGATCATGCTGACGAGACGCAGTTTATTGACGACGGCCGCGGCTCTGACGGCCGCCACCGCGATGCCTATGATCGCTAGGTCGGCTCGCGCGGCCTCAAAGCCGATCCGGATCGGCTATCTCTCCGACTTTCCCAATTCGAGCCTGTTCGCGATTGCCAACGATCAGAAGCTTTGGCAGGCCGAAGGGCTGGAGCCGGACCTGAAGGTGTTCACCAATGGTCCCATTCAGATCCAGGCCATGGGTGCGGGGAGCCTCGATTTCGGGACGATCGGGCCGGGCGCGCTGTGGCTTCCGGCCAGCGGCCATGCCAAGGTGCTCGGCGTCAACGATATCGGGTTCAGCGATCGCGTCATCGCCCAGGCGGCATTTACCTCGATCGCCGATCTCAAGGGCAAGAAGGTCGGTGTCCCACAAGGCACATCCGGAGAGATGATCCTGCGCATGGCTCTCGGCAAGGCTGGCCTGACGATCAAGGACGTGCAGGTCGTCCCGATGGATCCGAGCACCGTCGTGGCTGCATTCTCCTCCAAGCAGATCGATGCGGCGGGCATCTGGTATCCCTTGATCGATGCGATCAAACCACGTGTCCCCGATATGAAGGAGCTGGCCTCGAACAAGGATTTCTATCCCGATACCTCGTTCATCAACACCTTCGTGGCGCGCAACGAGACGATCCAAAGCGATCCCGATCTTGCCAAGAGCTTCCTGAAGGTCATCAAGAAGGCCATGGACTACAGGGTTGCCAATCTCGATCATTCGATTGAGTTGACGGTCGCCTTTACGCAATCGCCTCCCGATGCGACGGCCAAGGTTGCGAAAAGCCGAAAACTTCTAACGAGCGGCGAGCTGAACAAGTTCACCGAGGACGGCAGTGTCACGAAGTGGTTGGGTGAATTCAACAAGATGTTCGTCGATTTCGGAACCATCAAGGATCCGCTGCCACCGGAAAAATATTTCGACGCGACATTGTTCCTCTCCGCTTGAAAACGGGCCTGCATGGCGGCAAGGCTGTCGTGTGGCGCGGCAGCCGCGATCAAACATATTGGCCTTTCATACCGGAAGAGCGTGCCCATAGTCACCATCGTCCATTCGATCGAGGGGCAATCACATGAGGGCAAGCGCCGAATCTACGATCGTCCGGCAAGCAAACAACGGCTGGGGCACGTGGCGGCGGCGCTTGGTCTCGTCAAATGATGGGAGGCCTTGCCAGCAACCTCCGCGGCCGCACCGCCAGACGGTGATGACAAGCGGATCACCAGAGCCGCGGATGCGGTCCTGGGGCTCATGGTCCATATTTCGGTCTATCCGACCTAATCGGTCACCGGCTCGCCGAGCGTATGCATCAGGCGGTTCGCCCAGCCGAAAATTGCCGACGAGAAGACGAGATCGATGGATTCCAATTCAGACAAGCCCACGTCGGCCAATGCCTGCGCATCTGCTTTCGTGGCTTCGGGCGGCGTTGGCGACAGGCGTGCGGAAAAATCAAAGATCGCCTGCAGGTGCTCGTCGAGTTCCGCATCCAGGCCGTCCGTGAAGATTGCTTCGATCACGTCGGTTCTTTTGGTCTGGCTGATGAAGCGGGAGGCGTGAACCGCGGCGCAGTAGACGCAGTGGTTGACGATGGACGCGGCCGTCGCGCCCAGTTCGCGCTCGCTCGAAGCAAGCCCATCCTTTCCGTACATGATCAGATTGAACAGTGGAGAGCGGACGCTCAGCGATTCCGGATCGTGCGCGAGCGTCAGGACATAGGGCGAAATGCCCTTGTTGGACGGCGTCACCTGCATGGCCGCGCGCTGTTCCGCGGTCGCGGTCTCGAGGTCGACTGGAACGACATAAGGCTGCCAGCGCGGAATTTTGGTGGTGAAGGCATGGACGACCTCGCTCATTGTCTTGCTCCGATCAATGCCAATCCCGCGATGACGCGCACCTGGTAGTTCACGAAGGCTGCCAGTTCGGAGAGGCGGACGATGTCGGCATCGGCCACGCCGCTGGCGCGCAATGCCTCTATGTCCGCCCGGCTCGCCTCCCTCGGTGCGACGGTCAGCCGGTCGGCGTGACGAACGATCTCGGCGGCGCGTGGGTCCTCCACGGTCGTGCCAGGTGAGGAGAGCGGGGCAATCGCGGTTTCGCCCGCCCGCTCCACGAGAGCATCATAGTGGCGCGCCAGCGCCTCGTTGTGATTTTGCCGGGCCATGCGGGCGGCAAGCGCCGCCCGAAGTCCATGGGACAGACCGCCGGGATCGCGTGGCAGCAGCACCGCGTCATGGGCTGCCTCGCTCAGGCGCAGGATCTCAGCGCGCTTTTCCATGGCTTCGGCGAGCGCGGAGCCAGGCTTCACGGAGACTAGGGTTTCGATGAGTGTCAAAACAGGCTCCTCGGGTGCGTCTTTGGGGGCAGCATCTAGGTAAGCGTGACACATCATTATGTCAAACGATAATGATTAAGCGAATTTCATGCGAAATAATTATCTAATTCCGATCGTCAAGTGAGAATTCTTATGCTTTACTCGCATTAAGAGGGGTGTTTCATCTCAATTATGCATTCTAACTCTTTCGATATTCGTCAACTTGAAGCCTTCGCGGCGGTGATTTCCGCGGGTAGCGTGACCGGGGCAGCGCGCTTGCTGGGCCGATCGCAACCGGCGGTCACCAGGCTCATCCAGGATCTGGAAGCCGATATCGGCTATGCGCTCCTGCATCGAAGCGGTCCACGGATCACGCCGACCTCGCGAGGCGTGCTGTTTCATTCCGAGGTCGAGCGCCATCTTGCCAGTCTCACACATATCCGTGAGCGCGCGGAGGCGATCGGTCGTGATGAACCACCCACGCTGACGATCGCGGCCACGCCGTCGCTTTCGGCGGGCGTTCTGCCGCGGGCACTCGCGGCCGTTGCCCCGGATCTGATCCCGCGTCATCTGCATGTGCAGGCGCTTGCGGCCGAAAACGTCGTCCAGGCAGTGCTCGCCCGCTCGGCGGATTTGGGGATCGCAAGCCTGCCGCTCGAACATCCGGGCCTCGAAATACACTGGATCGCGGAGGCGCCATGTGTCGTCGCCATCGCCGCGAACGATCCGCTCGCCGACCGTGACGTGGTGCGTCTTGCCGATCTCGCCGATCGCCGCATCATCACCCTGGCAAATCCATATCGCTTGCGGCATCGAGTCGATGAGGCACTGGAACGGGCAGGGGTCTCGCCGGACCGGATTATCGACGTCAATGCTTCACTGACGGCGCTGTCGTTGGTTCGGGCAGGACTAGGGGTTGGCATCGTCGAGCCGGCGACCGTCGTCGGCGTGCCGCTTGACGGTGTCGTGATGCGCGTGCTTGATCACACCATCCCCTTTCTCTTCGGTGCGATATCGCCCGCCGCGCTGCCGCTCACATCGACGATCACGGCAGTGATCGAGGCGGCGCGCGCGGTGGCTTTAACGATGCCAGGCTGCCGCCTGTTCGACTCGAGCGGCGCGGAAGCGCTGGCCGATACCATTTACGGGCAAACCGCGAGACCTGAGGGAGCGTCGATATGAGCGACCTTTCAATCTTGCCGGACGGTCTCGATGCTCTTGAGGCGCGGCTGCGGCAGGATCTCGCCTGGCTGGAACTGCCGGCCAAATCCTGGGTGCCGCCGCGCATGATCGACGGTCAGCCTGTCGTCGATGTCGTCATCATTGGCGCGGGCATGGCCGGGCTCGTCGCCTCCGCGATGCTGAAGAGGCTGGGCGTCGCCAACCATGTCGTGCTCGACAAGGCACCCGCGGGTCGCGAGGGGCCTTGGGTCACCTTCGCCCGAATGCGAACGCTACGCTCTCCCAAGCAGCTCACCGGTCCAGCGATGGGGCTGCCCGCCCTGACGTTTCGCGCCTACTACGAAGCGCGCTTTGGCCGGGAGGCGTGGGTCGCACTCGACCGCGCGCCGCGTGAGACGTGGATGGAATATCTGATCTGGTACCGTAAGGTGCTCGAGCTTCCCGTCCGCAACGGCGTGACAGTCGATGCGATCCTCCCACGCGAGGACGGAATGCTTGATCTTGTCTGCACCGAGGACGGCCTCAAGGAGACGATCATTGCGCGTCATGCGGTGTTGGCGACCGGCCGCGATGGTCTGGGCGGCCCGTTCGTGCCAGATATCGCGAAAAGTATCGGTGGCAAGTTCTGGGCGCATACCGCTGACGACATCGATTTCGCGATGCTGCGCGGCAAGCGGATAGGCGTGATTGGTGCCGGCGCCTCGGCGATGGACAATGCAGCGGCCGCTCTCGAAGCCGGTGCGGCGCGCCTCGACATGTTCGTGCGCCGCAGGGAGCTGCCGCGGATCAACAAGTTCACCGGCATCGGCAGCCAGGGCGTCGTGCACGGATTCGCCGGCCTTCCCGATGAGTGGAAGTGGCGCTTCCTCAATTATGCCATGGCCCAGCAGACGCCGCCGCCGCGGCCGAGCGTCTTGCGCGTCAGTTCCTTCCCGCAAGCCCATCTCCATCTTGAGAGCCCTATCAGCAGGCTGGAGCAAGAAGGCGACCACGTCATCGTGACGACGCCGAGGGCCGGCTATCCCGTCGACTTTCTGATCTTTGGAACGGGCTTCAAGATCGACCTGAGCAATCGACCGGAGCTTGCCGCCTTCGGCCCACATATACGCTTGTGGCGCGATCGCTTCCCGGTGCCGGCGGAGATGCCCAACGCCGAGCTCGAGGGATCCCCCGATCTCGGAGAGGCGTTCGAATTCCTCGAAAGGGAGCCGGGCTCGTGCCCGACGCTGGCAAGGATTCACTGCTTCAATTTTCCGGCGACACTCAGTCACGGCAAGCTCACCGGCGACATCCCCGCGATCAGCGAAGGTGCCGATCGCCTGGCGCGCGGCATTGTCCGCGCCCTCTTTGTCGCCGACCGCGAGAAACACTTTGAAAACCTCCAGGCTTTCGACACGCCGGAACTCCTCGGTGACGAGTGGGCGGATGACGATACCAAGGAGCCTTCCGAACTATCTTCCGAAAGGACCTGAGCCCGCAATGCTTGAGATCAAGAACCTAAAGCTGTCTTACGGAAGCACGCAAATTCTAAATGGTGTGGACCTGTCGGTGAAACGGGGCGACGTGGTGTCGATCATCGGCCCGAGCGGCACCGGCAAGACGACGCTTCTCAAGTGCATCAACCATCTGACCAAGCCGTCCTCCGGCTCGATCGCGTTGGATGGCATCCGCATGGATTACGCTCGCCCCGACAAGGCCGCGGTGCAGGCGATCCGTCTTCGCACGGCGATGGTTTTCCAGCAGTTCAACGTCTTCAAGAACATGACCGTCATCCAGAACGTCATGGACCCGCTGGTGGTCGTTCAGCGCAAGCCGAAGGAAGAGGCCCGCGCGATTGCCCTGCGGGAACTCGAGCGCGTCGGACTTGCCGACAAGCTCGACAACTATCCCTCCCAGCTCTCAGGTGGTCAGCTCCAGCGGACCGGCATCGCCCGCGCCTTGGCGGTCAAGCCGGACGTGATGCTGTTCGACGAGCCGACATCGTCGCTTGACCCCGAACTGGTGAACGAGGTCCTGAAGGTGATCAAGGATGTGACGTCCTCGGGCATCACATCGCTCCTCGTTACCCATGAGATGCAGTTCGCCAAGAACATCTCGAACCGCATCGTCTTCATGGACCGGGGCGTTGTCGCCGCGGACGGCACTCCGGCCGAAATCTTCGATACACCCTCCAACCCGCGCCTCGCTCAGTTTCTCAATTCCGAACGCGCGATCCAGTAGAAAGGATGCCTGAAATGACTTCCATGAGTTCAATCTCGCGCCGTGGCCTCGGTCTTGCCGTAGCAGGCGTCGCGATCGCCTTCGCAACCGCCTCGTTCGCCGAGGAGGTCCGCACGATCAAGATCGCCACCGCGGCCGAATCGAAGCCGCTCTCCTGGGGCGCGATCGGCGTCGAGCCGCAGGGTTACGAACCCGACGTGCTAAGGGCGATCAACGCGAAGCTGCCCCAGTACAAGTTCGTCATGGAAGGTGCGGCCGACATCGCCCAGGAAACCGGCCTTGCCACCGGCAAGTACGACATCGCGACGGGCGGCTATTATCGCGCGCCTGCCCGTGAAAAGCAGTTCCTCATTCCTGACGCCCCGATCGGTGCGAGCTTGATCAAGATCTATAGCCGCAAGGATAGCGGCATCAACGAGATGAAGGATCTGGTCGGCAAGAAGATCGTGCCCGTCACCGCAGGCGGCGGCATCTACAAGTTCGCCACGGCATGGCAGGAGCAAAACCCGGCTTACAAGATCGAGATCACCGCCTCGAGCGCCGGCGTTCCCTATCCGGACCGGCTGAAGGAAGTGCAGAACGGCAAATACGATGCGCTCGTGCTGCCATCCAACCTCGGCGAGCAGACCGTGATCGACCAGCAGAAGCTCGATATCAAGACGAGCGAGCCGGTCGCGATCAATCAGACCTTCGTGCTGATCCATCGCTCCGAGGAGAACAAGGCCCTCTCCGATGGCATCGACAAGGCTCTGAAGGAGCTCAAGGCCGACGGCACGCTTGCCAAGCTCTCGCAGAAGTGGTTCGGCGAGGACATCACCACGTATATGAAGTAACGCCGCCCTCCGACCCCGGTGATCAGGCCCAAAGACTGAGAGAAGGAGTGTTCCGAAGTGGACCTTTCCGTCATGATCCCAGAGCTGCTCTCGGCTCTGCCGCTGACGCTTGCGATCACGTTCACGGCCATGATCGCCGGCTTCGTGCTGGCGTTGATCGCGACGACGTTCCGGGTTCGCAGGATCCCGGTGATCAGCCATTTGGCGGATCTCTACGTATCCTATGCCCGCAGCGTGCCCGTCGTCCTGCAATTGTTCGTCGCCTTCTACGGGCTTCCCGTGCTTGTGGGTGTGTTCGGCGTCGCGGACTTCGTGTCCCCGACCATCGCGGCGATGCTGGGCTTGAGCCTCTATCACGGCGGCTATCTGTCCGAAGTCATGCGGCCGGCCTATCTCGCCGTCGAACGCGGCCAGCATGATGCCGCGGACAGTCTTGGCTATACGTTCCGCCAGAAGCTCACGCGCGTTCTCGGGCCACAGGCGGTTCACATCGCGCTTCCCGGCTACGGCAATTCGATCATCTATCTGATCCATAACGTCGCGCTCGTCATGTATATCGGCGCGGCCGATGTCATGGCGACCGCTCATCTTGTGATGGAGCGTGACTATAACCAGTACCAGTTCGAAACATACCTCGTGCTGGCGGTGCTCTATTCGCTGCTTTGCCTGGTCGCCTGGTCTGTCGTCCGCTTTTTCGAGCTTCGTTCCGCGAGATTTTCTCCAGGCGCGAAGCGCGGCAGAACCAGGATGATGGCAAGCGTCTGATCGAAGGAGTTGCTACATGTTCGATATCGACGTTCTTCTCTCCGATCTTTGGGATATCCTGGGTGCGGTACCCCTCACGCTCGCGATGGCGCTTGCGATCTTCGTCTTCTCGACGATCATAGGCAGCCTGTTCGCCATGGTGGAATATCGGCGCATCCCTGTCCTGCGACAGCTTGTCGTCGCCTACAAGGTCGCGTTCAAGGGCGTGCCGATGGTCGTGGTGATCTTCCTCGCCTATTATGGCCTGCCCTCGACCCTGCAATTCCTGACATCGCTGATTGGCGTGGACTATAACGGCCATTCCACGCCAAACTGGGTCACGCTCATTGTCGCCCTGACCGCTTGCGTCGCCGCCTTCCAGGCGGAAGTCGTCAAGGGCGCTCTGAATTCTTTCGACACCGGCCAGGCCGATGCAGCCTATTCGCTCGGCTACAAGAAGAGCCAACTCTTCCGCCGGGTCATGCTTCCGCAGGTCATCGTCGCGGCGATACCGGATCTTGCCAATTCCTTCATGGTCATCATGAAGGCGCTTTCCCTGGGGTTCGCCATCGAGGTGGTCGACATCTTCGCGCAGTCGCAACTGACCGCAGCGCTGAACTTCTACTATCTCGAGGCCTTCCTGGTCGCGGTCGTGATCTACATGGTGATAGCCTATGCAGTAACCCAGATCGCGGACAGGACGGAGCGAGCGCTCAGGGTGCGGACTTGATCTCGACCCAACGCTTCCGACGCGGCAAGACAAGACGGTCTCCATCGGCTGATCGTCCTTGAAAGCCGCGGCCGGGGACGAGCACCCGCGCCGTCTACTCTTTCCTCTCCAGGCCGCCTTTTTGGAAATTCATTTCTCCCCATTCTCGTTAGTCCACTTAATTTATAGACTAAAGTCAAATTGGAGAGAGTGGCAATGAGCATCGAAAAGTCCGACAGCGGTCTAGGAAGACGGGAGCTGCTGAAATTATCCGCGGCGGCTGGAGTTGCCGTTGCCGGCGCTTCGCTGATCGGGCGAAAGCCCGCCTTCGCGGCCGGGGAAGAGCCGTCCCTAAAGGGTAAGCGCATCGCCATCAGCGCGACCGGAACCGACCATTTCTTCGACCTGCAGGCCTATAATGCCCAGATCGAAGAGGTCAAACGCCTCGGGGGCGAGCCGATCGCCGTGGACGCGGGGCGCAACGACGCCAAACTGGTCTCGCAATTGCAGACGCTGATTGCCCAGAAGCCGGATGCCATCGTTCAGATCCTCGGGACGCTCAGCGTCATCGACCCCTGGCTGAAGAAGGCGCGCGACGCCGGCATTCCGGTTCTGACGGTCGACGTCGGCTCGACCAATTCGATCAACAATACCACCTCCGACAACTGGGGCATCGGCAAGGACCTGGCGCTCCAGCTCGTCTCCGATATCGGCGGCGAAGGCAATATCGTCGTCTTCAACGGCTTTTACGGCGTGACGCCTTGCGCGATCCGCTATGACCAGCTGGTCAATGTCGTCAAATATTTCCCGAAGGTGAAGATCATCCAGCCGGAACTGCGCGACGTCATCCCGAATACCGTGCAGGACGCTTTCACCCAGATCACCGCGATTTTGAACAAATATCCGGAAAAGGGGTCGATCAAGGCGATCTGGTCGGCATGGGACGTCCCGCAGCTCGGCGCGACCCAGGCGCTTGCCGCCGCTGGCCGCACCGAAATCCGCACCTACGGCGTCGATGGCAGCCCGGAAGTGCTGCAGCTCATCGCCGATCCGAAATCGCCCGCTGGCGCCGACGTCGCTCAACAGCCCGCGGAAATCGGCCGCACCGCCATCCGCAATGTCGCGAAGCTCCTCGCCGGGCAGACGTTGCCGCGCGAGACCTACGTTCCAGCACTTCTGGCCAACAAGGCCAATGTCGGCGAGGTCACCAAGAAGCTCGGCATCGGCTGATAGTCCGCTCCGGGCGATGCCGCCATGGCTGGATCGCCCGGAACATGTCCGCTGGAGACCGAGATGACGGCCATTTCTTTCAAGCAGCCGGTGACGGCAAAAGACGACATCATCCGCTTTGAAGGCATCGTCAAGCGCTTCGGCGGAGCGCAGGCACTGGCGGGTGCGTCGCTGAGCGTCAGGCGTGGAACCATCCACGGTCTCGTCGGCCAGAACGGCGCGGGCAAGTCGACATTGATCAAGCTGCTTGCCGGTCTTCATCAGCCGGATGACGGGAGGATCGAGATCGAAGGGCAAGCTTTCGATAGGCTGACCCCGCATCTCGCGGAAGAGCTGGGCGTTCACTTCATTCATCAGGATCGGCTTCTCGTGCCGACTTTTACGGTCGGCGAAGCCCTGTTTCTCGGCCGGGAGCCGCGCATACCAGGCACGCCATTTCTCGATCGCCGGCTGATGCAGCGCCGTGCATCCGATATCCTCAAGGATTATTTCGGTGTGCGGTTGCCGAACAGCGCGCTGATCGGTGAATTGTCGACGGCCGAAAAGCAGATCGTCCAGATCACCCGCGCGCTTCTCAACCAGCCTAAGGTGCTTGTCTTCGACGAACCGACGGCGGCATTGGTGCGTCGCGAGGCCGATATTCTCTTCCGTCTGATCCGTCGCCTGCGCGATGAAGGCGTGACCGTCATTTACATCTCGCATTACCTGAACGAAATCGAGGAACTCTGCGACCATGTCACCGTGCTGCGCAACGGGCTGGACGTCGCTTCGGTGCCGATCCGGGAAACATCGGCCGCGGCGATCGCGCGGCTGATGGTCGAGCGCGACATCAAGGACATGTTTCCGAAGCCGGTTGTTGTGCCCGGCGATGAAATCCTCAAGGTCGAACGGCTTTCGGCGCCCGGAAGATACGAGGATGTCAGCTTCACCCTTCGGCGCGGCGAGGTGCTGGGCCTCACTGGTTTGCTCGGTTCCGGGGCAAAGGAGCTGGTCCGCTCTCTCTTCGGTCTGGATAGGCCGGCCTTCGGTCGCATCGAAATCGGCGGCAAGGCTGTCCGTTTCGCCAATCCCAGTCACGCGACGGATAACAGGATCGCCCTGGTGCCCGAGGATAGGCGCCGCCATGGCATCGCGCTCGACCTCAGCGTCGCGGAAAATATCAGTCTTTCCAGCCTCGATCGCTTCACGCGCCTCGGCTTTCTCGACCGCGAGGGCGAAAGGCGGGAAGTCGATGCCCTGATTGAACGCCTGCAGGTAAAGACCAACGGGCGTAACGCCTTGCTGCGCACGCTTTCGGGCGGCAATCAGCAGAAGGTGGCGATAGCCAAATGGCTCAGTCGCCATTCCGAGGTCTACCTCCTCGACGAGCCGACGGTCGGCGTCGACATCGGCTCCAAGGTCGAGATCTATACGCTGATCGGCGAACTCGCGGCGCGCGGCGCCGGTGTCATAGTCCTGTCTTCCGACCTGCCGGAACTCCTTGGCATCACAGATCGCATCCTTGTGCTCTTCCGTGGCCGGGTGGTGCGGGAATTCATATCGTCGGAGACGACGGCGGATGCCGTGCTCGCCGAAGCCACCGGATCGTCGGAAGGACAGCGCCATGTCGGCTGAGGTAGAATTCGCGCCTTCCGGATTTTCGACCTTAGAAGAACCTGCCCGGCCGGCCGGCAATATAGCGGCCACGGCATTGCGCTTCGGGTCGCTGATCGCCTTTGGAGTCATCCTGATCGTCTTTTCGCTGACCGCGCCTTACTTCCTCAGCATCGGCAATATCGGCAATGTGCTCGGCCAATCAGCCATCTCCGGCGTGCTCGCGATCGGACTGACGATCGTCCTCATCGCCGGCGGCTCCAATGTCGTCACCGGCGGTATCGACCTGTCGCTTGCTGCCAATATGGGCCTCAGCGCCGCCGTCTATGCCAGCCTCACGCAACTCGGCTTTGGTGATGTCACGGCGATCCTGGCATCGATCCTGACTGGTACACTGATCGGCGCGGTCAATGCTATCGCCGTCGTCTATGCCGGTATCGTGCCGCTACTCGCCACGCTTGCCGTCATGAACGTCGTTGCCGGCCTGGAACTGGTGCTGACGGGAAATACCGTCCTTCCGGCTTCCACGCCATTCCTCTCGGCGCTTTCTGCTTCGGACTCCCTCGGCATGCCGATCCTCGCCTATGTGCTCATCGGCTTCACGGCGATTGCGACGGCGATCGTGCAATATACGCCGCTTGGTCTGCGCCTTTACGCTGTCGGCGAGTTTCCGGATGCCGCGCGCGCCGCTGGCCTTCCGCTTCGTCGCCTGCTTGCCGGCGCATTCGTCGCCAGCGGCCTATCTGGCGGCATCGCCGGCATCCTCTCGGTTTCCTACCTGAGCGGCAGCACGACGGGTTCCGGCGAGATGCTGTTGCCCGTCGTTGTCACCGCTTTGCTCGGTTCGGTCTTTTCACGCAGGCTGGTTCCAACAGTGACTGGAACGTTGCTTTCAGCTCTGCTGGTCGGCTTCCTCACCAACGGTTTCCAGCTGCTCAATATTTCGAGCACGCTGGTCAGCGGCGTGCAGGGCCTGCTCATTCTCATCGTGGTCTCCGCGGCCACCCTGTTGCGTCGGCAGGAGGCCTGAACATGTCGCTCCATGGTTCCGCACACGCCCCGGTTGGCTTGACGCGGCTGATCGCCGCCAGCCTCGTGCGCTATGGGCTGATCCTCGCCCTGGTTGCGGTCTTCGCCGTCTTTTCCCTGATCACACCGACATTCCTGACCCTTGCCAACCTGCAGAGCATCCTGGTTAACAATTTCACGTTGCTTGCCATCGTTTCCATCGCCATGACCTTCGCGGTCGCCTCTGGCGGCATCGATCTTTCGGTGGGGACGGCGATGGATTTCGCGAGCTTTGCCTTCGTCTCGCTCGTCCTTGCCGGGCAGCCGGTGGCACTTGCGGCGTTTGCCGGATTGGGAGCCGGGGCGCTCGTGGGCGCCTTTAATGCGCTATTGATCTCGGGGATCGGCGTCTCGCCGTTCCTTGCGACGCTCGGCACGCTGTTCATCGGCCGCAGCATCCAGCAACTGCTGACCAATGGCGGCAATCCCGTCTATCTGCCGCCGAACGGCGTGCCGGAGGCTTTCCGTTTCCTTGGCCACGGTACGATCTGGGGTTTCCCTGTGCCGCTCGCAATCGCCATCGTCCTCATCGCGGTCGCCGCGGTCATTCTTGCCCGCACGCGCTTCGGCCGCGTCGTGCTGTCAATCGGTATCCAGCCGGGTGTCGTGCGCTATTCCGGTATTGTGGCTCCCGCCTATATAGCGCCCACCTTCGTATTGGTCGGATTGATCGCGGCCGTCGCTGGCCTGATTCTGACCGCGACCGTCACCGTCTACATCCCGTCTTCCGGCAATGCATTCCTGCTGAATGCCATCGGCGCAACCTTCATCGGCACGACGCTCAGTCCGCTCGGGCGGCCGAACGTCACTGGTACCGTGCTGGGTGTGCTGCTGCTCAGTATCGTGGCCAATGGACTTTTATTGACCGATCTGAATTTCTACTGGCAGCAGGTCGGTACGGGAACACTGATCTTTACCGTGCTCGCCCTGAGCTTCATGAACCGGAAAGCGGCTGGCCGCCCGTGAGGCAAGCCGCAGAGAGTGATGGAAATCCGGCCGCTGTATCCGTCAGATTCTTCTGGCCCGTCAGATTCGGCAACCTTGGCGTTTGGGCATTGGCGCAGGAGAAATCCAACGGGAATGCCTAGATTACCGTGCCATTAGGCCAGAGGCGACCGTCTCGCTGCAATGGGGAATAGTCGTGCCATTCGGCCAGCCGCTTTCTATATTCGCGCCTGTAAGTGCTGTCGTCGCGAAAGGCAATGTGGTCTTGCACCAATCCGACGCCAATCTCATAGTAGACATCGAGGTTGCGCAAATCCGGCTGAGGAATGTTTCCTTGCTCGGCTTCTCTTTGCATCTGCCAGAACAGCGTCTCCAGGCGCTGAACGAGGGCTGGAATATCGCGCAAGACACTTGTGTCTCGTTGTTCCCGCATGGACGCCCTTATTCTCTTCAGGCTAGTTGAATCCTTTGCGAATCCGATCGCCTTTTCTATGTAGTCTTGCGGGTCCGAGCAGATGAGCTGCGTCGCGCCGGCAGCCGCGACTATGCTATGGCAGAAGCGTGCTGCGAAGCTCTTGCCTGGAATGGTGAGGACAGGCAAGCCCATGGTCAGGGCATCGGCCGCGGTCGAATGTGCTCCATAGGGGAACGTGTCGAGGAAAAGATCGGCAAGGCCAATCCTGGCGAGGTGTTGGGCATTTGGTGCCTTGGGCGCGAAGATGAGACGCTCAGGTGCGACACCGGCATTTGCCGCGACCTGGCGCAGACGGGCGTCGACATCGCCACCGCCGCTCAACAGCCATAATACGCTGTCGGATGTTGCCGCGAGAATTTCCATCCACCGCGCAAACGTCTCCTGCGTGATCTTCTGCATGCCGTTGAAGCAGGCGAAGACGAAGGCGCCGTCCGGCAGGCCCGCTTCGAGGCGTGTCGGCTTTTCGGCGACCGCTCTCTTGCGATCAATTGGCTGGGTGCAAGGGATCCTCCGGACCTTCTCTGAATAGAAGATCTCATTTTCCGGAGGAATGACGTGCTCGTCCGCGATGATATAGTGATGAAAAGGACTGCCCATCGTGCCCGGATAGCCGCAGAAATTGACGATGACGGGGGCCGGTCGATATGCGAAGATCTTCGTTCGCGCATGCTTGGTATAGCCATTGACGTCGATGAGGATATCGATGTCATCGTCCGCGATCTGCCGTGCCGCATCCTGATCGTTGAGCGCGGCGATCTCGCGCCAGCAGTCGACGACGGCTTTCATGCGCGTTTGCGTGGCGTCTTGCTCCACGGGCTCCCCGCAGTAATAGGCGTAGATCTCGACGCTTTGCTTGTCGTGCAGCTCCAGCACTTCCCTGAGTGCGAAGCCAACCGCGTGATCGCGCAGATCCGACGATACGTAGCCGATGCGAAGCCGCTGAGCGGTTCCGGATTTTTTGCGCGGCATCTTGCGAGGAAATCCGCTTATGTCGGGCCGACCGACAAAGGATTTGTTGTATTGATAGGCTCTTGCGAGCTGAAACAGGGGATCGTCGGAATAGCAGGCAAGCGTCAGCGGCGACATGGAATCGAGGAGCTGACGCGTGGAGACGTGGTCGGATGACGTCAGAACAGGCCATTTGCATTGGCGCTGTCGCAAGGCGCTCCAATGCTGCCCGGCCTCGCCCTTGTCGGGTCGTAGTTCGATAGCCTGCCAAAGAGCCGCTTCGGCATCATCCAAAAGACCCGCATTTTCCATGACGCGGCCAATATGTTGAAGCGCCATGAGGCGGTGCGCGAGCTTGTCCGGAGTGCTTTCAGCCGTCATGTCGACGAAGCTTCGCCATTGCACGATGGCTTGCGCCGCGACGCCGCTATCTTCCAATGCCCGTCCGAGATTGATGTGTGCCGGGCCGAATTGCGGATCGAGCTTCAGGCAGGCGCGCAGCGCCTGAATGGAGCCGGCTATGTCGCCGAGCTGCCGCAGCGTGACCGAATAGTTGAAGTAAACGAGATGCAGGTAGGGGTGGCCATCGTTGAACGCAATCCAGACCTTGTAAGCCTCCGCCGCCTCCAGCTTCCGCCCGGCGGCACTTCGTGTTTCGGCAAATTGGAACAGGTCGTTGAAGGAGAGGCGCTGCGAACGCGCCAGGTCCAAGATGCCGGCAAGGGGCATGACCGGACTGGTGACTGAAGCATCATTGGTGACCATGGGCATTCCATAAACTGGCGGCAGGCAAGGCGACCATTTTCATAATGGCTGCCGATGTCTCGACTGTGCTTGGTTGCCGTCGGCATGTCATCAGCCTGCCGCGGGAATCGGCCGTTGCGCGCCGGCAATCAACAGCTTTCGAACGCGCCAAGGCGAATTGCAACGACCGCGCGGGTGTTCGAGACCACGAGACCAAGTCATATGCCGCGGGCGCTGCTCGCGATGGCTCGGGCAGCTTCTGAAATCGCCCGCCGCCAGGCGCTCTGTCGCGTGATTCGATCCAGCAATGCCGGGGCATATCGCGATCTTCAGGATTCGCCTTTCGCGTCCTGGGTCTCGATCTCGCCTATCGCCGTCGCAAGGCCTTTGTGCCGTTTCACGTCACATAGCTCGAGATGACCGCGGCGATTTGATCCGAGCTCAGATATGCCATTTGCGAACGCATCAACGCGAGCAACTGCGTACTGGAAAGGCTCGCGATATCCTGAGTGGATAGGCCCGTTATGCCATTCGAGCTAAAAGCCGCGATATCCTTGGTCGAGAAGGTCGAGAGCTCCTGGGTCGTCAGGGCGGCGACCTGCGCCGAGGTCAGCCCGCTGACCTGGGATGGTGCGAGAGCCTCGGCCTGCGCCGTCGTCAGCGCCGCGATGACCCGCGTGGTCAATCCGGCGACCGCCCCCGAGTTCAATGCGGCGATGTCATCGGTCGTGAAGACCGAAATATCATCCGTATCCAGGGCCGCGACCTGAAGGGCGTTCAAGGCGCCGATCTGCGACGTTGAAAGAGCGGCGATCTGAGCCGTACTCATTGCCGCGATCTGACCATAGCTCAATGAAGCGATCTGAGAGGTCGTCAGGACCGCGATCTGATCGCTGCTGAGGGCCGCGACGACGGCGGTAGACAGTCCCTGGATCGCATCCGAGTTGATCACGGGCAGCTCGGCGGTGGAAATGGTTGTCAGATCCGCCGTGGTCAGTCCCGCCAGACCGGCTGAACTCAACGCCGCGATCTGGGTGGTTGAAAGCGCTTCGAATTGTTCGATGCTAAGCACCCCGACCTGGGTACTGCTCAGGCCGGCGATGCTGCCTGTCCCGAGTGCCGCGATCTGAGCGGTGGAGAGGGAGGCGATAAAGTCGGTCGACAGTCCCTGGACCGAGTTGGAACTGATCGCCGCGATATCGGAAGTGGAGAAGGTTGCCAGGTCGGCCGAGCTGAGGCCCGCAATTCCGGCTGAACTCAGGGCGGCGATCTGGGCCGTCGAAAATGCCGCGATCTGATCGACGCTCATGGCGGAGACCTGGGTACTGCTCAGGCCGGCCACGCCCGCCGTGCTCAAGGCGGCGACCTGGCTTGTCGATAAAGCGGCGATATCGGCGGTGCTCAGGACCGCGACCTGCTTTGAGCCGAGTACCGCGACTTGCGCCGCTGTCAAAGCCTCGATTTGATCGGTGCTGAGCACGGCGATCTGCGCCGTCGTCAATCCGGCGATGCCGCCTGTACCCAAGGACGTAATCTGGGCCGTTGATAGCGCCGCGACAATGGCCGTCGTCAGGCCGGAAATACCGCTTGAACTGATGGCCGCGATGTCCGCACTCGAGAAGGTCTGGAGATCATCGGTTCCGAGAGCGGCGATCTGCGCGGAGCTGAGTGCTCCGACCTGGGTGGGTGTGAGGGCTTCGGCCTGGGCCGTGCTGAGAGCGGCCATCTGGCTGGTGGTGAGGCCCGCGATGCCGGCCGTGCTCAAGGCGGCGATCTGTTCTGTCGAAAAGGCTGCGATCGCGGCGGTTGACAGGGCGGACATAGCGAGCGAACCGATGGCTGCCATGTCCGCGGTCGAGAAGGTCGCGAGATCTTCTGTCCCGAAGGTGGCGATCTGCTTCGAGGTGAACGCCCCAACCTGGGTCGGCGTCAAGGCTTCAGCCTGATCCGTGCTGAGCACCGCGATCTGATCGGTCGTAAGTCCGGCAATCCCGCTGGTGCTCAGCGCCGCGATCTGATTGGTGGAGAGGGCTTCGATGCCGTTCGTGCCGAGCACCGCGATCTGTTTGGAATTGAGCGCCGCGACCTGAGCCGTGGTTAAGGCCTCCAACTGCCCGGTGCTCAGAGCCGCTATCTGCGATGTTGTCAGGCCGGCAATGCCCGATGCGCTGAGCGCTGCGACCTGATCCGTCGAGAATCCGGCGATCGTCGCCGTCGATAGGCCTTGTATCGCGCTCGAACTGATGGCCGCGATATCGGCCGTGGAAAAAGCGTCTAGGTCATCCGCGCTCAAAGCTGCGACCTGGGTCGAGCTCAACGCGCCGATCTGCCCCGTTGTGAGGGCCTCCGCCTGGTCGACGCTGAGCGCCGCCAGCTGTGCCGTTGTCAGGCCGGGTATCCCGGCTGTGCTAAGCGCGGCGATTTGTGCGGTCGACATGGCTGCGATATCAGCTGTTGTCAGCGCCGAAATCTGCCTCGAGCCAAGAGTGCTGATCTGGGCTGTCGTGAGCGCCCCGACCTGGTTGGTGCCGAGAGCGGAAATCTGCAGGGTGGTGAGGCCCGCGATGCCGGCGGTGCTGATCGCCGTGATCTGATCTGTCGAGAAGGCGGCGACGGTGGCCGTCGACAGGCCGGAAATGGCGTTTGAACTGATAGCCGCGATATCGGACGTCGAGAATGTCTGCAGATTGGCAGCATCCAGTGTCGCAATCTGGCTCGAACTGAGAGCGGCGACCTGGGCCGAGGTGAGGGCCTCGGCCTGGGCGGTGTTCAAGACCGCGATCTGAGCACTTGTCAGGCCCGCAATGCCGAGACTGCTCAAAGCGGCAATCTGCGCCGTCGACATCGCCGCTATATCGGCTGTCGTCAGCGCGGATACCTGCTTAGAGCCAAGAACATTGATCTGTGTCGTCGTCAGGGCTTGCACCTGACCCGTGCCCAAGGCGGCTATCTGCAGGCTCGTCAATCCGGCCGTGCCGGATGAACTAAGGGCCGCGATCTGGACGTTCGAAAGCGAGGCTATGTCCGCCGTACTCAAGGCGGAAACCTGCGCCGAACTCAGCGCAGCCATCTGCTTGCTGCTCAGGGCATGGATCTGAGCGGTATTCAAGGCGGCGATCTGTTTGGTCGACAAACCGCCGATCCCCAGCGTGCTGAGGGCCGCGAGCTGGTTTGTCGTCAGTGCCGCTATCGCGCCCGTGGACAGGCCCGATATGGCGTTCGAGCCGATGGCCGCGATGTCCTGCGTCGAAAACACGGCTAGGTCGTCTGTCGTTAGCGCTGAAAGCTGGGTCGAGTTCAGGGCCGCGACCTGCGCTGTCGTCAACGCCTCGGCCTGGATGGTGCCGAGCGCTGCGATCTGTTTCGTGGTGAGGCCGGTAATGCTCGAGGTGCTCAGGGCCGCCACCTGGCTCGTCGACAAAGCGGCGACTGCTGTCGTGGAAAGACCCGATATGGCGGCGGAAGTGATGGCTGCGATGTTCTTGGTCGACAGAGCAGCTATGTCATTTGTCGTCAATACGGAAAGCTGCGCGGAATTGAGCGCTGCGCTTTGTACCGTCGTCAGGGCTTGGAGCTGCCCGGTGCTCAAAACGGCGATCTGCTGGGTGGTCAGCCCCGCTATGCCCGATGTGCTGAGAGCCGCTATCTGGGCTGTCGACATGGCGGCGATGGCATCTGTCGACAAGCCGGAGATGGCGGCGGAGCCGATGGCCGAAATATCTTTGGTCGAGAAAGTGGCGATATCGGCAGCACTCAGGCTGCTGATCTGTTTGGAACTCAGAGCCGCGACTTGGGCCGATGTCAGCGCCTCTGTCTGGCTGGTGTTGAATGCAGAGATCTGTGTGGTGGTAAGGCCTGCGACGGCCGAGCCGCCGAGGGCCGCGATCTGCGCGGTCGAAAGTGTCGCGACGATGCTCGGGTCCAAAACCCCGACCTGCGCCGAGCTCAAGGTTGCGATCTGCTTGGTGGATAGCACATCTATCTGGCTGCTGTTGAGGGCACTGATCTGATCCGTGGTCATGCCAAGGATGCCGGTCGGGCTGAGCGCGGCGATCTGCGCCGTCGAGAACGCCGCCAAGGCTGCCGTGGACAAGCCCGAAATGGCACTCGAACCGATGGCGGCAATATCCGCGGTCGAGAGGGCCGCGACGTCGCTCGAACCGAGGACGCCAAGCTGGGCCGAACTGAGCGCGGCGATCTGTGTCGTGGTCAAGGCGGCAAGCTGCGCGCTGCTCAGGACGTTGACCTGATCAGTGCTCAGTCCGGAAATTCCGGCGGTGCTGAGTGCAGCGATCTGGCCAGTCGTGAGTGAAGCTATGCTTCCTGTGCCGAGAGCTCCCACTTGCGCCGAACTCAGCGCCGCGATTCGCGTTGTGGCCAAGGCCGCCACTTGTGTCGTGCTCAAAGCAGCGACCTGATCGGTCGTCAGGCCCGCGACGGTGGTCGTGCTGAGCGCTGCGATCTGATCCGTGGACAATGAACCGATGATGGACGAGCCGAGACCCGACACTGCCTTGTTCGAAATTGCGGCGATGTCGGCGGTCGAGAACGTTGCTATATCATCGGCGCTCAAGGCGCCGAGCTGGACGGAGCTGAGTACCTTGACCTGCGCGGTGGTCAGCGCCTCTGCCTGTGCCGTACTAAGCGCGGTCATCTGCCCTGTTGTCAGACCTATTATCCCGGACGTGCTGAATGCCGCGATTTGGGCGGTGGAGAGTGAGGCGACGATATCCGCATCCATGGTCGCGATTTGCGATTGGCTGAGAGCCGCGATCTGATTGGTGAGCAGCGCATCGACTTGGCCGGAACTCAGGGCGTCGATCTGCGCGGTGCTGAGACCCGCGATTCCTGCCGTGCTCAAGGCCGCGATCTGAGCGGTCGTCAGCGCGGCGATAGCGTCGGTCGACAGTCCCGACATCGCAGTCGAACTGATCACGGCGATATCGGCGACTGAAAGGGCGGCGACATCATCGGTCCCCAGCGCGGAGAGCTGAGCGGTCTTTAGAGCGGCGACCTGATTTGTTGTCAGGGTCGCGACTTGGGTGGTGCTCAGCGCATTGACCTGATCGGTCGTCAAACCGCTAATCCCCGACGTGCTTATCGCGGCGACCTGTGCCGTGGACAGAGCGGCGATGACGTTGGTATCGAGGGCCGCGATCTGGGTGGCGCTGAGAGCCGTCATCCACGATGCCGGCAGGGCGGCGATCTGCGCGGTATTGAGCGCGGCGATCTGGCTCGTCGTCAAACCGGCAATTCCGGCGGCGCTCAAGGAGGCGATTTGTTGCGTCGAGAGGGTCGAGATGACGCCGGTGCTCAACCCCGTTACCGCCTTGCTGGAAAGCGCGGCGATTTCATCGGTCGCAAAGGTCGCGATATCATCCGTTCCAAGAGCGGAGACCTGGGTCGAACTCAGTTTGGCGATCTGGGCCGTCGTCAATGCCTGCGTTTGCTGCGTGCTCAAGGCCGCGATTTGATCCGTCGTCAGACCCGGGATGCCGGATGTGCTGAGGGCCGCGATCTGGCTGGCGGTGAGGGATGTAATGGTGCCCGTGCCGAGGGCTGCGATCTGGCTCGACGTCAGGGTCGCGACCTGTGTCGTGCTGAGTGCCGCGAGCTGCGCGGTGCTCAAGGCCGCGATCTGATTGGTCGTCAGGTTCGCGAGCGTGCTCGTGCCCAGGGCGGCAATCTGTATTGTCGAGAGAGCAGCGACGGCGCCAGTGCTCAAGCCCGCGATTGCCTTGGTGGCGATAGCCGCCATGTCGACCGTCGAGAGGGCAGCCATGTCGTTCGCCGTCAGCGCCGCCATTTGCGTCGAACTCAACGCTGCGATCTGGCTGGTCGTGAGGCTTGCGAGCTGAGCGGTACCCAGCGTCGATATTTGGGCGGTCGTCAGGCCGGTGATGGCGCTCGTGGTCAAGGCCTCGAGCTGCGCGCTCGAAAGGGACGCGATGACGCTGGTTGTGAGGCCGCCGATCGCCTTGCTGGAAAGCGCGGCGATTTCGTCTGTCGTGAACGTTGCCACGTCATCCGAACCCAGGGCGGCAAGTTGAGTGGAACTCAGTACCTTGAGCTGGCTCGACGACAGCGCCTCGACCTGTGCTGTCGTGAGCGCGGTAATCTGGCCCGTCGTCAACCCTGTGATCGCGGTCGTGGTCAGTGCACCAATCTGAGCGGTTGAAAAGGCTGCGATGTCATTCGTGCTGAGAGCCGCGATCTGGGCTGTTTTCAGCACGCTGATCTGGGTAGCCGTCAAGGCCGCGACCTGTTGCGAGCTCAGGCTCGCGATCTGGTTCGTCGTCAGGCTCGCGATGGCGCGCGTCGCCAGGCCCGCGACCTGAGCGCCCGAAAGCGCGGCGACCTGGGCCGTCGTCAGGCCGGTGACCGCGCTCGAGCTAAGGGCGGCGATCTGATCGGTTGAAAGGGCGGCGATGACCTCCGTACCTAGCCCCGCCACAGCCTTGCTGGTAATGGCCGCGATTTCCGTCGTCGAGAACGTGGCGATCTCATCCGTGCCGAGGGCCGAGAATTGGCCCGAGCTCAGCGCCGCGATTTGAGCACTGGTGAGCGCCTCCACTTGCTGCGTGCTTAGCGCGGCGATCTGATCTGTCGTCAAACCGGCAACGGTGGCTGCTTTCAGAGCCGCGATCTGTCCTGTCGAAAGCGCCGCAATGACATCCGTACCCAACACGGCAATTTGGCTTGAGCCGAGCGCCGCGACCTGTGCCGTGGTCAGGACGCTCGTTTTAGCCGCGCCCAGAATCGCGATCTGGGCGGTGCTCAACCCGGCAATCCCAGCGGTGCTTAGCGCCGCGACTTGCGCCGTTGACAGGGCAGCAATGGCTGTCGTGTCAAGACCCGATACGGCCTTGCTGGTGATTGCGGCGATGCTGGCGGTCGAGAGCGCCGCGATATCGTCCATGCTCAACGCGGATATCTGGGTCGACGTCAGCGCCGCGACCTGAGCCGTTGTCAGAGCGGCGATCTGCGTTGTGGTCATCACGCTGATCTGGCTCGTTGTCAGCCCGGCGATGCCGCTCACGCTGAAGGCGGCAATTTGCGCGGTCGAAAGTGCTGCGATATCACTCGTGCTCAAGGCTCCGGTCTGCGTCGTCTTGAGCGAATTGATTTGGCTCGTTGTCAACGCGCTGATCTGCGCCGTGCTCAACGCGGTGATCTGGACGGTGCTCAGGCCGGAAACGGCCGACTTGCTGAGGGCTGCGACCTGTGAGACCGAGAGGGCGGCAACATCGCCCGTGCTCATGACCGCGAACTGGGTTGCGGTGAGCGCCGCGACTTGTGCCGTTGTCATCGCGGCGATCTGCGCCGTGCTCAAGGCAGCTATCTGAGCCGTTGTCAGGCCGGAAATCGCGGCCGTGTTCAAGGCGGCGACTTGGTTCGTCGCAAGAGAGGAAATGGTCGCTGTCGAGAGGCCCGCGACCGCGGCAGCCGTGATCGCCGCCATGTCATCCGTCGAAAACGCGGCGATACCGCCCGTGGACAGCACGGAAAGCTGCGCCGAGCTCAGGGCCTTGACCTGGCTGGAGGTGAGAGCCTCGGCTTGTGCGGTGCTCAGGGCTGCGACTTGCGCCGTCTTCAGGCTGGCAATCGCGCTGGCCGTCAGGGCCGCGATCTGAGCAGTTGAAAAGGCCGCTATATCGCTCGTGGCCATCGCTGCGACTTGCGTCGTCCTGAGAGCGGCGATTTGCGCCGTCGTCAGGGCAGCAATTTGCGTCGTGCCAAGCGCCGCGATTTGGCTTGTCGTCAAATTGGAAATGCTGCTGGTGCTCAACGCCGCGATCTGCTCGGTCGAAAGCGTGGCCATTGCAGCGGTCGAGAGGCCCGATATCGCCTTGCTGCTGATCGCGGCCATATCGTCTGTCGAAAAGGTAGCCAGATCTGCGGCGCTGAGCGCGGCGATTTGCGACGAACTCAAGACCCGGACCTGCGACGTCGTCAGGGCTTCCGCCTGTTCGATTGTCAGGGCCTGGAGTTGCTGTGTCGTGATCGCGGTGATCTGCACGGAACTGAAGCTCTCGATCGCGGATGTTGACAGGGCGGCCAGCTGATCGAGCGTGAGCCCCGGAATGGCGCTTTGCGAAATTGCGCTTAACTGCTGGGAGGTGAGAACCTCCACGTCCTCTGTATCCAGCGCCGCGATCTGCGCTGATGTGAGAACGCTGATCTGCTTGGTGGATAGTGATGCCACATCTTCCGTGGTCCAGGCCGCCACAGCTGATGTTGAAAGAGATCTGATCTGAGTGAGGCTCAAGGATGAAACGATCGAAGTCATTAACAGGACTCTTTCCGTAGCCACGTTGCACTGTCAGCATGTTCAAAGCCGACCAAGCTTGCCTTGCCGAAGCGTTGGCGGATTAACACTCTCTAAAATTCACGCCCCACGCTCGCAGCGTAGTTCGACTGGCTTGCCTGAAGCTGTGGTTGAACTTGTGATTGTCGCTGTGGGTATCGAATTCTCCCACTGATCGAAATCCGATCATGCTGATCGAGCAGCGGGCTTCGTCATCGGGCCGTACGACAAAAGGGCCCCGGAGGGCCCTTCTGATTGAGCAGGCGGAAGATCAGCGTTGGAGGTTGACCAGTACGTCCAGCAAGTCTGATCCCGTCTGGAAGACCTTGGAGTTCGCAGTGTAGCTCTTTTGTGCCTGGATCATGTCAGTGAGCTGGCCGGCCAAATCGACGTTCGATGCTTCCAGAGAGTTCGACTGGATATAACCGAGACCGTTGCTGTTGGCAAAGCTGGTGACCGTCACGCCTGAATCGGCATTGGCTTGATAGACGTTGCCGCTCAAGAGCGTCAGCTTGTCGGGGCTTGCAACGGTCGCGAGCGGGATCTGGTAGATCGCCTTCGGATCGCCGGTCTTGTAGTTTGCATAGACAATGCCGTTCTTGTCGATGGTGACGCCGGTCACGGGGCTTGCCGCCTGACCATTGGTCGAGCCCGTCGAGCTGAAGTCGCTGGCCTTCTGCGTCATCCCGCTCAAATCCATCGCGATGGATCCGCCGGTTGTTGGGTCGGTGATGGTGAATGTCCCACCGCTCGTCATGTTGCCGTTTGCGTCGAATGTCAATGTGGATGGATTTGGAACATTGACTGGGTCCGACGAATAAGGGAACGAGGAGCTCCCTGACGTGCTCTTGTCGGCATTGCGATAGACGCTGACCTCCCACTGATCGGTCGCGCCCGTAGTGGAATCGGCGGACTGTATCTTGGTGTAATAAACGTCATACATGACGGAGTTGCCAAGCTTGTCGTAGGCAACCACCGAGCTCTTCTGGGTATTTGAGGTAACCGAGGTCGGGTTGGCGCTTGGCAATGTCGCTGTATCGGTAACGACGGTCGCGTTCGAATTGAGGTTACCGGTGAAGGTGCCCGTTGTCGAGGGCGAGCTGGCAAGACCGCTCTGATTGACGTTGATCGGCACCAGGCCGTCGAAGCCGTTGACGACGACAGCCGGCGCTCCAGAAGCATAGGAGTAGCCCATCAGCGTATAGCCAGCGGAGTTCACGAGGTTCCCGTTTGCATCCGGCGTAAAGTCGCCCGCGCGGGTCAGGACGGTCTTGCCGTCGGCGCCCTGCACGACGAAGAAGCCGGCGCCCTGGATCGACAAGTCGCTGCTCGACGAGGTGGAGACCGTGTCGCCCTGCTGCGAGACCGAATAGCTGACGTTGGTTTCGACGCTGCCGGAGTTATAGTTGCCGCCGCCCGAAGGGAGAATCAACGACGAAAAGCTGGTGCTCGCCGACTTGTAGCCCGTTGTATTGACGTTCGCGATGTTGTCCGACACGGTGCTAAGCTTATTTGCCTGCGCGTTCATGCCGGAAACTGCCGTTTTCATGCTACCAAAGATGCTCATTGGTTCCTCGCACGTTGCTGATGCGGGGATGGTAGCGTTAATGACTTGTGTGAAGCTGGCTTTTTGGCGTGCGCCGCCAGTTTGAATCAGTTCAAAACATTCGACGATGCTTGAGCCGGCGCGCGCTCCACATTCCCGATTCGTGGGGCTCAAGGCATGCGATCCGGTTCATATCCTGGACGGCGCGCTTCGCGTCCCGCGGAGACTGCGACACAGGTCTCGATGGCCAGCGTCTCGGACCGCAAGGCATCATGAACGGCTATCGCCTGCCAAAGATCCCTGCCAAAGATAATGCCCTGGCCCTATGTTGGGTATTCGAGCCGGTCGCGGCGGCGCCTTACGTCGCCGTATCAAGATCAGTCCGGATGATGTCGGCCGTTTTCTCATAATGGAGTTGCAGCAACCGCTCGGCCTCCACGGTATCCCGGTCGAGCACGGCTCCGAGGATACGCGCATGCTCATCATTGACCTTGCGCACGCGAAAGGCTTTGCGGATCGAAAGCGCTCGATACCGGTAGAGCCTATCGGCCAGCTGCTCGCAAAAGCCTATCAATGGCTTAGATCCACATCCCCCGATCAGCAGCGCATGAAAGGCGCGGTGAAGCCTTTCCCATTCCGGATTGTCCTCGAACTGCTCCGGGTTGAGTGAGCGCGGGGTGCGCTCCAACCGATGATGGGCGACCAGAAGCGCCTCTTCCCAGTCAGGCGTTGCATTCGCCATGGATTCCCGCAGGGCCAGCGTCTCCACCCAGCAGCGCGTTTTCGTCAGCTCATGCAATTCGTCCAGGCTGATGGGTTTGACGAAGAAGCCGCGCTGTTCCTTTCCGATGACGAGGTCCTCCGTCGTCAATCTGTTCAATGCCTCGCGCAACGGGGTCTGGCCGGCATCATAGTGCTCGATCAGGAAGCGGAGCTGAAGCTTTCGGCCGGGCTCCAGGCGCGTCGAGAGAATGTCGGCCTTCAGCCGCTCATAGATGCTGGTCGCCAATGTCGCGGGGCTTCCGGCCTCTTTCTTCAGCAGGTTGACGTTCATGGTGCTCTCTGGCTTGCAAATCACTTTTTATATACACGAGGAAGCAGCGGCGCAAAATTTATAAATTTTATCTTTACGTGGTAAAGTTTGTACATTATGACGGCTCTTAACGAGGGAGGGCTCCATGAGCGGAACGAAAGAGCGAGCGTCGGGCGCCTTTGCGAACGGCTGCGCTTGTTGCGGCATTGATATCCACTGTCACGTGGTGCCCGCACGTTTTCCGCTTGCGGCAGGGAATGCTCCCATCCGTGGCTGGCCCTCGATGGTTGCCGCGGATGCTTGTCACGCAACGGTCGTTATCGATGACAAGCCTTATCGCACGGTCAGCGATGCCTGCTGGGTGGCCGAACGGCGGCTGGAGGAGATGGACAGGACCGGTATCCGCATCCAGGCTCTGTCTCCCATGCCTGAGCTCTTCGGCTATTGGATCGAAAAGACCGCGGCCCACGACCTTGTCCGATACGTCAACGATGCGATCGCTGTGATGATCGGGCAGGGCCAGGGTCGTTTCGTTGGGCTCGGCGGCCTTCCTCTTCAGGATATTGATCTTGCGATTTCCGAGTTGCATCGCCTCGTCGGCGAACTCGGTTTTCGTGGCGTCGAGATCGGCAGCAATATCAATGACGTGCCTATCGGTGATCCTCGTTTCCATCCCTTTTTTGCGGAGGCGGAGAAGCTGAATGCCGCTGTCTTCGTGCACGCCGTGCGGCCGACCGGCATGGATCGTCTCGTTGGGCCAGCGCCGCTTCAGCAGGTGCTCGCCTATCCGACCGATGTCGGATTGGCGGCAGGATCCGTGATCACCGGCGGGTTGCTTCAGAAATTCCCGAAACTGCGGATCGCCTTCAGCCACGGCGGCGGCACGTTTGCCTCGCTGCTGCCGCGGCTGCAGCAGGGCTATTCGGCCTTCCCGGCGCTCAGCGAAATCACGCATGAGAGCCCCGCCGCGCAGGCGCGGCGTCTCTATGTGGATTCGTTGGTTTTCGATCCGGACATGCTACGCCGCCTTGTCGCCGTCTTCGGCGAGGATCGCATCATGATCGGCACCGACTATCCCTTCAATTTCCGCGAGAAAGAGCCCATCGCTGGCGTCGAGGAGGCGTTTGCGGATGCGAGTTTGCGCGAGCGCCTGACATTTGCGAATGCGCGCGCTTTCCTGGGTTTGGATGAGGTTTGATCCCATGACTGAATTTCCTGTCATCGCTTTGCGCAGCGTGGAACTGGGTACGCCCGATCTCGCGTCGTCTGTCGACTTTTATACCCGCGTCTGGGGCCTGGATGTCGTCGCCGAAGTGGAGGGCAAGGTTTTCCTGGCGGCAACGGGTGCTGATTTTCATGTGTTGGAGCTAAAGCAAAGCAACCGTTCGGAACTGCGCAAGATCAGTTTTCGCGTCGGTTCGGCTGAAGCGCTGGCGTCGCTGTTCGCAAAGACGGTTACCGCAGGCTGTGCTGTCCTGCGCGACATCGGACCCGCTGATGGTCCCGCCGGTGGCGAGCGTTTCGTCATCCGCGAGCCGCAAGGCGCCGTTCTGGAATTCGTGCACGGCGACCGCCGCAAGCATGGCCGCGTGGTTCCCAACCGGCCGGAACGTCTGGCGCATGTCAACATTAACAGCGCTGATATCGAGGCGCTTTCGAACTTCTATCGCAATGTCCTCGGCTTCCGCCTGACGGACCGGTCGAGACTTATGGCTTTCCTGCGCTGCAACGACGACCATCATGCGGTCGTGCTGGCCGAGGCACCGGTCAATGGGCTGAACCATGTCGCCTTCCTGATGCCCGACCTCGAATCCGTCATGCGAGGTTCTGGTCGCGTCGTCGATCACGGCTATCCGATCGGCTGGGGCGTGGGCCGGCATGGGCCGGGCGACAACGTCTTTGCCTATTTCGTCGACCCGCAAGGCGTAGTGATCGAGTACACCGCCGAAGTCCTGCGGGTGGACGACTCCTATCGCGCCCGAGGACCCGAGGAATGGGTCTGGCCGCCCGGCCGAACCGATCACTGGGGCATTGCGCCTCCCAAAAGCGAAGCCTGCAAGAAGGCACAGATTTCCATCGGCTTTTCCGGCGCCTGATGCGCCCAATAGACATTTGCAGAGGCATGCCCGTGACGAACGATAACGATATTTCGAACTCTTATGACGTGCTGGTGGTCGGCTTCGGCCCGGCTGGAGCCGTGGCCGCCGGCATGCTCGGCGCGCAAGGCCATTCCACGCTCGTCGTCGATCGGTTGACCGGTATCTATGACAAGCCGCGCGCTATCGCGCTCGACCACGAAATCCTGCGCCACTTCGACAATATGGGCATCGCCGACGAGGTGCTTCCCCATACCGCGCCGTTCACGGCCTCCCAGCACTTCGGCGCAGAGGGGCAGCTCATCCGTCGTATCGACATGGTGCCGGAACCGTATCCGCTCGGCTACACCCCGAGCATGGTGTTTACCCAGCCTCCGGTCGAAGCCGTGCTGAGACGGCATGCCGAAAGTTTCGACTGCGTGACGATAGAACTTGGCACGGAAATGGTCGATCTCGATCCTCAGGGGAATGAAGTGGTCGCGACGCTTCGGGATTCGTCCGGCGAGAGCCAGAGGATCACAGCGAGATATGTGATCGGCTGCGACGGGGCGTGGAGCCGTGTGCGTGAACTGTCGGGAATGAAGCTTAAGGATCTCGTCTTCGACGAGCCGTGGCTCGTAGTCGATTTGCAGGTACATGAAACCGCGCTGGGCAAGCTACCACAGACTTCGGCCCAGTTCTGCAATCCAGCGCGTCCGACCAGCTACATCATGGGGCCCAAAAATCACCGTCGCTGGGAAATCATGCTTCTGCCGGGCGAGGATCCACGCGAGATGGAAAAGCCCGACAATGTCTGGCGGCTGCTGTCGCCCTGGCTGGCGCCGGAAGACGGCGAGCTTTGGCGGGCCGCCGCCTATCGCTTTCATGCGCTGGTGGCCGACGAATGGCGGCGGGGGAAAGTCATGATCGCCGGCGATGCCGCGCATCAGCAGCCGCCCTTTATCGGCCAGGGCATGTGCCAGGGCCTGCGCGACGTTTCCAATCTCGTCTGGCGGCTCGACCGCATCCTGAAGGGGCAGTCTTCCGAAGCGCTGCTGGATACCTACACGGTGGAACGCAAGCGGCATGTGCAGACGCTGACCGGCAAGATCAAGGCGATTGGCCAGACGATCTGCGAACGCGATCCGGAAGCCGCCGCGGCGCGTGATGCCCGCATACTTGCCGAGGGCGGCGGTCGGCCTCTTACCATTACCCGGCAGGAAATCGTCCCGCCCATCGAGGATGGGCTGATCGCCGAAGAAGGCACGCCGGCGCGAGGATTGTTGTTCCCGCAGCCGGCAATCGTCGAAGACCCCGCTCCGCGCTTGATGGATGCCTTTACCGGAGCGCAATGGCGGCTTGTGCTCGACGGCCGCCGGATCGGGATGGCGGAAGGACAGGCGCTCGCCGACGCGATCGACGGCATCGTGGTGAAGGCTGTTGTGCCTCAAGGCGATAATACAGCCGATCCGGCCGCGCTCCGAGAAAGGGATGGCGTGCTTTCGGCCTGGTTCGAACGGCATGAAGCGATCGCTGCGCTCGTACGTCCTGACCACTATGTCTTTGGCGCCGCAGGCAACCTCGAGGCGCTTCGCCAGCAGATCGCGGACCTGCGCGCTCGCCTTGCCTGAGTCCCGCATCGGCAATCGCAGTTTTCTTTGAAGTTCTGGGAGGAACATATGTCTGAACCAACCATCGATACCGTCAGCAAATGGCGACCTTTTGCCGTCCTTATCCTGCTTTTCCTGTTCCAGACGCTGAACTTCTTCGACAAGCTCGTCTTCGGCCTTTCCGCCGTGTCGATCATGAAGGACCTCGGTATTTCGCCACAGCAGTTCGGCCTGATCGGCAGCAGCTTCTTTCTGCTGTTCTCGATTTCGGGCGTTCTTGTCGGTCTCTTCATGATCGGTCGTGTCCCCGTCAAATGGATCCTTGTCATTCTGGCGGCAATCTGGTCGCTCGCGCAGATCCCGATCTATTTTACCAGCTCGGTGACGGTTCTGGTCGCCTGCCGCATTTTGCTCGGCCTCGGCGAGGGACCTGGGCTGCCGACGGCATTGCATGCCTGCCATAACTGGTTCAGCCCGCAAAAGCGCAGCGTGCCAAGCGCCGTCGTGTTGCAGGGCATCAGTGTCGGCTTGCTCGCCGGTGGGCCGATCCTGACCTATGTCATCGTCAATTACGGCTGGCGTTCGGGCTTCCTGTTCTGCGGGCTGATCGGTGTTGCCTGGATCATCGCCTGGCTGCTCATCGGCGGCGAAGGGCCGCATGCCGTCGCGGAAAATGAAAAGGCGCGCGCCGTAGTGGGCGAGACCCCGATCCCAGCCCGCAAACTCTGGCTCGACCCGACCGTGATCGGTGTCATCATCATGTCGACCATGTCTTACTGGATCGTCGGCATGTCGGCCACGTGGCTGCCGCCCTTCCTGCAGCAGGGCCTTGGCTATTCGCAGACCGAAACCGGCTCGATCATTTCGGCCGTCTATATCTTCCAGTCGCCGCTGTTGCTGGTTGGTTCATGGATCGCGCAGCGCATGCTTCAGAAGGGCGCCAGCAAACGTGCTTCCCTCGGCAGCGCTTCTGGCTATGCGCTTCTCGTCAGTGGATTGGCGCTGATCGCCTCGGTTCATGTCAGTGGTCCATTGCAACTGGCGCTGATCGCGATCGCTTTCGCTGCTCCAAGTCTGACCACGATATACGGCCCGATCACGCTCGGTAGCGTCGCGCCGGCTGTCCAGCGCGGCCGGCTGATCGTCGTGATCTATTCGGCGAATGCGGTGTCCGCACTCGCATCCAACGCCGTCACCGGCATGATCGTGCAGGCAGCCGGACCCGATCATGTCGCGGCCGGCTATGCAAATGCCATGCTGTTCACGGCCGCGATCCTCATCATTGGCGCAATTTCCGCCTTCGCGCTGATCTTCCCGGATCGCACCATCGAGCGCTTCGGCAAGTTAACGCGCTTCACCGATCAAATGCAGCGGGTGTGAACGCGCCCGTCGCCCAGTCCGACCCCCTAAAGGAGCAAGAACCATGAGACTGTCCACCGTCAAGATCGCCGGCTGCACGACCTGGGGCGTCATCGAGGACGATCGCTTCCTCGATGCCGGCGCGGTTCTCGCGTCACGCTATGCCGATCTCAAATCGGCTGTGGCCGGCGACCTTGCCGGCGTTGCCGAGGCCGCTGGTTCCGCCGCCGCCACGCCGCTAGGTGACGTCGAATGGCTGCCGGTCATTCCCAATCCCGACAAGATCCTCTGCGTTGGGCTGAACTATGAAATGCATCGCAAGGAGACGGGGCGTGCGGAGGTGGAAAACCCGACGATCTTTGCCCGCTATGCCAATAGCCAGACGGGCCATCTCGCCCCGATCGTGCGCCCGAGGGTCTCGACGGAACTTGATTTCGAAGGCGAGCTGGCGGTCATCATCGGCAAATCGGGCCGTTACATCACCCGCGATGAGGCCATGGGATACGTTGCTGGCTATGCCTGCTACAATGACGGCAGCGTGCGTGATTTCCAGCGTCATACGCATCAGTTCACACCGGGCAAGAACTTTCCCGACACCGGCGCTTTCGGGCCTTGGATGATGACGCCGGACGAACTTGGTCCGCTGCCCGATCTTCGCATTCAGACGCGCCTCAATGGGACCGTCGTGCAGGATGCGACCTTCGGCCAAATGATTTTCGATATCGCCCGGCAGATCGAATATTGCTCCAGCTTCACACGGCTGGAACCGGGCGACGTCATCGTCAGTGGCACACCGGGCGGGGTTGGCGCCAAGCGGCAGCCGCCGCTGTGGATGAAGCCGGGAGACGTCGTGGAGGTGGAGATCGACAGGCTCGGCATTCTCAGCAACCCGGTCGTTGATGAACTAGGTTAGTATATGCTTACAGTTTGCGGTTGCGAACTGATGGGCATCGACGGGCCGACAGGTGCCGCCAAAGTACATGAGGCGGCACGGTTTGCCCCCTTTAATTTGTCGGGATCGATTGAAATTCTTTGGGGAGGGATGCCGTGAAACAGTTCATTGCCTTATGTGCGGCCGTATCGTTGCTCGCTTCAACGGCTTTGTCGCAGGAGCAGCCGGCGCTTTCGGCCCGCGTCGCCAAGACGCTGACCATTGACGGGCTTTCCTTCAAGGATCTCAATCGCAATGGCAAACTTGATCCTTATGAGGACTGGCGCCTCCCGGCTGCCGAGCGGGCGGCCAATCTCATCAGTCAGATGACGCTAGAGGAGAAGGCCGGCCTCATGATGCATGGCACGGCTCCATCCGCCGGTCCCGGTTCCGGGATGGGGGTCGGGACCGAATATGATCTTGCACGCGCCAAGGAGATGATCGACGGGCGCAAGGTCGTGACCTTCATAACGCGATTGGCGGGCGATGCCGCCCTATTGGCCGAGCAGAACAACAAGCTTCAGGAGATCGCGGAAGCTGGCCGGCTTGGGATTCCAGCGACGATCAGCACCGATCCGCGCAATCATTTCCAATTCGTACTCGGCGCGAGTGTTTCGGCCGGCGGATTCTCGAAATGGCCCGAGACCTTAGGGTTGGCGGCCATAGGCGATCCATCGCTCGTTCGCCGTTTCGGCGACATTGTCCGTCAGGAATACCGCGCCGTCGGCATACAGGAAGCATTGTCTCCGCAAGTGGATCTTGCCAGCGAGCCGCGCTGGCCACGCACCAACGGTACGTTCGGCGAGGATGCGCAACTTTCCAAATCCATGGCGGAAGCTTATGTGGCGGGGTTTCAAAACGGCGAGAACGGCATCAACAAGGACAGTGTCGTCGCCGTGGCCAAACACTGGGTCGGCTACGGTGCGGCAAAAGACGGTTATGACAGCCACAACGCCTATGGACGCCACGTGACCTTTCCAGGCAATAATTTTGCCGAACATCTCATTCCGTTTGAGGGAGCTTTCAAGGCGAAGGTCGCCGGCGTCATGCCGACATATTCGATCCTTGACGGTGTGACGCTCGGCGGCAAGCTGCTGGAGCCGGTGGGAGCGGGATACAGCAAGCAGCTTCTGACCGATCTGCTGCGTGGCCAATACGGCTTCCAGGGTGTCGTTCTCAGCGATTGGCTGATCACCAACGACTGCAAGGGAACTTGCCTGGATGGCGAGAAGCCGGGCGTAAAGCCGACTTTGAACGAGGAAACCTTCGGCATGCCTTGGGGCGTGGAGGATTTGAGCCGTGTCGACCGCTTTGCCAAGGCCGTCAATGCCGGCGTCGATCAGTTCGGCGGTGTCACTTCTTCCGATCTTCTCGTTCAGGCGGTGAAGGAAGGAAAGATCAAGCAACAGCGCATCGATCAATCCGCAACTCGTATCCTTGTCCAGAAATTCGAGCAGGGCCTTTTTGAAAATCCCTATGTCGAACCGCAAAAGGCGCACGTGATTGTTGGCAATGGGGCATTTGCTGCGGAGGCAACCGCCGCTCAAAGCCGCGCCATGGTCTTGCTCGACAATAAGGCTGGCCTGCTGCCTGTGACGCCAGGCAAAAAGGTGTTCCTGTACGGCGTTGATGCAAAAATCGTGTCGGCACGCGGCTTTACCGTGGTGACGGACGCCAAGGATGCCGATTTTGCGGTGATGCGTCTCAGCGCGCCCTATCAGCAGCCTCATATGAACTATTTCTTCGGTTCCCGTCAGCAGGAAGGCGATTTGGATTTCAAGGACGGCAATGCCGATTTCGAGACGTTCAAGGAAACGGCGAAACAGGTTCCGACGGTTGTCTCCATCTATCTGGCCCGTCCGGCAATCCTCACCGGCATACGCGAGCATGCCGCTGCAATCCTCGCCAATTTCGGCGCAAGCGACACAGCCTTGTTCGATGTGATCGAGGGCAAGCGGAAAGCTGAAGGCAGGCTGCCTTTCGAGCTTCCTTCATCGATGGAAGAGGTGCGCGCGCAGAAATCCGATGTGCCGCACGACACATCCCGCCCGCTTTATCCGATCGGTTATCGCATGCAGTACTGATATCGGGCCGGTCCGACCTGGTTTGACAAATCGGCCCGATAGGTCATCAGCAGCCGGCGAAGCTGTTGATCGATCTGGCAATGGTAATATCGAGTTCGCGCATTTGGTCTCCCATCGCGTCGCGATGGGACGCGCCAGCTCAATGATATCTGCCCGAAGCCACCATGGGAGCTATAAGCAGGCGGTTCAAGCCCTTTTGAGACACTCTCTGAAAGACAGCGGAATGAGATCGGCCATGGGCGAAAAAGTCGCGCCAGCGACAATGGTGCTGTCGGTTCGATCCATTCGGCGATCCGATCATCGTTGTTGCGGGTTGCCGCGGGACCGATTGTTGACCTTGACCTTCCTATTCCTTGTAAGATCGTGAAGGTTTGGGAGCTATGTCGCTCTTGCACTGGGGACGACCAGGCTGACGTGACACGCTGGAATTCCGTGTCGGCCGGTCAGATGCGCCGCCGCCGACGCATCGGAAGGCCTTGATGCTTGATCGCCTCCGTCGGCCCCATTCTGGTGGCGCCCTGACCGACGCCTCGAGAAAGCACTCGAAACCAGGGTTCTTCAGCTTTACGTCAGTCAAAGAGACTATTTCCCAGAAAAACAACACGCCGCGGCTGTATGCACGTGTCGGCGGCGTCGGAGCGTTGAATTTGAATCTTGTTCTTAGGCGCTCGTCGTCCGTGGCGTCCGTCCCCGGATACGAGCCTGGCGGCTTCACCTATCGCCGCGATATCGACGGCCTGCGCGCCCTGGCGATCCTTCCGGTCGTTCTCTATCACACCAGCATCCCGGGGTTTGGCGGCGGCTTCGTCGGCGTTGATATATTCTTCGTCATTTCCGGCTTCCTGATGGCATCACTGATTTCCAAGGAAATCGCGACGGGCGAATTCAGTCTCGTCCGATTCTATGAGCGCCGTATCCGGCGGATTTTTCCGGCATTGTTCGCTGTCCTGGCCACGTCTTCGGTCGCGGCATGGTTCCTGCTGATGCCAGCCGAATTTGCCTATTTCGCGCGTAGCTTGAAGGCGGCCGCCCTGTTCACATCGAATATCCAATTCGACAAGGAGAGCGGATACTTCGATATCGGCGCGCAAATGAAGCCGCTGCTGCACACTTGGTCCTTGGCGGTCGAGGAGCAGTTCTACATTCTGTTTCCCTTGCTGTTATTGGTCCTAAACCGGTTTGCGCGACGGTATATCGCATCGATCCTGGCTGGATTGCTGGCCGTGTCTTTCGCAGCGGTCACATGGACGCTGTTCCGGTCGCAGCCCGACGCATTTTATCTGCTGCAATTTCGCGCCTGGGAGCTGCTCCTAGGAGCGATGCTGGCCTTCGGTGTCCTACCGATGCCAAAGCGACCCCAGGTGCGAGCCGGATTGGCCTGCGCCGGTGTGCTTTTGATCGCGATCGCCGTCTTCGGCTTTAGCGAGCGGACACTCTTCCCCGGGCCGGCAGCTCTGGTACCCTGTCTTGGCGTGGCACTGGTGATCCATGCGCGAGACGAGCTCGGGCCAGCGAGCAGAGTTCTACGATCGCGGCCAATGGTCTTCGTTGGGTTGATCTCCTACTCGCTTTATCTCTGGCATTGGCCGCTCATCGTCTTCAGCCGCGAGGTGACGGGACGGGAGCTTTCGCTGATGCAGGGCGGCCTGATCGTGCTGGCGTCGCTCGCCATGTCCATCATCTCATGGCGCTTCATCGAGCGGCCGTTCCGTGGACGCGGCAGCCTGGTAAAGCGCTCGCCGTTATTTGCTGGGGCACTGACCGTCGTGATCGCCGCTGCCGGATTGGGAGACTATGTCGCCCATCACGGCGGTGTACCCGGTCGACTGCCGGCGGATGTGCAGCGGGTCTATGCTTCCACTTACGATCAGAGCCGCTTCAGCCTACCGCCGTGCTTTGCTGAATCCGACACGGCAGGGCGTCCTGCTGCGGATATTCGTGCGGGCAAGCTTTGTCCGCTTGGGCCGGAGGAGGCGGCGAAACCCACTTTTCTCGTTTGGGGCGATTCCCATTCCGGCGCCATGGCGCCCGCCATCGATGCGGCGGCGAGGCAGGTTGGGATCAGCGGCCTATTCGCAGGCCATTCGTCGTGCCCGCCTTTGCCAGATGTTCAGCTCACACCGCGCGGTGATACCGAGCTTTGCGGCGATTTCAACGGCGCGGTGCTCGATCTGATTAAGGCCCAGCATATTCCACTGGTTTTCCTGGTGGCCTATTGGCCCAAATATGTCCACGATGCCGAAATGCCCAATGAGGGGCCGTATTTCGATGCTTCCGTGCAGCCTCCAGTGGAGGATCGATCGGCGTCGGTCGCCCAATCGATGGACCGCCTGATTGCCGATCTGACTAGTCAGGGCATCAAGGTCGTGCTGGTCTCGGATGTCCCCGAAATGGGGCGCTATATGCCGGAGGCCGTCGCCAAGGCGATGATGCAAGGCACGTCAACGGAGGTTGCTCCCCCCTTGGAGTATATCGAGAAGAGGCAGGCGCTCTCGCATGTGATCCTAAGCCGTGTGGCTGCGAAATATGGTGCAACGATCATCGATCCGCTTCCAGCCATCTGCGGCAGCGATCGTTGCGATGCCGTGCGAAACGGTCTGCCGCTTTATAAGGATGCCGATCATCTCACAGCGACGTTCGCGGCGACCTTGAGCTCGCTCTACGTCCCCGTGCTGTCCGAAGCTCGTCAATCGCTGCGGGCGACCTTGGATTCCTCCGGAAAGTGAGTGGGACGAGAATGTATTTCGTTTCCACGGCTGACTCATGCTGCCGGCGTACGGGGGGAGGGTGGACCGATTGGTCGATCCGTATCGGCAACCTCTCACGAAAAAGGATTGACTGCCGTAGTTGGCGATACAGCGAAACCGATTATATGGCGTTCCTCTAACTGTCCGATCCTGCAGCGCGCGATGCGAATGCTCATACAGCCGAGAAGATGGCCATAAGTGCCACATGGATGGCAGTCGAGGCGGTTCGAATGTCGGGTTTGGCGCCACGCCAGCGAAATCAGAGACTTGTCGCCAGTGCCTCCATCCAGATCGCGACGGCTGCTGCGCCACCGTCTTGGGTGCCGAGAGCTCTTTCGCCAAGATAGCTCGCGCGGCCGAGTTTCGGTACCATATCCGCCGTGCGGCGTGCGCCTTCGGCCGCGGCGGAGGCTGCCTGCTTCCAGGCCTCGGCGGCGGGCACCTTGACGCCGGTTGCCTCGAGCGCTCGCAAGGCCGGATCAAGCGCATCGAGCATGGTGCGGTCACCCGGCTTTGCTCCCCCGATCTCGCTGATGGCAGCAATACCGATCGCGAGGGCGGCGCGAAAATCTTCAGGCGAGAAGCGATTGTGCTCGCCGAGATGGCGCCCAGCCCGCGTCAACGCGATTGCATAGAAGGGCCCGGAGCTTCCGGCGATCGCCCGCCGTAGCGCATTGCCGATTGCGACCAGCGCGTTGGCGGGGTTGATCCAGGCGCTTTCGGGCAGGGCGCGAATGGCTTCGGCGCCACGAAGCATGCTCGCGCCGAGATCGCCGTCGCCTGCCTTGCTGTCGAGCTCGGTCAGATGGGCTTCGGCCGCCTCCAGCGCATCACAGACGGCGAGACCGATGCGGCGCAAATCGTGAGGGTCGAACCGGCCCGCATCGCCGAGCGGAGCTTCGCTCTCCGGCATGTTCGGCACCCGCACGATATGGGGTGCTTCCGAGATCGCGCCGCCCCGCGGCCACGCGGTCGCGGACGTATCGGCATCCAGCAGTTCGATATCGCCCTCGTCCAGGTTCAGGAGTGAAATCGAGCAACCCGGCATTTCGAGCGCCGTCAGGAAATTGCCGCTCCAGGCCCGTTCGATCCTGAGACCACGAGAACGCAGCGATGCGACCGCGCGACGGGTGACGACCGCCAGCTCCATGGGCGGCGTTGCCCCGAGCCCATTGATGAGCAATGCGACCCTGGAACCTAACGCAAGCTGCATGTCCGTGACGATCTGCCCGATGATCCTGTCGGTGATGGCGTCCGCGGGCAGATGTTTCGTGCGCTCGACGCCCTTTTCGCCATGGATGCCGAGGCCAAGTTCGATTTCGTCATCAGCGAGCGTGAAACCGGCCTTGCCGGCCGCCGGCACGATGCAGGCACCGAGCGCTACGCCCATTGTGCCGAGTCGCGACGCGGCCGACCGAGCGATGGCGGCAACCTCCTTCAGGCTCTTGCCGCTCGCCGCGGCCGCGCCCGCGATCTTATGGACAAGTACCGTTCCGGCGATGCCGCGGCGGCGCTCACGCGGCACGAGACCGGAAAGCGCCACATCGTCCGCCACGACGACGAGCTCGGTCGGGATTCCCTCGATAGCGGCGAGTTCTCCGGCAAGGCCGAAATTCAAGCGGTCGCCGGTATAATTCTTCACGATCAGCAGTGCGCCCGCGGGGCCGGCGCTGGCGCGAATGGCGGCAAGCACGGCATCGACGCTCGGCGAGGTGAAGACCTCGCCGGTAACAGCCGCGGTCAACATGCCAGGCCCGACATACCCGGCATGGGCCGGTTCATGACCGGCGCCGCCGCCCGAGATCAGGGCGACCGCCCGGTCCGCGATCGCGGGTAGGTCGGCGCGCAGGATGACATTCTCCGTGTCGAGCAGCGCAAGGCCGGGCGCGAGGGCGACAATGCCCTCCAGCATTTCCCGCACCACGTCAGCGGGTCGATTGATAAGTTTCTTCATTATCCTTCATCCTATTGCTGCTTGCACGGAAGCGCTTTCAGTCGCTTCGCACCTTCCTCGATGAGCGCCAGGATCAACGGCAAAACACATGTGTCGCAATCTTCCCCCCAGGCCCGAAAACCGAGCCCGGTGCGACCCTCACGCCTGCCTTCTCCAGGATCCTGCGCGCCATATCATAGCTGCAAGACGCGCATATTCGCCAGCTATCGAGTTTCGATCCGATGATTTCGCGCCCACGCGTCGATCGAGCGATGTACACGGCTTTGTCGACTGCTAGGGCGCCAGCATATCGGCGAGCGCATGCCGCATGGATTCGCTCGAAATGCCGAAGAGACCGCCATAGGGAAGGTCGAGATCCAAGATGACAAACATGACGCTCGCCACCGAAATGATGGCGACGGTGACAATGGAGCCGGTGAGCGGGTTTCTGGGGGCCTGAAGACCAAAGCTTAGGAATACCAGCATAAGCCAGAAGATCAGGACACCAAGAAACGGTGCCGAAAGCGAGCCGTGCGCGTCCTCGATCACGGTCCATCGCGCCGCCAGGAGATCACTGAAGAGCTGATTACAACGGGTCACGAGCAACTGATGCAAGGGATCGGTGGGCCGCTCGCGGGCAATGCCGAGACCCATATCATTGAGAATTGCTCCAAGAACGGGCGCTTCGCCAGTCAAAGGCAATTTTGATATGTCGGGATATGTCACCCCCGCTGGAACTGGCTCACCTGGCCATGTGCTGGCAATGACGGCGGTTGTGTAGCCGCGCAGAAGTTGTCGCTCATGATCCAATGCCGGGCCGTAATTCCTCAGACAGCGGTCCATCTCCGCCAGGCTGGCGGCGTAGCGGTTGCGATCGTGAGACGCCGTTGTGAATGCGTTCAGCTCCGATGCCAGGAGCAAGCTCATGACGAGTGCGGCAAAGGTGACAAGAAGGGCTGTAACGACCCGGAGAAAGTCCATCGTCTCGTTGCCGCGATGCGGGGCGGGTAATCTCGCGCGCAATATCGAACCGAGCGCGGCGCTAAACACGAGGAGAATAAACAAAGCCAGCGTCCACACCGCTTCGCGCTGCATCGAAAAATGCTCCTGCTCCATATGGCCGTTGATTATGTCATGTATATCGAGGAAGCGGGAGGATAAAAGCTCCATCCTTTCACGGGTGTTCGCATAGCCCAGCAGGCCGGTATCCCTTGCAGCCGGGGGAGTTTTGAAATCAGCTATGCGACAAGTTGGCAGAATGGGTCAGGTGCATACCGCGATGCAAACGGACAGCCAGATCAAGGCGACCCCAAGTGCCAACGCGCGCCTGGCACCGACAACTTTCTCCGCCTCTTCTTCCGCTACCGGCGTCGTTACGATCCAGGGCACGGAGCCGAGAGCTGCGAATCCGATAATGGCTAAGGCCACGACGAAATAATCGGATATACGCCAGGGCCCCTGATCATACACTCCCCAATAGCCCAGAAAGGCCATTCCCACTGCAAACATCGTCGCGGACGCTGAGCAAAGCCCCGTGACGGAGCCCGCGGGTGCCCGCAACTTGCTTTTCTCCGGTGTTGATCCGTTCATGACGCCATATCCACGACGGCAAGTCGCCTCTCCGCATATATGTCAGGAATTGCGCGCGACGTGAAGCGATTGAAATCGCCAAAGGCCGGATCGCAAGAATGACGATCATCATGTTCGATCTCCAACCTACAATCCGTCTCTCGCGGCCTCGATTCTCTAACGCAGGATCAGTGGGCTGGTATCCCGCGCTCCCAGCCCGGCTTCTAACAGACCTGATTGGTCATGAACGGAAGAGGCCTCGAACATTTCAGGCCGCCTCCACTCTTATCCCCTTCACACCTTATCCGGAACCGGAGTGAGCAGTGGGTGCGGGCGGGACGTCGGCGCCCGCACCCTTCTCTTCGGCCGGTCTTTTGGTCCGGAGGAGGGACAGCACAAAGACGAAGAAGACCGGGACGAAGAAGACGGCGAGGATTGTCGCGGAGATCATGCCGCCGAGGACGCCGGTGCCGATCGCGTTCTGGCTGGCGGCACTGGGACCCGTGGCGATGGCGAGCGGTACGACGCCGAGCGTGAAGGCAAGTGACGTCATCACGATCGGGCGGAAGCGGACACGGGCCGCCTCGATCGCCGAGTCGAGCAGGGACTTGCCTTGAGCATAGTAATCCCTTGCGAACTCGACGATCAGGATGGCGTTCTTCGCCGACAGGCCGATGATCGCGATGAGCCCAACCTTGAAATAAAGGTCGTTCGGCATCTCGCGCAGGATTGCCGCCAGCACGCAGCCGATGATGCCGAGTGGGACGACAAGCATGACCGATAGCGGGATCGACCAGCTCTCATAAAGGCCTGCAAGCAGCAGAAAGACGAAGAGGATACTGAAGGCGAAGAGGATCGGCGCCTGGCTGCCGGAGGTGATTTCCTCGCGCGACTGGCCGGACCACTCGTAGCCGAAGCCGTCGGAAAGTTCGGATGCGAGGCGTTCCATCTCGGCAATCGCAGCACCCGAAGACTTGCCTACCGCTGCCTCGCCGGTGATGCGGATCGTCGGATAACCATTGTAGCCTACGATCTGCGGATCGCCCTTGCGCCAGTCGGCGGTCGCGAACGACGAGAGCGGCACCATCCCGCCGCTTGCGTTGCGAACGTTCAGTTTCATCATGTCTTCCACCTGCATGCGGCTGCGGCCGTCCGCCTGCACGATGACCTGCTGCATGCGGCCGGCATTCGGATAGTCGTTGATATAGGAAGAGCCGAGGCTTGTGGTGATCGCATCGTTGATGTCGGAGAAGCCGACGCCGAAGGTGTTTGCCTTTTCGCGGTCGATCGCCAGCACGATCTGCGCAGCCTCCTGCATTCCCTCGATGCGGACATTCGTCACCACGCTGCTCTCGGCCGCCTTTGCCATCAACTCGTCTCCGGCCAGCTTCAGCGCCTTTTGCCCGCGCCCGGAGCGATCCTGGAGCCTGAAGGAGAAACCGCTTGTCGTGCCGAAGCCGTCGATCGGCGGCGGCGACAGCGCATAGGAGGTGGCGTCCTTCAATCCGGCGAGCTGTGCGTTGACGCGCTCGGCGATTTCAGGCACCGAACTGCCGGCCGGCCGAACGGCCCAGTCCTTGAGCGTCACGAAGGCGATGGCCGAGTTCGGGCCGTTTCCGGAGAAGCTGAAGCCCTGGACGGCGAAGACGTTCTCGACAGCCGGTTCTGCGCTGAAAATCGCTTCGATCTGCTTTAATGACGCGATCGTGCGGTTGGCGCTCGCTTCCGGCGGTCCCTGGATATCGACGATCAGGATGCCCTGATCTTCCTCCGGCACGAAGGAACCAGGCAGGTTGACGAAAAGATGGCCGAGGCCGACGACGAGCGCGAGATAGACGCCCATCACGCGTCCCGGCCGCCGCGCCAGCCCAACCGCGATCTCGGTGTAGCTCGCCGTCATTCCATCGAACTTGCGATTGAACCAGCCGCCGAGACCCTTCCTCTCATGGTGATTTCCGTCGATCGGCTTCAGGAAGGTGGCGCAGAGCGCCGGCGTCAGCGACAGCGCCAGAAAGGCCGAGAACATGATCGAGGCGACCATGGTCAGCGAGAACTGGCGGTAGATGATGCCGGAGGCTCCTGGGAAGAATGCCATTGGAATGAAGACGCAGGACAGCACCAATGTAATGCCGAGGATGGCGCCGGTGATCTGCTTCATCGCCTTCTGCGTCGCGGCTTTCGGGGGCAAACCTTCTTCGGCCATGATGCGCTCGACATTCTCGACCACGACGATCGCGTCGTCGACAAGGATGCCGATCGCCAGAACCATGGCAAACATGGTCAACACGTTGATGGAGAAGCCTGTCGCATACATGATGGCGCAGGTGCCCAGCAGCGCGACCGGCACGACGAGTGTCGGGATGACCGTGTAGCGGAAGTTCTGCAAGAAGACGAACATCACGATAAAGACGAGCACGATCGCCTCGATGAGCGTGTGAACGACCTTCTCGATCGAGGCATTGACGAAGGGGCTGGTGTCGTAGGGTATCGAGTACTCGACGCCCTTCGGGAAGAATTTCGACAGTTCGTCCATTTTCGCCCTGACGGCGCCCGACACGGCGACGGCGTTGCCGGTCGAGGAAAGCTGGATGGCAAGGCCGGCGCTCGGATTGCCGTTGAGCCGACTTGCGGTCGAATAGGTTTCCGCGCCGTCCTCGACGCGCGCGACGTCGCGCAGGCGCACGGTCGAGCCATCGGGATTGGCGCGGAGGATGACGTCGCCGAATTGCTTCGCACTGTCGAGCTGGCCTTCGACGATCACGGTCACGGTCAAATCCTGGCCGACCGGACTGGGCGTGGCGCCGATCTGGCCGGCCGCGACCTGCGCATTCTGGGCTGCGATTGCCGCACCGATGTCTGCCGCCGTCAAGTGAAGACCCACCATCTTATCCGGGTCGATCCAGACGCGTAGCGCCCGCTGTGAGGCGAAGACCTGAGCCCGGCCTACGCCCGGCAAACGGCGCAGCTCTCCAAGGATATTGCGGTTGATGTAATCGCCAAGCGCGATCTCGTCCATCTTGCCGTCGGTCGAGGTCAGGGCGGCGATCAACAGGAAGCCGGCGCTCGCTTCCTCAACCTGAATGCCCTGCGTGCGGACCGCCTGCGGCAGCCGCGCCTCGACGCGTCGAACGGCGTTTTGGACGTCGACGGTCGCCTTGCCGATATCGGTTCCGGAGACGAAGGTCGCATTGATGCTCACCGAGCCGGAATTGTCGGAGGTCGATTCGAAATAGGCGATGCCATGGACGCCGTTCAGCTCCTCCTCGATCAGGCGGGTAACCCCCTGATAGATTTCCTGCGGGGAAGCGCCGGGGTAGGAGGCGGAAATGGAGAGCTGCGGCGGAGCGACGGCGGGATATTGCGCCACCGGTAATACAGGAATCGTAATGATCCCCGCGATCATGATGAAGAAAGCGAAGACCCATGCGAGGACGGGTCGCCCGATAAAGAACTGTGCCATGATTTAATTACTTTGCGGCCTGGTCTGCGGTGTTCGGCTCCGCGTTTTGTGGCGTCCATGGTTCGGCGGCGACCTTGCCGCTGGGCGTGACCTTCTGGACCCCTTCGGCGATGATGGTTTCGCCGTCCTTCAGGCCCGAAAGGACGATCCATTCGGCGCCGAGGGATGCGCCGAGGGCGATATTGCGTATCTGGGCCGTTTGATCGGAAGAGAGCACGAGGACCTGAGGATTGCCTTCGGCGTCCCTCGTCACGGCTCTCTGCGGAATGGTAATGCCGCTCTTCTGGACGGCCTGCTCGATGCGCACACGCACATACATGCCGGGCAGAAGATCGCCATCGGGATTGGGAAATTCCGCGCGTAGCGTGACCTGTCCCGTATTGGGGTCTACATTCGCATTCGAAAACAAAAGCTTGCCGGACTTGGAATAGCTTTTCCCGCCATCGAGGACGAGTTCGACCAACGCCTCTCCGGGCGCCGGGCTCTGCAGCTTGCCTTCGCTGACGGCGCGCTTCAACGCCAGGAGATCCTGCGCCGATTGCGTGAAGTCGGCATAGACCGGATCGATCTGCTGGATGAGCGCGAGGTTGGACGCGCCCTCGGCAGTCACGAGTGTTCCTTCGGTCACGAGGGCTCCGCCGATGATGCCGGTGATGGGTGCTCGCACCTCAGTATAGTCGAGATTGATCTCCGCCTCGTCGAGCGCCGCTTCCTGGGACGCGACATCGGCGTCGGCCTGGGCAAGATTGACGGCGGCGGTATCGTAGTCGACGGCCGTCGAGACATTGCGCTCACGGAGCGAGCGTTGGCGTTCCAGTTGCTGCTTGGCATTGGCCTGCACGGCCTTTGCCTTCTGCAAGGCCGCCTTGGCGCTCGCCACCCGCACCTGAAACAGTTTCGGGTCGATCCGGTAAAGGACGTCGCCCTGATGGACGAGGCTGCCTTGTTGAAAGACGCGCTCCTGGAGGATGCCCGAGACCCGAGCACGCACTTCGGAGATCCTGGTCGCGGCTATGCGTCCGGGAAGCTCGCTCATGACAGGGACCGGATGCGCCTTGATTTCCAGGACACCGACGGCGGGCGGGGGCGTTTCGCCGCTCCCCTGTGCGTACGCGTGGCCGGAAACCAGCGCGAGCATCGCCGCCGCCGCCAATATTGCCTTCCAGCAAGGCAGTTCGAATGCAGATCGCATGAATGTATTCCCAATTGGCCGTGACGCGCCGAGATCGTCGCTCCGCGTCTTGCCGGCATGAACTATCCGAAAGGAGCCGCTTCAACGCCGGGCGCGAGTGGCACTTTCGTCCGAGCCTAAGCAAACATCGGGATTGTTGTTCTTTGGTCGACGTTTTGTGGAGGTTTCATGGAGGAGGGTGGAGGAATATTGACGTGCAGGCCCGTCTGACGTTTCTTCCCGGCAAAGGAGCCCTGGATGGAAAACGCGCTGATATTGATCGTGGAAGATGAGCCGGAGATTTCCGATATCCTTGAACGCTATTTCGAGCGCGAGGGATTTCGGGTGCTGACGGCCTCGGATGGCGAGATCGGGCTTTCCCATCACCAGCGGCTGAGGCCGGATCTCGTGGTGCTCGATATCAAGCTGCCGAAGCTTGACGGTCACACCGTGCTTGCCACCATTCGCCAAAGAAGCGATACGCCCGTCATCATGGTCACCGCGCTCGCCGACGACCTCGACAAGCTGCATGGGCTGCGCTCGGGCGCCGACGACTATGTGGTCAAGCCGTTCAACCCTGTCGAGGTGGTCGCCCGGGCGCGGGCGGTTCTAAGGAGGGCGACGGGAAGCGCTGCGAATAAGGTGCTGCGGGTCGGCAGGCTCGCCATAGATCCGGTAGCCCATATGGCGGTGGTGGAGGACGGCGAAAGCCGCATCCCGTTGAACCTGACGCGCACCGAATTCCGCATCCTCGAATACATGGCCGGCTTCCCGAACAGGGCCTTCGAACGCGGCGAAATCGTCGATGCCTGCCTTCCCGAGGGAGATGCGCTCGACCGCACCGTGGACAGCCACATGAGCAAACTTCGCCGCAAGCTGGATGCCGCCGGTGTCGGCGACCTCCTTAATGGCGTCAGGGGAGTGGGTTACCGCCTTGGCGACTTCGGTTAGCAACAGCCTTAACAGGCAAATCATCTGGTCGACGACGATCGTGGCTTTCGTCGCCCTGTCGGTGATGTTTTTCGGATTCCTGATCTACGGCTATGCCTACGAATGGCTATTCAAGGACTCCGCTCCGCCGGATGATTGGGCAGTCAGCGATTTCGTCGTGCTCGGCATCAACGTGGCGATCGGCCAGGCCGTCGGCGCCTATGTTGGATGGCGGCTCGCCAGGCGCCTTGTGAAGCCCCTGACGGCCGTGACGGAGGCTGCGCGTCTCATCGCGGAGGGAGACTTTGCCGGCCGGGCGACCGGCGAAGGCAGTTTTGGCGAAGCCGACCGTCTGATCAACGACTTCAACCGCATGGCGGAGGAGCTGCAAAGAGCGGAAAAGGAACTCCAATATTCAAATTCGGCGATCGCGCACGAACTGCGCACGCCTCTGACGATCCTGCGCGGCCGCATGCAGGGGCTGGCGGATGGGGTGTTCGAACCGAGCCAGGAGGTGTTTCGCGGTTTGATAGGGCATATAGATGCCCTGACGCGCATCGTCGACGACCTAAGGACGCTTTCGCTGATGAATGCCGGGCGCATGGAGCTGCAGCAATCGCGCTTCGACCTCGGAGAGGAAATCGGCGACATCCTCGAATCCGTAATGCCGACGCTTTCCAACCTCAACATCAGGATCGAATCCGACTTGCAGGAGATGCCTGTCATTGCCGACCGGGCGCGTATCCGGCAGGCCGTCCTTGCCCTCATCGACAATGTCGCGCGCTACGCTCCAGGCTCGACGCTAGCGGTGACCTCGCAAGCAGTCGACAATCTGTGCGTCATCATGATCTCGGATGACGGTCCGGGCATGACGGCTGCGGAGAGCGAACGGGCCTTCGAACGGTTCTGGAGAGCTGACGATGCCAGAACACGAAGAGGCGGTGGGTCAGGCCTCGGCCTCGCCGTTGTCAAGGCCATAGCCGAGGCACATGGCGGCCACGCGACGATCGACAGCCGCAAGGGCGGCGGCACGACCGTCGTGCTGACGATCCCGGGCTGCTGAAATGGTGTGGTGGGCGGCAAACGATCCGTTGCGGGCATGCAGGGACTGCCTCAGGCGTTGAGAATCCGCCCCAATACCTCCGCTATTTCGCTCCGGCCTCGACGAATTTCACCGACATCTTGTTCAGCGTCTATTCGGCCCGCATTATGAGCGGCATAAAGCTCGACGAGAAGTCGCGCGTAGTCCTCGGATAGGCCCGCGCCGATGAGCGCGGCCTGCCACTGGCTCTCGGGAAGCAGCTGGGCAACGACATCGCGACCGGTCAGTGAACCGATGGCCGTCGCAACGTCGTTCGGCGTATAGCGCCGGGGGCCTTCTGCATGGACGATCCTGAGAGCGGCGTCCTGCTTCTCCAAAAGCAGCTCGGCGGCGAGCAAGCCCACATCGTGGGCGGAGATGGTCGGAAGAGGCTTGGTCAGCGGATCATAGAAGCTCGGTAATCGGCCGCTTTCTGCCGCCAGCTTCGCCAGACGTGCCCAGTTTTCCATGTGCTCGGCCGACCTCAACAGGATAAGTCTTTCGGTCTCCAGCTGACGCAGCCGTGCTTCGAGGGCGTGGAAGATCAAGGTGACGCCGGTGCCAGAGCTATGCTGTGCGCCATAGTCGGAAATGGCGAGAATGGTTCGCGGCCTGGCGGCCATTAGGGCCTCGCCAAGGCAGTCCACCACTCGCTTCATGCCGGAATAGGCCTCGACGGCACGAATATCGACCGGGCAGATGATCTGGACGGCGCTTACCCCTTTGAATGCGGTCGCCAGCGCCTCCCGGTCATGTATGTCGGCAATGGCGATCTCGCAGCCGAGATCGGAAAAAGCCTGTGCTTTCGAGCCATCGCGCAGAATTGCGCGGACAGCAACGTCGGCCTTGCGCAGTGTGGTGATGGTCGTGCGGCCAACCTTGCCGGTGGCGCCCAGAATTGCGTGCATTGCATCTTCTCCTGTCGATCCTGCTGCAGCCTAGCCCTGTATGCGCATGGGATCGCGCAGGTTCGGACAGTCAATGGCAGGTTTGGACGACAATCGAAGTCATGAATGCATTCGGCTCAGCATGCCGGGGGTGAGGCCGAGGATCCGGCGCATCCAGTACGTCATGTGGCTCTGATGGGCAAACCCCGTCGCCAAAGCGATTTCTGCGAGCGGCATGTCGGTAGACAGGATGAGCAGTTTGGCGCGCTCGATCCGGCGCGTCAGTACATAGTGATGAGCCGGCATGCCGAAAGTGGCGCGAAAGAGTGGCTTCAAATGCGATACGCTGAGACCGACCGTCGCGGCGAGATCGCCAAGGGACAGCGACTGATCTATATGCGCTTCGATGAAATCCCTCAGGTGTCTTTGATGGCGGATTGTCAAAGTTGTGCCTGTCGCGACTGTACTGACCGAAGACTGTTCGCCGCCTTCCATCAGGCGGATCGCCAGCGCCAATCCCAGCGCTTCCGCGTATGTCCTGTCCGACGGAACCGGCGCCTCGATTTCAGCCTTGATCGCCCAGGCGATCGATTCGATCCGAGAATCCCGAAGCTGGAATTTTGGCGACAGGGAGATGGTTTCCGGATTTCCGCCGAGTGCTTCCGCAGCCGATTGAAGGAGTTCCTGCTGGATATTCAGGCGCAGAATGGTGCAGTCCCCGTCGTCCTCCCACCAGCCATCCAGCCCGGCAGGGACGATATCGATATCTCCGTGCGATTGACGACGGTGGTATTGGCGGCCGTCGCATTCGCAAAAAGCATTCACGGCCCGTCCGAAATGAATGCCGAGCCGATGCGTCTGCGACCCCGGCACATGGGTACGGCCGGCCTTGATATGAAGGAAATTCGCCTCCAGGCCCTTCCAGCCGCGATCCTTGCTGGAGAGGAGGGTCGCGGCGGTGCTGCTGAACTGGTCCATGATTGTGTGCTTCCGCCAAATCCCACGTCCGGAATGGAGGACGATCCAGGGAATATAGTTAGGCCGATGCTTTCGGTCGAGCCATCTTCGGATCACGGCTACGCCAATGATCCAATGTTCGGCTCAGGAAGAGCCGATGTCGATGTTCGAGCCTGTCACCGATCTTGCCTCGTGTGCCACAGTCGCGGAATGTAGATCGTCGATTGCTGAATTTCGTAGCGCGTTTCAAAATGGCCTACGAGTAGCAGTCTGACTTCGCGCGGCCCGAACTCGAAGAGCCGCTCGCCGATTCTCGGGTTCTCGTTGAAGTCGCCGGCAAAGCGCGCCTAACGATAAAACTCCGACGGCGGCTTGCCGAAGTGCCGGCGGAACATGGCGGTAAAAGCGCTCTGGCTGGCGTAGCCGCAATCGAAGGCGACGTCGATGATGCGTTCGCCATTCGCCAGTTTGCTCAACGCGGACAGGAGGCGTGCCTGTTCGCGCCATCGCGCGAAGCTCATGCCCGTTTCCCTGGCGAAGAGGCGGTGCACCGTCTTGGCCGTTACATTCAAACGTTCGGCCCATTGCCCCGCGGTCGACGTGTCGGCAGGATGTGCGGTCATCGCCTCGCATATCCGTTTGATACGTTCATCCTCCGGCATGGGAAGATGAAGGGGCAAGACATCGGAGACACGCACTTCATCTAGGAGCAATTGCATGAGACGGTCGTCTCGACTGCCTTCCCCATAGTCGAGCGGAACTTGGACGGCGGCAACGATCAGCTCGCGCAACAGCGGCGAAACCTCGATGACACAGCTTTCCGCCGGCATATGGCGGATTGCCGTCGCATCGATGAAAACGGTTCGGATCTTGACCTCGCCGGACATCTTCACGTCATGCTCCAGCCCGGCGGCGAGCCACAGCGCCCGGTTCGGCGGCACCACCCATGATCCTTCCGCCGACCGCACGATCATCACCCCCTCGATCGCATGGAGCAACTGGCCGCGCGGATGCGAATGCCAGCCGGTGGAGGCGCCGTCAGGATAGTTGACGTCCATGGCCGCCATGGCGCGATGGGTATTATGAAACTCAAGATGTTTGCGCGTCGGATCGCTTTGCATGTCCCAATCTCTACAATCATGGTCATCATAGAGTGATACGGACCGGCTTCAAGACGATAAGCCAGAGCCTTCGAATTGGTCCATGGTTATCGCACATGAAAAACAACCTCGCATTCCTCTATCCCCTCGTCGCCATCGTCCTCTGGTCCGGAAACGTCATTGTCTCCCGGCTGTCAGCGCACACGATCGGACCGGAGGCAATCACCTTCTATCGGCTGCTTCTCGCCGTCTGCTTGATGAGCACCTTCGTCGCCATCCCCGCCTGGCGAAACCGCTTCGTCATCTGGCCGCATCTCGGGCAATTCGCCATTCTCGGCTTCCTTGCCATGTGCTTCTTCCAGAGCCTGTCCTATCTGGCGGCGGAAACGACCACGGCGACAAACATGGCGGTGTTCACGGCCTTGACGCCACTGCTTACGGTGGCTTTGAGCGCCTTTGTGCTGAAGGATACGCCGACCGTCGGCATGGTCGGCGGCGGAGTTCTGTCGCTTGCCGGGCTTATCTATCTGGTGAGTGCCGGCGATCCGACGGCGCTTGCTCGCGATGGCGTGCATCTCGGTGATCCGCTGATGTTCATAGCGGCGCTGAGCTATGCCGTATATGGGGTTCTGCTCAAGCGCTGGAGCCTCCCAGTCGCTGGCTGGCAATCGACCTATATGCAGGCGATCTGCGCTCTGGTCATCATGTTTCCGGCGTTCCTGGCAACGCCTGCGCCCTTACGTTCGCTGAATGCCGAGACCTTGCCGCTGATTGCCTATGCCGGAGGCCTTGCCTCCGTCGTTCTTCCGTTCCTGTGGGTGCGCGGCGTCCACATTCTCGGACCAAATCGTTGCGCGGCTTTCATGAACCTCTTGCCGGTCTTCACCGCGCTCGGCGCCATCGTGATGCTCGGCGAGCCGGTGCACGCCTACCACGTCATCGGCGGCGGCGCCGCTCTGGTGGGTGTCGCCTGCGCCGGGCTTTTCCGTCGGCCGTTGCGTGGCTCATCTCCAATTGCCGCCGAGATCGTCGAGTAACGGTCTAAGGCATGGCAGGTGGACGCGGACTCGTTGGAGGCCGCGTCCACCTGTGTCGGTCGAACGTCACTTCCAGCTCGTATAGTCCGAGGCTGTACAGCCAAAGGGCGCGCGTTGATCACCGAAGCGCTCCTTTAGCTGATCGCAGCCCCAGCGGTTGAGTGGCGCCGGCATCATATTGTTGAGATCCATGGCGGGCGAGGTGAACTGCGAACTGGCACTGGTCACATACCAGACCCAGTAACCGAAAATGCCGGCGACGAAGAGAAGTATGACCAGGAAAACCCTGGCAAGCCGCGCCATGACGGACGGCCCATTCTTCCCTTGAGCCACGAGCTGCGGCGGATGACCGCCAAGTTCCGATGTCAGGGGCGCGAGAATGCCGGTACGTTCCTCCGCCGGCATGTCGATCCGCTCCAGTCGGCTGTCCAAAAGTACTGGGAGAGCCGCATTTCCATGCCAGACGGCGAGCGCGACCGCCTTGCCGTTCTTTGCACCGACGACCAGGGGTTCCTGTCCTGGCTCGAGGTTCGTATGGGCCACGCGCCCGGTTTTTCTGCCGGCGATCTTGTCGGTATAGGTCACCGTCAGCCGCTTGCCTCGCCGCTGGAAGGCTGTGATTTCCACCGGGACCGGCTCGAGCTGAGCAGCCCGGCGCAATTGCCCGCGAACACGCCAGACACGCAGGATCTGGAAGATCATGGCGATGCAGGCGCCCCCAAGAAGGGCGACGAACACGGCTAGCGTTATGATCCGGTTCCACAGCATATCCAGCCCGAGGCTGAGGGTCGCCAGGTCCGGATGGTCACCGGAGATGACCAGGTCCGTGTCATAGTCACCGACATGGATATCGACGAACATGATCTCCACATCCTTGTCATAGGCCTGGCCATCGTAGACGTAGTTGAGATGCGCCTCGCAGGTTGTGAAGAAGCCCTTCCGGGTCGAGCATTTCCCATCGCGGATATCGCCGTTGGCGAGCTTGACGGGATTTTGGCTGATCGTCCAATCCCTCAATATGCCCGGCACTTCGGAAACAGCCATGAAAACCGTCAGACCGATCAGGATCGGCAGGGAGAAATAGACGGCTTTCGGCATTGAAATAAGGTTCTGGCCAAGCCTCAGCGCTCTCTCTGGAAGTTTGATTGTCGGGAATGTCATTGTCTGCCTGAAACTCCGAGTGATTGTGTGGGCATCCGCAAAGCAGGAAGCGAAGCAGAGGCCTCGCAAAATTCCGGAAGTCCCACTTTGCGCCCACAGCTGCGGCGCGAAGAAATAGATACTCTACCCAATGACTCAATACCCGGTTGTAGGCCATTCGACGAATTCATGGTGATGCTAGAGTAAACCCGTCTGGGTGTGACCTTTTTGTACCGCAACCTTGACCGGTACGGACGAGTCCGTCGGGAGCGCATCGCGATCTCTCAGATTCGTTTCTCGCCCTTAAGACTTCTGATCTCGCGCGTGTCGGTGTCACAAAAACGCTGCGCATTTTTGCGCGTCATGATTTAGCTTCCGCATCCATATGGATTTTCCAGACCGAAGAAGGATATCAATATGACCAATGCCGCCTGGCATGCAGAGCCGCTAAGTTGGGGTCACGGACCTCGTATATTCGAGGTTTTCCTGGAACCGACCTGCCCATTCTCGGTCAGGGCCTTCAACAAGCTCGATGCCTTGCTGGAGCAGGCGGGCGAGGACAGGATCACCATCAGGATCCGCCTGCAATCGCAGCCCTGGCATATGTATTCGGGTGTTCTGGTGCGCTGCATCCTCGCCGCGTCGACACTTGGCGGCGGCAGGGAAACCGCAAGGAAGGTGATGGCCGCGATCGGGGCGCACCGCGAGGAGTTTGAATTCGCCCATCACGCGGGCGGGCCGAATATGGATGTGACGCCGAATGAACTGATCGAGCGGCTGGAGCGCTACAGCGGTATCAAGTTGAAGGAGGCTTTCGCCATCCCGGATCTTGATCGGGAGATCAAGTGGCACTGCAAATATGCCCGGCAGAACGGCATTCACGTTTCCCCGACCTTCATGATCGACGGACTGGTGCAGACCGACATGAGCAGCGGCGATGACGTCGAAGCCTGGGTGAAGAGAATCTCCGCCTCGTGAAAGCCAGAGGACAAGGCGCCGATGTTTCCTCCATGGGCCCTCGCTCCAGAGGGCCCTTAGTCTTCGACGTTCGGCAGCAGGATCGTCAAAAGTCCGATCAGCGGCAGGAAGGCGCAAAGCTCGAATACGAACTCGATGCTGGTGTGGTCGGCAAGCACGCCAAGCGCGGCAGCGCCGATGCCGCCCATGCCGAAGGCGAAGCCGAAGAACAGGCCGGACACCATGCCGACACGACCCGGTAGCAATTCCTGCGCGTAGACGACGATCGCGGAAAAGGCCGACGCAATGACCGTGCCGATGATCGCGCTGAGAATGATCGTCGTTTCGAGATTGGCATGGGGCAGAACGACGGTGAAGGGCAGGATGCCGAGGATCGAACCCCATATGACCTTCTTGCGGCCGATGCGGTCGCCCACGGGGCCGCCGACCATCGTGCCGACGGCGACCGCGGCGAAGAACACGAACTGGCAGAGCTGAGCCGTCCGTTCCGTCACGCCGAACCGTGCCATGAGATAGAAATTGTAGTAGCTGGTGAAACTCGCCAGATAGAAATACTTCGAGAAGATCAGCGCGATCAGGACGGCAATGGCAAGACCGACGCGGGTGCGCGACAGGCTCAGCGCCTTATGGGGCTTGCCAGATTTCGCCGGCGCGCGCAGATGGCTGCCATTCAGCTGATACCAGCGGCCGAGGCCAGCAAGAATAAGAATGCCGGCAAAAGCCAGGCTCGCAAGCGCCGCCATTCCATGCTGGCCACGCGGAAGGATGAAGAAGGCTGCGAGCAGCGGCCCGAGTGAGGTGCCGAAATTGCCGCCGACCTGGAACAGGGACTGGGCGAAGCCATGCTTTCCCCCTGATGCCAGGCGGGCGATGCGGGAGGCTTCCGGATGGAAGATCGAGGAGCCGAAACCGAGCAGTATCGCGCCCATGAGTAGCGCTGGGTAATTGGGCGCCATGCCGAGCGTGATCATGCCGGCGCAGCTGCAGATCATGCCGAATGGCAATGAATAGGGCTGGGGCCGTCCATCCGTGTACCAGCCGACGAAGGGTTGCAGGATCGAGGCCGTGATCTGGTAGACGAATGTCAGCACGCCGAGCTGGGCGAAGCTCAGGTCAAAGCCAGTCTTGAGCACCGGATAGCTTGCCGGCAGCAATGCCTGGGTGACGTCGTTGATGAAGTGGCCAAGGCTCGCCACCATAATAACCGGATATATCGTCGTAGCCGCGCGGGGCGGATTCATCACCTGGCTCATGATCGTCACTTTTCAATGTGTCGTCGCGCTGATATTAGAAAACAAAATTGCCCGCTACCGCGACAGGGCGTAATTCTTACGAGACTGGGCCAGAATGGTCAGGAACAGCCGCATAGACCCATTCATCGATGTCGACCGGCCACTCATCGCCCTTGGCAATGAGTATGGCGACGGCCACCGCGTCGAACCGCACCAGCATCGCCGCGCCCAACTGCTGTACGGTTTTTCCGGCGTCGTGGTGGTGACCACGCCTGACGGCACGCTCGTCATGCCGCCGGAGCGTGGGATGTGGATCCCCCCGGGCGTGATCCATAGCGTTCGCATGCTCGGAAAGGTCAGCATGCGCAGTCTCTACATTGAGCCGGAAGCGATCAAGACGATGCCGGATCACTGTCAGGTGGTCGAAATCTCGCCCCTGCTGCGCACGCTCATCGCCGAAGCCGTCGATATTCCGGTCGATTACGACGTCAATGATCGGGCCGGCGCCCTGATGGCATTGCTTCTGCACGAACTGGCAAGGTTGAGGCCGTTGCCCTTATCCCTGCCGATCCCGCGCAACAGGACGCTGGCTCAGAAATGCCAGGATTTCCTCAGGCGGCCGGCAACGCATGATACGATCGATCTATGGGCCAGCCACATGCGCATGAGCCGCCGCGCGTTTACCCGCATGTTTCGCCTGGAGACGGGGCTGAGCTTCGTCAAATGGCGCGAGCAGGCCTGTCTGCATGCCGCGCTTCCGCGGCTTGTCGCCGGCGTGCCGGTGACGACGATCGCGATTGACCTTGGCTATAAGAATCCGGCCGCCTTTACGACCATGTTCAAGCGCGCCTTCGGTTGTTCGCCACGCGAAATGGCGCGCCAGCACGCTGGAAGCGGCTCCGCCGTTGCGAGTCCCCAGCCATGACCATCATGTCGCGTCGAGATAGGGCTTCAATGGCATGTCGTCGTGCCTGGGCACCGTCTGCCGTTCAATCATGTGGTGGATGACGGGCGGGCGGTCGCCGCGATGCAATCTGTCCAGGCGTTCGGCGACCTCGACATCGGCATGCGTCTGGCGCTGGCTGTGGCGAACATAATCGATCCAGGTCGGCAGATGGTAGCTTTCCGTCCAGGTGTTCGGCTTTTCCAGATCGCGCAACAGCGACCATTGCTTTGCCCCGTCGCGGATTCTCATCCGGCGACGCTGGGCCATGACGGCTAGAAATTCCGCCACATCCTCCTGATCGATGTCGTAGTCCACCATGACCAGGATGGGGCCGCTTCTGGAACGCAGGTCGAGCTGCAATTGTGGTTCGCTGAAGGTGTTCGTCGGATCGAGATTAAGCGATTCGAAATCCGGCTGGCGCAGCAGCAGGCCAAGCAGCCCGCCTATTGCCAGGCCGACGCTTGCGATGAAAAGCGCGCCCGTGACGCCGTGGGCGTCGGCCAGTGCACCCCACAGCCAGCTTCCGACCGCCATACCGCCAAAGGTCGCGGTCTGATAGAGCGACAGAGCGCGGCCGACCACCCAGCGTGGCGTGGAAAGCTGAACCGTGACATTGAAGAGCGAGAAGGCCTGCACCCAGGCGACGCCGGCCGGCATGAGAATAAGGCAGCTCAGCCATACCTGATTGCTTAGCGCAAGCAGGAAACAGCTCACCGCCAATGTGAAGAAGGCGCTGCGGATCACCCATTCATTGCTCAGGATATCGCGGATGCGGCCGATCAGCATCGCGCCGCAGATGGCGCCAAAGCCGAAGAAGCCGAGCATGATGCCGTAGGTGATCGCCGTGCCGTGGACATGGTCGCGCGCCACGAGGGGCAGGAGCGCCAGGATGACGATCGCCGTCAAGCCGAAGACGAAACTGCGGCACATGACCTTGAGAAGGTTCGGCGACATCAGCACATAGCGAAAGCCCGCCGACATCGCACTGCCGAACGGCTCGCGTGGCAGCGTATTGCGAGCGGGCGCGGTCTTCCACCGCCACAGGGTGATGATGAGCGCGAAGTAACAGAAGACATTGAAGAGGAACGCGAAGGCCGCACCGGCGGCCGCGACGATGACGCCGCCGATCGCCGGCCCGATACTGCGCATGAGGTTGTAGCTCATGCTGTTCAGCGCGACCGCACCCGGCAGGTGCTCGCGTGGCACAACATCGCCCATCGAGGCCTGCCATGACGGATTGTGGAGCGCGCCGCCGCAGCCGATCAGGAAGGTGAAGCAGAGCAAAAGCCATGGGGTCAATGCATTGCTGTAGGACAGGATCGCCAGCGTCGCCGAGACCGAGAGCATCAGCGTCTGCGCAATCAGCATGATCCGCCTGCGGTCGTAATTGTCAGCCAGCGCTCCGGCCGCAAGCGAGAAGATCATGACGGGCAGGGTGGTGGAGGACTGAACGAGCGCCACCATGCCATGTGATGTCGCGAGGCTGGTCATCAGCCACGCGGCACCGACGCCTTCGACCAATCCGCCGAGATTGGAGATGAGCGTTGCCGACCAGAGAGAGCGGAAAGTCTTCGACTGGAACGCGACGAGCGGAGAGGGTCTATTGGGCATGTCGGCTTTTCTTCGCAGGATTATCTTGCCCGGCGGCGCAGTGAGCTCGCTCAAAGCGTAGGCGCAGCCGAGTCGAAATCGAGCCTATAGTGATTTGCTAATTTCCGAAACGATTTTGGAATAATATTCTCGCCAATAAAGGCGGAATTCAGCATTCGCATGAATGAAGTCTCGGACGGCAAAGCTGCGAAGAACGGTTTTCACTCGAGCAACGTGCCAATTCGATCGGGGTCATCCTATCCGCCTTCCAATCCAATTGGGTAGCTCACCTAAATCTGCGGTAGATGCTAATATTCTAATTGCCGGCCTGAATGCCACCCTCGGGCCGGACAGTGCAGCGTCCGACGACTGCCCCCATCCTTTGTCGTCGGACGCACCCCTCAATATTGGCATCAGCTTTGAACGGCAGGTCGCTTTCCCCGAGAACTTGTCATCCACTCATTAGGTCAGTGCCGTGCAGTCGGGTAAGGGCTAATACTGCCCGTCCGCGGAATCAGCATCTGCGGTCTTCTCAGGACTTTTGTCTCTGCCAGATTTGGGGCTTCGACCATTTGAGGTTCCGCCGGTATTGCTGTTCTTCCGGTCGACCATGGCGCGGAATTCGGCTTCCGGGACAGGCGGGCTGAAGTAATAACCCTGACTCTCCGAGCAACCGGCCTTGATGACCATGTCGAGTTGGGTCTGCGTCTCGACGCCCTCCGCGGTGGTCAGCATCTTGAGATTACGACCGAGCGTAGCGATGGACTGGACGATGGCAAAGCTGTCGGGCCGGTTTTCCAGATCGCGCACGAAACTGCGATCGATTTTCAATTTATCGAAGGGGAAGCGCTGCAGATAGTTCAGCGAAGAATAGCCGGTGCCGAAATCATCAAGCGCGATGGTCAAGCCGAGCGAACGCAGCCGGTTCAGTACCTCGATGTTCGCCGCATTGTCCCGCAAGAGCACCGACTCGGTGATTTCCAGCTCCAGCCGCCGTGCATCGAATTCCGTGAATTCCAGCACACTCTTGACCATATCGACCAAATCCGTCTGACGGAACTGAACCGGAGAGAGGTTGACCGAAACGCGCACGTCCTCGGGCCAGTTCAGGGCATCCTCGCATGCCCGTTGCAGCACCCATTTGCCGAGCGTATCGATGAAGCCGGTTTCCTCCGCCAGCGGGATGAATTCGGCCGGCGGGATCAGCCCGCGCTCGGGATGGCGCCAGCGCACCAGTGCTTCGCTGGCGACGATCTTGCGGGTCTTATGCGAAATCTGCGGCTGATAATGAATCTCGAATTGCCCAAGCTTGATGCCATGACGCATATCCGCCTCCAGATTGCGCCGGTTCTGGAGATCCTCCTCCATCTGCGGGGAGAAGATACGGTAGACTCCCTTACCATCGGCCTTGGCCTGGTATAGCGCCAGGTCGGCGTTCTTCATCAGTTGACCGGTATCACCGCCAGCGCGCGGTGCGACCGCGATGCCGATGCAGGTGCTGACAACGATCTCGTTGCCATCGACACGATAAGGCCGGCTGATGCTGGCAATGAGGCGTTCCGACAGATCGCGGGCGCTGTCGAGGGTGGAGTCCAGGCACCGATGCAGCACGGCGAATTCGTCACCGCCCAATCTCGCCACGATGTCATGTTGTGACGCGGTGTTGCGCAGCCGCCTGGCGACCTTGCGCAGCAACACGTCGCCCACCGGGTGGCCCAGCGTGTCGTTGACTTCCTTGAAGCGGTCGAGATCGAGATAGAGTATGGTGAATAACTGGCCGCCGGCCGCCAATGCGCGCAGTGCGTGGCTGACGCTTTCCCAGAACAGCAGCCGATTGGGCATATCAGTGAGTGCGTCGTGATGGGCCATGTGCACCACACGATCCTGCGCGCGATGACGCTCGCTGACATCCTCGAAAGTGCAGACCCAACCGCCTTCAGCCGTCGGCTCGTGCGATACGGCCAGCACCATGCCATTCGCGAGATGATGGATATGGTCGCTGAGCACCGCGATGTCATTCCGGACACGCGCCTTATCGCCAGCAACGCCGGGCGGCCCGCTGGTGGATAGTCCAGGAGGCAGTAATTCGGGCGCGATGAGGTCAGCCAAGGGGGTGCCGATCTTCGCCCGGACTTCGTCCAGACCGAACAGGGCCAGGAACCGGGGATTGTGCACGATGACGCGATATTGGTCGTCAAGCAGACAGAGACCGAGCGACATGGCTTCCATTGCCGCATCGAACCGTGCATTCTGGATTGCCAGGGTCTGCTCCTTGGCCTGCAGGATCTTCTGCGCCCGGCCCAGAAGACCATTGTGAATGAGCAGCAGCAGAATCAGCAGACAACCGCCGATGAGCATGCCGACGGTCACCCATGTCAGGGCCAGTTGCAGCGCGAGGAGGCCACGCCGGTCTTCGGCAATGCGCGCCGAATACCACATGTTGCTGTCGCTGGAGAGCCGCGCCAGCTTCGGATAGATCGGCTCCAGGATCGCAAGGATCCGCGCCGGTGTGCCAGGCACAGAAAGCTGGCTAAGCAGTGGGCGGGTCTGGTTGAGCGCCTCTTCGAGGTCGTCGAGGGTCTCGCCGATATGAGGGTTGGATTGTACGAACTTCTCGACCCCGTTGGATCGCAGGGTCTTGAGGCGATTGACGACGATATCGAAGCGCAGCCTGACTTCGTGTGCATCGACCTGGCCATCGTTCATGCCCATGGCACTGACGCGCTGTTCGAGCCTGGTGAACTCACTCGGAGCTTGGGCTATCGTCCAGGTGATGTTGCCCAGGCCGACATCTTGCAGGGCGGTCTGGCGCTGGAAAACCAAGGCGGAAATATAGATCGCCGAGGTGATGAAACCCAGGATCACAATGATCAGCGCTGTGCGGAGATAGCGCATGCGGCCCCGGGGCTATTTCACGGAGATTGCCTTGACCTGCCAGACGGCACGACCGTGATAGGGCTGTCCCTGCAGGATGGGGTTGCTGTCGAATGGATACATAACAAAGAACGGGCCCTGATCGTCGATAGGCATATATGCGCCATTGCGCTTGACGGCAAGGATCGTGCCGAACTTGGTAAAATCGCTGGTCGGGATATCGACGCTATAATCATTGAGGGCGATGACGGTGGCCGTCGCACCTTGGGCCTTGGCCTTTTCAAGCAACAGCGCCATTGGCACGCCTTCGAAGTTGACGACACCTTCGTTCCAGGGCGTCGAAGTCTTGATCGACACGAGGCCCATCGCCTCAAGCTGATTGCGATCGAAGGTCACCGAGCCCGAGGAACCGGTAATCGTCACTGACGGCACGTCCTGCGCCAGGGCGGGCGCGACGAACAAAGCAAGGACTGCAAAAATAACTGAGGCGAGAAGACGCATTGAGGGTCCGATGCTTTCGGGGTATGGGCCTTGCCCGTTCTATCTCCAGCCTGCACAACTGGCTGTTAAAGATCGGTTAAGTTCCACAGGGCGATGGAAACAAACTTAACAGCTCAAGATTTAGCGTAGCATTTGTCCGAACTCGCTGATCTATTTTCAGCTCGGTAAGATCCGGGTTACGTGCTACTGATCTGCACTTTTGCTATGAAGTCGACGGATGCCGATATGGATTTTCTCGGCAGCTTCGGCGGCTTTAAGGACGTTGCGATTTCATCTCCCCATCAATCATCCCCAAGACGTGCGGTGACCACACCAAAAAGTGACTGGCGCGACAGCACTTCTCCTTGCTACTCCTCGATAGTGAGCACGTGCAACAAATTCATGATAGATACGGTCCCCGGCTTGCCCGCAACGGTTGGCGTTGCCAGCAAGAAAAATAGTTCAGCTTTTTGTTGAACTCATACGCTTTCCAACTGCGCCGCTCAATACAGAATGCGTCACGCCACCGGCAGCATAACTCCGAGTCGCTCGATTGGCGGGCGGCGATGATCTATTGCAGCAGGATCGCGCGGAAGTCGTTGACGTTCGTGCCAGTCGGGCCGCTCACAAAGAGGTCGTCGATAGCGGCGAAGGCCGACCAGCTGTCGTTGCGCTGAAGGAAGTCGGCCGCATCCCTCTTTCGATCGGCAAGCCGGGCAACGGTGGTGCCATCGGCGAAGGCGCCGGCATTGTCCTCCGAGCCGTCGATGCCGTCCGTGTCGGCGGCGAGCGCTGAGATGCCCTTCTGGCCGGAAATGGCGCAGGCGAAGGACAGGAGGAACTCGCTGTTGCGGCCACCTTTGCCCTTGCCCTTGATCGTTACTGTGGTTTCCCCGCCAGACAGAAGAAGCATGGGGTCTTGCGACGCCATACCTCGCTGCAGGATCTTGGCGACGATCGCCGCATGTTGGCGACCGACCTCCGATGCCTCGCCCTCGATAGCATCGGACAACACGATGGTCTCGACGCCGGCCTTGCGGGCGACATCGGCGGCCGCATCCAGCGCGATGGCCGCCGAAGCAACGAGCTTCACCTCGTTGCGAGCGAAACGAGGGTCGGAGGGTAGGGGCGGCTCATCGCTATTATCTGCGAGATGACGCATCACCGCGTCGGGCAAGTCGAGACCGTAATGTTCTATGATCGCAAGTGCATCTGCGCGGATCGTCTCGTCGGCGATGGTCGGGCCGGAGGCGACCAGGGCTGGGTTGTCGCCTGGGATATCGGAAACGACGAGGGAGATGACCCTTGCCGGATGGGCAAGGGCCGCCAGCCTCCCTCCCTTGATGCGCGAGACCTGCTTGCGAACGGCATTCATGGCGCCGATCGGTGCGCCGGAGGCAAGCAGGGCCCGATTGACGGCGATCTCGTCGGCAAGCGTGAGATCGCCTGCCGGCGCGGGCAACAGTGCCGAGCCGCCTCCGCAGATCAGGGCGACGACCAGATCGTCTTCCGTAAGACCATTTACCGCTGCCATCAACCGATCTGATGCATGCAGACCGCTTTCGTCCGGCACGGGATGCGCGGCCTCGAGAACCTCGATGCGCTCACACGGCACGGCATAGCCATAACGCGTGACGACGACACCGGAGAGCGGTGCGTCCCAAAGACGCTCGAAGGCACGCGCCATCTGCGCCGCCCCCTTGCCGGCACCGACCACCACCGTCCGGCCCTTCGGCTTTTCAGGCAGATGGGGAACCAGTGCCTTATCCGGATCGGCGGCTGCGACCGCCGCATAGAACAGCTTTTCCAGAAAGGCGCGGGGATCGGCGATATCAGGCATCGGATTTCTCACATGTTACGCGACGGGATGGTTCGCCATGCGCTCCAGCGCCTTGACGAGACCGGAATGGTCGAGCCCGCTATCGCCATTGGCGACGCATTGGTTGAAAAGCTCCTGCGTCGCCGCGGTGTTCGGCAGTGAGACGCCGAGCGCCTTGGCACCCTGCAGGGCGAGGTTCAAATCCTTCTGATGCAGCGAGATGCGGAATCCGGGTTCGAAAGTGCGCTTGATCATGCGCTCGCCATGCACTTCGAGGATGCGCGAGGAGGCAAAACCGCCCATCAGGGCCGAGCGCACGCGAGCCGGATCGGCGCCGGCCTTGGAGGCGAAGACAAGCGCCTCGGACACGGCCTCGATCGTCAATGCGACGATGATCTGGTTGGCGACCTTGGTAACCTGGCCATCGCCGCAATCGCCAACGAGGGTGATGTTCTTGCCCATCAGTTGGAAGAGGGGCAGCGCCCGCTCGAAACTGGCTTCGGAACCGCCGGCCATGATGGAAAGCGAGGCGTTCTTGGCGCCGACTTCGCCGCCGGAGACGGGCGCGTCGATATATTCGGCGCCAGTCTCGCGAATCTTTCTGGCGAATTCCTTGGTCTCGATCGGCGAGATCGAGCTCATGTCGATGACGAGCTTTCCCTTGGACAGTCCGTAGGCGACGCCGTTCTCGCCGAAGAGCACGTCCTTCACTTCAGGTGTATCCGGCAGCATCAGGATGATTGTGTCGACGGTTTCGGCAAGCTCCTTCGGCGTTTCGACGAATTGCAGACCGTTGTCGAGCAGCTCCTGGCGCGGCGGAATGGCAAACTTTGATGTGACGACGATGTGGCCGGCATTTTGCAGATGACGCGCCATGGGAGTACCCATGATGCCGAGGCCGATAAATCCGATATGTGCCATGCTGTTTAGCTCCTGATATTGAGAATGGCTGCGCTTTCGGCGTGGCGGCCTGCTGCGGCAAACCAGCCGAGCCCCGCCGCGGTCGTGGTGCGCGGCTTGTATTCGCAGCCGATCCAGCCGTCATAGCCGAGCGCATCAAGCGCTTCGAAGACAAAGGGGTAGGCGATCTCGCCGGTGCCCGGCTCATTGCGACCCGGATTGTCGGCGAGCTGCACATGGGCAATCCGTGCCTGATGCTTCCTAAAGGTGCCGATCAATTCGCCCTCGGTGCGCTGCTGATGATAGAGGTCGTACTGAATGAACAGGTTGTCGCTGCCGACCTCGGCGATGATCGAGGCTGCCTGGTCCGGCGCGTTGAGATAGAAGCCGGGAATGTCGAACCGGTTGATCGGCTCAATCAGTAGCCGGATCCCGTGCTTGCCGAGCTCTTCCGCCGCATATTTGAGGTTGACGATGAAGGTAGTCCGCAGCACCTCATCGGGCACACCGGCTGGTGTAATGCCAGAGAGGCAATTGATCTGGCTGCAGCCGAGCGTCGTCGCGTAGTCGATAGCGGAAGCAACGCCGCGGCGGAACTCGTCGATACGATCGGGCAGGATCGCGATCCCGCGTTCGCCGCCGGCCCAATTACCAGCCGGCAGATTGTGCAGCACCTGGGTCAATCCATGACGATCGAGTTCGGCGCGCAGCGCTTCCTTGGCAAAATCGTAAGGAAAGAGATATTCGACGCCCTCGAAGCCCGCCTTGGCGGCCAGCGCGAAACGATCCAGAAACGGTGCCTCGGTGAAGAGCATGGTGAGATTGGCCGCGAATTTCGGCATTGTGTTCCTCCTTTAGTCTAGCAATGCGAGGATCGCCGTCGGTGCGTCCTCGCCGCGCTCGGCAAGCTCCTCGAATTCGACGACGGCATTGATGTCGGCGCCCATGGCGATGTTGGTGACGCGCTCCAGAATGAACTCGATAACGACAGGAACCTGATGCTCCGCCATCAGCTGCTTTGCTGTCGTGAACGCTTCCTGGAACTCGTTCGGGCTGCGCACGCGGATCGCCTTGCAGCCGAGGCCTTCGGCAACGGCGACATGGTCGACGCCATAGCCGGGTTCGGCATTATCAGCGGCATTGATGTTCTCGAAGGCGAGGCTGACCTCGAAATCCATGTTGAAGCCGCGCTGGGCCTGGCGGATGAGGCCAAGATAGGAATTGTTCACGACCACATGCAGGTAAGGGAGCTTGTGCTGCGCGCCGACGGCCAGCTCCTCGATGAGGAACTGGAAGTCGTAGTCGCCCGACAGTGCGACGATCGGGCGGTCGGGATCTGCCGCCCGCACGCCAAGTGCTGCCGGCAGCGTCCAGCCGAGCGGGCCGGCCTGGCCGCAATTGATCCAGTTGCGCGGCTTGTACACGTGTAGGAACTGCGCGCCGGCGATCTGGCTAAGCCCGATGGTCGAGACATAGCATGTATCGCGATCGAAAGCCTTGTTCATCTCCTCGTAGACACGCTGTGGCTTCAGCGGCGTCTGGTCGAAATGCGTCTTGCGTAGCATGGTCCGCTTGCGCTCGCGGCACTCCTCGGCCCAGGCCGACCAGTCGCGCAGCTTGCCTTCGGTCTTCCATTCGGTCGCGACGTCGAGGAGGAGCTTCAGGGCGGCACCCGCGTCCGAGACGATGCCGAAATCAGGAGCAAAGACACGGCCGATCTGAGTCGGCTCGATATCGACATGAACGAAGGTTCGCCCTTCCGTATAGGTCGAAACATTTCCTGTATGGCGGTTCGCCCAGCGATTGCCGATGCCGAAGACGAAATCGGAGGCAAGCAGCGTCGCATTGCCGTAGCGATGCGAGGTCTGCAGCCCGCACATGCCGGCCATCAGGGGATGATCGTCCGGGATCGTCCCCCAGCCCATCAGCGTCGGGATGACCGGGACGCCTGTGATTTCGGCGAATTCGACGAGCAGGTCGGAAGCATCGGCATTGATGATGCCGCCGCCTGCGACGATCAGCGGCCGCTCGGCCGCGTTCAGCATGGCAAGCGCCTTTTCCGCCTGTGCCCGCGTCGCCGAGGGCTTGTAGGGGGCAAGCGGCGCATAGGTGTCGATATCGAACTCGATCTCGGCGAGCTGGACGTCAACGGGCAGATCGATGAGCACAGGGCCAGGGCGACCCGAGCGCATCGTGTGGAATGCCTTCTGGAAGACGTAAGGAACCAGCGCCGGTTCCATGACGGTCACGGCCCACTTGGTGACGGGGGCTGCGATCTTGGCGATATCGACGGCCTGGAAATCCTCCTTGTCCAGACGGGCGCGCGGCGCCTGGCCGGTAATGCAGAGGATCGGGATGGAATCGGCGGAAGCCGAATAAAGGCCGGTGATCATGTCGGTGCCGGCAGGTCCGGACGTTCCGATGCAGACACCGATATTGCCGGCGCGCGCGCGGGTGTAGCCCTCGGCCATATGGCTTGCGCCCTCGACATGGCGGGCAAGTACATGGCGGATAAAACCACGTGCCTTCATTGCGGAATAGAAGGGGTTGATCGCAGCGCCGGGAACGCCGAAGGCGCAATTGACGCCTTCCTTTTCCAGAACCAGCACTGCGGCATCGACTGCGCGCATCTTCGCCATGAGATTTCCTCCGTTTCTGGATCGAAGGTACCGCATGGGTGAACAAGCGCAATCAAAAAATGGAAATTAATCCCATCATATGGAAATAAACATTTTCAACGAATCTGGAACAATCGCGGCGAAGCGGATATGTCATGAAGCCCAAGCGGGTCGCGCCAAATTGTGCGGCATGCGTTTGGTCTAGAGTGAGCGTCATGGCGGAAAATCGGGAAAAGACGAGGGGCAGGCCGGGCCGGAAACCGGCAGGGAACGCGGCGGCTTCATCCGTCCAAGTGCTCGATCGCAGTCTGAAACTCTTGGAGTTGGTGGCGCAAGCCGACGGCGCGGTTTTGACCGATCTCGCTGACCGGTCGGCCATGGCGCCGTCCACCGTCCACCGGCTACTGACGTCTCTTGCTCAGCACGGCATGGTGGCGCATGACGATGAGACCGGCGCCTGGACGATCGGGGTGAAAGCCTTCGAGATCGGAACCGCCTACTTGCGCTTCCGCAAGCTCGGCACGATCAGCCGGCCCTTCCTCAAGCAGTTGATGGAGGCATCCGGCGAGACCGCCAATATCGCCATCGAGGAGGACGGTGACGTCGTCTTCATCTCGCAAGCGGAAAGCCACGCGCCGATGCGCGCCTTCTTCCGCCCTGGCCGCCGCGGGCCGATCCATGCATCGGGCATAGGCAAGGCAATCCTCTCCACCTGGGCGGACAGCGAGATAAAAACTTTGCTCCAGGAGCGTCCGTTGCAGCATTTCACCGACAAAACCCGCGACACTCTGCCTATGCTGCTCGCGGATATGGACGAGATCCGCTCGCGCGGCTGGTCGATCGACGATGAGGAACATACGCTCGGCATGCGATGCGTGGCGGCGCCGATCTTCGATGAATATGGCGAGGCTATCGCCGGAATTTCGATTTCAGGCCCGGCTGTGCGGTTGCCGGATGAAAGGGTTGCTGCGCTCGGCCCTGTCGTGCGGGCCGCAGCGGAAGAATTGACGAAGGCAATGGGTGGACGCTCGAAGCGGACCTGAACATCTTCGCCGCCGTCTCTGCCGAGACGACGGCGTTGCCGGTCCGCCACATTTACTCGGGTCAGGCGAGCTGCAGTTGTTCGCGTAGCGTCGTATCTGTCTTCTTACCCTTGGTCTTCATCGCCTTGCCGGCGACATAGACTTCGGCAACGCAACGGTCATCACCCATGGTCTGAAGGATAAAGAGCTCCTCCGCCAATGAGGTTGTCGTGCGCATGCGGAATTCCATGGCCGACTTGGCGCTGGAATCCAGCACGACGATATCGGCGCCCGCGCCCGCCTGCAGCGAGCCGATCCGCTTTTCGAGACCGAGCGCCAGGGCGTTGCCGCGCGTCATGCGATAGAAGGAGTTGAACGGCGTCAGCCGCTGCCCCTGCAGATGCAACACCTTGTAGGCTTCATCCATCGTTTCCAGCATGGAGAAGCTGGTCCCGGCGCCGACATCGGTTGCGACCGACCAGCGCGCGCCAAGCCTGTCGAACTGTGCGGCGTTGAAAAGTCCCGAGCCGAGGAAGAGGTTCGAGGTCGGGCAGAAGACACCCACCGCGCCGGTCTCCGCAAGCACCGCGACTTCCCGTTCGCTCATATGGATACAATGGCCGAGCAGCATGCGGTCGTTGAGCAGACCGTAGCGAGCATAGATATCCGTATAATCCTTGGCCTCGGGGTAGAGAGAGGTGGCAAAGGCGATCTCATCCCGATTTTCCGAGAGATGCGTCTGGACATAGCAGTCCGGATGCTCGGCGACGAGCGCCTTGCTCATTTCCATCTGCTCGGGCGTCGAGGTAATCGCAAAACGAGGGCTGATGGCATAATGGACGCGTCCGCGGCCGTGCCACTTCGCAATCAGCCGCTTGGTCTCGTCATAGCCGCGCTGCGGCGTATCGCGCAGCGCCTCCGGCGCGTTGCGATCCATCATCACCTTACCGCCGATCATGCACATGCCGCGCGCTTGCGCCGCCGCGAAATAGGCGTCGACGCTTTCCGGATGCACCGAACAATAGGCAACCGCCGTCGTCGTGCCGTTCGACAGGAGTTCGTCCATGAAGCGGTCGGCCACTTCGGCCGCATGGGCGGCGCGTGCAAACTTCTGTTCCTCGACGAAAATATAGGTATTCAGCCATTCGAGCAGCTGCGCGCCATAGGAGGCGATCGCCTGCGTCTGCGGGAAATGCAGGTGCGTGTCGATGAAGCCCGGCAGGATGAGGTTCGGGCGATGGTCCGCGATCCTGATGCCGGCGTCAGCCAGCTTTCTCACGTCGCCATAGGTGCCGATTTCCACGATCTTGCCGTCGCGGACGAAGACGGCGCCGTCCTCGATATAGCGATAGGAGGCGGTGTCATCTATGCCTTGCGGCTCGGCAAGGAAGGTCAGCACGCGACCACGGATTAGGACTTCGTTCATTGGGTCTTCTCCCCATTGATGGCACTTTCATACCAGGAGACGAGCAGGCGGCGCTCCTCGTCGGTTATGTGAGAGGCATTGGCGGGCGGCATGGCGTGGCTGCGGCCAGCCTGCAGGTAGATCTCGCGCGCATGGGCGGCGATATCGCGATCGGTCTCGAACATCACCCCCTTCGGCGGAGCGACGATGCCCTCCCAGCTCGGCTCCTTCGCATGGCACATGGAGCAGCGACCCATCACGGTATCGCGGACCTTTGGGAAATCCTGCGCCGTGATGAAGGGCTGCTGGATGGCGGAGATCTTCGTTGTGGGTTCGCCGGTCAGCATTTTCGGTACCGTGGAGAGCCACATGATGATGATGAACAGGATGACGGTGATCAGCCAGGTCCAAGTCGGGTTGCCGGCATTGGCGTGCCGGGTATTGAACCAGTGGCGGATGGTGACGCCCATCAGGAAGACGAGTGAGGCGATGATCCAGTTGAACTGCGTGCCGAAAGCCAGCGGATAGTGGTTCGACAGCATCAGGAACAGCACCGGCAGCGTCAGGTAGTTGTTGTGCGTCGACCGCTGCTTGGCGATCCTGCCGTATTTCGCATCTGGCGTACGGCCGGCAAGCAGGTCGGCAACCACGATCTTCTGGTTCGGGATGATGATGAAGAAGACATTGGCCGACATGATCGTCGCCGTGAAGGCGCCGAGATGCAGGAAGGCGGCGCGGCCGGTAAAGAGATGGGTATAGCCCCAAGCCACCGCTACCAGAATGAAATAGAGCGCCACCATCAGCCGGGTATTATCGTTGCCGAAGGGCGACTTGCAGATCAGGTCGTACAGGAGCCATCCACCGGCGATCGAGCAGAGCGAAATGGCGATCGCCACCGGCTTGGAGACGTCAAGCACGGCCGGGTCGATCATGTAGAGATCGGCGCCGGCATAATAGACAAGACAGAGCATGCCGAAGCCCGACAGCCAGGTGACGTAGCTTTCCCATTTGAACCAGACGAGGTGGTCCGGCATGTTGGCCGGCGCCACCAGATACTTCTGGATATGGTAAAAGCCGCCGCCATGCACCTGCCACTCCTCGCCATAGGCGCCAGGCGGCAGGGCCGGATGTTTCTTGAGGCCGAGGTCGAGTGCCACGAAATAGAATGACGAGCCAATCCAGGCGATGGCGGTGATGAGGTGCAGCCAGCGGACGGCGAATGTCAGCCAGTCCCAGGCGATGGCATATTCATACATGGGAACTCCTCCCGGCCTTCATGGGCCTGATCTTCACGGGACTGTTTGCCATCGGGTGATTTTCTCGAAAATCCCGGTGAATCCACCAACACTTTCAAAAAAATCTATAAGATGAACCCTGGTTTGTTCCGCGCGCCAATGTGGTAGAAGGAGCCATGTCCTATCTTGATAATGTCCGCGTCTTCGTTCGTGTGGTCGAACTCGGTACTCTCTCGGCAGCAGGCCGCGACCAGCGCGTCACGCCTGCGGTGGCGAGCAACCGCATCAAGGAGCTCGAGCGTCATCTTGGCGTGCGCCTCTTCAACCGCACCACGCGTAAGCTCTCGCCGACCGAACATGGCCGCGTTTTCTACGAAAAAGCGGTGAAGATCATCGAGGCGGTCAATGAGGCGGAAGCGGCGATCGCCGATCTTTCGCGAAATCCGAAGGGATCGCTGAGGATCACCGCGCCGCTCGGCATCGGCCGAAGGCTGATCGCCTCGGGCATTCCGGAGTTTCATGACAAATATCCGGATATCGAAGTACGCTTGCGCCTGTCGGACCACAATGTCGACATCCTCGCCGAAGGCGTCGACGTCGCCTTCAAGCTTGGCGTGCTGGAGGATTCGAACCTGCGCATGCGCGGTATCCTCAATTGCGAGCGGGTGCTTTGCGCATCACCTGCCTACCTTGCAAGTCGTGGCGTGCCGGCGAGCGCGGATGCGTTGATCGCCGACAAGCATGACTGCCTCTTGCTGCGCTATCCGGGATCGAAGGAATATTACTGGACGCTGATGACGGCGGAAGGTACCCGCAAGTTCGAGGTCGCAGGCCCTTATGACAGCGATGATGGCGATGTGCTGACCCAATGGGCACTGGAAGACCGCGGCATCATCAACAAACCGCTGTTCGAGGTTAAAGCCTATCTGAGGGAAGGGCGATTGGTGGAGATCCTGAAGGAAAGTCCGCCAGCTCCGGTTCAGCTCGCCGCCATCTATCCGCACAAGCGTTTCCAGGATCCGAAGGTCCGCCTGATGATCGATTTCATGGCGGAGCGCTGTCAGCGGCTCATCGGCAAGCTGCTCGAGGACGAGCCAGTGGCCGCAGCCTCGTGAATCGAACGCGACAGATTGATCTCCACTTGGCTCAATTCAGTGAAATCACATATGTCTATCGGTGGTCATATGGAGAGGCGGCATGAAGGAAATCCAGCTCAAGGATGCGAAGGCGAGGCTTTCGGCCGTGGTCGATCAAGCGGTGGCCGGTGAGCCGACCGTTATTACCCGCCATGGCCGGAAGGAAGCGGTGCTGGTTTCCTTCGAGGAATGGCAAAGGGTCTCCAAAGTACCTGATTTCCCCGATCTGCTTCTCGCCTTTCCCGGCGAGCCCGCCGATATTCCAGAGCGATCGCGAAAGCCCGCGCGTTCATTGCGTGAAAATGGCTTCTGATCTTGTATCTTCTGGATACCAATATCGTATCGGCCGATGCGCCGATCAAGCGCCAAGTCGGCGCTGAGGCATTCGCGGCCTGGCTGCGCGCCAATAGTGACCGGCTTTATCTTTCGGCCATCACCATCGCCGAGATCGAGGCAGGCATCGCCCGCATGGTTAGGATTGGGGCGACGACGAAAGCGGAGCACCTGCGCCGCTGGCTCGCCGCGGTGGAACATTTCTATGCCGGCCGTATCCTGCCCTTCGGAGTTGAGGAGGCGCAGCATGCTGGCCTGATGCTTGACCGGGCGCGTGCTCACGACCCCGGCTTCGAGGACATTGCCATCGCCGCCATCGCCGCTGCATGCGGCCTCACGGTTTTGACGACCAATGAGCGGCATTTCGCGCCGCTCGGCGTGCCGGTCGCCAATCCCTTCAAGCAGTTGCCCGTTATCCGATAACAGGTTTTGTCGCGGCTAGCTGTGCCGCGGCCGTCCAAGTCAGCGCCGCTGTCATGATCTCGGCGGCGGCAAGCGTGGCGATGACCGTGGGACGCTTGTCTTTCACGGCCGTTCCGCCGATTGGGCAGACGAGGCGATCGAAAAGCTCAGCGTGCCCGCTTTCGCGCGACAGCCAGTTGCGGAAAGTGGCGCGCTTCGTCTTGGAGCCGATCATGCCGACATAGGCTGCATCGTTACGTTTGAGCGCCTCGGCGGCAATCAGGAAATCGAGCGCGTGATCATGGGTGAGAATGACGAAGCTGCTGCCGGCCGGCGCATCGCGCACGACAGCCTCAGGCATGGCCGTGAGACAGGTTTCAATGCCTGGCACGGAGCTGGCGACAAGCTCTTCCTCTCGCGTATCGACAAGTACCACGCGTAATGGCGCGAGCGAAAGCGCCATGGCAAGCGCATCGCCGACATGACCGGCGCCGAAAACATAGACATGTGGGCGTGTGGCCATCTCGCGGTCGCTCCGAGCTATGAGATCATTCGCAAGCGCTGGGCTGAGGGCGGTGAAGGCGAGGCCCACCCGACCGCCGCAGCATTGGCCGATCTCCGGGCCGAGCGGTACGTTCATCGGCTCCGCCGCAAGGCCGGAGCGCAATGCCCGTCGTGCCTGGTCGATCGCCATATATTCCAGTGTTCCGCCGCCGATCGTCGCAAAGATTGCCCGCTCCGATACCAGCATCCAGGCATCCGCATCGCGCGGTGCGGAGCCTGCGACCCCCGTCACCTCGACGAGAATCGATGCCGGTTCGCGGCGGAGAAAATCCCGGATGTCTTCACAGGCGGCAGGCATTATCTTACTCCTTCTTCGCCGCCTTGAGACGCTCGATCGCCATCAGCACCCGTTCGGGTGTCGCCGGCGCGTCGAGACGCGGGCAGATCTTGTGGTCGGCGACGCTCGCCACGGCATCCGAAAGGGCATGCAAGACGGAGAGGCCGAGCGGCAGCGGCGGCTCGCCAACCGCCTTGGACCGATGGATCGTCGGCTCATGGGCCTCCGACCAATCGGTTAGGGCCACATTGAAAATCTTTGGCCGGTCGGATGCAAGCGGGATCTTGTAAGTCGAGGGCGCGTGCGTTCGAAGCCGCCCCTTGCCGTCCCACCAGAGCTCTTCCGTCGTCAGCCAGCCCATGCCCTGGATGAAGCCGCCTTCGACCTGGCCGATATCGATGGCTTTATTCAGTGAGCGGCCGGTATCGTGCAGGATATCGGTGCGTTCAACGACATATTCCCCCGTCAGCGTATCGATCGATACTTCCGAGCACGCCGCGCCATAGGCATAGTAGTAGAAGGCATGGCCGCGGCCCGCCTTGCGGTCCCAATGGATTTTCGGCGTCTTGTAGAAGCCGGCGGCCGAAAGCTGGACGCGGGCCATGTAGGCCTTCTTGACGAGATCGTCGAACGGCATTTCGATGTCGCCGATGCGCACCCGGTTGGGCAGGAAGAGAACCTGGTCAGGCGATACCTGATGGCTTTCCGCGGCAAAGGCGATCAGTCGCTCCTTGATCTGGCGTGCGGCGTCCTGGGCCGCCATGCCGTTGAGATCGGCACCCGAGGAGGCCGCGGTCGGTGAGGTGTTCGGCACCTTGGCCGTGGTCGTCGCGGTGATCTTCACCCGGTCGAGATCGATCTGGAATTCTTCCGCCACGACCTGCGCCACCTTCAGGTGCAAGCCTTGTCCCATCTCGGTGCCGCCATGGTTCATGTGCACGGAGCCATCGCTATAGACATGCACCAGCGCGCCGGCCTGGTTCGACTCCGTCTTGGTGAAGGAGATGCCGAATTTCACTGGAGTCAGCGCGATGCCGCGCTTGACGATGCGGCTCTTGGCATTGAACTCGGCGATCGCCTTGCGGCGTCCGGCATAGTCAGCGCTTTCCTCCAGTTCGGCGACGATGCGCTGAATGATGCAGTCCTCGACCTTCTGGTGGTAGGGGGTAAGGTTGCGCTCACCATCGACGCCCATCGCGTCATAGAAATTCAGTTTGCGAATTTCGAGCGGGTCCTTGCCGACGGCGAAGGCCACCTCGTCGATGACCCGTTCGGCGCCGACCATTCCCTGCGGACCGCCGAAGCCGCGAAAGGCCGTGTTGGAGACGGTATTGGTATAGAGCGGCGCCGATTTCGCATGAACATGCGGAAAGAAATAGGCATTGTCGCAGTGAAACAGCGCACGGTCGCCGACCGGACCGGACAGATCGGCGGAGAAGCCGGCGCGAAGCGCGAAGGTATAGTCGACGGCAAGGATGCGGCCCTCGTCGTCAAAGCCCACTTCGTAGTCGATGGCGAAATCATGCCGCTTGCCGGTCGCGATCATGTCTTCGTCGCGGTCGAGCCGGATCTTGACGGCGCGCTTCAGCTTCTTGGCGGCGATGGCAGCGATCGCGGCGCATTGGTTCGCCTGGGTTTCCTTGCCGCCGAAGCCGCCACCCATGCGCCGAACCTCGATCGTAACAGCATTGCTCGGCACGCCAAGCGCATGGGCGACCATGTGCTGCGTCTCGCTCGGGCCTTGGGTGGAGCAATAGACAACCACCTCGTCGTCCTCACCGGGAACAGCGAGCGAGACTTGGCCTTCGAGATAGAAATGATCCTGGCCGCCGAGCCGCATTCGGCCTTTCACGCGCCGTGGTGCATTCGCAAGGGCGTCCGCCGGATCGCCACGCTTCAGCGTTAGCGGCGTGACCACCTGCTTATGAGTGGAAACATCCAGATCCCAGATGTCGATATCAGCAGGCAATTCCTCGTACTCGATCTTTGCCAGCCTTGCGGCGCGGCGCGCCTGCTCGCGCGTTTCGGCGATCACGCAAAAGATCGGCTGGCCATGAAACTCGACCTTGCCGGCGGCAAGCACGGGGTCATCATGCATATAGGAGGGCGAGATATCGTTGATGCCGGGCACATCCTCATGGGTGAGGACGGCAACGACGCCGGGCGCGGCCCGCACGGCTGAGAGATCGACGGATTTCAGGATGCCGTGCGCCACGGTGGACAGGCCGAGGCCGACGTGAAGCGTGCCCGTGGGTTCGGTGATGTCGTCGATATAGACGGCGGCACCGGAGACATGCTTGTGGGCGGAATCATGGCGCGGGCTGGTATGGACGCCGCCAATGATGGTTTCGGGTTTGAAATCGGGAGTGTGCTTGTTCATCTCTTACGCGGCCTCGTATCTCGATACCTGCGCCGGCGCCGCGATGGACGTCGTTTCCAGGTAGAAGCGCAGCAGCAGGTTTCTGGCAGCCAACGCGCGATATTCCGCCGTGGCGCGCATGTCGGTCAGTGGCGCGTAATCCTCGGCATATTTCTCCATTGCCGTCTCCACGGTCCTCTCGCTCCAGGGCTGGCCGAGCAGCGCCCTTTCGACGGCGAAGGCCCGTTTCGGCGTCGCGGCCATGCCGCCATAGGCGATCCGGATTTCGGCAACCGTGCCATCTTCGCCAAGTACCAGCCGGAAGGCGCCGAGCGTGGCGGTAATGTCCTCGTCCCGGCGCTTCGTCACCTTGTAGATAGCGAATTTCGCCGCGGCTGCAGGAACCGGAATATGGATGGCTTCGACGAATTCGCCAGGCTGGCGGTCCTGTTTGCCATAGGCGATGAAGAAGTCTTCAAGCGCAATGGTGCGCCGAACGATGCCCTTGCGCAAGGTCAGCGACGCGTTGAGCGCAATCAACGCCGGTGGCGTATCGCCGATCGGCGAGCCGTTGGCGATGTTGCCGCCGATCGTGCCCATGTTGCGCACCTGCTGGCCGCCAATGCGGGTAATCAACGGCCCAAGCGCCGGGACATGCTGCGAAAGCGTCGCGAACGCCTCCGAATAGGTGACGCCGGCGCCGATGCTGATCACGCCGTCTTTCACCACGATCGATTTCAACTCCTGCAGCTCGGCAATGAAGATGACCGGCGTGACGTCGCGCATGTGCTTGGTGACCCAGAGGCCGACATCGGTCGAGCCGGCCACCACGGTCGCCGTCGGCGATGCCTCCAGAACCGAGGCGAAATCATCAAGGTTCGCCGGCACGATCAGCCGATTTCGACCCTCGCCGATTTCGACGCGGGCGCCATCGCGAAGGGCCTGCAGGCGCGCGATCATGGTTTCGCGTTCGATCAGCAGCGGGTCGTCTTGCGTACCGCCATATTGGGAGATGGAGCGGGCGGCGCGCAAGATCGGTTCATAGCCGGTGCAGCGACAGAGATTGCCCTGGAGCGCTGTTTCGATCTGTTGATCCGTGGGATTCGGCGTCTGCATCCAAAGTCCGTAGAGCGACATGACGAAACCAGGCGTGCAGAAGCCGCATTGCGAACCGTGAAAGTCGACCATCGCTTGCTGCACCGGATGCAGGTGTTCGTCGCTCGGGGCGAGATGCTCGACGGTGACCACATGACAGCCATCCAGCGAACCGAGGAAGCGGATGCAGGCGTTGACGCTCTCATAGACGAGGCCACCCGCGGGCGTCAGCCGACCCACAAGCACCGTGCAGGCGCCGCAGTCGCCTTCGGCGCAGCCTTCCTTGGTGCCCTTCAGCGAACGGGAAAGGCGCAGCCAGTCGAGCAGCGTCTGGTCCGGCGCCACGTCGGTAAGAATGATGTCCCGGCCGTTGAGAATGAAACGAAGTTCGGAGCGGATTTTCGTCGATGTCATTTTCAGCTCCCGCGGTAGGTGGAGTAGCTGTAAGGCGAGAGGAGCAGCGGCACATGGTAGTGCGCTTGTTCATCAGCGAGACCGAAGCGGATCGGAATGATGTCTAGAAACATCGGGCTCGCCGATGTGCGGCCAAGATAGTCACCGGCATGGAAGCGCAGCTCGTAGGTGCCGGCCTGCATGGTTTCGCCTGATAGCAGCGGCGCATCGCAGCGACCGTCGTCGTTGGTTTCGGTGGACGTCAGGAGGTGCAGTGCATCGCCCTCGATCCGGTAGAGTTCGATGCGCAAGCCTTCAGCAGGTTTGCCGAGCGCCGTATCCAGGACGTGGGTCGTGAGCCGTCCGGCTCCTGGCGAATGAGACTGCATATTCTTCTCCCGAACGTAGCGCTCCTTTCTCTACTATCCGCCAGGCTCATTCCCATGAAAAGCAGCTGTAACGTTCGAGACTTTCAAAATTTCCAAGGGGAATGGCACGCGTGATTTGCGGTTAGACATTGGATGTCGAAACGTTTGGAGGAGCGTTTCATACGATGTCGCGGCGGGATGGATGAATACGGCTTGCGCGCTTCGCATGCGCTGAGGCCGGGAAATACGTGCCGGTATCGCGATATGCATTTCATGAAAATGCAGATTTCCGTATTGCATGGCGGACGTGATGAGCACGCCGATGTTCGGCCGACCCTGATGGGTATCGGGTAGAGGCGCTTGCGGCAGGGGGAATCCGATGCCGCGGTCTTCGTGATCAGCGTCGGTAGTGATTGACCATGGAAATAGCCGCGGCATGGCGGCCGCCGGGTTGCCAGCCGCGCTCCGGCTCGATTTCCGCTGTCCGCACAGCGGGTCAGGTATCAAACCCAAGCGAACATATCGTCGATCGAGGAAGAGATGACTTCGGAGAATGGAAACGGGAGACCCATGAATGAAAGTGATCGAAATTCAGCCGCTGACGAGAGCCGCATTCGCGCCCTTTGGCGATGTCATCGAAATGGAGGGGGCACAAAGTTTCCCCATCAACGCCGGGAAATGCGTTCGTTATCATGATCTCGCAAAGGTCGAAGCGATTGGTGAGGAGGCACGCACGATGATCAGCTGGCTGCGCGGCGAACCCTATGCGCTGCCGCTGGAACTGAAGATGGTCGAGCGGCACCCTCTCGGCAGCCAGGCCTTCGTGCCGCTGACCGGCAATCCGTTCCTCGTCGTTGCGGCGCCGGAGACGGACAATGGTCCGGGCGAGCCCATGGCTTTCCGAACCAGGCCCGGACAAGGCGTCAATATCCGGCGCAACGTCTGGCACGGCATCCTGACGCCCCTCGACGGCATCTCGGATTTCATCGTTGTGGATCGCGGTGGCAAAGGCGTCAATCTTGAGGAGCATTTCTATGACGAGGCGTTCCTGATCCGCTGATCGGATCTCGATCGGTGCAGACAAATAAGGGGCGCTGCGGTTGCAGCGCCCCTTATTTGTCAAAGTGGTTCCCGTTCCTCGCAATCTGCGGAATGCCAAAAGGCCGGGTCATTCCAGCGAACGACCCGGCCTTGAAATCATTCCGCCGTCAATCCGCGAAGAAGGCGAAGCGTACGACGAACAGGGCCGCGACGATCTGTGTTGCCGGATGCAGCATCGACCAGCGGCCGGTGAAGACTTTCACGGCCACATAGGTGATGAAGCCAAAAGCAAGACCATTGGCGATCGAGTAGGTGAAGGGCATCGCAAGCGCGGTGATTGCCGCCGGTGCCGCCTCGGTCAGGTCATCCCATTCTATTTCGGTCAGCTCGCGCATCATCAGGCCCGCGACATAGAGCAGCGCCGGAGCCGTCGCATAGGCTGGCACGGAAGCCGCGAGCGGCGAGAAGAAGAGGGCGGCGATGAAGAGGGCGGCGATGGTGATCGCGGTCAGACCCGTGCGACCACCGGCCTGGACGCCCGACGCGCTTTCGACGAAGGCCGTCGTGCTGCTCGTGCCCATCAGTGAGCCGGCGACGATGGCCGCGCTATCGGCAAGCAGAGCCCGGCTCAGCCTGTTCGGCTTTCCTTCCTGGATCAGGTTCGCCCGCTTGGCGATGCCGATCAGCGTCCCGGTGGCGTCGAAAACCTCGACAAGCACGAAGACGAGGATGATATGGACCAGGCCGCCATGGAGAGCGCCGACGATGTCGAGCTGCAAAAAGGTCGGCATGATCGACGGCGGCGCCGAAACAATGCCGTGGAACTCGCTGACGCCGAAGATCCAGGAGAGAATGGTGACGGCGAGAATACCGATGAGGATCGAACCTCTTATTTTCAGCGCATCGAGAACGGCGATGACGAAGAAGCCGAAGATCGCGAGAAGGGGGCCGGTCTGTTTGAGGTCGCCGAGGCCAATGAGGGTCGCCTTGTTGGCGACGACGATGCCGGCGCTCTTGAGCGCGATGATCGCCAGGAAGAGACCGATACCCGCGGCAATCGCGCTTCTGAGCGAATGCGGGATGCCGGCAATCAGCCAGCTGCGCACGCCGGTTACCGTCAACAGGACGAAAATACAGCCCGAAATGAAGACCGCGCCGAGCGCCTGCTGCCAGGTAAAGCCGAGAGCCGAAACCACGGTGAAGGCGAAGAAGGCATTGAGCCCCATGCCCGGTGCCATGCCGATCGGCCAATTGGCGACGAGGCCCATGACGATCGAACCCAGCGCGGCTGCGAGACAGGTGGCGACAAAGACCGCGTTGCGATCCATGCCGGTCGTCGACAGAATGTCGGGATTGACGAAGATGATATAGGACATCGTCAGGAACGTCGTCACGCCGGCGATGAGTTCGGTGCGCGCGGACGTGCCGTGCTCACTCAATTTGAAAAGTCGTTCAAGCATTGTTCCTCCCTAAGCGTTCCCGACGCTCGTCAAATCATGGGGCTTGTCCCGCATCTCCTCCAGATGCTGGCGCGAGAAGCGGTTTTCGACGCTTCGTGGCGAGGGGAGATTGTGCGCTTTAAATGGCTTTGCGCGCTAGAGCCGGATTTCCCTGCAATTGGCGAAAGACATTCTAATTTTTCAAGCTATTTCGGCGCGAATTTCTTCTGGGTTGGGCACCGTAACGGAGTGGTCGAACCCACCTCTTCGTCCTGCACAATCGCTCGATGTAGTTGGGCAGAAGGATATGCACGATATTTACAGTGGCAAGGTGACAAAGCCAAACTATTTCCATCAGATGGCGAAACCGCGAAGGTTACACGGACGGCGGCCATGGAGGAGTGCGGTGAGCCTCCATATCTAAAATGGAGGTCGACCGAAGGTTTGAATTCCAATCGGAACGAAGCGCCTGATCATGATTGTCCGGCGCGATATTGATCGGCAATGTTCCTGCAGGCGCGGATGGTCAGGGCCATCACGGTCAGCGTGGTGCCGGCAATGCCGCTGCCCGGAAAGGCGGAAGCATCCGTCACGAGCAGGTTAGGGACATCCCAGCTCTGGTTATGGGGATTGAGGACGGAGTCCTTGTTCGATGTTCCCATGCGCGCGCCGCCGGTTTCATGGATTGCGGCGCCCATGCACATGGTCTTGCGGAACCATCTGCGGAACATGAAGCGGCTGAACGGATCGGCATCGGGGAAGGCGCCGCGGCCCATCTCCCTAAGACCGGTGGGCGAGCCGATGAATTCCAGCTCGCCGCCGACGCCGCGCACCATATCGATTAATACCTCTTCCTGCCGGCGCAGCAGGGCATGTTCCTCCTCGCCCATGACACATCGGATATGGGGCACCGGAATCCCCCAGGCATCCTTGCGCGCTACATCGAGCGTGATGCGATTGTCGGCATAGGGCAGCATACGGCCGAAGCCGAAGAAGGCCAGCCGCGAAGGCTCTTCATCCGGCGTCGGCGCTCGGCCGATGCTTCCCTGATAGTCGAAATCGCCGCGGCCTGTGTCGCCTTCTCCAAAGCGCGGTACGAAAATGCCGCCGGATGGATTGTAGAAGGGATCGACAGGCGCGGAATCATCGGCCGTCCAACCCTTCGCCTTGGAGAAGGAGCCGAAGGCAAGGCATGGAAGCTGATCCATGAAATAGCGCCCGAGCGCACCCGAGCTGTTGGCGAGCCCATGGGGGTGGCGAGCCGTGGCCGAATTGAGAAGCAGCCGGACGCTTTCAATCGGCGATGCGGAGAGCACGACGAGGGCAGCGCGCGCGGCCTCGACCTTGCCGGTCGCGCGGTCGATGAACTCGGCACCCGTCGCCCGGCCGCCGGCATCGTCGGTGGTGATACGCCGCACGATGGCGTCATGGCGGATGGTCAGCCGTCCTGTCGCCAACGCCTCGCGCAGCGGCTTCGGCGTCCGTTCGGCATCGGGCGCGATATAGCGCCAGGAAACGACATGCCGCTTCGGCCAGCGTCCTTCGACTTCCGTCTTGAAGATTTCTTCGGCCGGGGTCAGTTTCGCCGGATGGGCGTAGACGCCGTCGGGCAATGTCTCCACGCCATCCTCGTTGCCATAGAGACCAAGGCTTCCTTCGACCTCGGCATAATAGGGCGCGAGCTCGTCGTAGGAAACCGGCCAGTCGACGCCCTTGCCCGTCTTCGAGCGGATCTTGAAATCATCATCCGTCCAGCGCAGCAGCACCCGGCCGAAGCTGTGCAGACGGCCGCCGCCCTGGCGGCCGCGTATCCACAGGAATGGCGCATCCTTGGGGGTCGTATAAGGGTTCTTGCGATCGTTGACGAAGAAATGGCTGAAGCGCTCGGTAAAGAAGGCGGCGCGCGCCTGGATCGGCTGGCCCTTCAGCGTGGCGCGGGCGCGCTCCCAGATATTGATGCTGCTGGCCGGCGCCTTCTTGCGGTTCGGATCGAAATCCTTCTGGGTCACCGCCGGGCCGGCCTCGAGCAGCAGCACCGACAGCCCTTGGGCAGTCAATTCCTTGGCGGCGAAGGAGCCAGCGGCGCCGGAGCCGATCACCAGCGCGTCATAGACAGTCTGAGACATGGATAATTTCCGTATGCTGTGGAAGTGGTCTTAGAGGCGGGCGCCGTCAGCGCCGAAGAGGGAGGCCTTGGCGATATCGAGGCCGGGCGTGATCGCCGCACCCGGCTGGAGCGCGGCATCTCCCATGACGCGGTAGGAGAGGCTTCGGCCCGCCCAGTCGAACCACAGCACGGTATCGGCGCCCATCGGCTCGACGACCGAGACAGTGCCCGGAAGGGTAGGCCAACCCACGTCCGCGCCATTCGGCGCGATATGCTCCGGCCGGATGCCAAGCGTGGCGGGACCTGCCTTGACGGCGCTGAGGAAAGGGTAGCCGGCGAGGGGGATCGCAAGTCCGTTGCTTTCGAAGACCGGCGCGTCCGCCTTCGAAATGATCTCGCCCTCGATGAAGTTCATCGCCGGCGCCCCTATGAAGCCGGCGACGAAGAGATTGGCCGGGCGATGGTAGATCTCGGAAGAGCTGGCGAGCTGCTGGATCACGCCGTCCTTCATGATGGCGATGCGATCGGCAAGCGTCAGCGCCTCGACCTGATCATGCGTGACATAGATCATCGTGTTGCCGAGGCTCTGATGCAGCTTCTTGATCTCGACGCGCAGCTCGTTGCGCAGCTTGGCATCGAGATTGGATAGCGGTTCGTCGAACAGGAAAACATTGACCTCACGCACAAGGGCGCGGCCGATCGCGACGCGCTGGCGCTGGCCGCCCGATAATTCCGAGGGTCGGCGGTCGAGCAGTTTGTCGAGGTGGAGAAGCGACGTCGTGCGGGCGATGCGCGCCTCGATCTCGGCCTTGGGAAGACCCGCCACGCGCAGGCCGAAGGAGAGATTCTTGCGCACCGACATGCGGGGATAGAGCGCATAGGATTGGAAGACCATGCCGATGCCGCGATCCTTCGGCTCGGCCCAGGTGACATTCTTGTCCGAGATCCAGATCTCGCCGTCGCGGATGTCTTGCAGGCCGGCGATCGAGTTGAGCAGGGTCGACTTTCCGCAGCCGGAAGGGCCGAGCAGCACGAGAAATTCGCGCGGAGCGATGTCGATCGACAGCTTGTCGATGACGGTGTGATCACCATAGGCGATCTTGAGATCCTTGACCGAGACGGCAGGCTGCATGGCATTACCCCTTGACGGCGCCGGCGGCGACACCACGCAGGAACCAGCGGCCGGAGAAGAAATAGATGGCGAGCGGGACGACGGCGGTCAGAATGGTGGCAGCCATGTTCACATTGTAGGCGCGCTCGCCCATGGTGGTGTTGACGATGTTGTTGAGCTGCACCGTCATCGGCAGGTTGTCGCGTCCGGCGAAGACCAGGCCGATCAGGAAGTCGTTCCAGATTCCGGTGAACTGGAAGATCGAGGCGACGACGATCATCGGCACCGACATGGGCAGCATGATCTCGATGAAGATCCGCCAGAAGCCGGCGCCGTCGACGCGAGCCGCTTTGCAGAGCTCCTCGGGAATGGCGACGAAATAGTTGCGAAACAGCAGCGTCACCAGCGGCAGGCCGAAGATCACGTGGACGAGGACCACGCCTGCCACTGAGTTATAAAGGCTGAGGTTGGCGAGCAGCCGCACCAGCGGATAGAGGAAGATCTGGTAGGGGATGAGGCCGCCGGCCATCAGAAGGCCGAATAGCAGGTTCGAGCCCCTCGGCCGCCAGAAGGACAGGGCATAACCGTTGATCGCGCCAATGAAGACGGAAATCGCGACTGCCGGCACCGTGATCCTGACCGAATTCCAGAAGCCGATGCGCACACCCAGACATTGGGTGCCCATGCAGGCTCCCGACCACGCTGTCTTCCAGGCGGTGAAATCGATGGTATCGGGGAAGGCGAAGATGCGACCCTGGCGGATCTCTTCCATCGTCTTTAGCGAGGTGACGAGCATCGTATAAAGCGGCAGCAGGAAGAAGAGCGCGGACAGGATGAGGAAGGCATAGAGCCCGATCTGGCCTGCCGTGAGCCGTGATGGCTTGGGACCACGGGGATGAAGAGCCGCCATCAATGTGCTCCCCTTCTTCTGGCGCGCATATGGAGCGCGTAGCGAAACGGAGCGACGGCCATGACGACCGAAAGCACGAGCACGGTGGCGCCGGCGCTCGCAAGGCCGAGGTTTTGGCGTTCGAAGAGATTATCCATGATGAATTTTGCCGGCACCTCGGTCGAATAGCCAGGGCCCCCACCAGTCTGCGCGACGATGAGGTCATAGGTCTTGATCACGCCCATGGAGAGCAGCATGCCCGATGCGGCAAGCGCCGGCCCAAGCTGCGGCAGGATGATCGAGGCATAGATGCGCCAGACCGGAATGCCATCGATCTGGGCGGCTTTCCATTGCTCCTCGCCAATCCCGCGCATGCCTGACAGTGCGATGACCATGACGAGACCGGCTCCCTGCCAGACACCGGCGAAGACCACCGTATAGATCGCCATGTCGCGATTGACGATCCAGTCGAAGACGAAGCTCTGCCAGCCGAGCGCCCTGACGGTCGCCTGAATGCCGAAGGTCGGGTTCAGCATCCACTGCCAGATGAGGCCGGTAACCACGAAGGACATGGCATAGGGGTAGAGGAAGATGGTGCGAAAGAGGCTTTCGAAACGAACCTTGCGATCGAGGGCCGCGGCGAGCACGAAGCCGAGAACAAGGCAGCCGGCGACGTAGAGAACGCCGAAGATCAGCACGTTTTCCAGGGATGCGAGCCATCGCGATGTCCGGAACAGCTTGGCATATTGGGCAAAGCCGACATAGTTGGACGAGGGGAAAATGGTCGAATCCGTAAAGGACAGGCGCACCGACCAGACCATGGTGCCGATATAGACGACGATCGCGGCAATCCATGTCGGCAGCAGGGCAAAGGTCGCAGCAAGGGGTCGTCTGCGCTTGGTTTGCATAGGCAAACTTTCTCAAAAGGATGGGCGGAGCCGATCGACCGGAATTCGAGGATCGGCTCGCTGGAAGGCTATTCGAAGATCGCGAAGAACTTCTCCGCGCCTGAGGCGCTGTCCTCGGACGGATTGGTCCAGAACTCGTCAACGAAGTCGTTGAGTGCGCCGGCCTGCTGCGGCGAAAGGATCAGCGCCTGATCCGGCACGATCTTGCCGGCTCTCATCAGCTCAAGGCCTTTTTGCGCGCAGGTATCGAGCTTGGACTTGTCGACGTCGGTGCGCATCGGCACCGAGCCCTTCTTCAGCGAGAATTCGACCTGCACGGTCGGATCCATGGCGACCTCCGCAAGCAGGGTCTGGCCCTTTTGCGCGGCCGCATCGGCGATCTTTGGGAAGGAGAAGGAATCGGCGACGTAGACCATGCCCGGCGATTGCGGCACGAGCATGCAGCCATAATCCTTGCCCAGTTCCTTGCCGGCTGCAACGAATTCACCCTTGGCCCAATCGCCCATGAATTGCACGCCCGCCTTGCCGGTGATGACCATGGCGGTCGCGTCGTTCCAGTTGCGGCCCGCAGCCCCCTCGTCGACATAGGCGCGAAGCTTGCCGAGAATATCGAGCGTCTTCTTCACGCCCTCGACGGATGTATCGCCCTTGTCCTTGTTTGCATAGATCTTGAGGAAGCCGTCGATGCCGACCTGGGTCAGCAGGATCATGTTGAAGACCTTGGATTCCTGCCAGGATTGGCCGCCCCAGGCGACGGGCTGAATGCCGGCTGCCTTGAGCTTATCGAGTGCCGAGAAGAATTCATCCCAGCTCTTCGGCTCGCCGGTGAGGCCAGCCTTGGCGAAGGCATCCTTGGAATAGAACACCCAGCTCTCGCCATGGGCGCCGGTCGGGGAGAGGTAGACCTTGCCGTTATAGGTGATGAGATCGTAGATCGATTTCGGCAGGACGTCGGCCCATTTGCCGGCTTTCGCCACATCGTCGATCGGGTTCATAAGCCCCTGATTGACGAAATCGGCATTGGCAAGGCCGAGCACGGCCTGTTTTGCGGTCGGCGGATCGCCGGCGACCAGACGGTTCTGGAAAGCGGCATCGGCCGCGCCGAAACCGGCGATGGAAGAGTCTTTCCAGGTGCCGCCGCGCTTTTCGAACTCCTGCTTGACGACGCTGAGGGCGGCGGCTTCGCTGCCTGATGTCCAGGAGGTCATCACCTCGGCCTGCGGCTTGTCTTCCGCATGGGCAGGAATGGAAGCCGTAACGAGCGCGGCTCCCATCAGTAGCATTTTCACTATGTCTTTCATCGTTCCACCTCTTCAGGAAAGCCCTCTTGGCGGGGCTATTCGTTTTCGGATCGTTGGTATCAGCGATAAATCGGCGAGAGCGCCTGTCTGACCAGCGTCAGGCCGTTGGCGATATCGCCGACCGGATCGGGCGCGGCATCCAGCTCGAGTATCGCCCAGCCTTCATAGCCGCGGTCGCGCAGCAGCCTGGCCCAGCCCGGCCAGTCGACCCGGCCGAGACCGAAGCCGCAGAAATAGGGGCGATGGCGATCATGGATATGCTCGTCGATGACCGTATCGGCCGGCATCGGGCCAAGCGCATCCTTCCAATGGGCGATGATGACGCGCTCATGGTGACGATCGACAAGCTGCAGCGGATCGGAGCCGGCAACGATGATATGCGCCGTATCCGGGCACATATGCACGTAGGCGGGATCGGTCAGCAGCATCAGCAGATCGACGTCGCGCGCTGCCGCGAAAATCGAATGCGCCTCGGTGTGGAGAGCGAGCCGCACACCCTTGGCGTAGAGAGCGGCGCCGAGGCGATTGAGGAAATCGGCAATCTTGCGCGCCTGCTCGAAATCGAAGAACCGTACCGGCTGAGCGCCGAGCGTCTGGCGAAGCGGCGCGCCGATGACCATGATATCGCTGCCGCATGCCTTGAGGAATTCGGCATATTTTTCTGCCTTACCGATGATGGCGGCCTGGGCGGAGGCCTCGGTGAAATCGCCGGCGGCTTCGAGTTCCGCGAAGAAGCCGCTCGCAAGCGTCAGGCCACGCCTGGAAAGCTCTGCGGCGAAGTTCTCGACCGAACCATAGGTCTTCGTCGCATCCTGCCAGTTGAAGGGCGAGAAGGTCAGTTCCACGCCGGTGACGCCGGAGGCTTGCACGGCATCCAGTATCTTGTCCCAGAAGGCGCGTGGCTCATTGCGCGATAGCGCGATGATGCCGTCATAATCCCCTACGCCCCAAAATCCGGGGTGGAAAAAGGTGACGAGATCGACACCAAAACGCAGCCGTTCCGTAGAGGTCATGAGATTATCCGTTCTTAAGGCACAGAAAATCGCTCGCGGAACCACGATCCACGGCCAATAATCCATAATGATTTCAACGCACTGTAAGTGGCAAACGTTTGCCGTGCCTAGATAGTAGACAAGTCGTTTTTATATGCAAGCGATTTTTGGCAAACGTTTGCTAAACGGTTGGGATTGACGTAGCATCCCGCGCTACAGGCATTGGGAAGGACGCCAAAAAGTGAAGAATAACAAGGATCTGCCGGCAGAAGAGCATTCCGGCCCTCTGATGGCTGACGTCGCTCGGCTGGCAGGCGTCGCGATCTCGACGGTGAGCCGGGCGCTTGCCAATCCCGGTCGCGTCAACGAGAAGACCCGCGCCAAGATCGATGCCGCCGCCAAGCAGCTCGGCTATACGCCCAATGCCATGGCGAGGGGGCTCCGTGTCGGCAAGTCCAACGTCGTCATGATCATTCTGCCGGGCTCGCTTTATTACGGTGTCTCGCAGGTCATTCCCCTGGTCCTGCAGGGGATAAATCGATCGTTGAGCCAGAACGGCTATCACCTGATGATTGCCAACCTCGATCGCGACGAGGCTTCCGAGCGCCATATCCTCGATCTGGCTTTCGGCGGCACGGTGCGTGGCGCCATCATCCTCTCCTCGGATCTGCCGGTGCACGGTGGTCGGTCACTGAAGGATTCGGCCCTGCCGATCGTCTCGCTTTTGTTCGATATGAGCCCCGCGGCCCTGCCGAGCGTCGTGACCAATGATCGGCAGGCCGTTCGAGAGGCCACGGCCGAATTGCTTGCTCTTGGCCACCGCCGTTTCCTTTATCTTGCCGGCCCTGAGGGCAATTATCACGATAGAGAACGCTATCTGGGCGCCGTTGAAGCGCTTGCCGCCGCGGGGTTGCCGGAGACCGCGATCGTCAGGTCCGGCGGCAGCCTCGACTATCAGCATGGTTTCCAGATCGGCGTCGCCGCGGCGGCGGAATTTGCCGATCTCATCTTGAAGCCGACGGCCGTCATTGCCACGAGCGACGACATGGCGATTTCCTTCATGAGTTGCGTTCAACGCATGGGTTGGAAAATTCCGACAGATCTTTCCATCGTGTCCTTCGACGGCGCTCCGGTCTGCGAATATTCGCTGCCGCCATTGTCGACCATCGAACAGCCGGTGGAGGAAATGGGCCAGATGGCCGTGAGCTTGCTGATGGAGCGGATCGATGCGCCGGATAAGGCAACGGCCCTGCGTCATGTCATCGAAAGCAAGCTCATTCGGCGCGAGAGCTTTGGTCCGGCGCCGTCACATGGTTAGGAACGGCATTGCATCGCTATCATCGGTGCCTCCATCCCGTCCGAGCGACGAACGGAACAGTCTCGGCGTCGTTCCTGTCCGCCGTTTGAAGATGTCGTAGAACCGGCTGCTGGACCCGAAGCCGCAGTCATAGGCGACCTGAAGGATCGGGCTGTTGGTTTCTGCGAGCTGCTGCATCGCCCGGGCCAGGCGATAGCGCGTCAGATATTCGTTGACCGAGATGCCCAATACGCTGCGGAATAGCTTGTTGGCCGTGCTGGGATGGATGCCGGCGAGCCCTGCCAGCATTGGCAGGCTTACCGGTTCGCAATAACGGGTATGAATAAGGTCCGTCAATGTTTCGGTGCGCTGCACGGCGATGCTGACGGCCGGTACCGAGCGCCGTCGGGCGTAGTCATGGTTGTCGTCGGGAGCATCGAGAACGAAACGCCGTATTCTGAGCTTGACCTCGTCGAGGATCAGCCGACGCCGAGCCATGTCGCCATGCTCCCAATCGGCCACCCATTGCGCCAGGAGCATCGCGTCGGCGGGGTAGGGGCGGCTGTCGGCCGAAAACCGTCCCTGCATGATCGACTGCCGCACGCTACGCTCGATCGGCAAACTCAGGAAATCGACGAGCGGAAGATAGATGCAGATGAGTGGCGCACCAGGGGTGACAGCAATCGTCCTGTGCGGAATGGCGGCCCAGAACAGCACCAGTCGCCCCGCTTCGACCTGCTCCTGCCTCCCATTGAAGATATAGGTCATCTGCCCTTCCATGAGGAAGTTCAGCTCGACATGGTCGTGCCAATGCGCAGCGCTCATGGCATCGGCGATGTGCCGCTCGATCAGAAAGCCGCCGGCGGATGTGATGAGAGCTTCGCGCTCGACGGAATGGCTGGGTTTCGGCATGGGACCTATCTGGTGGCGCGAATCCGGGAATAATTTCATTGATAGCAGGAGGAAATTCCGAATTGAAAGAGGCATTGAGGCTCAAAGCTATTCCAAGCGGAGATCCCTTCATGCCAAAGATCTGCCTGATCGGTGCCGGCAGCACCGTCTTTGCCCAGAATATTCTGGGCGACGTCCTTTCCAGTCAGACGGGTGGCGATTACGTCATCAGCCTCTTCGACATCGATCCGGAGCGCCTGAAAACATCCGAAATCGTTGCCCGCCGGCTCTGCGAGGCGCTTCATCTCGACAAGGTGCGCGTCGAGGCGTCGCTTGATCGCCGACAAGCGCTGAAAGGTTCGGATTTCGTCATCCTGATGATGCAGGTCGGCGGCTATAAGCCGGCCACGGTGACTGACTTCGAGATCCCGAAACGACATGGTCTCCGGCAGACCATAGCCGATACGCTCGGGATCGGTGGTATTTTCCGCGGGCTTCGCACCATTCCTGTTCTCGAAGAAATCTGCCGTGACATGGAAGACATGTGCCCCGACGCCCTGCTGATGCAGTACGTCAACCCGATGGCGATCAATTGCTGGGCGATCAAGGAGATCGCGCCCCACATCCGCACCGTCGGGCTTTGCCACAGCGTGCAGCACACGGCCGCCCATCTTGCCGATTGCCTCGGCGAGAATGTCGCCGATATCAACTATCTCTCGGCCGGCATCAACCATGTCGCCTTCTTTCTCAAATATGAAAAGCTGCACGCCGACGGCAGCCGCGAGGACCTCTATCCGCGTCTGCGCGCTCTCGCCGAAGAAGGACGCATTCCAGCTGACGATCGGGTACGTTTCGACGTTCTAAAAAGACTTGGCTACTTCGTCACGGAATCGAGCGAGCATTTCTCGGAATATACATCCTGGTATATCAAGGAAGGCCGTAGCGATCTGATAGAGCGGCTCAATATTCCCCTGGATGAATATATCCGCCGTTGCGAGGTCCAGATCGCCGACTGGCACGAGTTGCGTCGCGACCTTGAAGGCGGCAAGCCGATCGATGTCTGCCGGAGCAACGAATACGCGGCCGGCATCATTCACGCGGCAGTCACCGGGCAGCCCGCGCTGATCTACGGAAATGTTCCGAACAATGGACTGATCCAAAATCTGCCTGACGAGTGTATTGTCGAAGTTCCATGCCATGTCGATCACAACGGCATTCAGCCGATGCGCATCGGGCGGATACCTTCGCAGCTCGCCGCCGTCATGCGCTTAAGCGTTTCCGTGCAGGAGCTGACGGTCGAAGCGGCAGTGACGAAGAAGCGAGATCGCATCTATCAGGCGGCCCTACTTGATCCGCACACCTCGGCGGAACTGTCACCCGATCAAATATGGACGCTTGTCGACGATATGATCGAGCAGCACGGCAGTCTTTTGCCCGCCTACCACTAGCCCATCACGTCTTCAGCGAAGGTAATTCCCAAGCGCGGTCTCCTCAATAGAGGAGGCCGCGCGTTTGCATTTTTTGGTCTGAGGTGATCACAGGATTAAATCAAAAAAGATCAAAATTCTGATTGACATTGATCTTATTGGGTGGAAGTTTGAGCGAAATAGAAGCAATTGCGAAAGAGGAACCTTCGTTGAGCCAGGCTGGTGGGGTGAAAGTCGATCGTCTCGATGCTATTCGCAGTCATCTCTATGCGAACGGATTTTCGACCATCCAGGCGCTCGCGGACGCCATCGGCGCGTCCCTGGCAACGGTGCGCAGGGACCTGCAGGTCCTCGAACGGGAAGGCGCCATCGACCGGGTGCATGGCGGCGCTCGCATCGCCGAGGGCTCCTCGGTGGAGCTTGCCTTTCAGGAGCGCGCCAAGCGGCATTTGTCGGCCAAACGTGCAATTGCAACAGCTGCCTACGATTTGCTGAGCCCGCGCACGGCGATCTTTCTCGACGCCGGAACCACCGTCTTGCAGCTCGCGCGTCTTATCCGCCTCAACCCGATCCCACTTCGCATCTTCACCAATGGCCTGACGGTGGCGCAGGAATTCCTTAATATTCCCAATCTGGACGTCGTCTTGCTCGGTGGCCAGCTTCGCAGCGAAAATGCTTCGCTCGTCGGGCCGCAGGCCGAAGCGATGCTTGAGAGCATCTGGTTCGATCAGCTCTTTCTCGGCGCGAGCGCCATCAGCCCGGATGGCGCGATCTATAGTGTCGACAGCGCCGAAGCGAGCCTCAATAAATGCATGCTCAGCCGCTCGGCGCACCGTTTCGTGCTCGCCGATTCCTCCAAATTCGGCACGATGGCGACCTATAAGGTCGCTCCCCTGAGTGCCGCCAAGGTGATAACCGATGCGGGTCTTTCCGCCCATTGGCGCGGCGAACTCGTCAACCTCGGCGTCGAGATGACAATCGCGGACCTCGGAGCGCCGGAATGAGCGACGAGCTGATCCTCGGCATCGATGGCGGCGGCAGCAAGGTGCTGGTCGCGCTCGCTGATAGAGCCGGCAACGTACTCCAGATGACGCGGAGCGGCGGCGTCAATCCGATGGACAATCCGAATTGGCGGCGCGAACTGGATCTTGCCCTGCGCCCCTTCCTGGAGCGGGAGCAGCCGGCCGCCGTCGCCGCCGCGCTGCCGGCCTATGGTGAGGTCGCCCACCTGTCGGAACGGCAGCGCGAGGCGATCGAGACCAGCTTCCCCAAGGCCAAGCGGCATATTCTCAACGATGTCGACGCGGCTCATATCGGCGCCTTCGCCGGAAAGCCTGGTATTCTGATCCTGTCCGGAACGGGTTCCATGGCCTGGGCACGTAACAGTGCTGGCGCATCTGCGCGCGTCGGCGGATGGGGCGATGTCATCGGCGACGAGGGCAGCAGCTATTGGATCGGGCGGGCAGCTCTCAGCCTCGTCAGTCAGAGTCTCGACGGGCGGGCAGGTCCGACCACGCTGGCGAAGGCCATGTTCGAATTCCTGAGCCTCGACAGCATCGACCCGGTCAATGCGCTGGGAGGATGGGTGAGCGAACTCGAAAACCCTCGCGCCGAGATCGCTGCCCTCTCAGTTCTCGTCGATCGCGTTGCGCGCGCTGGTGACGCAGCAGCCAAACGACTGATCGAACAGGCCGCATCCGAACTGGTAAAGCATGTCGACGCCATAGCGCCGCATTGCGATCCGTCGGCAGACTGGACCCATGCCGGCGGAACATTTGCAAGCCGCGCCCTGCTAACCGCGCTCGAGCGGCGCATCGGTCGCCCGGCCGTGAGCCCGAAGCTTCCTCCCATCGGCGGCGCCCTCCTGGTGGCCGCCCGACTCCTCGACTGGCCGGTGGATGACGGCTGGATCACGCAAATCGCCGCAACGGTAAAGACCGCGGCGGTGCATTCAGGTGAAGCAGACCTCAATAACAAGGAAAGAAGGGAACATGCGTAAATTTACTTTGCCATTCGTCGCTCTGGCGGCGCTCGTTGCCGCCGTTCCGGCTCTCGCTCAGGATGCGAAACCGCTTGCCGGTCAATCGATCACAGTGCTGATGCCTTCGCCGCAGGCGCCCAACATTCCCGGCGACTTCGAAGCCGAGACCGGCATTCACGTCAATATGCAGACACTCTCGTGGGACGATATCCGCCCCAAGCTCGTCACCTCGCTGATCGCGGGAACAGCGCCGGCCGATGTCACCGAATTCGATTGGTCATGGACCGGCCAGTTCAGCGCCGCGGACTGGTATCTGCCGCTCAACGACGTGATCGACGCCGATACGGTCAAGGATATCGGTGTCTCCAAGATCTTCACGGTCAACGGCAATCTGCTCGGCGTGCCCTATACCAACGACTTCCGCGTCATGCTGATCAACAAGAAGCATTTCGCCGACGCGGGCATCACGACAATGCCGAGGACACTCGACGAGCTTGTCGCCGCCGCCAAGCAGATCAAGGAAAAGAAGATCGCGACCTATCCGATCGGCCTGCCGCTTTCGGCGACCGAAGGCGCGTCGACCAGCTGGTATCTGCTGACGAAAGCCTTCGGCGGCGAACTGTTCGACAAGGATTTCAAGCCGCTTTTCGTCTCCAAGGATTCGGCCGGCTACAAGGCACTCGCCTTCGAGCTGATGCTGCTGAAGGAGGGGCTCGTCGATCCGGCGTCGACCGGCCTCAAGGACAGCCAGATCAATGAGAGCATGTTTGCCCAGGGCGTCACGAGCATCATGATCTCGGGCGAGCCGGGCAGGATCGGTCAGATGAACGATCCCAAGCAGTCGAAAGTGGCCGGTCAGATCGAGGCGATCCTGGTGCCGACCGCAAGCGGCGAGACCCGCAGCTTCGGCCTTCCCGAAGCACTCGCGATTCCCCGCGTTTCACAAAATAGGGACGCCGCCATCGCCTTCGTCAAATGGTTCACCAGCAAGGACTTCCAGAAGAAGAACGCGGCCAATGGCGCATTGCCGACCCGCACCTCGGCATTGTCCGAGCTCAACGCCGCCGGCCAGCTGCTGAGTGGCGATACGCTGGTCGCGCAATCGAAGACCGTCGAGCCGCTGTTCCCGCAGGGTACGCCTCCTTGGTATCCGGAATTCTCCAGCGCGGTAAATACGGCCATCAATAGCGCGGCGAAGGGCCAGGTCACCGTCGATCAGGCCATGCAGAACATCGCCGAAGCGGCAAAGCAGGCATCGGCGCAATGACAATCGCAGTCTCCGCCGATGGCAGGAGCAAGCGTGGTGCCGGCGTCAAGGCCGACACCATGCTGGGTATCCTGCTTGTCTCGCCGATCCTGATCACGATGGCGGCCCTTGTTTTCTACCCGATCGGAAGAACGGTGTGGGACAGCCTGCACAGGGTCAATCCGATGCAGGCGGGAACACCTTTCGTCGGGCTGGAGAACTACACCCGCATGTTCTCCGACGCGGCGCTTGGTACGACATGGATCAACACATTTCTCTATGTCGTGCTTGCGGTCATCGCTGAAACGGTGTTCGGCGTGCTGGCTGCCGCTCTCATCAATCAGGTCAAGGTTGGACGGCAATGGCTGCTCGCGGCTGTCGTCCTGCCCTGGGCGTTGCCCGGTGTCGTCAACGCGGTGATCTGGCTCTGGATCTATCAGCCCGGCGCGGGATTGCTGAATGGCATTCTATCGGCCGTGGGGTTGCCATTTGAAAACCACGTCTGGTTCAACGATCGCACCAGCGCCATCATCGCCGTCACGGTGGTTCACGTCTGGCGCATGATGCCCCTCACCGTCGTCATCGTGCTGGCCGCCATGCAGAGCATTCCCGCTCATCTCTATGAGGCCGCGCGCATCGATGGTGCCACGCGCACGCAGATGTTCGCCTTGGTCACGCTTCCGCTGGTGCGCAGCGCCATTGCCGTTGCCATGACCAACGCGACCGTCAATGCATTCAACCTCTTCGATGAGGCCTGGGTCTTGGCGGGTTCCAGCCTCGAGACGCGACCGGTTCTCGTCCAGATCTATCTCGAGACCTTCCAGAACCTGCGTTTCTCTTACGGCATGGCCTTGTCTCTCGTGATCACGTTGGTCTCGCTGCTGGTTTCGCTCGTCTATGTCCTGCGGGTCTATCGCAACACCAGGTTTGATTGATGAAACAGAGCCTTTCCTATCGTTTGCTGATCTGGGCCGGTGTCGCGGTTCTCCTGATCTGGTCGCTCGGGCCGATCTACTGGACGCTTGCAAGCTCCATCACTCCGACCGAGGACTTTTCGGCTAGACCGATCCATTTCTTTCCGCAGCATTTCACGCTGGACCATTTCTCGCGCCTCTTCGGCATCGATATTGCCAGGATCGGCGGAGTTCAGGTCTGGTCGCAGTTTCGCGCGGCACTGATCAACAGCATCGTCACCTCGGTGGCCGCGACGCTTCTTTGCGTGGCGATATCGGCCCTCGGCGCCTATGCCTTCACGCGGATCCGGTTTCCCGGCCGGGGTTTTCTGTTTGCCGCCGTCGTCGCGACGCTCGCAATCCCCGGTTATGCGGTGCTCATTCCGCTTTATCGGATCATGATCGGCCTGCATCTGGTCGATACCTATGTGGGCGTGGCGCTGATCTATGTCTCGGCTTACCTGCCCCTGTCGCTCTGGCTCTTGCGCAGCGTCTTCGAGGCATTGCCGATCGCGCTTGAGGAGGCGGCACAGCTCGATGGCGCGGGCAGGCTCTACATCTTCTTCAACATCGTCCTGCCGCTTGCCGGTCCGGGCCTGACGGCGGCAGCCATCCTAACCTTTCTTGGCGCATGGGGGCAGTATCTCGTCCCGCTCATCTTCTCGCCGCAGGCGACGAAGCCCCTGACGGTGCTGATCCCGGAATTCGTCACCAAGAACTTCATCGACTATGGGCTGATCACGGCAAGCGGATCGATCGCCATCATCATTCCCGCCCTGGTCGTCATCTTTCTCAATCGATACCTCGTCAGCGGTCTGCTGGCAGGATCGGTCAAGTAAATCGGAGCTGATATGAATACGACGGAAAAGGTGATCTTCGAACAATTCCCTTATTGGGAAAAGGCGATCGGACCGGTCTCCGCCCCGCATGATGCCGAACTGACGGTTTTTCTGGGCTGCGGCACATCCTACAATCTTGCTTTATCGCTTGCGGCTCACGCCAATCTTGCCGGCTATCCGGCGATTGCCGTACCGGGTGCGGAATGGCTGAACCGGCCAGCCGCCGTCTGGCCACGCTGGCGGAAGGCCCATCTGGTGGCCCTTTCGCGCAGCGGCGAAACGACGGAAACCGTTGCCGCCGCCAAGGCAAGCCGCAAGGCCGGCGTTTTCGTCACCGCCATAACGGTCGAGCCCGAAAGCTCGCTTGCCAAGAACTGCGACCGGCTGATCGAAGCGGCGACCCACGGCGATGAGGGCATCGTCATGACGGTTTCGGCGAGCCTGATGCTGCTTCTGGGCATGCAGATGGTCGGCATGGAGATCCCGCCATCGATCGCCCAATCGGCACGCCGCCTGGCTGATCAGCTTGATGCGGCTCTTCCGAAGATCATCAAAGGTCGCTCGCATTTCGTCTTCCTCGGCAGCGGATCGCTCTACGGCATTGCCTTGGAGGGGGCGCTGAAGCTGATGGAAATGAGCCAGATCGTCACCCAGGGCTTCCATCCGCTCGAATACCGCCATGGACCGATCAGCCTCGTCGATGAAAATACCGCTGTTGTCATGCTTTACAGCGCCGATCAGAAGGTCGCGGAAGCCCTGCTGATCGAGGAGTTGCGGCAAAAGGGAGCGACTGTCATCGGCTTTGGCGGTCCAGGCGATCTGGAACTGACTGTCGATTGCGATCCGGCACTCGTGAGCCTCTACGTGCTGCCGGCTCTGCAGATCCTTGGAGAAAGGGCAGCACAGTCGAAGGGTGTCGATACGGTATCGCCCCGTCATCTGACCAAGGTTGTGATGCTCGGATGAACGCCTCCTTCGAGCACAATCGCGGCATCGCGCTGAAGAAGCTTCTCGGCGATCGCGTCAAGACACTGCCGCACGGCATCACCTCCGTTTGCTCCGCGCATCCGCTCGTTATCGAGGCGGCGCTCAAGCGTGCGGCTTCGGAAGGGGCGGTCGCGCTGATCGAAGCGACCTGCAATCAGGTCAATCAGGACGGCGGCTATACCGGGATGACACCCCGCGATTTCCGCCGTTTCGTCGAGGAAATCGCCGTCGCGGTCGGCCTTCCCATCGATCGCCTCATCCTGGGCGGCGACCATCTTGGGCCGAACCCGTGGAGGAAGCTTCCCGCGGAGGAAGCAATGGCGAAGGCCGAAGCGATGATTGCCACCTATATCGAGGCGGGCTTCGAAAAGATCCATCTCGATACCTCGATGGGCTGCGCGGGCGAGCCCGTCGCCTTGGCCGACGAACTGACGGCGGAGCGTGCCGCGCGGCTCGCCCGCGTGGCGGAAGAGGCCGCTCGTCGCTCCGGCCTCCGACCACCGGTCTATATTATCGGAACCGAGGTCCCGCCGCCGGGCGGCACCACCCACGCCCTCGACGAGCTTGAGGTGACGCGAGCAGAGGCGGCGATAAACACGCTGGCGGTGCATCGTGCCGCCTTCGCCAAGGCCGGTGTCGAAAGCGCCCTGGAGCGGGTGATCGCCATCGTCGTCCAGCCCGGCGTCGAGTTCGGCAATGCCAATGTCGTCCTTTACAGACCCGATCGCGCGGATGGCTTGATTGGCGCTCTCGACCAAATGCCCGGCTTGCTCTTTGAGGCGCATTCCACGGACTATCAGCCCCGGGACGCGCTCGCCGCCCTCGTGCAGGGCGGTTTTGCGATCCTCAAGGTCGGCCCGGGCCTGACCTTTGCGTTGCGGGAGGCGCTCTATGGCCTCGATGCCATCGCATCGGTTCTCGCCGGAAGGGCTCCGCCTGATGCGATCTATCCGACAATGGAGGCCCTCATGCTCGAAAATCCAGGTCACTGGAATTCCCATTATGGCGGCTCGACCGAGGAACAGCGCCTGCAGCGCCATTTCAGCTATAGCGATCGCATCCGCTACTATTGGCCGAACGAGAAGGCGGCCGCGGCAGTCGAGACCCTGTTCGCGCGCTTCGAAGGCGATATTCCGGAAACACTCATCAGCCAGTATCTCGGCCGGGTCTATCCGGCGGTGGTCGCAAGGAGGGTTCCGCCTCGGGCGCGCGATCTCTGCATCGCGGCTATCGATGCGGCCCTGGAACCCTATTCCACGGCCACGATCGCATAGGTCGCCCCAGCGCGCTTTCCGGCCATGGTGGTCGGCAAAGGCGTTGGCGATCAGACACACGCTTTTCTAACTGGAGATCATAATGGCATCGGTCAGCGTGACGAGTGTCCGCAAGAGCTACGGTCACTTCGAAGTTCTGCATGGAGTGGATATCGATATCGAGGATGGCGAATTCGTCATTCTCGTCGGCCCTTCGGGCTGCGGAAAATCGACACTTCTTCGCATGATCGCCGGACTGGAGGAGATCAGCGGCGGTGAGGTCGCGATCGGCGGTCGGGTGGTCAACGATGTCGAAGCCAAGAGCCGCGACATCGCCATGGTGTTCCAATCCTACGCGCTTTATCCGCATATGACCGTCGCGGCGAACATGGGCTTTTCGCTTCGGCTGGCCAAGGCGCCGAAGGAAGAGATCCGGCAGCGCGTGCGCGATGCGGCGCAGATCCTCGGCTTGGAAAACCTGCTCGAGCGCTATCCGCGCAATCTGTCCGGCGGTCAGCGCCAACGCGTTGCCATGGGCCGCGCGATCGTGCGTCAGCCACAGGTATTTCTCTTCGACGAACCGCTGTCCAACCTGGACGCCAAGCTGCGCGTGCAGATGCGCTCGGAAATCAAGCAACTGCACCAACGTTTACGCACGACCACGATCTACGTCACCCATGACCAGATCGAAGCCATGACGATGGCGGACCGGATCGTCGTCATGCGCGACGGCTATGTCGAGCAGATCGGCTCGCCTCTGGAACTGTACGACCGACCCGCCAACCTGTTCGTTGCTGGCTTCATCGGCTCCCCGGGGATGAATCTCATTCGCGGCAAGATCAGCAGCGCTGGCCCGCTGGAATTCCTCGCCGATGGCGGAGCGCGCCTTCCATTGCCCGCAGGGCTCGACGTCAAGCGTGGCGCGGAGGTTGTCTACGGCATGCGGCCCGAAAACATTGCCATGGGCGAGGGCGGCATCGATGCGGAAGTCGTGGTGGTGGAGCCGACCGGAGCGGAGACCCTGATTGTTTGCCGTATCGGGTCCGACGATCTCGTCATAGCGCTGCGCGAGCGGGTGGCCACGCAGGCTGGCGGCCGTCTTTCGTTGATACCTGATCTTGGAAGGCTGCATCTTTTCGACGCGGCGACCGGCCGGCGGCTGGAGTAAGCTCATTCGCCATTGCTCGCCGCCACCGGCCTCAGGATCGGTTGCATCGCGGCATCCGAGGACAGGTAATACAAGTCGGTAGCGGGAAGACCTTGGTTTCAGTCCGCAGCCAGCCAGGCTTTGATCCCTGTGAGGCTATGAAACTCGTCGACCGCACGCACTCTTCTTCCGGGTAGCGCAAGAGCTGCCATCTCCGCCAGGGCTCGACCCGGCCCCAGTTCGAGGATCGTCGTGACGCCACGTTCGGCCATGGCTTCGATCACGCCTGCCCAATCGATCCTTTCGGCCAATTGCCGCGCGAGCCCTCCGCGGGCGCGTTGCGGATCGACGACAAGCGTGGCAGTGGTGGCGGTCATGAGGCGCAGCGCCGGACGGCTCATGGCTACCGAGGCAAGGGCTTTATCAAACGGTGCCACCGCACCGGCGAGCCGCGGTGTATGGGAGGCGACATGCACTGGCATCGGCGCGGCGCGTGCCGCGCCTTCTTCCAACGCGGCGGCGCATAACGCATCGATCGATTGTCTGGCGCCGCCGAGGATGAACAGGAGATCGGGGTTCACGATGGCGATTGCGCAGCCGAAACGATCGGCAAGCTCCTGCACCGCCGCCATTGGCAAACCACGCACATAGCCAAGTCCGTCGTCCGGGCCGCCGGCGGCGTCCATTTCCCGCGCCCGCTGATCGACCAGCCTCAAAGTGTCCATGGGTGACCAGATCCCAGCCACCCCCCACGCCGCCATTTCACCGACGCTGTAGCCAGCCACCATTGTTTCGCTTGGCGCTCCGGCCGGAAAAAGGACGCGAGCAATCGCAAGCGCACGTATCACGCACAGGATCTGACCTTCGCGGTTCGCATGCAACGCGGCTTCGGGTGCGGTCCGGCAAAAGTCCGTTGGATGCGCCCCAAGCACCGCAGCCGCGGCCTCGAAGATGAGCTGCGCGTCGGGTTCCGCTGCCAGCAGCCGGAACATTTCCCGGCTCTGGTGGCCTTGGCCCGAACACAGCAGCGCGAGGGTCACGATTCCAACACCTCGGTAAACAATGCCATCGCAAGGAGATCGGCGCAACCGCCCGGGCTGAGGTTGCGCGCCACGAACGCCTCGTGAACGGCCTTGGCATCCCATCGCCAACTCGCGCGTCCGACCCCGCCGTCCGCCAGGAAGGCGCTGGTCTTGTCACGCGCGAAATTCAACCCTTCCGGGCCGGCACGATAAAGCAGATTGCTGTCGTCGACTACCGCGATCAGGGCCATGCAGGCATGAACCCTCGCGGCTTCCTCGTTACCCATGGCCAGGCGCCGCCCTTCGGCAAGCGCGGGGCGGGCGACATCGTAGACGGATGGCATGCCGGCGGCAGCCTCGGCCCGCGCGCCGCCGACCTGGTAGCGTCGCGCCACCACGCTGCCGTGAGTGTCGTGCTCCGGCGCATGGTTAAGGATGTCACGTCCCCAACGCTGTGCGACAAGGGTGCCGAGCGGCGCCTGCCAGGCGCGGTTCGCCGCCAGGCCGGCCGCCGCCGCCAGAAGGCCAAGGCCGAAGATGGCGCCGCGATGGGTGTTTACTCCGCCGGTCGCATCCCGCATTGCCTTTTCCGCCTCAATGCCGATTTGCCGCAGGCGATCCATGCCGGCGTTCATCGCGCCCGCCTCCGCAAGCGCGACGAAGAACGGCTCCAGCGTCCGAGCGCTCAGGCGCAGAAGATCCGCGTCCATGTCGGCGTGAGCGCCGTTGTCGATGTGGCTGACCAATCCGGGCTTGGGCCAGGTTTCCACCTCCAGGACGAGCGCTTGGGCGGCATGCCGTCCAATCAGCTCGGGATCGCGATGCTTGACGGCGACGGGACATGGTTCGGCCAGCAATGGAAACGTCATGCGAAGAGCGCCTCCCGCGCAATAAGGGCCGATCCAGTATGGGATTTAACCAGGAGTTCCGGGTTTTCCGACAGCCATTCCCGCCACTGAACGGCCGTGCCGTAGGGCGTGATCAATTCCGCGTCGATCCGCATGGGCGCGTGTTCGGCAACATCGGTCAGTAAAGCCGTCACTCGCCTTGCATCTGCGTCCGAGCGACACTCGACCAGAAGATCGAGATCGGAAGTATCGGCCAGATAGGAAAGGCCGGTCAGGTATTGCCAAGCCAGACTTCCGAAACAGCGACAAGAGGGGGCTGACTCCAGAAGCGCGCCAATGGCCTGACACCATTGCGCCGGCGCCGCGGGCAGCGCGTCCCTCAATAGAGGAGGAGGTGCCGTCCGCATCACGGCAGCTGGCGGGCATGCGAGAGCGAGCCGTTTGCGCCCCATGCCTGGAGGAAGGGGCAGCCCCAAGGGTACGATATCCGCCGCGTCGCCGCAGGTCCGACGACGGAAGATTGCTGGTCGTCTCAGTTCCGCCCATGCCAGCAGATCGGGCTCCATTTCGTCCTGGACTTGTCCCTGCAGCAAGCCCAGCCATGCTTCGGAGCGCACATAAACAAGATTGTGACGGCGGAGGGCGGCGACATCAACCATGGAGCAAAGCCAGCCGTTCTACTTCGGCCGCGATCATGGCGGCCTTCGGCCGACCGCCGCGATCCGCGCCCCATTGCGCGCGCGGATCGAGCGAAATGGGCTTGGCGAGAAGCGCGGCGAGCTGGGCGTTCAAAGAGGACGCCGGATCCCATACTTCCGCTATGGCGCCGGTTGCGAGAAGATTATCGAGGCCGGGCGCGAAGACGGGGGTTGTGTCGGCCTTTTCTTTCAGCGTGGCAAGCGGCAGCTTGGTCACCCGGGCCATGGATGGCAGGTCCATGACTTCGGGCCAGGCGGTGGGCAGGGCTGCCAGCGATCCGCAAGCCAGTGCCGTGGCAATGAAGGCGCCGGCAGCGCTGCCACCATAGAGAAGGCCGATCGTGCGGTGTCCCGCATGCTCAGCCTGCCACAGCGCCTTTGCCAAATGCGCCAGCGCCTCGCTGAGACCCAGCAGTTCGTCACGCCGGCTCATGCGTTGACTGCCGGAGTCGACCAGGAATAACAGGGGTGAACTGTCCGGCCGCCGGGCGACTGACAGGATATGCCCGGCCAGCGCTATCGCTTCATCGACGCCCGGATAGGTCTTGTCGGCAATGCCGATCAGGTCGATCCGGTTTTGTCGGTCCAACCGGCCCCAGCCGGTAACAAGCCCATCCGCCAGCGTCATCTCATGGCCGGCGGGAAAGAGTGAGGACAGGATGTCAGCGAGCTGCATCGGCGCTCTCCCGATGGATATTGGCCGTGGTGAGGAAAGTCCCGATGTCCCGCTCCGGTATTTGCTCGGGGTCGTCGATCTGCAGCCGCGCCCATATCTCGGTAGCATCATGGGCATTGCCGAAATGGCGCAATCGATGTTCGAGCCGCGTCTGTTCCGCTTGCAGTACCGTCGGGTCTAAAGTGGCTGGCCGTTGCAGCGCGGCAATCGCGCCGGCGCGGAAGGCGGCGATATCGTCCTCGACGAAGACATCGGCCCCGCCGATCAGGTAGCGATGCTTGCCGCCCATGGTTCGCCAAACGAGCGCCCGATCGCGCGAGTCGAATTCTTCCACGCCCTTGTTCGTCTCGATGACCTCCGGCCCGGACACGGATAGACGACCCTGCTCGGAGATGACGAGTGCCGAGCAGCAGCCGGCAATCAGGCTGCCGCCGCCATAGCAGCCCGCCCGGCCGCCAAGAAGACCGATGACGCGCGCGCCCTCGGACCGTGCCTCCAGCACGGCGCGCATGATCTCGGAGATCGCCAATTCACCGGCGTTGGCTTCTTGGAGGCGCACGCCGCCCGTGTCGAAGAGAATGACGATATCCCGCCGCATCTTAGCCGAGGCATGCAGCAGGCCTGTCAGCTTGGCGCCGTGCACCTCGCCGATGGCACCGCCCATGAAGCGCCCTTCCTGGGCGGCTACCAGTACCGGGCGACCGTCAATGCGGCCGGCTCCGACGATGATGCCATCGTCGAACTGCCCGGGCAAATCGAAGAGTGAGAGGTGAGGGCTCGTCTCCCGCCGTTCCGGGCCTAGGAATTCGGTGAAGCTGCCGGCATCGAGCAGATGCAGCAGCCGGCCACGGGCGGAGTCTTCATACCAGCTTCGGCGCGGCGTGCGAGGATCGGTCATTCTGGCTTCTCCATCAGCCGCACACCCTGGGCGAGGCGCAGCGCCACCATATCCGGCCGGGCGCCGCCGTCATTGATCGTGATGCGCAGGCCGCCGGCGGCGGAGCGTGCCGCAAAATCTTCGGTAACCGCTGCCCACAGCTCGGCGAAACCATGGGCCGGCGTCGCGATCTCGATGACGCAAAGGTCCGGCGCCTCTCGCCGTTCAAGCAATACTTCGAGGTTGCCCGACGCGACGACGCCCACCAGGGCGAGGGCGCGGGTCCCGCCAGTCTGCGTCGATTTCAATTCGTAAAGCAGATTTTCCATAGGGATGGCCTACCAATTGCGGAACCGGGAAGGCGGCCTGTAGAGGCCGCCAGAGGCGAGCATCAGATCCTTGATGGAATGCGCGGCCAGCAGACTGCGATCGGCATCCAGGGGATCAATTCCAAGGTCTTCGGGACGCTGGATGACTTTGCGCTGACGTAAGTGCTCCACCATCTTGCGGTCTCGGGCGCGACCGACTTCGGTGTAACCGGCCACGCCGCGGACCGCCTGTTCCCGCTCGTCCCTGTCGCGACACAACAGCAGATTGGCGATCCCCTCTTCGGTCACGATATGGGTCACGTCGTCACCGTAAACCATCACGGGAGCCAGATCGAGCTGTAGCTTGTCGGCCAGATCCAGGGCGGCCAGACGCTCGACGAACATCGGCACCATGCCATCGCCGAAGGTTTCGCCGATCTGGACGACCAGTTTGCGGCCCCGGCGCAGGGCAGGGGTGGCAGCGGAGGGATCGGCTTCCCGGCCGGCGCGCAGCCAGGCCTCGCTCGGATGGCGCCGGCCCCGTGCGTCCGATCCCATATTGGGGGCGCCGCCGAAACCCGCGACCCTGCTGCCGGTCACGGTCGAACTGTTGCCGGCAAGGTCGATCTGCAAGGTCGAGCCGATGAACATGTCGCAGGCATAGAGTCCGGCGGTCTGGCAAAAGGCGCGGTTGGAACGTAGCGAGCCGTCAGGCCCGGTGAAAAAAATGTCGGGGCGAGTCCGCATATAGTCTTCCATACCCACTTCGGAGCCGAAGGAATGGATCTGCTCCACCCATCCGGCTTCGATGGCGGGGATCAAGGTGGGATGAGGGTTCAGTGCCCAATGCGTGCAGACCTTGCCCTTCAATCCCAGCCGCTCACCGTAAGTCGGCAGCAGCAGCTCGATGGCCGCCGTATTGAAGCCGATGCCATGGTTCAGGCGGCGCACGCCATAGGGCATATAGAGCCCCTTGATCGCCAGCATGGCGGTCAGGATTTGCGTTTCGGTAATCGCCGCCGGATCGCGCGTGAACAGCGGCTCCACATAGAAGGGTCGCTTGGCATCTACGACGAAATGAACCTGGTCGGCGGGAATGTCGACGCGCGGCACGCGGTCGACGATCTCGCCCACCTGCGCGACGACCAGCCCCTTGCCGAAGCTCGTCGCCTCCACCACCGTTGGCGTGTCTTCCGTATTTGGCCCGGTATAGAGATTTCCCTCTCTGTCCGCGCTGACGGCGGCGATGAGCGCCACCTTTGGCGTCAGATCAATAAAATAGCGGGCGAAGAGTTCCAGATAGGTATGGACCGCACCCAGTTCGATCTGGCCGCCGAACATCATGCGCGCGATGCGAGCCGACTGCGGGCCGGAATAGGAAAAATCGAGCCTTCGGGCGATGCCGCTTTCGAAAATGTCGAGATGCTCCGGCAGGACCACACCCGACTGTACCATATGCAGGTCGTGTATCTTGGCGACATCGACCTTAGACAGCGCCTTGGCCAAAAGGTCCGCCTGCTTCTGGTTGTCACCTTCGAGGCAGACGCGATCTCCAGGCTTCAGGATCGCTTCCAGGAAAGCGACGAGCTGCTGCGGGTCGACGAGCTTGCCGGCAGAGAAACGCTGGCCGGCCTCGAGACGCGCTAGCCTGTCGCGACCTTTCGTATTCCAATCAAGCATTTGATAGCCCTATGTATGCGCAAGAGCGTGTTTCTGGAAATATAATGTACACACAATTGCGAAAACTGCAACAAAGTGTATTTTAAAATCGTCGCGCGGTCTATCCGTATGCATTGGAGGGGAAAAATGGTGAACTCGTATTTCTATCGAAGCGCATGCGGGGAGGATCGCTCATGATGATCTCTGGTGTCGCGATGCTTGCCCTTTGCACCCTCTTGGGAAGCATCCTCGGTGATCTCTTGGGGGTAGCGCTGGGCGTGAAGGCGAATGTCGGCGGTGTCGGCATTGCCATGATCCTGCTTATCGCCACGCGGCTTTGGCTGAGTAGGCGGGGCTTGTTGACGCTGCCGCTCAAACTCGGTGTCGAGTTCTGGGGCGCTCTCTACATCCCGATCGTCGTCGCCATGGCGGCGCAGCAAAACGTGTTGGTGGCCGCGCGCAGCGGTCCGCTGGTGCTGATCGCCGGTATCGTGACGGTTTTCGTTTGTTTCGCGACCGTCGCCCTGATGAGTCGCATCGGCGAGAGAGGCGAAACGATGGACGAAATCGAAGCGAGGGCCAGGGGTGAGCTTGCCACCTCCAGCAATCCGGTCTGAGGGAGGCCGCCATGGAGATCTTGAAACACGGCTTGACCGCCAACAGCCTGCTTACCGCATTCGCCATCGTCGGATTGGTCATGTGGCTGTCGAACGCCATTTCGAAACATGTCCTGTTCGGCCGTGTCCACGGCTCGGCCATCGCGATCGTTCTGGGGCTCGCCGCCGCCTTCGCGGCTGGTTTGTGGACCGGAGGCGAGAAAGGGGTGGTGGATATTCCAATCCTGAGTGGCATCGGCCTCATGGGCGGAGCCATGCTGCGCGATTTCGCCATCGTCGCCACGGCCTTCGAGGTCGATGTCGGCCAAGCACGCAAGGCTGGCGCTGTCGGTGCGCTTGCCCTTGGCCTCGGCACGGTTCTTCCGTTCATTGTCGGCTCGTTGCTCGCCGTCGCTTTCGGCTATACGGATGCGGTATCCATAACGACGATCGGCGCCGGTGCCGTTACCTACATCGTGGGACCTGTGACGGGTGCCGCTCTGGGCGCAAGCTCGGCCGTGATCGCGCTGTCGATTGCGACCGGTGTTTTCAAGGCGGTCCTTGTCATGGTCGGAACACCGATCGTGGCCAAGGCGATCGGTCTCGACAATCCCCGCAGCGCTATGGTGTTCGGCGGCCTGATGGGAACCGTCAGCGGCGTGTCCGGCGGCCTGGCGGCGACCGATCGCCGTCTCGTCCCCTATGGCGCACTGACGGCGACGTTTCACACGGGGCTGGGCTGCCTTGTAGCGCCTTCGATCCTTTATCTCGCCGTCAGGGCGATTGCAGGGGGCTGAAACAAAATGGGGAAAGCCGGTCGAACCGGTGCAGAAAAAGGCTTTTAGATGCCGCATCCTGCACGGGATCGCCGGTACGATTTGGGCGCCCGGCTATACCCCGATGCTTGCCGATCCAGCCGTCGTCGATGGCCTCCTCGCCAGCAGGCAAAACGGGCCGAATGCGGCACCATGCTTCATATCGATTGCTATCTGTCGAATTGGATGATGTAAAACTGAATGGTTGCCCGCCAAATCGGAAACAAGGTTTGACATGACGGAATTTGACGAAGCTGGATCGATCGGTCAGCGCATTAAACTGGTGCTGATGGATGAGATTTCCTCCGGCGCTATAAGGCCCGGCACAAGCCTGGACGAGGCAACGCTCAGCAGCCGCTTCGGCGCTTCCCGCACGCCGGTAAGGGATGCTTTACGTCAGTTGGAGGCGATCGGGCTCGTCGAGATTCGTCCGCGGCGAGGCGCAACCGTCCTGCCGCTGACCTTGCCGCGGCTGATGGAGATGTTCGAAGTAACCGCCGAGATGGAATGCATGTGCGTCCGTCTGGCGACCCATCGGATAACGGGCGTGGAGCGCGCGGTTCTGACCGAAATTCATGAGCGTTCCGAACTCGCGGCGAAGGCAGACGACTTTGAACAGTATGACAAGCTCAATTTGTCCTTCCACGAAACGCTATATCGCGGTGCGCATAACGAGTTTCTGTTTGATGAATTGATGAGGCTGCGGGCAAGACTGCTGCCATTCCGCAGGACTCAGCTGCGGCAACCGAAGCGATTGACGGCTTCATTCCTTGAGCACGAGGCGATCCTGCGCGCCATGATCCGGGGCGATGCGACGGAAGCGGCCCTAGTCATGCGCGAACATATGCTGAATGCGGCCTTGGCATTGGCGCGCTACATGGAAATCGACGAGGCAGCGGAATGAACAGCCGAACGATTCCACCGTCGCGCAAGCTGTCCGGATCTCAGGATGCATCCGGCAGGCTACAACCTATCCCAATCTGATCCCGCCCTAAAGCTCGGATCAATCACAGGAATTGCTGCCGCTGCGGCTGATTGATTTTAGCGGGCTGAGCAGCATCCGAGCCGCCTCCCAAGTCCGCTGCGGCTTCTCGATTGGCCTGACCGCCCTCCGGCACCGATAACAGCGCCTTGGTCGGATCGTTGGTGTTTGACTTCAGCCTCTTTCGCGAAGGGCATCGATGACGACGGAGAATGCGCGAAGATTCTGTCGGCGGCTGGGATAATAGAGGTAGTAGCCCGCGAATTTCGGACACCAGTCGTCGAGGACAAGTTGAAGTCGCCCCGCCTCCAGATGGTGCTCGACATAGCTTTCCGGAACGTAGGCAATTCCGTGTCCGTCGAGAGCGGCCGATATCATCTCGCGATCGGTATTAAACGTGAGCTGGCCCTCGACCCTGACCCGGATCTCCTCTCCGTCCTTCTCGAACTCCCAGGCATAGAGACCGCCGATGCGGCCGAGGCGTCGACGAATGCAGTTGTGACGCATCAGTTCCTGTGGGGTCAGCGGTGCTGATCGGGTTCTAAAGTACTCTGGCGAGCCGACCGCCACCAGCCTCCAGTCGGGGCCGATGCGTACCGCGATCATGTCCTTCTCGAGGCTTTCGCCAAGCCTGACGCCGGCATCGAACCCGTCCTCGACGATGTTGCGGAAGCTGCCATCGACGCTGAGTTCAAGCTTGATATCAGGGTAATCGGCAAGGATGGACGACAATTTCGGCCACACGACACTTTCCATGGCGTGGTTGGAAAGCGTGATCCTGACGGTTCCTGCCGGGCGTTCCCGATAGACGGTCAAGGCTTCGATGTCCGCTTCGATCTCGGCGATGCGAGGCGACAGGGACTGTTGGAGCCGTTCGCCCGCCTCCGTCAGTCCAACGCTTCTCGTCGTGCGCGCCAGCAGGCGCATGCCAAGACGTTCTTCAAGTTTCTTCACCGCATGACTGAGCGTCGATTGGGATGTGCCCAGCTTTGCGGCCGCTTTCGTGAAGCTCCGTTCCTCGGCGACGGCCAGGAACACCAGCAGTTCGTTGAAATTTTCCCGTGGCATGAGCTTGTCCTATCCCATAATCGCGGGCCGAATTAATATCAATTTTCGATAGGTTCATGCAAATTACCCCATCTAATCCGATTTATCGAGCGATGCTATGTATTCTCCCGAATGCGAAACGGACAGGCGCAACGCGCCCCGACGGGAGACCGGGCCATGCTCGCGACAATCCTTCATCAATCCCGGAAAGGTCTTCGATCTGGCGGTTCCGCTTGCCGATGTCGCGCATGGTTACAAGGCCATGGATGAGTGCCGGGCCATCAGGGCACTGCTCGGGATGTGAGGAGCAGGCCATGAAGAAAAGGCAATTCATCGCCGCGACGAGCGCCCCTGCCACCATCAAGACTTTCCGCTGAACAGCGCGTTCAGGCAACTTTGGACAATTGTTATGGAAACCACCTATGACCGCGCCGTCGAGCGTGCGGCCAGCCCATGGGCCGCGATCATCTGCATGACGCTGATGACCTTTACCCTCGTCGCTTCCGAGTTTCTTCCCGTCAGCCTGCTAACCCCGATCGCAGAGGAGCTTGGCATTACCGCGGGGCAGGCGGGGCAGGCGATTTCCGTTTCCGGATTTTTCGCGGTCGTCACCAGCCTGTTCAGCAACACGGTGCTGTGGCGGCTGGATCGGCGAACGGTGGTCCTGTCCTATACGATCGTGATGGTGCTCTCGGGTCTGGCGATCACATTCGCGCCCAACTATCTCGTCTTCATGCTCGGCCGCGCGCTGATCGGCATCGCGATCGGCGGTTTCTGGTCGCTGTCCACCTCTATCGTCGCGCGCATCGCTGCCGAACAGGACATTCCAAAGGCCCTCGCCATGCTGCAGGGCGGTACTGCTTTGGCCACGGTCATCGCTCAGCCGTTGGGAAGCTTCCTCGGCGGATTGATAGGCTGGCGCGGTGCCTTCTTCATCGTCGTTCCGGTCGGCATCATCGCCTTCGTCTGGCAAATCTTCGCCTTGCCGCGAATACCCGGCGGTTCGAAGAATGACGGGGGCGGTCCGCTCGGGTTGCTGCGAAACCGCGTCTTGGCAATCAGCATGGCCGCCATGTCCTTCTTCTTCATGGGCCAATTCGCGCTATCGACCTATCTTCGACCGCTCCTTGGAGATGTGACGAGGCTTGATGTGAACGAGCTGTCGGTCGTGCTCCTCGGCATCGGCGTGTTCGGCCTGCTAGGCACGTCCTTGATCGGCTTCCTGCTGCGAGCGCATCTGGATGCCGTCCTCGCCGGATTCCCCGCGGCGCTCGCCGCGATCGCTCTGCTGCTGATCCCGCTCGCACCTTCGGGTATTGCGGTCGCCGCGCTCCTCTGCCTGTTCGGGTTCTTCGCCACGCCCATTCCTGTTGCCTGGAACACATGGATGACCCGGGCCATCCCAGACAAACTCGAGGCCGGCGGCGGGCTGCTGGTGGCGCTGATCCAGGCGGCGATCACCGCCGGTGCCTTCACAGGCGGGCTGCTGTTCGACGGCGTCGGGTGGTGGAGCCCATTCGCCTATAGCGGTGTTCTGTTTCTGGCGGCCGCCATCATTGCGTTCACGGCAAGACGGTCCGAATGATCTGGGACAGATCCAGGCGCGGATAGGCCCGCGATGTGAAATGGGGTCGCGGCCCCGGCCGATAGCCTCGCAGGGCATGCCCCAGGCTGTGGTCGATATTAATCATGTCTGCAAAATATGCCTGCGGGTCAGTTCCTTGAGCATATCGACGTCGCGCTTCTCTATTGCGTCGATCATCTGCTGGTGCTCGCGGCCGGACTGCTCGATGCGGGCTCGGGTTCGCCATTGCGAGACCGGTGCCGATGAGGTGCGTTGCCGGATTTCGGTGATGAGTTCGACAAGCTCCTGATTTCCTGCAAGTACCAGCAGGTAGCGGTGAAAAGCGAGATTGGCTTCGTAAAGCTCGAGCATGGTGCCATTGAGCACCAGATCATCGAAGCGCGAAGCCAGCGCGCGCAAATTGGCAATATCCGCATCGCCGGCATTGGCGACGATGCGATCGCTGATCGCCACTTCGAGGATCACGCGGATATCGCTTACTTCCTGGGCGCGGCGCCCGTCCTGCTCGTGCACGTGATAGCCGCGATTGGGAATGTGCTCGACAAGTCGCTTCTGCACGAGGCGGTCGAGCGCCCGCCGCACCTGCGGCCTCGTACAGCTGTACCGACGCTCGAGATCGATCTGCTTCAGCCATGTTCCCGGTGGGAGCCTGCCTGCGAGGATGTCCTGGAGAATGAGCTCGGTCACGTCGGGCGCCTCTCCTCCGTGCGACGGCGCCGCCGCTTCAGCTTCCAGCGAGTTCATGCAGCTCTCCCAGACCTTCCCAAGTTGGCGATGACTATCATAGGTCCACATTTTTCAACACGGCGCGCGCTATGGCTGCCGAAAAAATATTCATGCTCATCTCTTGCGCATCCGCTCTTATTGGCACATAAATTGGTACCAATTTAGTATCCATTATATGAGGCGGATGGCAAGTCCATGCAAAATTCCGATGCGGTCTGGGACATTGTCGAAAGGAAAAGCGCGGAATTCTTCGCGCTCAGCGATCGGATCTGGGACATTCCTGAAACGAACTACCTGGAATACAGATCCGCCGAAGAACATGCCGCGATGCTTGGGCGTCAGGGGTTTCGTGTCGAGCGCGGCATCGCCGGCCTGCCGACGGCTGTCATGGGCGAAGCGGGCGAGGATGGTCCGGTCATCGCGATCCTCGGCGAGTTCGATGCGCTGCCCGGATTGAGCCAGGAAGCCGGTGTCGCGGAAGAGCGGCCTCTGGTCGATGGCGGCAATGGCCATGGCTGCGGCCATAACATGCTGGGCGCCGGCTCGATGCTCGCGGCGGCCGCGGTCAAGGATTTCCTCGCAGAAAACGGCCTGAAGGGCAGGGTGCGCTATTACGGTTGCCCGGCCGAGGAGGGTGGATCCTCCAAGGGCTTCATGGTTCGTGCTGGCGTTTTCGATGATGTCGATATCGCGATCTCCTGGCATCCGGCGGCCTTCGCCGGCGTCAACAATCCCATTTCGCTCGCCTGCAACGAGATCAATTTCCATTTTTCCGGCCGTGCCTCGCACGCTTCTGCCACGCCTCATCTTGGCCGCAGCGCGCTGGATGCGGTCGAGCTGATGAATGTCGGTGTCAACTACATGCGCGAACACATGCCGTCGACGGCGCGCATCCACTATGCCGTCACCGATACCGGCGGCGCGGCCCCCAATGTCGTGCAGGCGCGCGCCACCGTGCGTTATCTCGTGCGGGCGCGGACCCTGCCGGAACTCCTTTCGCTGGTCGCCCGGGTCAAGAAGGTGGCCGAGGGTGCCGCCTTGATGACAGAGACGACGGTTCGCAGCGAGATCATCAGCGGCGACGCCAATCTTGTTGGCAATACACCGCTCGAGGAATGCATGTTCGCGCAGCTGAATCGGCTCGGGCCGCCCGTGTTTGACGACGCGGATCGCGAGACCGCGCTGAAGTTTCAGCAGACCTTCAGCGCGGAGGATATTGCCGCTTCCTACGGCCGATTTGCATTGAAGCCGAAGAAGGGCCAGGCGCTCTGTGAGGAAATCTTTCCGTTGAACGCCGGCGATGGCACCCTGGTCGGCTCGACCGATGTCGGAACGGTCAGCTGGGTCGTCCCGACCGTGCAGATGCGCGGCGCCACCTATGCGATCGGCACGCCCGGCCACTCCTGGCAGCTCGTCGCGCAGGGCAAGCTGCCTGTCGCTCACAAGGGCACCGAACATGCCGCCAAGGTGATGGCGAGCACGGCCGTCGAACTCATCCGCAATCCCGCGCTCATCGCGGCCGCCAAGGAAGATCACAAAGCACGCCTCGAAGGTACGCCCTTCGTCAACCCGATCCCGGACGATGTCGAGCCGCCGCTGCCGGAGAAGGCCAATGGCTGAGGCCGGTCTGAAGCCCGATCGCGCGCGCTTGATGGCGCATATCGGCGAATTCGCGCGCCGAGTAAAGCTTTCGGGCACGGCCGAAGAGCTGGAAAGCTTCCGCTATCTCCAGGCTGAGATGGACGGCTTTGGCTATCGCACGCGGCTTCTGTCGCACGATGCCTTCATCAGCTTGCCACGTGCCGCCACGGTTGAGATCGATGGCGAGAACCTTCGTTGCATCACGCATTCCATGTCGATCTCGACACCAGCCGCGGGAGTAACCGGCAATCTCATCCATGTCGGCGAGGGAACCGAAGCCGATTTCGCCGGCAAGGATATCGCCGGCAAGATCGTCCTGGTCGATGGTATCGCGACCGAAGAAGTGGCCGCGCTTGCGAGTGCTTTCGGCGCGCTCGGCGAACTTCACATCAGTCCGAACGAGCATCTCTATGAGATGTGCGTCTCCCCGGTCTGGGGCAGCCCGTCGCAACACACGCGCGACAGGCTGCCGACGACCGTCATCTGCTCGATCGCTAAGGATGATGGCGGCCGCCTGCGTGAAAGGCTTGCGCGCGGAGAGGCGGTGACTGCAACGCTTTGCGCGGAGGTGGACACGGGTTGGCGCAAGACGCCGTTGCTTGTTGCCGAGCTTCAACCGAAAGGCGACGATGGACCTTTCGTCCTGTTTTCCGGCCATCATGACACCTGGCATTTCGGGGTCATGGACAATGGCGGCGCCAATGCGACGATGCTCGAGGCGGCGCGCCTGCTCGCGCTTCGTGCCTCGGAATGGCGCAGGGGCTTGCGCATATGCTTCTGGTCCGGTCATTCCCATGGCCGCTACTCCGGCTCAGCTTGGTACGCCGACGAGTATTTCGACGAACTCGATCGCCGCTGCGCCGTCCATGTCAATGTCGATTCCACCGGCGGCGAGGGTGCTACCGTCCTCACCAATTCCGGTGTGATCGACGAACTCAGGCCCTTGGCTGCGGATGTGATCGAGCGTGTGACCGGACAGAAACACGCCGGCAGGCGTCATGGCCGCGCCGCGGATCAGTCCTTCTGGGGCATCGGTATTCCCTCGATGTTCGGCAGCCTCAGCCATCAGCCGCCGGGACCCGTCAAGATGCTGACGGCGCTTGGATGGTGGTGGCATACGCCGCACGACACCGCCGAACATATCGATCCGGACAATCTTTGCCGGGACACGGCGATTGTTCTCGAAGTTCTCTGGCGGCTGCTGACTTTGCCCGTCTTGCCGCTGGATTACACTCAATATGCCGCCTCCCTCGACGAGCAGATTGGGCAATTGCAGGCAGCGCTTGCCGGCCGTCTCGATATCTCCGGCTTGTCCCGGGCCATAGAAGACTTGCGCGTCAACGCAAATTCGCTTCTGCAGGTGAGGGATCCCGAGCCGGAACGAGCGGCGCGGATCGATGCCTCGCTGATGCATGCCGGGCGGCATCTGGTGCCGCTGAACTATACGAGCGGCGAACGCTTCCATCCTGATTCCGCGCTGCCGCACGTCGCCTGGCCCTCTCTGGAAGGGCTGCGCTCGCTGGCGAGACTGGATGAGGGCGCGCAGGATACCGCTTTCTACGTCGTTCACGCGCGTCAGACGAGAAATCGCATCGCTTACGCGCTGCGGGAGGCCAATGCCGCCCTGCGAGCGGCTCTGGAGAACTGACGCCGAGAATACCGGATCTGACAAAAGGCCGCTTAGGCGGCCGAAAAGGGGAACGAAGATGAAAAACAGAAAAATGCTTGCCGCCGTATTCGGCATGATTGCCTCCCTTGCTCCGCTGACCGCCGGCGCCAAAGACTGGACGCAGGTGAAGGTCGGCATCGAAGGCGCGTTCCCGCCGTGGAACCTGATGGATTCAAGCGGCAAGCTTGCCGGCTTCGACGTCGATCTCATCAACGATCTCTGCAAGCGCGCCAAGGTCGATTGCGAGTTGATCACCGGCGAATGGAACGCGATGATCCCAAGCCTGAATGCCGGCAAATTCGATCTGGTGATGACGCTCGGCATCAACGATAAGCGCAAACAGGTGGTCGATTTCACCGTACCCTATGCGAGCGGTGTCGCAAGCTTCCTGCTCGTGAAGGATGGATCGGTTTCACCTCTCCCGATGACGGGTGAGCGGCTCAATCTCAACGACAAGGCGAAAGCGGATCCGGTGATGGCGGAGATCGGCAAGGCCTTGAAGGGCAAGACGGTCGGTGTCGTCCAGTCGACCAGCCAGGAGCAGCTGATCAATTCCTATTTCGGATCCGATGTGACGGTGCGTGCCTATAAGAGCTCCGGAGAGCGCGATCTTGATCTCAAGGCAGGCCGCATCGATGCCGGCTTCGACAGCGGCGTCTATGAAACCTCCGTACTCGCCAAACCCGGCAACGACGATCTGATGATGTCCGGCCCCCTGGTGAAGGGTGCGATGTTGGCAACGGAGGTCGCTCTCGGCATGCGCAAGGGCGAGACCGATCTGAAGGCGAAATTCGACGATGCCATCAAGCAAGCGGCCAAGGATGGCACGATCAAGCAGCTCTCGGAAAAATGGAGCAAGATCGACCTGACGCCGACCTTCGAGGCCAATTGAGCGCGTCCCGCATCCACCGTTCCCGGCCGAGGCTAAGACCATGACTTCCCCTGCGCACATCCATTCTTTCAGGTCAAGCGGATGAACCAGCCAACCCTATTCGAGCTTGCTGGCTTCGGTCCGGATGGCTGGGGTCATGCTCTCCTGGCCGGCGCCTGGATGACCATTCTTGTCGCGATTTCCGGCTATGCAGTCGGCGCCTGCATCGGAACGCTCGGCGCGTGGGGCAAGATCGCCGGCAACCGGATTGCACGCGCCACGGCGGATGCCTATACGACGGTTCTTCGCGGCATCCCCGATCTGCTGGTCATCTATCTCTTTTACTTCGGCGGCAGCGCGGTCGTCACGGCCATCGGTAAGATGTTCGGAGCGGAGGGCTTCCTCGGTTTTCCGGGTTTCCTCGCCGGTTCCCTGGCCGTCGGCGTCACGTCCGGTGCGCAGTTCACGGAGGTGCTGCGCGGCGGGTTCAAGGCCGTGCATCCCGGTGAGATCGAGGCCGCCATCGCCTGCGGAATGCCGCGCTGGCTGCGCCTGCGCCGGATTATCGCGCCGCTGACCTTGCGTCATGCGCTGCCGGGGCTCGGTAACGTCTGGCAGGTTGTTCTCAAGGAGTCGGCGCTGGTCTCGATCACTGGCGTCGCCGAATTGCTGCGTCAGGCGCAGGTCGGCGCGGGCTCCACGGGACTGCCGTTCGATTTCTACCTGATCGCAGGGGTGATCTATCTGATGATCTCGACCCTATCCAGCCTGATCATCCAGCAAGCAGAGCGCCATCTGTCGCGCGGTGTGAGGAAACGCTGATGGATTGGCAATTCCTTGAAGAGACTTTCGTGAGCCTTGTCGCGGCGATCCCGTTGACGATCGAACTCGCGGTGACGTCGATCTGCCTCGGCGCCATCCTCGCATTGCTTCTGGCGCTTGCTCGCCTATCGGGCGTCACCGTCCTCGACTGGTTTGCCCGGCTCTACGTTTTCGTCTTTCGCGGCACGCCGTTGCTCGTCCAGATCTTCCTGATCTACTACGGTCTTGGCCAGTTCCCCGTCATCCGTCACAGCATTTTCTGGCCATTTCTGCGCGATCCCTATTGGTGCGCCGTCCTGGCGCTGACACTAAATACCGCGGCCTACGCCAGCGAAATCATCCGCGGCGGTCTGCTCTCGGTGCCGCATGGGCAGGTGGAGGCTGCGCGCGCCTGCGGCATGCATCGCCTCATGATGTTCCGGCGCATCATCCTGCCGCTTGCCATCCGCCAGGCGCTGCCGGGCTACGGCAACGAGATGATCTCGATGGTGAAGGCGACATCGCTTGCCTCGATCATCACGCTGATGGAAGTCACGGGCGTCGCGGCGAAGATCATTTCGGAGACCTACCGCGCTATCGAGGTCTTCGTCGTTTCAGGTGCCATCTACCTGGTGATCAACTTCGTGCTGACACGCCTCATCCAGTTTGCCGAGTATCGGCTGAGCCCGCATCTGCGCCCGCCCGTGCCGGTGACGCACGATACCGCCGCCGGGGCGGCCCCCGTAGGAGATCCGCGATGACTGCCACGCCAATCGCACTCAGCGTGCGCGACATGCACAAGAGCTTTGGACCGATCGAGGTGCTCAAGGGTATCTCGCTCGATGCGCTGGAAGGCGACGTCGTCTCGATTCTCGGTTCTTCAGGCTCCGGAAAATCGACATTCCTGCGATGCATCAATTTGCTGGAGACGCCCGATTCCGGTGAGGTGACCGTGGCGGGCGAAACGATCCGCATGCAGCGCACAGCCCGCGGCGCCCATCGTCCAGCCGATGGAAGGCAGGTCGATCGCATCCGTTCCCAACTCGGCATGGTGTTCCAGAGCTTCAATCTCTGGTCCCACAAGACGGTGCTCGAGAACGTGATCGAGGCGCCCGTCCACGTCCAGGGCCGTTCGCGCGCCGAATGCATCGAGGAAGCGGAAGCGCTGCTCGCCAAGGTCGGCATCGCCGACAAGCGCAATTTCTACCCGGCTCATCTTTCGGGGGGCCAGCAACAGCGCGCGGCCATCGCGCGCGCCCTCGCCATGCATCCGAAGGTCATGCTGTTCGATGAACCGACATCGGCGCTCGACCCCGAGCTCGTGGGCGAGGTCCTGAGGGTCATGCGCGCGCTCGCCGAGGAGGGACGCACCATGCTCGTCGTTACGCATGAGATGGGCTTTGCGCGCGATGTCTCGAGCCGCGTCATCTTCCTGCACAAGGGCGTCGTCGAGGAAGACGGCAAGCCGCAGGATGTCTTTGCCGGTTCACGTTCCGAGCGCTTCCGCCAGTTCATCAGCCAATAATTTCAAGTTCAATCACAATGGGGAACTCGATCATGAAATACCTGACCGGACTTCTAACCGCGCTCATAATGGTCGCCACGTTCGCGACGGCGAGCGTCGTGCGCGCCGAGGACAAAAAGTGGACGCATGTCACCATCGCGACCGAAGGCGCTTTTCGTCCATGGAATTTCACCAAGGCGGACGGCAGCCTGGACGGATATGAGATCGAACTGATCAAATATCTCTGCGATCACATGAAAGTCGAATGCACGACCGTCATCCAGCCCTTCGACGGCATGATCCCGGCACTCAATGCGGGTAAATTCGACGCGATCATTTCCGGCATGTCGGCGACCGCCAAGCGGGAGGAGGTCATTGCCTTTAGCGATTCCTACGGCACCACCGGCCAGACGTTCGCAACCCTGAAGGATTCCCCGCTTGCCGATCTTCCCATGAAGGGCCAGGTGTTTTCCCTCGCGACGGATGAAGCCGGCGCGGTCAAGGCGCTGAAGGAACTCGAACCGATGCTCAAGGGCAAGACGATCGGCGTGCAGACGGCATCGATCGCGGCAACCTTCCTCGACAAATATCTGAAGGGCGTCGCCGATATTCGCGAATACAAGACCACCGAGCAGCATGACCTCGACCTGAAGGCCGGCCGCGTCGATCTCATCATGGCGTCGATGGCCTATCTGTCGACGGCCGCGGCAAAACCCGGCAATGAAGATATGACCGTGACCGGACCGCGCTTCCAAGGCGGCCTCCTCGGCCGGGGCAGTTCCGTCGGTCTGCGCAAGGACGACACCCAGCTGAAGGCGATGTTCAACGATGCGATCGCGGCGGCAAAAGCCGACGGTACGATCGCGAAGCTGTCTCAGAAATGGTTCGGCTTCGACGTGACCCCGAAGTAAATCCAGAGCGAGGCTAAACGGTCGCCCCCGCTGCATGCCTTTGATCGTGCCGGGCAACCGCAGCGAAATGCTCTTTCAAACCTGTCATCCCGATGACGCGCAGGTCATCGGGATGATCTGGATGGCCGGCTCAGGCGCGTCGGCGAGATTTGCCTGGGTGCCAAGGCGATTATTTGGCCGTCAGGCGGCGTTATTGCAGTCGGATCGAGCTAGGCGTTCTCGATCGTCCTTGCATTGACGGAATGGAATTCCAGAATTGCACGACTGCTGTGCAACCACACCGGACAGCTTGGTCTACCATCACCCTTCCGATCGGTTGAAATAAGTCCGGTGTCGGCAATCCATCTATCTTCGCCGATCAGTCCACGCTCAGAACGATTTTTCCTTGGACGTGCTCGCTTTCCAGGGTTCGTTGAGCGTCTGCGGCCATATCAAGCGGAAAAACCTTGTGAAGCAGGACTTTGACCTGCCCTTGTTCTATCAGATCGACGATTTCATGAAGCTGGCCCGCATTCGGCGTGGCCATATAGCCGGCAACCCGAATATTACCGGATACGGTGTCCGGTCGTTCCGGCTCGCCTAGTGTCGACACCAGAACGCCTCCGTTCTTGATAACTTCGAACGAGCGCTTTTGTGTTTCACCCCCGACAAGGTCGAAGACCATATCGACGGGATCGAGCATATCCTCGAAACGTTCGGACTTGTAGTCGATGACCTGATCCGCGCCAAGGCGCCGGGCAAGATCGATGTCCAGCCCCGAAACAGTCGTTGCGACCCAAGCTCCCTTGGCCTTCGCGAACTGGATCGCGAAATGGCCCACGCCTCCACCCCCTCCATGGATCAGAACCCGCTGCTCGCTTCGAAGGCGGCCATGATCAAACAATCCCTGCCATGCGGTCATGGCGGCGAGCGGAATGGCCGCGGCTTCCTCGAAACTGATCGAGGATGGCATTTTCGTGAGCAACGCAGCCGGAACGGCGACATATTCCTCGTAGCCGCCCCGCTTCGTGTCGAGGAACGCGATTACGCGATCGCCGCTGGCAAAGCCGGTTGCTTTGCGACCAAGAGCCTCGACAGTGCCCGCAAGATCGCGTCCGGGAACGATCGGCAGGTCATCTTGCTTGACCGCGGGATAGCCACCCTTGCGGATCTTCCAATCGACAGGATTGACACTTGCCGCCGCGACCCTGACCAAAATCTCGTTTTCACCGGGGGAGGGCCGTTCGATCTGGTCAAGCCGCAAGACATCGGCATCGCCGAACTCATGCATTCTAATGGCCATCATCTTGGGCATGTTAAACCGCCTTTCCAGGAATTATGGCTGTCGCCGGCGTAAGACCGCCGCCGACATCACGACCGATTGATGAATTTATTGAAGCGACTTTCGCGACCGTCCTCCGTCTCTTCCTGATGGAGGAACGCCAACTTGTTATCGTCGAAGATCCGGAAGAATTCGTCCCAGCCGATTTCTTCGAAGTTTTGCTCGGGCTCACCAAAATCGATCCGCAAAAGGCCGCCATTGCCGCCGGCGCTTTTCACACGTGATGGACGGCCGTCTCTTGCTTCCACCCATTTACGGATTGTTTCATGGTCCGTGGTTGTTTTCGATGCGGACATGGCGTCGTTCCTTCGATAATTGCTGGTTCAGGTCTGCGAATGCGCTCCACCGGGTCTGGAGATTTCGGCGAGCGCGGGACCGGCGGACCCATCAGCCATGGAAACAGCGAGATCTCCGAGCGAGAGTATGCCGACCAGCCGCTTGTCTCGGTTGAGCACCGGCAGCCGCCGCACCTGGATGTTCCCCAGGTTTGTCATCACGTCGTCGACATCATCGTCTTCGAAGCAGTATTTAACTTCTGCCGACATCACGTCACTGATCCTGGTGTCGGGTCCCTTGCCGCGTGCGACAGCGCGGACTGTAATGTCGCGATCCGTGATCATGCCCACGAGCTTGTCGTTCTCGCCGACAGGAAGAACGCCGGCATCCAGATCGGCCATCATGACCGCGGCGTCGCGAATGGAATGATTAGGATTTGCGACGCGCACGTCGCGCGTCATTGCTGCGTTCACTTGCATGTCTCTGTCCTCCTTGAAAGAGAGACCCCAACTCGCGTGGGCATCCAGAGTTCCTTCATCGGAGCAAAGGCAGCTGAAAAATGCATCGCCGACTGCCAAAGCGGAACTTTCAGCCATGCTCCTGAGCTTGCGCCATCTTCGGCGAGCCACCACCGCGCGCTCAACCTGCACGCGCTTCTCCGCAATAAATTATCCAGAGGGAACTTTCGATTTCCTGGTCGATTAGATCGCCGACGCTGTCCAAGCTTTTAGAAATCCGCATTCAACATCAAGGAGCAAGTCAATGGATGATGATGAAGCCAAGCGCCGCGAGCGAGCTTATAGGATCTGGGAGGAAGAAGGGCGGCCCGACGGACGCGATCTCGATCATTGGCAACGGGCCGAAGAGCAGCACCAAGATACGGAACGCGAAGCAGAAACATCTCCGGTCTCTAAAGGCAAAGGGAAAAAAGCAGCCTACGGGCGTCCTATTCGTGAATAACGCTCCGTAAGTCCGCCGGCGTCTGTGTGAGGATTGTCGAGGAATTCGGTTGACCAGACGTCCGGAACAGGCCCGCAACGCCTGATCGACTTGCCGCCCACAAAAACGTCAAGGAGACATCCATCATGAGCTGGACTGGAATTTGGCGCAATCAATATGGCTCGACGGTCAAGATCACCGACGAGCAGGATGGTTTAATCAGAGGGACATTCAAGACCGCGCTGCAAGACAGTGTCTTTTTTGGCTCCGAGTTGCCGGTGGCTGGCGTTTGGTTCGATGATTGCATAAATTTCGCTTTTGGAATGGCGGGCGAAGGTTCGACCTCCATCTGCTCGTTCACCGGAATGTTGCGAGAGAAAAAGCTCCAGACGATCTGGCATGTTGTGACCAGCAGGAAGCCCGAGCAATCCGGTCGGGCGCGAGAGCTCGGTTGGGCTCATTCCGTGCAAACCAACGCCGATACGTTCGAACAGATATCCTAGCGAGCGCCGTGGAGTGTCGGTTCCAGCCGGACGTTGCGTATCAGCATCCCAAGAGCGAAGGGAGTTGATGCGCTATCCTCCCTCCAGTCCGACCCGCCCACGGCTTAGAGCCTGAGCTTAATTCAGCCGCAGCAAGAGGTCGTTGTATTTCGATTTTCTTCTATGAGCCATCGATTGCGCGACTTATAGCTCGCTGGCCGGGCGCCGGCTCGATCATGTATCCAATCGGCCTTTGTAGCCTGTGGCATCGGACTCCGGCCCACATTTGCGGTCTTTTACGAGTAAGGACCCTTTTCCCACGCCTGCAATAGAATCCTCGCGGTTGGTTCTCCGTATCAGCGCTTGCCCTAAACGACGGGCTGGCGATAGAAGCTCACCGACGCGCTTTAAAGGCGGGATGAATTCGGAGCCATACGCCATCTCAGTGGCTCGCGAACCCTGCCAGAAACTGCTCGGACCGTTGTCCTGAATGGCGCCCACGAGCTTCATCATTTTGCCGCTCATGAATGGAGTCCGACGGAAACAAAGCCGTTCCGCGTGTAATGCGCAATCAGCCTTCAGTTGGAGAGAGCGAGCAATAAAATCCGATGTTCGCCAAGCCTCGGTCTTTTCCGACGCTGACAATCGTCTCAGAGACCCTCTTGCCGATTTCCGTATCCGGCTTCGTTGCGGCGAACCGCGAACATGTGCGGATAGATGCTCGCCGGTTTCCTTCTCTCTCCGACCGTGGCGCAATTAGGTGGTCCGTTCCGCCGCGCGCGGACGCCACTTGATCAGGCGAGCTTCGACGAAATCCAGGACGAGATCGATCAATAGGACGAACACCGCCAGGATGAAGATGCCCGCGAAGACGCCGACGGCATCGAAGTTACCTTCCGCCTGCGCGATGAGGTATCCCAGGCCGGCCGACGCACCCAGATATTCACCGATGATGGCGCCGACGACCGCGAACCCCACGGATGTTCGAAGCGAAGACAGAATCCAGCTCGCCGCGGCCGGGAAATAGACGTGACGCAGCAGCTCGGACTTCTTCGCGCCGAGGATGCGGGCATTCGACAGCACGACGGGATTGACTTCACGCACGCCCTGCATCGCGTTGAAAAAGGTCACGAAGAACACGAGCGTGACGGCGAGCGCCACCTTGGACCAGAGCCCCAGACCGAGCCAAAGGACAAAGATCGGAGCAAGGACCACGCGCGGAATGGCGTTCAGGCCTTTGATGAATGGATCGAGGATCCGGGCAGCCGAGCGCGACAGGCCGAGCCATACGCCTGCGGCCACGCCGAGAGCCGTGCCGATAACGTAGCCGAGCACTGTTTCGGTCAAGGTAATGGTCACATGCTTGAAGAAGCTGGGATCGGCAACCCATGCGAACACCTGCTTTATGATATCGACGGGCGAGGGAAAGAAGAAGACATCGACCACGCCGAGATTCACGCCGATCTCCCAACCGCCGACGATCACCAGCAGCAATGCCAGTTGGGTAAGTCTCTCAGTCATGGCGTTCATAGCTTTTCTCCACTTCACCGCGCAGGGAAGCCCAAATATTACGATAGAGGTCAGTAAAGCGGGGATCGAGCTTGATCTCCGCGACATCGCGAGGACGCTCCAGATCGACAGGGAAACTGTCGATGACGCGCGACCGGGGACCTGACGCCAGAACCACGACACGATCCCCCAGGGCAATCGCTTCCTCGAGATCATGCGTAATCAGAACCACAGCCCGCCGCTCTTCCTGCCACAGGCGAAGCAGTTCGTTTTGCATGAGATGCCGGGTATGAATGTCCAAGGCGGAGAATGGCTCGTCCATGAGGATGACTTTCGGCCCCGTTATCAGCGCCTGCGCCATTTGCACACGCTTACGCTGGCCGCCGGAAAGCTGATGCGGATAGCGGTCCTCGAAGCCTTTAAGACCGACCTTGGCCAGCCATTTAAGGGCCTGCTCCCGGCGCTCGCCAGCGCCGACACCTTGGAACAAGGGCCCCAGTTCCACGTTCTCGATCGCGGTTTTCCAAGGGAATAGCGCGTCCTGCTGAAATAGATAGCCGATGTTATTCTGGACGCCCGAGACCACGCCGCCATCAATCGAGACCGAGCCCTTTGCCGGCTTCAGAAGTCCGGCGATCGCATTCAGGATCGTGCTCTTGCCACAGCCTGTCGGCCCCACGATGGCGACGAATTCACCATCGGCCACCGTCAGATTTACATCCTGGACCGCGACGAAGGAGCCAAAGGACATGGTGACATTTTCGATTGCCACCATTGCCTTGGACGACGCCGCTGCATGAGGTGTCTGTGTTGCCGGCTTTAAGGCTGTCACGGACATCTTAACCTCCCTTAGTTCGATGCCGTCGCCGGCACCTTAGCTACAAATTCGTTGGTATAAGTCTTGGAAAGGTCGATCTTGGCAGCCTTGACCTTGTCGTTGAACGATGTCAGGACATCGAGAGGCGTCTTGATATCTTTTTCGTCGAGCAGCCCGTCCGTGGAAAAGATCTGCCGCGCGTTTTCAACCGCCTTGATATAGGTTTCCTTGTCGCCCGAAATGAATTCCGGCGGAAGCTTTTCGACGATCTCCGCGGCGCTGTGCGTCTTCATCCATTGAAGCGCCTTTACCGTTGCATTGGTGACCTTCTGAATGGTCTCCGGATTTTTGGAGATGTAGTCCTGCGTGGCGTAAAGGACCGATGTCGGATAGATGCCGCCATAGATTTCCTTGGCGCCATCGTCGTTGCGGGCATCGATCAGGATCTTTCCGACGCCTTTCTCGACAACGAACGTCGCCGCGGGATCATAATTGACGAGCAGATCGATCTTGCCCTGCTGAAGAGCCGCCACTGCCGCGGCGCCCGATCCGACGCCGATGATCGAAACGTCGTTCGCCGAGAGCTTATGCCGCTGAAGATAGTAGCGAATAAAGAAATCCGAGGATGAGCCCGGAGCGGTGATTCCGATCTTGGCGCCCTTGATCGTTTCCGGATTTTTCGGATCGAATTTCGCGTCCTTGCCGCCTGCCAGAACGAGCCCGGAATTGCGCCCGAGCTCCACGAAGGCAATAACGTGCTTGTTCTGCGACTGCATCTGAATCGTATGGTCGTAAAAGCCGACAGCAACGTCCGTCGAGCCGGCAACCAGCGCCTGCAGGGTTTTCGAACCACCCGACGCGAAGTTTTCGACTGTGACCTCCAGCCCCTCTTTCTCATAAAGGCCCAAGCCCTGCGCGACCGGGAAAGGCAGGTTGTTGAGGTTGTAGGAACCGACGCTTATGCGAACAGGTTCCGCCAAAGCCGTTCCGGACAGCGCTACCGCTGCCGCGAGTGCGAGAATAAGCTTTTTCATTTGATCTCCTCCATTTTGGCACCCTCCCGGCACCATAGGTTGATTGATTATGCTGCACAAACCAGCGTTTTGGCAGGCTTTGCAAAGACATGGCCCTCGAACAGCCTGCGCGCCGTGCGAAGAATCCCGGCGACGAGCTTCCCATCCCGCAACTGCAACTTCACGTCCAGATGGCCGCTGGGATGTTCGATGGAAAGCACGATAGGCGGTGTTTGAACGCCGATAAGGCGGGATGCGACGGTGTTTTCGCTTACACAGGCCGTTGCGATCCCGACAGCGCCTGTCGTCGCCAGTGACGGATGGCATTCGTTCGGCATGAAGTAGCGAACGTTCAATGCGCCGCCTTGTCGGGCGGGAGAGATGAGGACCGGTTTCGGAGTGACTTGACCGCGAACGTCACCCATTCCCATTTTCTCGCCGGCGAGGATGCGAAGGTCTTCCAGCCGTTCGATCAACGAATGATTGCTGTTCAGTTCGGCAGCGCTCTCGTATCCGGTCACGCCAAGCGAGGCTGCCTCGATCAGGAGCATCGGCATCGCGCAATCGATACAGGTCACATCGATGCCGGCGATCGTCTCTGTCGATTTGCCGCTTGGAAAAAGCTCACCCGTTCGCGCACCCGCCGCATCCTTGAACGTGAGCGCGATCGGAGCGGCCTGACCGGGTACGCCGTCAATTCTCGCGTCGCCGAGATAGGCGACTGCACCATTCGGCGTCGGAACCTCGGCTTCGATCATCTTGCCGGTGTTGACGTTGAAGATCTTGACGAGGGTGGTGTCTCCCGCGACCGGCACAAGCCCCGCCTCTATCGCGAACGGCCCAACAGCCGCCAACATGTTCCCGCAATTGGGTGAGGTATCGACGATCTGCCTGTCGACACGAACCTGCGCGAACAGATAGTCCACATCAGCACCGGGCACCGTTCCCGGTCCGCAGATGGCAACTTTGCTGGTGACCGGATTTCCTCCTCCGATACCATCGATCTGAAGCGGATGCCCCGAGCCCATCACGGACAAAAGCACCTGATCCCGCTCGGCCGGGTCCTGTGGCAGGTCCGACGCCAGAAAGAACGGGCCTTTCGAGGTGCCACCCCGCATCAGGACACACGGTATGGAGAGTAAATCATTCATGCGTTTTTCTCGCCATATGATGTGATTATCGTATTAATTCGCCTTGTTATTGCTATTATGGAATTAATGATTGATATGTGAAATGCTAAAATCGAGGACATTGATACGAAATGAACATCAATTGTGAGATCCTTGACCTTAGAGCCTTCCTCGCCGTGGTCGAGCTGCAGGGCTTTCATCGCGCGGCCGATCAGCTGAACATGTCGCAACCGGCGCTCAGCCGCCGCATTCAAAAGCTGGAGCAGGCGATCGGCGCGCCGCTGCTGGAAAGGACGACGCGCCATGTCGCGGCCACCGCTCTTGGAACCGAACTCGTGCCTCTGGTGCAGCGTATGCTCGAAGAATTCGACGGTTCGCTGTTTTCGATGCGGGAACTGGGAGCCAAGCGCGGAGGCCTGGTAACGATTGCATGCCTGCCGACGGCAGCATTTTATTTCCTGCCTTCCGTCATCCGCCAGTTCAACCATGAATATCCGAATATCCGGCTTCGGATCCTCGATCTGACTGCGACCGAAGCACTTCAGGCTGTGGCGCGCGGCGAAGTCGAATTCGGAATCAATATCATGGGAAGCTCGGACAGCGATCTGGTCTTCGAGAGGCTAGCGGAAGACCCGTTTGTCCTGGCGGCCAAGCGGGACCATCCGCTAGCGGAAAAGAAAGAGGTCCGATGGCAGGATCTCGAGCCTTATCCCCTCATTACGGTTCATCGCTCGAGCGCCAACAGGACTTTGCTCGATGCCGCTCTGGCCAGATCCAACATCAAGCTCAACTGGTTTTACGAAGTGACCCATCTTTCCACATCGCTCGGCCTAGTGGAGGCGGGGCTTGGGATTTCCGTGCTGCCGAAAATGGCGACCCCCCAGGGAGAACATCCCTTCCTGATCACGCGTCCCATCAGAAACCCCGAGATCTCGCGCACCATCGGCATTGTGCGCCGCCGCGGAGGCACCTTGTCCCCCGCTGCAGAGCATTTCATGCGCATGCTGATCGGGGCGTGGCGACAGATTTAGGGCACTTCTCTATTCCGCGTGTTAAGGTCAAGCGCTGGTAGCGGCTCGGTGCAGTTCGAACGTGTCCGGGTCGAGGCACACAAAACTCTTGCAACTTATTTCCGTACGCCTTGACGCCAAAACAAAGTTACTTAATCTAAACCTGGGCTATGCGATCCGCTGGGAGGGAGAGGGGCGCGGGGCCGGCGATCAACTCGCGCTGATTTATTTTCTCCCCCGTCGTCAGTTGCCGATTTCCCGATAGGATCCGCCAATGTCCCTCACTATTGCCCAACGCCTTGATCGCCTGAAAGTCCGCACTACGGAGCTTGCGCATTGGCGCGACAGGAAAAGTCTCGCGATCGACGGCTGGACCTTCGATGGGGAGCCGATTGCGCATCATCAGGACTGGCCGCATCGTGAAGGGACGGTTCGCTTTGCCGCCAAGGCAACGGGGCCGCGGGACTGGCCGCTTGAACAAACCCGCCTGCAGCTCGATCTTGGCGGCGAGAGCCTGCTGACGCTGCGTTACCCTGATGGCGAAGCGGAGACCTTCGGTCTGGACCCCTATCACCAGGAGTTTCCGATCAAGGGTCGCGACTTCCAGATCACAACCGAGAGCGTCGCGCGTTTTCCCTTCGGCGAGCCCAATAGGGCGCCGAAGCTGAACAAGGCGCGATTGATCTGGCTGGATGAGGCCGTCCACCGGTTGCATCTTCTGCTGCAGCAGATCGGCGAGGCTGCCGATATTCTCGATGGCCATGAAGCGGTGCCGCATCTGATCGATGCCGCCGAACGGGCGCTGCGCAGTCTCGACTGGCCATCGGAGACATCAGCCTATATCTCGCGCACCGGAGGGGCGGCAATGCAGCAGAAGATCTGGGAGCTGCCGGAACTTCAGGGCGATCCGGCCGGTCTCAGCGACGCGCAGAGCGCTTCCGCCGCCGCTGCTTATGATCGCCTGCTGGCCCAGCTGAAAGAGCTTCAGGCGCGTTTCCCGCAAAATGGCGAGCTGCTGCTGACGGGTCATGCCCATATCGATCTGGCCTGGCTTTGGCCCTATGGCGAGACGCGTCGCAAGATGCGCCGCACCTTCAATACAGCGCTTTCGCTGATGGAACGCTCCGACGATTTCCGCTTCAATCAATCGACCGCCCAATATTATGCGCAGATGGAAGAGGACGATCCGGAACTGCTCGAGCGCATTAAGAAGAAAGTTACCGAGGGAAAATGGGAAACCGTCGGCGGCATGTGGGTCGAGCCGGATACCAACATGCCGACCGGCGAGAGCCTCGTGCGCCAGGTTCTCTATGGTCAGCGCTATTTCGAAAAGCATTTCGGCCTGCGTCATAGCGTCTGCTGGCTGCCGGATTGTTTCGGCTTTTCAGGTGCCTTGCCGCAAATCCTGCGGCTTGGGGGCATCGATAGCTTCTTCACGATCAAGGTGAACTGGAGCGAAACCAATCACATTCCGTCCGATCTCTTCTGGTGGAAGGGGCTCGATGGCAGCAAGGTGTTGACCCATACATTCGACAATCCCATGCAAGGCTACAACGGCTTCGTGCAACCGGATTGCTTCGTGCCGACCTGGAAGAATTTCCGCGGCAAGATGCAGCACGACACCTCGTTGCTGGCCGTCGGCTACGGCGATGGCGGTGGAGGCGTCACGCCGGAGATGGTCGAGCGTGAGGTACAGCTGCGCGACTTCCCGGCGATCCCGAAGGCGCGCTGGGGGACGGTAAAGAGTTTTTACGAAAAGGCGCACCTCACCGCTAAGGACAAGGAACTTCCGGTCTGGGATGGCGAAATCTACCTCGAACTCCATCGCGCAACGCTGACGACGCAAAGCGGCGTCAAGCGCAAGCATCGCCAGGCCGAACGCGCCCTGATCACGGCGGAGACGCTGGCCTCGCTCGCCCATATGCTGGGCGCCGCCAAACCTCAAAGTCTTGAGGCCGATTGGCGCGTCGTTCTGAAAAACGAGTTTCACGATATCCTTCCCGGATCGAGTATTCGCGAGGTCTACGTGGATGCCGAGCGGGAACTTGACGACGTAATCGGCAAGGCCAAGGCGGAGCAGGCAAGTGCCCTGGAGACGCTGTCGGCCCATCTTCCTCTTGGCGGGGTCGCCGATGCGCTTGTCGTCGTTAACCCGTCTTTGTCGGCGCGCCCGCTCACCGCATTGCTGTCTGATGGAACGGTTCTGGCCTCCGCTGATCCCATCGCGCCTCTTTCCGTCGCGGTCTTCGATCGCGAGGCGATAAGGCCGGCCGGGGTTCTGAAAGCCGATAGCAATCACCTCGAAAACGAGCATTTGTCTATCGTCATCGGTCAGGACGGAGCCGTCTCGAGTCTTGTTCACAAGGCAACGGGGCGGGAGGCGATCGAAGGGGCCGCCAACCAGCTCTGGGTCTATCCCGCCGACAAGCCACGTAACTGGGACGCCTGGGACGTGGACGCAGATTATGCCGAGAAAGGCATCCGGCTCGAACAGCCGGAGAGCATTGCCTTGGTCGAGGAGGGGCCGCATCGTGCAGCGATCCAAGTTGTCTATCGATATCGCAACTCGACCGTGACCCAGTTGTATGTTCTGACGGCCAATGCCCGGAGACTGGATATCGAGACGACCATCGATTGGCATGATCGGCGAACGCTGCTCAGAACCCTGAATCCGGTCGCCGTGCGGTCGCGCACAGCGACTTTCGAATGCGCCTTCGGGGTCGTGGAGCGGCAGACGCATACCAACACCTCGTGGGAGCAGGCGATGTTCGAGGCGGCGGCACACCGCTTCGTCGATCTGAGCGAGCCCGGTTTCGGCGTTGCCTTGCTCAATAATGCCAAATACGGTCATAGCGCCCGCGGCAATGTCATCGGCATGAGCCTCGTGCGCTCGCCGATCTATCCCGACCCACTCGCCGACGAAGGCCAGCAGCGCTTCACCTATGCGCTGATGCCGCATGAGGGCGCCTGGTATGAAGGCGGAGTTCTATCGGAGGCGATCGATCTCAACCAGCCGTTGGTCAGCATGGAGGCAAGCGGTCTTGCGGCAGGCACCTTGTCGCCAATTGACATCGAAGGTACGCCGGTCGCCTTCTCAGGCCTGAAACCGGCCGAGGAAGGGGAGGGCCTTATCCTGCGGCTTTACGAACCGGCCGGTCGGCGCGGCCGTCTCTCTCTGACACTGCCGTCGGGATGGCAGGCTTCGGGGCCGCTAAACATCCTCGAAGAGCCAATGGAGCGCGCAGGCCCTGCCGATATCATGCCGTTCGAAATCCGGACATGGAAGTTGCAGCGGACCTAACGAGGGATTAGTTCGGCGCCTTCCTACTCCAAAGAGCCGCCTTCTCAGCGGCTCTCCAGGATCCGCATAAGCCGGCCGCGATAGCTGTCGAGAATGACTGCGAGCACGATGACGGCGCCGATGACGATCGGCTTGATGTTGTCGTCGGCGCCCAAGAGCTGCAACCCCGTCGACAGCACCTGCAGAATACAGGCGCCAACCAGTGTCCCGATGATCGAGCCCTTGCCGCCGGATAGGCTGGTGCCTCCGATAATCACGGCCGCGATGGCGTTCAATTCATAGCCAATGCCGGCGACCGGACTGCCGACATTGAGGCGTAGCAGATAGACCATGGCGGCAATGCCGGCGGTCAGTCCGGAGATGGTGAAGACCGCTATCTTGTATTTTTTCGGTTCATGGCCCGAGAGGCGGACCGCCTCCTCATTGGTGCCGATCGCGAAGACGAAACGTCCGAATACGGTGTAGCGCAGCACGAACCAGCCGATGAGGACGACGACGATCGCGATCAGGAAGATCGAGGGAAGAACACCCCAGAAAATCAGATTGCCGAAATCGACGAAGGGCTGCGGCAGGCCGGTGATGGTGGAGTTGTCGCTGACGACACGCGCAAGGCCGCTCGCGACGTTGAGCATGCCGAGCGTGACGATGAAGGATGGAAGTTTCCACTTCTCGCATATCCATCCATTGATGGCGCCCAGGATCGCGCCGGCCCCCATCGAGGCGAGCGATGCAAGAGCGATCGCCTGCCACGGAGAAAACCGCGGATCGATCATGATCGTCGCGCCGATGACCGTGCAAAGTGCCAGCAGCGATCCGACGGAAAGATCGATGCCGCCCGTGAGGATGACGAAGGTCATGCCGGCGGCGAGCACCGTGTTGATAGCGATCTGCACGAAGATCTTCAGGAAGTTCTCCGGCGTCGCGAAATAAGGCGCCGTCAGTGAGAAGAAGATCAAGATCAGGACTAGGGCGATAGCGACGCCGGCCTCTTTCATCGAGATCCGGATGAGCTTGTCCCAGACGCTGGCCTCTTTCGCCTCGGTCGTCTTTTCAATGTTGCCGGACACGACTGTACTCCTTGTAAGCGAGCGAGAGGATCCTGCTCTCGTCAAATTGCTCTCGGGGTATTTCCCCGGCTATCTTGCCGTCCGAGAAGACGATGATGCGATGGCAAATGCTCATCAGTTCCGGCAGGTCCGAAGATACGACGAGGACGCCTTTCCCCTCGGCGGCAAATTTCCACAGGAGCTCGTAGATCTCCGCCTTGGCGCCGACATCGATGCCTCGGGTCGGCTCGTCGAAGATCAACACCTTGGGGCCGCGAAACAGCCATTTGGCGATGACGACTTTCTGCTGGTTGCCACCCGAAAATGTCCTGACGGCCTGATGGATGGATGGTGTCTTTATCCGCAATTCACGCACGAGGCGCTGGGCGGAATCATCCTCCGCCTTGCGCAAAATCAATCCGTTGCGGGAGATCTTACCGAGATTGGTGATGGTGCTGTTTTGCGCGCAGCTCATATCGAGCATGAGACCTTGAATCTTGCGGTCTTCGGTCGCGAGACATAGTCCTGCGGTTACGGCGTCCCTGGGCGAGGCAATCTCGACCGGCTCGCCGTCTATGCGGATTTCGCCGGCCGCCTTGATATCGGTGCCGAATATGGCCCGGACCGCCTCGGTGCGGCCGCTGCCGACAAGCCCGGCAATGCCGACGATCTCTCCCTTGGCGACGGAAAATGACAGCTCCGGGCTATGGTTCGTCACTTTGAGGCCGGCGACGCCGAGCGCCTCGCCGGAGATGGCGCTGTCGCCGCGAAAGGCGTCATGCTGCGCGAGTTCGCGCCCGACCATGAGTTCGACGATTTTTGGAATTCCAAGCCCTTCGAGCGGCCGCGTCATCACATGCTGCCCATCGCGCAGGATGGTCACGTCATCGCCCACCTCGAAGATCTCTTCGAGGCGGTGCGATATGTAAAGCGTGGTGACACCCCGCGCCTTCAGTCGCTTCAGAATCTCAAAGAGGCGGTCGACTTCTTTCGAGGTTAGGGTCGCCGTCGGCTCATCGAGGACGAGAAGCTTGCTTTCATTGGACAGCGCCTTGGCGATTTCGAGAAGCTGAAGCTGGGCGACGCTCAAGCTGCTGGCAAGCGTCGTCGGCGCCACGTTGAGGCCGACTTCCGCCAGCAGTTCCGTCGCCCTGGCATTCATTTGCTTATAATTTACCAGGCCGTATCGGCGCGGTAGATGCTCAAAGAGCAGGTTTTCGGCAACGGTAAGATTGGAAAGTGGGTGCAGCTCCTGGTGAATGACCCGGATGCCCGCCTGGAACGCTTCCAGCGGAGACGACGGATGATAGGCTTTGCCGTCAAACAAGATGCGGCCATCATCCGGCTTGAAGACGCCGCCAAGCAGATTGATCAGGGTCGATTTGCCGGCGCCGTTTTCGCCAAGAAGAATGTGGCCCTTGCCGCGACCGATCTCTATCGAGACATCCTTCAGGGCCACGACGCCCGGGAAGCGCTTGCCTATTCCTTCCAACTTCAGGATGGCGTCATCTACAGTCTCTGGCACGTCCACCTCATCAGCGTTTCCGTTTTTGAATCGGAGATGGCGATCTTCCTCGCGCCGCCTTCCGCTGGGCCTAACGCCTCGCGGTAAAAGGCCGACCAGAAGATCGATCGGAAAGCGGATGCGCCGGCAAATGCCAGCACATCCTTACCCGCAAGGCTGGTTTATCGACTATTTGAGATCCTTGGCGGTGACGAGTGTCACATCCGTCTTGACCCAGCCGGTGAATTTTTCGCCGGCATATTCGCGAAGGCCATACTTGATGCCCATGGCCGCCATTTCCGCGCCGTACTGCTCGACGGTGGCCAGCATCTTGCCATCCTTGAGCAACGGTTTGACGGACGGAATATTGTCGAAGCCGACGACCTTGATCTTGCCCGCCTGGCCTGACGCGTCGAGAGCCTTGACCACGCCAAGCGCCATGGAGTCGTTGGCGGCCATGACGCCCTGAATATCCTTGTACTTGGTGAGGAAATTCGTCATCACGGTGTTGGCTTCTTCCGTCTCCCAATGCGCGGTCTTGCTGTCGAGAAGCTCGAGCTTGCCGTTCTTGATGGAGTCCATGAAGCCTGCCTTGCGCTCCTTGGCATTGTCGGCCTCGGGATTGCCTTCGAGGATCACCACCTTCGCGCCGGGACCAAGATCCTTGGCGAGCGCATCGCCTGCAAGCTTGGCGCCGGCCGTGTTATCCGGCCCGAAGAAGGCGAGATCGATACCGGCCGCCTTCTTGGCATCGGCATCGAGCGGCACGTCGATGTTGATGACCTTCACGCCAGCTTTCACCGCCTTTGCGAGCGGCGTGGCCATGGCCTTGGAATCGGCCGGCGCGACGACGATGATGTCGTATTTCTGCGTCACGAAGTTCTCGACGGCATCGACCTGGGCCGCGAAGTCCCGTTCGTCCTTCATGCCGACGGCCTTGAAGTCGAACTTATCCTTGTTTTCGGCCGCATATTTGTCGGCGCCGGCCTTCATCTGTTTGAAGAACTCATTGGATAGAGACTTCATGATCAGCCCGACTTTCGGCTTGCTGGCGGCAAAGGCGGGCGACACGCCGCAGGACAGCGCGAGCGCCAGGGTGCCGGCAAGCCCCAGTTTCAGCGCCGTACGCCGCTTGGTGTTGATCAAGACGGATTCGCGTTTTTTAGAATTGGTCATTTCTTTCCTCCCGAACGGTCCTGAGCTCAGCTCCACCTGAGTTGTCTGCGACAATGAACCGTTTCCACGTATATTGGGTATCATGCCGCCAGGAATTGTCAAGGCACCGATTTTGCGGTGAAAAACAGGTGAATTTGGAGCTTTACCGGTCTCGGAAGATGGGTATGATGAACCGTTTCCATCGAGCCGGCGTTGCTTTTGCGGTGGGGGATCGGCTTGACATGAAGCCCTTTGACTAAGGCGGCAGAGACCATTAGCTGAGAGGCTGCTCAGGCGCCTCCATGGTCCGGAAGGTGAAATGAAGGGATATTGGTTCCGTTATGCCGAAGGTTGGAATTCGAGACGTTGCCAAGCTGGCGGGGGTTTCCACCGGGACCGTCTCAAGGGTTTTGAATGACCATCCTTCCGTGACGGATGAATTGAGGGCACGGGTCAGAAGCATCATCGAAGAGCTCGGATATACGCCCGATCCTTCTGCCAGAAGCATGCGCGGCAAGGTCAGCCGTCTCATCGGCATCATCATTCCCGATCTCACCAATCCCTTCTTCTCGGAACTCGTCCAGTCCGCGGAGCAAGCGGCGGCGAAGCATGGCTATAACATCATCGTCATGACCTCTTTCGATCACGCGGCCAAGGAAGCGGATCGCATCGGCCAGCTGACAAGTCGGAAGGTGGACGGCATCATCCTTGTTCCGAGCAATGATTTCCATGCGCTCAAGCCGCCGAAGGGCCTGCCAATCGTCATCGTCGACCGCCTCCTGCCGGGATATTCCGGCATTGCCGCCGATCATCGCAGCGGCGTGCGCCTCGGCGTCGAGCATCTTGTGAAGCTTGGCCATCGCCGCATCGGCTTCATTTCGGGTCCCAAAGACTCCGTCCCAGCCAATGATCGCCTCCGGGGCTATCTCGATGCGATGAAGTTGGCCGGCGATGGCGAGCAGAACGCGGCGCCGCTGATCGCGGAAGCGGCTTTCGACTATGAAAGCGGGCGGTCCGCTGGAAACTATCTTCTCGCGCGCGCCCGCCACGAGCGCCCAACCGCCATCTTCGCAAGTTCCGACCAACAGGCGATCGGTTGCATGCGTGCAGCCCATGATTTGGGGATCCCAATCCCGGCTGCCCTTTCCATCGTCGGCTTTGATGGTATTCCGCTCGCGAGCATGACAATACCACGCCTGACCACAGTGAAGCAGCCGATTCAGGAAATAGCGGCAGCGGCGGTCGCCGTTTTGTTGGGCAAGCAGGATGCCCCGGCGCTCGGCAAACCACTCCTGCTGGCTTGTGAGATTACTCAGGGGGAAACAACGTCCTCACCACAACCGGATTAAAAGGTGATGCCGTGGTTGTGGATGACACTACACCTAAATATTGATGAACTACATGCATGTCTTTATCCGCTATTGTCAGTGAGACATGTGTTCAACAGCGCCCGAACTGCGTCGGAATTGTCTTACCACTGCATTGTTTGTACCCGTCAAATACCCAGTGTATTAAGCCAGTCGCTGAAGCTGGATGTCTTCGTCATGTGTGGTAGGTGCTCTACCTTGCATTCCCCGCTATGTCTGCGGACTTCGCTTGGGCTGTAGCCGAATTCATGTGTGAAGGCCCTGCTGAAGTTGGCTGCCGATTCGAAGCCTAGATTACTTGCGATATCTGCAATTTTCTGACCATTGTTCAGGTCGGCTAGTGCTGCGCGTGCGGCCAGGAGGCGCCTTCTGCGCACGTAGTTTAACACGCCACCCGATGCCTGGAACAATTCGTACAGTCTGGTTCGGGAGATTGCCAATTCACGGCTCAACGCTTCCGGCGTGAGCTCCGCTGATCCGAGATTGCTCTGAATAAAGCGACGCGCTTTCGTCATCAGTCCGATCTCGGAGCTGCGATCGCCGATCGCATGGCCATCCACCAGCGGCGTGACGCTATGAAATATCATCTCTTGCAGCTGGTTGCGTACACTGTGTAGATCATCCCTTGTCAAACGGTTGAGGTTCGCTTCGAGAAAAGCGATGTAGTCGGCCAGCAGCTTGACGCGCGCGCCCCCCAGGACGATGTTGTTGCTTGCTCCAGGCAGTCCGCCATGATCGGCGAACAAATCGCAAGGTAGAATGAGGGTAACGGATTGTGCGCTTATGGTGCGGCCATAAAACGGGCAGCCAAGTGCCCGGATTTCCATCATCCCGGGCTCGTTTTCGACCACATGCCCATTGACGCTGGTCCATGTCTTGCCCGTGCGCAGGAATGTGATTTGCCAATGATCTATGGCGCTGAAGCGTAGTTTCTCCGGAGAGCGTTCATAGCTGAAGGCTGGCGTTTGCTGCTGGATGAGAAGCGCCCCTTCAAGATTCCAGATGGTTTGAGATGCGGCGAAACCTTCTCCGGCCTGGCCGCTTTCGGGAAGATACGCGTCTATCAACGGCGCCATATGCTTCTGCCAAGCCGGGAATTGCTGACTGGGAGCCTCATGGGACGTGGAGAATGGCAGTGACACGAGCTCTGGCACATCCGTGGTCTTGCCGCAAATTGGAGCTTCGGAAATGCGGGGCCACCGGCGCCTTTCGACAAAAGCTGGTTGTCCGGCTGTAGTCTCGGTCTTGTTCCACATCATCGTGGCGGCCTTTCGACAAAACGTGCCAAATCGGCTGGCAGTCGCCGCGGTATCCTTACCGCGGGCGGATGGAGGGGATGGGCACCTATAGGTGATGGGCGCCCAAAATGGGTCGCGCGCGGAAAGTACAGGCCTTGTCCGGTTACGATCTTTCCCAATTGTCGCAAAACAGCCTGAATTTCAGTCCATCCGGGCGCCCGCCGGTTGGCGGACGGACATAAGGAAAGTGATCGTTTCATGTCTTGAGCAAAGAATTCTGCCTCGCGGTGCGCCTTGGCCGGCAAACCAAAGAAGTCTGTGGATGTCTGAGCCGAGGCTCTGTGCATCCGCCGAATGTCGCGCCAAGTTATTATCATCGCAGGCAGCATTGTCGCAGGTCCCCGCCCCGAAGGCTGTAAGGGGAAATTAAGCAGATTTCATTAATATTTTCAAGATATTTATAGAAGTTGCTTAAATATTTTCCGCTGAAATACACGAAGGAAACTTGTCAAGGAGAGTAAACTTATGAGTTTTTGGAAGAACTCTTGCAATCTATCCGCAGGTAATCGAAAGGTCGGCGTCTCTTTATCGATAATACTTGCGATTGCCTCTTCGGTGGTCATGCATGAAACTGCAAATGCTGCCGAGAATGTGCACGTAAAGAATAAGACTGTGCAGTTGTACATGAAGAAGTATCAAAAGGACAATGTCGTCTTCTATAGCGGAAGTTCACTTACCAGGACGACTTCGGTTTCTGCCGAGAATTACTTCAAAGGTTCTCCTTATATCTGCACACCAAGTGGATTTGGAAGAACGTCGCATTGCTACAATCGCAGCGCATTTTGAGTTGAGCCGGCTGATGCCACGCACTGCGCGCGGCAAAGAATAGGGGCATTTCCCGGATGGCGGTTCGACGGAACAGGTGAGACGCATGCCGCCCGCTATCCAAAAGAAAGCCCCTATGTGAGTATTCGACTTCAACCGGGCAGATGTCTGCGAACATAGTCGCCCGGCCGCAGTTTCAGAACTTCGTCATCATGTTTGATCGGATTATGACGGAACACATACCATTTTCCGCCTGATGCTCGTTTCTGATAGATGATCCCGGCCTTCTTGCGATGCAGGAAGCAGGACACGTTGGGTGCGGCACTTTTCTTGCTGTACCAGACAGCGCTCATGCAGAGCCTACCGCGATCGGTCGCATACCAGATGCCCCTTGCGTAGGATTTTTGAGCGCCCGTATGCGACCAGGCTGTAAATCGACGGTGATGACGCGAGAAGAAGCCGGCCCCGTCCTTCCATATCCAGGAACGTCCCGAGTAGAGCTTTTTCAGTTCCTTGGCGCTCATTGGCATGGCTTGATGGGCCGCACGCGCTGTCATTCGATCGATTTGATGCTGTGTCGCCGCGTTCGCGGTGCCGGCCAGCAGCATCGCGAACATGGCGTTCAGGATGATGAAACGGAACCAAGACATGGGTTTCTCCTCAATCTTTCATCATCGCGGTCAATTCAAGAGAGGCGGCGTGGCGACGCGCCAATCCGGCCTGCCCAGACCATCCGGCCAGGGATAGACTTCACGGTCGTTGAAGTAGACCACCGCTTTCAGGTCAGGGAATTCGGAATGCGGCTTGTTGGCTTCCTCGGCCCACGCGTGAACATAGGCCTCGTTGCCCTGGTAGCCCAGTTCCGCGATCACGATCGGCTTCTTGAAGCGTTTCACACGGTCGTAGCCGGGTTTGGTCGCTTCCACGAAGGTCGAATCTCGCCCGAGCTTGCGCTGATCGAACGGCTGGTAACCGAAGACCGACAGCCCGACGACGTCGACGAATGAATCGCCGGGATAATAGGCTTCAAGCCCATCCTTGCCCATCGGCGACCACATATACTTCGCCGAGGGAAGGCTCTTGCGGCAGACGGTGACGGCGTGCCTGTAGGCCTTCACATACTCCTCCGCATTCCAGTAGGCCCAGGTGAACTGCCCGTTCTTCTCATCCATTTCCTGCGCCCAGCGAATGGTGACGGGTGCATTGAGCTTCGCGGCCGCCGAGCAGATCGCCGTCATGTTGGAATCATAGTGGCCCGCCAGAATTCCATTGAGTAGATCGGTAGGCGTGACGCGCCAGTCGCGGGCCCATGACCAGGGCTCGATGGTGATCAGCAGCGAACGCCCACGCTTGCGGGCATAATCGTCTGCCGTACTCAGCGTCGACAGATCGACGTCTTCCCAAGGCAGGAAAAGATGCTCGATCTTCGGATTGGGGTCACTGGAAAAGTCCCCGTTGGGATCATAGGCACCCCCCCGGCAGCGATTGGGGTGTGATGATCGGCCTCTTGTCGTTGAAGAGAGGCCGAGTCTCGGCCTTCGCGTCCAGGCCGTTGCTGGCAGCGTATACGCCCCCGCACAGGGCGCCGGCCGCAAGCAAGGCCGTCGTCAGCTTTGATAGAGTTTTCATAGCTTTGCCTCCTTCCTCTATTCGGTCTTGTGGACGGTCAAAGAGGTCTTCAAGGCCTCCAGTCGTTGTGAGACCAGATCATCGGCGATCAAGTTTGTCGCCTCGTCGGTTTTCTTGGTGACGGGATGGCGAAACACGAACCATGCTCCGCCAGTCTCGCGTTTCTGATAGATCGTTCCATCGAGAATGCGATGGATGAAGCAGGTCTTGGCGGGAAACTGGCCGTTCGTGGCGTGCCAGGTTGCCTCCAGACACAGACGGCCGGTGTCCGTCACAGCCCAGCGGCCTTCAGCCCAGGATTGTCCGTTAGTCCCGTCGACCCAGGCAGAAAACCGACGGTCGGTATCCTGCATTCGGCCAGCACCATCGGGCCAGCGCCAGCTCTTGTCGTGATAGAGCATGTAAAGTTCAACCGCCGTCATGGGTCTTGCTCCATCCGGCACCTTGGTGGTCGTTGCGGCTAAGGCCGTATTGCTCCCCGCTGCAAGTCCAAGCACGATCGCACATGCCAGCGATGCGGCGGGGACCAGGGAGGTCTGTGTCCTTAATGGCTTCATATTGCTTCTCCCGTATCGTGGATTGGAACGAGCTTTGGGGTTGCCGCCTTTACGGCTCGCTGCCGGTTTCGTCGTTTGGCGATATCGCGCAGGCTGCTATGTGTGCTTGACGACTTACCTATGGAGCAGACGTGAAAGCCAATCCGGCGGGCGGCTTCCGCATCCAGCGCATTTCGCAGATCTATGAGAACAGGCTGGCGCAGTTTCTTCTTGAGCTGGGCCAGGTCAATCTTTCGGATGGCGTCCCATTCCGTCATGACGACGACGGCATCCGCGTTTCTCGCGCATTCATAAAGATCCTCGTGGAAATCGACGCTGCTGAGGACTTTTGCTGCATTCTCGATGCCGACGGGGTCATATGCCCGGATGCGGGCACCCAGGCGCTGCAGGGTTTCGATGAGCGGCACGGAGGGCGCGTCGCGCATGTCGTCGGTATCGGGTCTGAAGGTCAGGCCGAGAATGGCGATGGTCAGGCCGTCAATATCGCCGCCAAGTGCCTTGCTGACCTTCCGTGCCATGCGCCGCTTGCGCATCTCGTTGACGGCAAGGGTTTCCTCGACGATACGCAACGCCACGCCATGGTCCTGCGCCGTCTGCAACAACGCAAGCGCGCTTTTGGGGAAGCATGAGCCGCCATAGCCAGGGCCGGCGGCAAGGAGGCTTGCCCCGATGCGCTTGTCGAGCCCCATACCGAGCGCCAGCTCTCCGACATCGCTGCCCATCTCCTCGCAAAGATCGGCAAGTTCGTTGATGAAGGTGATCTTCGTGGCGAGAAAGGCATTGGCGGCATGCTTGATCAGCTCAGCCGTCCGACGCATCGTGATGATGACGGGCGTATTCTGGCGCTCGATCGGGACATCATAGAGCTCGACAAGCCGTTTGCAGGCCCATTCCTCCTCCACGCCCAGGACGATGCGGTCCGGAGCGAGAAAATCCTGCACCGCAATGCCTTCGCGCAGAAATTCCGGATTGGAGGCGACGGCGAAGGTGCCAGGCGTCCGGACCGAGCTGATGATCCTGTGCACGGCGTCGCCGGTTCCGACCGGCACCGTCGATCTTATCACCACGATACTATCAGCCGAGATAAGCGCCGCGAGCTCGCGCGCTGCCTGGTAAATGAAGGAAAGGTCGACATCCGCCTGTCCTGGATGCGGGGGCGCAGCGATCGCTATGAAGACGATGGCTGCTCCTTCGACCGCCTTTGCGATGTCGCAAGTGAAGTCCAGCCGTCCCGCGGCATAGTTTCGTTCCACCAGCTCGTCGAGATCCGGTTCGTAGATCGGAATCCTGCCGTGACGAAGGGCGGCGATCTTATCGGCATTCTTGTCCACACAGACGACACGATTGCCCCATTCGGCGAAGCATGTGCCGCTGACCAAGCCCACATATCCGGTTCCAATAACAGCTATCTTCATGTGCGTTCCCGCCAATAGCGTCCTTCCCGTCATGAACCTCAATTGTCCGTGTCACTCACGTGCCAGTGCGGATTGAGCACCATTCTGTGCAGTCCACGCCCGCCAATGCCGGCGCCCGCCACCGAAAAGCGATTGTCGAACAGCACGTAGCCGTCGGTGTCCCAAATCAGTGATTGTACTCCGGCGCGGCCGTGCTCCATGATGCCGACAAATGGCAGCGCCGTCAGAGCAAGCAGAGCGCTGGCGAGCGCTGGCCGATAAAAGCGCTTGTTCGCGCCGAGCGTGTTTTCACGCGCATGCTGGACGATGATGACCAGCAGCAGCAAAGTGTAGATGGCGGCATTCATCGTTGCGAAGATATAAAAGCCGCTGCTCTCCTCCGCGCTGACGGATAGCACCGGCAAGATGGAGGCGAGAGAGAGAAAGCCATAGGGTGCAAGGACCCGGAACGGCAGCGGATCGACCTCCGATGTGCCTTTCGGCGTGACGCGGAAATCCACGAACGATCCGGTCGCCCGATCGTGAATGGCAGCCAGAGCGCCCACGAGTGCCCACGGCCAGCGGGCAAACAGGAACAATGTCATCTCCCAGCTCAGGATCCTGGCATTGGCCGGCCTGAACGTATGCGTACTGCGCCAGCGATAAGCGAACAGGATCAGCAGAACGGATTGCGGCACGAAGTGCAGCAGAAAATCGGGATAGGAGACATCGACGAAGGTCCTGCCTCTAACAAGCGCGATGATGGGCATGACGAACATCAGCGCCATGAAGAGCGAGAAAAGAGAATACCAGAGCTGCGAAAACAGGAACTGGATCTTGAGACGCAGCGGCAGCCGCTTGATCAAGCTTGGCGAATATTGCAGCAGGATCATCATCAGGCTGCGCGACCACTGAAACTCCTGGGTGATGAGATCGGCAAAGGTGCGCGGGCCATCGCCATGCGCAATGGCATCGAGCGCATGAATGCCACGCCAGCCGTGCGCATTCATCATCAGCGTGGTGGAGTGGTCTTCCGCCAGCTCTGGGCCTAGACCGCCAATGCTCTTCAGGGCCTTGGTGCGAACGGCGTAGTGCGAGCCGATGCAAAGCGGCGACAGCCCGTGATTGAACCCCACCTGAAGCGATCCGTGCATGCTGGCTTCCGCATAGAGACGGCCGCGTGCCGACCAGCTTTCACCGGCATTCCGATCGCAGATGCTCGGCGCGGAGACATAGCCGACCGCCGGATCGGCGAAGGGGCGAAGCATCTGAAAAAGATAGCCTTGCTCGGGCACATGATCGGCATCGAGCTGCACGACGAAATCATAGCCTTCATAGCCGTAGTGATCGTAGAAGAAGGCGAGATTGCCTTCCTTGCAGCGGGTGCGCCGCGGCCAGGTCTGGCGGTGATAATCTTCGCGGCCCCTGCGGGTGGATACCTGGACGCCATGTTTGCGGCACCAATCCAGCGTCGAGGGTGACGGATCTTCATCCGCGAGCCAGGTGTCGTGCGGCACATTCTGTGCCAGCATGGCATCCAACGTCCGGGCCACCACCGCGAAGGGCTCCGATGGTGCCTTGGTGACGACCATGGCGATGCGGCTGCCGGCGGGAAGCCGCAATTGCCCCGTCGGCTTTTCGGCGCGAAAGAAGACGATGATGAAATAGGCTGGAATGATCGTCACCCAGGCAAGCACCAGGGTCAGCAAGACCGATCCCATCGGGTCGACATGGTGTGCGGGTGTAAACCACCAGCTCCAGAAATAGACAAGCGCCGCGAGCCATAGCGTGGCGCAAGCGACATATTCCGCGCGCTGGCGACCCCGCAGGACCGGCGTCATCAACGCCCTTTCCTTCATTGCTTCAGCTCGTGTCCGGATCGATGTCATCCTCGCATCTCCAGTCCGAAGAAGGGAGCCGCGGTCCGGATGATTATTTCGATATTCGAATGCAGAGCGTGGAAGCCGAGTTTCTCGGCGGCAAGTTCGGAAGCGGCATAAAGGACAGGCGGATCGCCCGGTCGCTGCCCGTGCATGGCGATGGGAACCTTGCGTCCGCAAACGCGTTCGATCTCCCCGACGATCTCCTTGATCGACGTGCCGTGCCCTGTTCCCAGATTGACGGCAAGATTGTCACCACCAGCCAATAGATACTCGACTGCCAGGACATGCGCCCTGGCGAGATCCAGCACGTGGATATAGTCGCGCACACAGGTACCATCCGGCGTGTCGTAATCGTCTCCATAGACTTCCAAGGTTTCGATCGCGCCGGCCGCCGCCAGCAACGCGCGTGGAATGAGATGCGTTTCGGGATCATGCCATTCGCCCAGTTCCCGTTCGGGATCGGCGCCCGAGGCGTTAAAGTAGCGTAGTGCCACATAGGAAAGTCCGTATGCGGCTGAATAGTCGGCGAGCATGTGTTCGGCAATCAGCTTCGTTCTGCCATAGGGATTGATGGGTCGAGGCGTCTCGCATTCGCGGATCGGCAGATGGGCGGGAATTCCGTATATCGCGCAGCTCGATGAAAAGATCAGCCTATTGGCTTGCGCGCGGCGGCACGCCTCTAGAACCGACAGCGTGCCGGTGACATTGTTGGCGTAGTATTTCGCGGGATTTTCAACCGACTCGCCGACATAGGCCGAGGCGGCGAAATGTATGACCGCCGCAGGCCTGTGGCCATCGATCGCCTCAACAAGGCGGGGCGTGTCGAGAATATCGCCTTGGACGAAGGGCCCCCAGCGCACGGAGGTCAGGTGGCCCGTCGAGAGATTGTCATAGACGACGGGCTCGAAGCCCTGGCGATGAAGGAGTTTCGCGGTGTGGCTGCCGATGAAGCCGGCGCCACCCACGACGAGTATTTTTTGTCTGGCCATCACGCAACCTCGAAAAGCTCGCTGCTTGGACGAACCAGCTGCCGTTCGAAGTAGGCGATGGTGGACTTCAGCCCATCCGCTAGCGCGACCGACGGTTCCCATCCCAGTTCGCGTTTCGCGACGCTGATGTCGGGCCGGCGCTGACGCGGATCGTCGACCGGCAAGGGCTTATGGACGATCTTTGAGCTGGAGCCGGTGATCGCGATCACCTGTTCGGCAAGATCACGCACGGTAAATTCCCCCGGATTACCGAGATTAACAGGCGTATGGATGACCGTTTGGTCGGCCATAAGGCGGACGAAACCATCGATCAGGTCGGCGACATAGCAGAACGAGCGCGTCTGGGAGCCATCGCCATAGACCGTGATGTCCTGGCCCCTGAGTGCCTGGACGATGAAATTGGATACGACGCGGCCGTCGTCGGGGCGCATGCGCGGCCCATAGGTGTTGAAGATACGGGCAATCCTGATGTCGACGCCGTGCTTAGCGTGAAAGTCACGGAAAAGCGTTTCGGCGGAACGCTTGCCTTCGTCGTAGCACGAGCGGGGGCCGAAGGAATTGACGTTGCCCCAATAGTTCTCAGGCTGCGGATGTACCTGGGGATCTCCATAGATCTCCGATGTGGAGGCCTGGAAGATGCGCGCCTGGTGATGAGCGGCTAGCTCCAGCAGGTTGAGCGAGCCGAAAACGCATGTCTTCATCGTATGGATCGGATCGGCCTGATAATGCGGCGGAGATGCCGGGCAGGCCAGATTGTAGATCTCGCTGACAGGCAGATCGAGTGACGCTATGACGTCATGGCGGATAAAGCTGAACGTGTCATAGCGAAGAAGATGCCACAAATTGTCCATCCGCCCGGTTGAAAAATCATCCACGCAGATGACTTCATGGCCATCCTGCAGAAGCCGGTCGCAAAGGTGCGAGCCGAGGAACCCCGCGCCTCCCGCAACAAGAATCGTACGTCTCTTGGTATTTTTTGGAGTGATGCCTGCAGATTTGAACGCTATGCCCATCAAACCCTCCCGGTACTTTAGACACGCAGCCGAGTATCAAGGCGAAGTAAGACTTCCGCCCTGTTGTAGGCTGTTTACAACTGGGAATTATTTCTGCAATTTATGGCTATAGTTTACTAACGTTTAACTATGCTGTCGTTATCAAGGAATGCAGAAGTTTTACATTCTGTCCATTTTTGTCGCTATCAGCGCTGATGTATTAATTTAAAATAATTTACATTGGGCGTGTGATTTAAATTGTAGTTTTTACTATAGAATTCAGATATACGTTGGTATTATAAGATATTTTAGAGATATCAATGAGTATTGTTATTTATCTCCGTCCCAGATGGCGAAGCCGATAGGCGTAAGGGAGAGTCGACCGAAATTCGGCTTCAAATAAATTCGCGCAATATGTTGTGCCACGATGCGCCTCTTCTCCAGCAAGTTTTCGTGTCCGCGCCCTGCGCGACAGCAACACCATGGCTCATCTGAGATCTTGTAAGCGGATAATTCCATAAGGCCGAATGCCCGAACCATGAGCGTTCTGACACCCCGAGGGAGCGGCAAGGATAGGGGCGCGGGCGCTTGATGGCTAGGTCAGGCGCAGATCCAGGCGCGGATGCAGCTTTTTCAGGTTTGGCAATGATTTCATCTGCCAGGGAATTTGCGACGAGCCGCAGACGGTAAGATGAACATCCGGATGCTTGCGCGCCTCTATCGTCAGTTTGGCAAGCAGGTTGATGCCCGAGGAATTCAAGAATTGCAGACCGGTAAGATCGAAAGTCGCCTTGCCTCCGCCCCCATGAAGGATCGTCCTGGCCAGATCATAGACCGGTGCATAGGCGTCGGGACCCGCCAGACGCATGGTTCCGTCAAAATACAGGGTGCTGCCTTCGGACCAGACGCGGAATGCTTCTTCTTTGATTTCCATAAAAGGCCTCTCGCTGGTTCACGCCGATGAAATCGCCATTGCGGCATAGGTTTGCAGCTTGATCCGCTTGTGCGGACCATCCTCGTCGAAATGCCAGGCCAGCTGAACCTGGTAGTCGCTCATCAATGTCAACAGTCCTAACCCGGATGCATCGTCGCCGGCAAGAACGCTTGCCTCGATCTGTTCTATCAGGAGATCGCCGGGATCGCCGGCCGTAACCCTCAGCAATAATTCCTGGAAGCGTTCAGTCGCGTCGCGGTCGATAAAGTTTCCGATCCGCATCCTGAAATGATGGTCATCCCTCAACGCCTCGATCAGGATCTCGCCCGTGGCGCGGAACTTGATGGAGTTTTCGATGAGCTCGTTGGTCAAATAACCGATATCGTGCCGTACCGTCTTGTATTGGCGCTCGGAAGCACGGAAATCGAGCGCCATCGTTTCCGCGATAAAGTCGGATGTCATGGCCGAATGGCGCCACGCCAAGTGAAGAGGTCCGTCGAACAGGCGAATGCGAAGGGCATTGGTGCCGTCGAACGAAACCAGATGTTCCTTGCCGAAAATTGCTGTTGTCATCTCCTCACCTGTGCCGCATCACCACAAGGGTAATATCGTCATGGATCTTATGGGTCCCGATGTAAGCCATCAAATCGTCGAGTATGCCCTCGACGACTTCTTCCGCAGTCCCGCCATGTAGCCGGCGGGCATCCTCCAAAAGCCTGTCGAAGCCGAACAGTTCGCCCTTCGAATTCTCCGCTTCGGTGACACCGTCTGTATGCAGGACTACCATGTCGCCCTTCTCGAAGGATACTTGCCGCGTATCGATAAAGGGAGCTATGTCGGGCTCGAGGCCAACAGGAAGACCGAGATCGCCTGTATCTATCCGCTCCACCTTGCCGTCCTGGCGAATGATGATCATGTCCTCGTGCTGGCCGGATATGGTCAATCTCTCGCCGTCATAGTCGAGGAACGACAAGGTGAGATGCTTGTCCGTCCGTGTCCGTTCGATGTTCTTGAAGATGGCGCGGTTGAGATCGGTCAGGAATTTTGCCGGATCCATCTCGCCTGCTTCCTGCAGGGCGCGGGCGATCGATTGCACCATTAGCATCAGCACGCCGCTCTCCAGCCCGTGGCCGGTCACGTCGCCGATGCCGATCTTGAGGTTGTTTCCGTTCTGCAGAACATCATAGTAATCGCCGCCGACTTCGTCGGCTGGGTGCATGTAGGCGGCGATCTCCAGATGCTTGATCGCCGTCAGTTCCTTGGCCCGCGGCAGGACCATGAGCTGGATTTGCTTGGCGACATTGAGCTCGGCACCCAGCCGCAGATTTTCGTTCTTCAATTGGCTGTTGAGGGTGGAAATCTCTTCCTTGGCGGCCTCGATCTCCTTGGTCCGGTCCGAGACGAGCTTTTCGAGGTTTTCGGTGTGGAAGCTGATATCCTCCGCCATCCGGTTGAATGCGATGCCGGCCTCAGCCACCTCGTCCCTGGTCGAGATATCGACCCGGACCGAATAATCCTTCGCCTGTATGCGTTTGGCGGCGCTCGCCAGCGCGCTGATGCCGCTGGTGACGCGTTTCGAAGCAGCGAAGACCGCCGCTGTGACGATCATCAGCGACACAAGGACCGCCATGATCTGATAAAGCAGGATGCGGTTGGTCGCCCGCGATATCTCATCCTTGGCGGCAATGAGCGAGGCGTAGATCTCGCGCTCGGGCACGACTATCCCGAGCGACATGACCTCGCGTTGCACCGGTCCATCCACCCAAAGATTGGTCGGGTGCAATTGCTTGACGACCACGAGGTAGGGAACATCCTCTCCCTGCTGGCTAAGGGTAATATGCTGGATCACGCCGTCGGCCTCGAGTGGCAGCGTGGTGATTGCCGTTTGCGTGCTGTTGCGCAAGGATCGATCGACGCCGGTGACGCCCTTGGCGGCGGCATCATTGGCGGCACGCAAGCCGATGACCTTCTCGCCCACGGGATTGATCGCGACGACATTTCCATTCGACATGGCAAGGAAGCCGAAGCCGGTCTGGGCGACTTTCACATGCTCGACGATTTCGGCAAGTTGCGTGAGCGTGATATCAGCGCCAGCGGCACCGGCCACCTGATGCCGATCCGGCGTCCAGAGCGGATGAAAAAAGCTGACGATCAGCTTGCCGGTGATGGCGTCGGTATAGGGAGCGGTCTGGGTGATGTAATCGGCAACCGGCCGTGATGACGGGTTGGAAGCCCATTGCTGCCAGGATTCGTAGAGGCCCGGAAAGAAGAATGTCCAAAAATCGGCGCTGTTATGGCCGGGATAGAGCCGGTCGAAGGTCTGTGCCTGCGTCGTATAGGGAGCGGTCCGGAAAATCGGACGCTCCCTGGGGCCGATATAATACATCTGCAGCTTCGACGCGCCGTTATGCAGCAATGAAGGGGCGACCAGATCGAGCACCGCGCTCCACTCTATGTCTGCCTGTACCTGGGGCAGGGGATGGTGATCCTTATCGAGCAGGTACCCCCAGACACTGATGACGGAGGGCGTGCCGGGCAAGTTCTGTGACCACTGGCCAACCGGGTCGTAGGACACCGTTACGGCACCCGGGGACGCCCTGCTCATGGCGGCCCCCACATCCACGCTTCGCGCGGGGTTGTCGATCTGTCCCTGCAGCACGCCCGCCAGCGCCTTCACGTCGGAATGGACCTGGTCGATCAGCAGGCCGACCTCCGCGGCGGTCGAATCCGCATAGGAGCGAATGTAATCCTGGCTCGCCTTCTCCAGGCCTTGTCCCACTTCCGTCGTGGCGTTGCGCGAAAGACGCTGGACGTTCCAAAGCGCAAGGCCGCCGCTGACGAGCAGGTCGAAAAGAACGGCACCCCCGACCACGAGTAGAAATTTGGCGCGAAAGGAGCGCAGTCCGAGCCGTTGCTTGGCGGTTGACGCGTCTGTCATAGCGGTTTCTGTCCCGAGGAAGCCCAGATCGGCCAGCCGGCATAGCCTCTTGGGTGGAGCGCGGCAAAAATATGGTCGGCGAAACCTTGTTTGAATCGCTCGATGAATGCGGCCGAATCCCCTCTTCGGACCGCCATCTCATCTGCGTAGACATTCCGCCACGCCGTGATGATGTCGGCGAAATCCTGGGGATCGCCGTCGAGATTGGTGACCATGAAGCTTTCCATCCGCACATCCTTGAAGCCGGCATCCAGCAGCATGCGGCGGCCCTTGGGACCCATTTCGACATCCATGTCGAAATGGGCAAACAGCTTCGCGACCTCGTTATAGGTCCATTGGATGCTGTCGGCTCTGGGCTCGCCAAGACAATGGGAGTTCTTCTCGTTGGTGATGTAGACCCTGCCGCCTGGCTTGCATATGCGATAGAGCTCGCGCAGCAGAATATCCGGACGGTCGAAGATCTGCAGCGAATGCCTGCAGGTCACGAAATCGAACTGGTCGCTCTCGAACAGCATCTGGGATGCATCGCCATAGGTATATTCGATATCCTGGACGTCGAAGTCGTCCGCGACCTTGCGGGCATATTCCAGGCTCGTCACCGAGTGATCGAGGGCAACGATCCGCGCCGGCTTGAAATCCTTTCGCAGCAGCATGGCGAAATCGCCGATGCCGCAACAGATGTCGGCAATATGCAAACCCTCACGAAGGCCGTGTCGCGGCAATATCTCGCGTTCGTGCCGCCAGGTCATTTTCGTCTGGGTTCGGAGGATCGGGATGAAGCTCTGGTTCTCCACGAACGTCTGCCCGGGATAGAAGGCTGAATCGTAGATCTCGACGGCGATGTTGGGCGACAGATCGCTCAAATGGCGAAACAGCCGCGATGCCCATGCGACGACGCTCGAGGCGACGACCGTCAGTTTGAGATCCGGCCTCGACCGGGTGGCATCGAGGAGTGCATGCGTCAGGGCGCGGAACGCCGTATTGTTCATGTGGATGACGCGCTTCAGATTGATGTAGCAGACACCGTTCACCGTCTCGATACCGTTTCGCAGCAGGGCGAGATCATCGGCGAGCTCGGCAACCGAATGCGGTCTAAGGACTCCCGACAGGGAAAATTCCTGATTGTTGGCATCGAATTGCGCTGTGAAACGGCTAGAGGAGGGGTTGTTCAATTGAGTAGCCTTTCGAGTGCGAGATCCACCACGAAAGTCATCACGCCTGTATCCTGATCGGACAGCTCGATATCCGCATCGTAATTGACGGCAAGGCCAAGAAGGATCGCGTGCTCGGCACGCGCGGCGTCATCGGTGATGACATCGAGATAGTTTGCAAGCGCATGGCCGTTTCCGATGCGCTCGACGATTGCCTGATATGAAGCGCGTTGTTCGGCCGAGCAGGGAAAAGTCAGTTCGATTCGCTCGATCAAGCCATTCCGGTAGAAGCGGCAGGTAAGGGTGCCGCCGCTTTCCCTGGTATGAAACGACATCTCGAAGAGTTCATTCAGGGCTGACGAAAGCAGGTTGGCATGACGGATGGGATCGTGGCGATCATGGCTGACCATGCGTGCCACATAAGCGGCGCATTGGTCGCAATGCGACCAGTCCGCCACCAGGGTCGCCATCTCCATCTCCAGCTCAAGCAATGGCTCGAAGGCCGCGCCCATTTGCACCTCCTCCATGTTACCCCCTCAAGAAATTCCCGAACGAAATGCGAAACTCACGGGCTGGCGTGATATTCGTCGAATGTGGTGACCGGTTGAGTGCGCGCACCCCGCCTTATGAAATCATCGAGCTTGTCGGCGCTGAGCGGAGGGCTGATGCTATAGCCCTGCAGGCGGTCGCAGCCTTCTTCCCGGAGCCAGGCGGCCTGTTGCTGCGTTTCGACGCCTTCCGCGGTCACCCGCATGTCCAGACCGTGGGCGAGCCCGATCACGGAGCGCACAATGGCTTGGCTTTTGCCGTCCTGCAAAATATCCCTGATGAAGTAGCGATCGATCTTGATCGTATCGAAGGGAAAATTCTTGAGATAGCTGAGCGAGGAATATTCCGTGCCGAAGTCATCAAGGGAAATCTGGATGCCGAGCACGTTCAGCGTGTTCAGCGTGTCGAGATTGTTGGTCGTGCGTTCCAGAAGCACGCCTTCGGTGATTTCCAGCTCCAGGCGCTCGGCTGGAAATCCGACGATATCGAGCGTTTGGGAGATGCGATCGGTCAGGCCCGGCGTCAGGAATTCCGCCGGAGAAAGGTTGACTGCGAGCGTATAATGCGCCGGCCATGCCAAGGCCTCGCGGCAGGCTTCTTCCAGCATCCACTGACCGATTTCGCGCATGAGGCCGTCGGCTTCGGCCATGGGAATGAAAGCGGCCGGCGGAATGATCCCGAGGGTCGGATGCCGCCAGCGCAGCAGCGCCTCGAAGCCGACTATATGGGACGAAGACTCCACCAGCGGCTGATATTCGATGAAGAACTCGTCGCGTTGCAGCGCCACGCGCAGGCTTCGTCGCAGCAGCTCCCTTTGTTCGACCACGATCAGCATGGCCGGATCGAAAGTCCGCGCCCGCCGTCGTCCCTCTTTCTTGGCGGCATAAAGGGCGACATCGGCAGCCTTCATCAGCTGTTCCCCCTCGTTGCCGTCGCGCGGCGCAATTGCAATGCCGACGCTTACGCCGACGAAAAGAGAGATGCCGTTGACCGTGAACGGCTTCTTGAATTCGCTCACCAGCGCGTCTGCCAGTCGCTCCGCCTCGAAGGCACGCTGCGGTCCGACCTGGATGATGGCGAATTCGTCGCCGGCGAGACGGTAGACCGTTCCGCCCTCGCCGAGCGCTTCCTTGATTCGTGCGGCGGCGAGTTTCAGCACGATGTCGCCGGCACCGTGGCCGAGCGTGTCGTTGACGGGCTTGAAGTCATCGAGATCGAGCTGCATCAGCGCCGGCCCGATCTTGCCGCTCGCCGGAAGGAGCTGCGCCAGCGCGGTACTGAATTGGCGGCGATTGGGCAATCCGGTCAACGCGTCGTGTGTTGCCTGATGGATCAGCCGCGCTTTTTCACCGTCGTCGGATGGCAGGTTCCCATTCGAGCTTGCCCCGTTGGTTTCGATAATCAGGAGGCCTACTCGAATGTAGGAGACGACAACGTTGCGTTTTCCTCGCCTCGGATCGTCGAGCGGGATCGTGCGAGCTTCACCTGTATCGATTACCTGACGAATGAGCTCGGCAAGCGCCGGTTTTGCAAGTGCCGGATAGGCCTCCCACAATGTCACCTTGTTCCGGGTGGGAAGGCCGATATGCTCTTTGAATCCCTTAGAGGAGTCGAGCAGTTTGAGATCGAGGTTCCAAAGCGAAATAACCGCCTCTAAACCGTTGTCGGATTCGGACTCATATGGAATTTGCTGCGACCGATCCACTCGGTTCTCAGGCATATGGCCTCGTCCTCCCCAAGCCGGTCAAACAAAATCCGGCCATTGTTCAGTTTCAACTGGTCCGTTCGCATCGGAGCGTGCGCATCAACAATCGCAGTCTCATCGATCGTGCGGGCGCAAGTCGTAACTTACCAGAACGTGACAGCCGCTTTAAGCGAATATATTACGAGATCTTCATATTTAGCAATGACTGCTAAAACAGGTGCAGATTAAATCGACCGCGGCGATATTATCTGTTTCATTTTGACTGCTAGAAGATTGCACTCCCAGATCGCACGATGCGTTTAGATTGCAGTGCTTCCATCGGGTGATTTCGATGGCTCCATGGTTGATTCATGGAGCGTCCTCTTTTCCGATCGACGCCAGCGGTCGCAGTCCCGCCGCCTTCTACTGAAGTGTCCTGCTTTGCGGCTCCATCGCAAGGACCGGCAATTGCGCTTCGCGGCCCCCTTGAACGGCAGGGTGGCTGCGAAGCCTTGCGGCCCTGCGAATAAGCAACTCCTCATTGATGATCGCTTGCATGCTCGCGGTGAATTTGCGCGGACTGAACTGTTCCGCATGCGCTTGCAGTGTTTCCGGGTGAAAGCGGTGCTGCATGGCCTCGAAATCGATAACGGCCTTGATCAGCGCATCGACGGACTGCTGGTCGAAGAGAATGCCAGTCACTCCCGGCGCGACCGTTTCCAGCGCTCCCCCACTTCCGTAAGCGATAACGGGTCGTCCGCTGGCCATCGCTTCCACCGGAACCATGCCAAAGTCCTCCTCGCCGGGAAAGACCAGCGCCCGGCAGCGCGCGAGCTTTTCTCTCAATATTGGAAATGGGGTCCGGCCGAGAAAAGTGATCGAGGGACCGGCGATACGTTTGAGCCCCTCCGCTTCGCTGCCTTCGCCGATGATGACCAGTTGGCGATTCATCCGGGTAAAAGCCTTCACCGCCAGATCAATCCGCTTGTAGGGAACCAACTGGCCGGCGCAGAGATAAAAATCCTCTGTCGATGGCGCCGGCGTGAAGTCATCGACATTGACGGGTGGATAGACCACGGTCGCGGGCCGCCGATAATACTTGCCGATGCGGTCGCAGACATGATGCGAGTTGGCGACGAAGCGGTCGACGCGCATGCTCGTATTGACGTCCCAGGAGCGCAGCATCGGCGCCAGCATCGGCAATATGAGCCGGGATGCGAGGCCTGCATGGGATCGATAGAAGTGATAGTGATCCCAAAGATACCGCATGGGGGAATGGCAATAGCAGATATGCGTCGCCCGCGGCGACGGGATGATACCCTTGGCCGGGCCGGATTCGCTGGAAATGATCAGATCGTAGCCGGTGAGGTCGAAGCTCTCCAACGCGAAGGGCATCAGCGGCAAGAGCGATTGGTAGGTCTTGGCGGCACCCGGAATCCGCTGAAGGAAGGAGGTGAAAATCTTGTGCCTGCGGATCTTCTCGGAGACACGGCTTTCATCATAGACGAGAGTGAAGATATCGGCGTCCGGATACATGTCGCAGAGCGCCTCGACCACTTTTTCTCCGCCGCGCATCGATACCAGCCAATAATGCACGATCGCTACCCGCATTGCTCTTCCCTCCATGGGTCGAGACAACATTGGGCAGCCGGCAACTTTTGCGACAGGGCCTACATCGGTTCAGCGCGGCATACAAATGGCCGAAGGGAGTGACCAAAAGATTTAGCTGCCGGTATGTGCCTGCACACAAGGATATGCCCATCCGACCAAGAGACGGCAGCGTCGCCTACCTCCCTGCCAGAAATGATAAGCCCTGTTGCTTCGGTAGGGGATTTACACGTTATGCGTTCAGCTGCTGATCTCGCTCCCTGGCGCCTTTTCCGTGTGATGGCGCAAGCGATCAAGAAAGCGAGATTTAGACTCATGTCCAGAGTGTGCGCTTCGGCTTACCATTCCATCTCCAGGCCATCTCGATTGATGGCGCCCTGGTTGATGGCGTTGCTTCTTTCTGGCGTGGGGATGCATTGCATGGCGAGTGCTGCGGCGGCCGACGCCTATCGTGTCGGACCTCAGGCGCGGATCAAGGTCGCCATCGTCGAATGGATCGCCGCAACCGGCGAATACAAGGAATGGACGGCGCTGAACGGCGAATATGTCGTATCGCAATCGGGTTCGATCTCAATTCCGATGATCGGAGAAATGCGGGTCGGCGACAAGACCGTCGAGGACATCAGCGCCGATATCGGCGACAAGCTGAAGCAGATCACCGGTCTGGCGCTTGCACCGACCGCTTCGGTCGAGGTCGTCAAATATCCGATGATCTATGTGTCCGGCGCTGTCGAAAAGCCGAGCGAGCTGGAGTTCAGGCCTGGCCTGACGGTGAAGCAGGCGGTAGCCATGGCGGGTGGGCGTGAGCGCCGATCCAGCCAGACCGGTGACTACTCGGAGGCGCAGCAGGTCAGCTATGCCGGCGAGATCAGCCGGATGGAGCTGCAGCTGAAACAGCTCGGCGCCCGGCGGGCCCGCCTGATGGCCGAACTCAACGATCAGCCGGCGATCACATTCCCGCCGGAGATCAAGGCCGCTCCCGAGGGATCGGCCATCTGGCAGATCATGACGAGCGAAGTAGACCTGTTCAATGCCAGGGCAGATGCTCTGCGTCAGCAACTCGCCGCCGCCGCGGATCTGGAAGTGCTGCTGCGCAACGAAATCAACATCCTTGATGAGAAGATGTCGTCGCAGGACGAGCAGGTGAAGATCGCGCAGGACGAGTTGAGCGACATTTCCAAGCTGGTCGACACGAAGATCCTGACCACCTCTCGGAAAACCTCGCTGGAGCGGATCGTCGCCGAGATGCAGGCAGGCAAGCTGGATCTTGTCGTTGCTTCGATGCAGGCAAAGCAGAAGCTGAGCGAGACCGAACGTGACGCGCTCAATCTCAAGGGCCAGCGCAAGACCGATGCCGGCCAACTGCTGCAGACTACCGAGACCGAAATCGAGGATACCAAACTAAAGCGAAACACGACGCTGCAACTTCTGCAGCTTTCGGGCGCTTCGCTTTCGAGGAGTCAGAGCATGAAGGCGCTCGATCTCCAGCCGATGGAATACTGGATCACCCGCAACGGCGACGAGGCCAATGCGATCAAGGCATCGGAAGCGACCACGCTGCAGCCGGGGGACGTTCTGGATGTGCGCTACAATATTTCCGGAAGCCTGGACGGCACGGCGCTTTCGTCTGCCGATACCGGCCAATCTCAATAGTGATAAGCGAGCAATGTGGGGCGACAATCATGGCAATTCACGAGATCGGTAAGGGCTTGCGCAGCATTCCTTCGAGCGCCAAGGGTACAGGGGGCAGCGAATATATCTCCTTTCGTGACGTCTGGCGTTTCCTGCAGCGCCACTGGATGATCTTCGCACTGTTTACGGGGGCGGGCCTCGGCGTCGGCGGCTTCTACATGGCGACCACCCAGCCGGTCTATTTGGCGACCACGCGGCTCGTCATGGATCCAGACCAGGGACGCATCGTCTCGCAGGACGCCTTCACCGGAACGGTCATCATCGAGGCGGCGGAAATCGCGAGCCAGGTCGAGATCGTCAAATCCGAGGCGATCGCGCGCGCGGTCGTGCAGAAACTCAATCTCACGGAAGATCCGGAAATAGTCGGCGGCATGTCCTGGCAGGCGACGCTGCATGACAAGCTGCGCGCACTCTTCAGCTACTTCAAGCACGGCGATGATGGCAGCGCGAAAGTGGAAACCACGGAGGATGATCTCATGCGCCGCACCATGGCCTCCTTCCTCTCCAGGGTCGAGGTTACCCGCGTTGGCCAGTCCTACATTCTTGAGATCGGATATAGTTCGGTCGATCCGCAAAAGGCGGCTCTGGCGGCGAACGCGATTGCAGAGGCCTATATCAGCACCGGCCTGTCGGAGCGGGCATCGGCAGCGCAAAGTGGTGCCAAATGGCTGGAGACACGTTTGATCGAAGTCGGACGGCAAGCTCGCGAGGCGGCGATGAATGTCGAGGAGTTTCGCGCTAAAAACGGCATCATGGAGATCAGTACATCGTCCTCCCTCGATCAGCAGCAACTATCGGAGATCAGTAGTCAAGCAGTCGCGGCCAAGGCACAGACGGCGGCAGAATCAGCCAAGCTCGCGACACTCAACCAGCTGATGTCGGGTGGTAAAGTCGAAGGCGATGTCGATGAGACGATGAACAATCCGCGCATACAGAAGCTGCAGGAGGATCTCGGAGCTGCGACAATCAAATTGAACAACCTTACCGGCAGATATGATGCCGATAATCCCGCCATCATTGCCGCGCAGCAGGAAATCGATCGAATAAGGGGAGATATGCGCAAGGAGTTCGAGCGTATCCAGGCAGTCTACAAGGTAAATCTGGAAGTCGCCCAAACCCGCGAGAAGCTGCTCAGCGATGAATTGGCGTCGCTTAAGGACGCCGGAACGGACAAGAATCTGGCAAGGGTGGAGCTGTCGGAGATGGAAAGCCGCGCCACCACCTACCGACGGATGTATGAAAGCATCCTGCAGCAGCTGATTGGCGCGCTGCAAAAGGAATCGTTTCCGCTTGGCAATGTTCGTGTCGTGACCGCGGCCGCCGTGCCGCTGGCAAAGAGCTGGCCGAAGTCTTCCTTCGTCCTGCCCTTCACGGCCATGCTCGGCCTTGCGGCCGGTGTCATGGCGGCGCTCTTGCGGGACGGCCTGGATCGCCGCGTCAGCTCCAGTGAAAAGCTGCGGCGGGAATTGGGGATCAGCTCTCTCGGCCACGTGCCCGTCTACATGAGCCCGTCCTTCCTGCCGGGAAGAATGGCGGCCGCCAACGCGGGCTGGCGACGAACGATGCTGCCGTTGAGATCCGTGCTCGATACGCCCTATTCGCAATTTTCGGAAGCCTTGCGTGGTGTCAAGCACTCGATCGATTCCGCATTTCCGCCGAACGCACCCATGGTGATCGGCATCACCTCGGTCGGCACCGGCGAAGGCAAGACCACGATCGCGACCAATCTCGCGCAGCTCTATCAGCACGAAGGTGCATCCGTTGTGCTCGTCGACGCCGACTTTCTCAATGCGAGACTGAGCTGCGTGGTTACCGAAGCCGGCACGGATTTCGGCATGGAGGCCTTGAGCATCAACGATGCGCCGCGCCGCTATGCCGTCGCCCATGAAGGCGGCCTGCTTGTCGCGAAGGCCGAGCATGAGCCCGAGGCGGAAGTCATGCAGGCCCATGGTGGCGTCCCGGTCGTCACCGTCGACGAGACCGAAAAATCCGTGACCGCTTTTCAGCGCTATGGGCATCTGCCCGCGCTGAAGGCTGAGATCGACTTGTTGCGCCGGCGATACAAGGTCGTCATCGTCGATATGTCTGCCTTCGAGGATTCTGCCGATACCCGCGTCATCTGCACCTATCTCGAGGGCATTGTCGTCGTCGTCGGTCAGACGAACAAGATGACGGTGGAGAGGCTGTCGGACGCGCTGGCAAGCTTTGGCACGACAACGATCAATATCCTCGGCATCATCGCCAACCGCAGCCATGAGAGGCGCCACCGCCAGGACAAGCGGCTTTGGCGCCGCCGTCAGGATCGTCGCCAGGTGCGCGCGTCGGCGCGACGACTTACGGGCAGCGTAACGGGCCGGCCCTTGAAGATCACGCTCGGTGTTGCAAGCTCCGGCCGCCGCGATATCCTGTCGTCCATCCTCCCCCATGTTGCCAGCCAAACACGGAAGCCGGACGAGATCGTCGTCTGCCTTTCCTCCCCGGAAGACATCGATCCGAGCTGCCTTAGAAATCTCGACATTCCGGTGCGGGTGCTTATCAGCGAGCGCGGGCTCTGCCGTCAGCGCAATCGCATTCTCGACAGCGTTCAGGACGCGGATATCGTCCTTTTCCTCGATGATGATTTTCTGATGACGCCTGCCTATATCGCAGAAACGGAACGACTGTTTCAGCTGCAGCCGGATGTCGCCATGTGCACCGGCACGGTCTTGGCCGACGGCATTACCGGACCGGGCATTTCCGTTCGTGACGGCTTACGATTGGTCGGCACGGAGCGCCGCCGCCGCTCCGAGCCCTCGATGCAAATCCGATCTGTTTACAATGCCTATGGCTGCAACATGGCGATCCGCATGGCCGTCGTCAAAGCCGCGGCCCTGCGTTTTGACGAGAACCTACCCTTCTATGGCTGGCTCGAGGATGTCGATTTCAGCAGACTCGTGGCCCATTACGGCCAGGTCGTGAGCGTCAAGCAACTCGAAGGCGTTCATCTCGGCACGAAAGGTGGCAGACCGGGCGGTGTTCGTCTCGGCTATTCGCAAATAGCCAACCCGCTCTATCTCATGCGCAAGCGCACGATGAGCGTGCCGCAGGCAACAATGCAGATCGGCCGCAATCTCGCGGCTAACCTCGTCAAGGTCTGGCGACCGGAGCCGTGGGTCGACCGCAAGGGCCGCCTTAAGGGCAATGTCATCGCGCTTCGCGATCTCCTCAAGGGCAGGTTGGCGCCCCAAAACATCGAAGCGCTGGAATAATCCGGTGGCACGCTCATCCGACCTCGATCGTGTCGTCATCATCAACGACCGCTCCGCCAGGATAGGCGGAGCATCGAATCTGGCGATGCTCTCGGCCACTTTGCTGCAGGAAGCCGGGGTAGCCGTGACCTACTTCGCCGGCGATGGCGCCGGCTCCGAACAGCCAGCGGCCGACACCATCAATCTGGCCGCACAGCCGCTAACGCAGCAGCCGCGTCTCAGCGCACTTGCCAGCGGTCTTTATAGCCATCGGGCCTATGAAGGCTTGAGCGCTCTCATGTCGCGCGTCGATACCAAGGGCACTATTTATCATGTCCACGGCTGGTCGAAGATCCTATCGCCGTCGATTTTCCGCGCCCTATGGCCGGTTCGGGACCGAGTCGTCCTGCACGCTCATGACTATTTCCTCTCGTGCCCGAACGGAGGATTTGCCAATTACCGGAGAAGCCAGGTCTGCCCTCTGACGCCGATGTCGCTCGGCTGTCTGGCGACAAACTGCGACAAGCGCGGCTATCACGAGAAGATCTGGAGATCGGCCCGCCATATGGTGAGGGAGCATTATTACCCCATCCAGCAATTTGCCGCCAATATCATCGTCGTACATCAACGTATGCGCGAATACTTCGCCCGCGGCCAGATCAACATGGGCAATATCGAGGCAATTCGCAATCCGGTCGAACCCTTCCTCGATCATCCTACGGAGCCATGGAAGAAGCGCGATTTCTTCTTTGTTGGTCGGCTGGAGCCGGAAAAGGGATTTGAAGATGCCGCGATCGCGGCGCGGCTTGCCGGTGGAAAGCTGCAGATCATAGGCGACGGCGCCGGCCGCGGTCGGCTGGAGCGGGACTTTCCCGAAGTCGTCATTCACGGCTGGAAATCCAAGAGTGAGATGCGGAACATCCTTTGCGACGCGCGCGCCCTCGTCATTTCCTCCCGGGTGCCGGAACCTTTCGGATTGGCGGCGCTCGAGGCCGTGACGAGCGGCATACCGGTGATCTTGCCGGATACCGCGCTTCTCGGCGACGAACTCGCGATGCTCGGATGCGGACTGACCTTTCAGGGCGGCAAGGTGGAAACGCTGGCAAGCGGAATGCGCCGGCTTGCCAGCGATGACATACTTCTTCGACGGATGAGCGTGAATTGCCTCCGCCGATCAGGCGAGCTGGCGCACACACCTGTCTCATGGCGCGACGCATTGCTTACCCTGTACGATCGTGTTCTCGACCGCGCAAACGCTGCCAGAACGAACTTGCGGTCGACCTTGGACGACGACTTTTCAGCCGCCCATCGACTGATCGACGAAGCGGGCTGAGGCTTGTGGGTAGCTCTGTGCCCGGCGTCCTACGCCAATGGGACTAACCCAATGTCCGCAGGGTCAATTGTCAAGGATTGGGGCAGCTGGCAGCCTTTGAAGGAAGCATGATGGTGGTGAGGGGTCCGGAAGATGTTATCGACTTTTGACAGCATTGCCCATCGCGAGCGATCTCGCCGCGAGGCGAAGCGGGCGGAACGAAGGGGACGCGCCAAGCGTATTGTCGACCTTGTTCTTTCTGGGCTCGGGCTGTTGTTTCTGGCGCCGGCGCTGCTTGTCATCGCGATTGCATTGCTTGTGGTCGACGGCCGGCCCGTCATCTATCGCCATACGCGCGTCGGCCGCGATGGACGCCCGTTCGACTGCCTGAAATTCCGCACGATGCGCAAGGATGCCGATCGGCAGCTGGCGGAACTACTGGCACGTGACGAAACGCGAAAGCAGGAGTGGCTATCGACACAGAAGCTGACGAACGACCCTCGCGTGCACTGGCTCGGGAAATACCTGCGCATGAGCAGCGCCGACGAGCTACCACAACTGGTGAACGTTCAGCGCGGTGAGATGAGCCTGGTCGGACCTCGACCTGTCGTTGCCGCGGAGCTCGATCGCTATGGAGCCAATCTCTATTGTTATCTGGGGCTGCGGCCGGGGATCACGGGCCTCTGGCAGGTCAACCGCCATGCCGATACCACTTACGAGGAGCGTATCCAGTTTGATCTGGATTACTTCCATAGCCGTTCCTTGCGCACCGATTTTGCAATTCTCGTAAAAACGGTTGGCGTCGTGCTGCTTGCACGCAACGAAAAAGAACGTCTCACCAAATGAAAAAAGCGGCTACGGCAATCCAGACGACAAGGCAGAAAATCACCAGAATCCAACGAAGCAAAAGTTTCTGGCGCAATCCACCCGGCGGTTCCGGGGCGATGCGATCATGGTTTTCGTCTTTCATAAGCGGCTCTGCGTGGTGTTTCATGACGATTGCCGGCAAGCCCCTCTTCTATTGCCGAGAACTTCCATCGGACCCTGACGTTCAGGGTAATAATTTCTCTGATGGAAAATCGAATAATTCCGGCGCACCCCGCTTGCAGGCAGCGCTTCATTGCACGGAATCATGTCCTGAATGGGAACACTATAGACTTTATCTGGTGCAAGGCTGGAAACAACTGTGGATTATCATGTTACACTTCAATGGGATTTCTCAACCGGGCGATGCGAAGGCCGCCTATGCTCGTATTTACTTGCCGCGACGGTGCGCTGATGGATAGCTTTCCGCTTCGCCCCAAGCGTGCCGTCTGGACGAGCATACGTTACTGGCTACGCGCCCGCATGCCCGCGATCGTCGGCGATGGAGCCTCGACGCTCGTTTCGAAAGTCGTATCTCAGGTCGTCCAGCTTCTCATATTCCTCGTCGCCGCCCGTGTGCTAGAATCGGCCGAATTCGGTCTCTACGCGTTCAGTTCCGCTATTGTCGTCATGCTCGTCGTGATCTCAGAAGGCGGATGGGGCGAGTTCGTCATGAAGGCCGAGTGTACGGATCGCGAGCTCGACCAGATCGGCACGCTTTCGATCGTCGCCGGGGTGCTCGTGACGATCGTCGGGCTGTTTGCTTCCGCCATTGCCTGGCTCCTTTTCGGCAGGCCGCATGAAGCGCTACTCCTCGTTCTTTTCAGCTGCTGGTTTTTGCCATCGTCCCTTTACGCGGTTTACGATGGGTTGTTGGTCGCACGTGGCCTGCTGCGCAAGCAGGCCACCATCCGGATGGCAAGCGAAGTTGCCGGGCTTAGCGCTACGATGCTTGGGCTGTGGCTCGGCTGGAACGTGTTTTCGCTCGCGGCCGGCCGGCTCGTTTCGCAGCTCGTTTGTCTTGCCGGCTCGGTGGCCGTGCTTGGCTGGCGTCCCAAGCTGCATCTCACCTGGCCTTTCGCGCGCGAGATTCTCGAATTTTCCAGCCATATTCTGTCGAACCGGCTGATCCTCTTTCTGCGATCCTATTCCGGAACGCTCGCGATCGGCAGCTTTCTGGGCCTCGCGGAGGCAGGTTATTATCGTGTCGCGGAACGTATCGTCGCGGCATTTTCCGAACTCATCGGCGAACCAGCGCGAATGCTGGCCTGGACCTTGTTTCGCCGCGCCGCGATCGTGATCGGAGCGGACGGAAGGCAGGTTCGCGACGCCGGTCCTTCCGCAACGATCTTCATGACGGTTCTCATGGCAATTTCGACGCCGATCTATCTCGGCCTTTCGCTCATATCGTCCGATTTGATCGACATCGTCCTCGGCGAAAAATGGGCGCCAGCGGCGATTCTGGTCGCGATCCTGTCGATAAAACAGATCCTGTTGATGCCGGGCTACGTCACGGAAGCCCTGCTATCCCTGTCGGGCAATATCAGGCGCATGCCTCCCACCCTGCTGTTGAATGCGGTGGTCTCCGTCTCCCTGATCCTGCTTCTGGCGCCTTTCGGCGTGGCCGCTGCCGCCTGGGGACAGTGTCTGGCGTCGTTGATCTCCTTTTTAACATCGATGCACCTGCAAAAGAACTATGGCGGCCTTCGGTGGGGACGTGTGCTGCGCAAGAGCGGTTATCTTGCCGTTGCCGTGGTGTTGATGGCGTCGGCGGTTTACGGGCTCGGCTATTTCGCCGGATCGCTCAGCATGCAGCGCGTATTGACTGTACTGCTGCAGGTGGTCTCGGGCGGTGCAATCTATGTCTGCACGTTACTTGCTCTGGAGAAGATGAGCGGAGGTGCGGTTTCGATTCTCTCGGGCAGGCGGTGACCGGCAACGACAGGATGGATTTAGATAGGGGGATGCAGGATGACGGCTTCGTTGCAATCCAATGCGTCATGGTCGGCGCATGCGCGCTCGGCCTTGAAGAGCGCCGCACAGGCGGCCGCTCAAGGGCTTTCGCCACTGCGCCTTGCCAGAGGAAGGCTGAATTATCTCTTGCCCTTTCCACGGCGGTTTACCGGCGCCTATGACACCTATGACGCCGCCATGGCCGCCGCCCGCAGGCAGACCATGGCTGGCTACGATCATGACGAGATCGCAACCGTCGCCTTCGTCAAAATGTGTGAGGTGGCCCCCTGGGATTATCCGGTGCTGTTCTGGGTCCGCAATTTGCTGCACGAGATCGATGGCCTCGTCGATGCTGGTGGGCACATGGGCACGAAATATCGCGCCTTCCGTCCCCTGCTGCCGCTCGACGACGCTTTTCGCTGGGTCGTCTACGATCTGCCGGCCATCGTCCGCGCCGGGCAGAGCCTTGCCGAGAAGGAAGGCCTGACGAGCCTGTCCTTTGTCGATCGGATTGGAGATGCCGGCGAGATGCCTTTGTTGCTTGGATCGGGGCTGATGCAATATCTCGATATGCCGCTGTCCGGACTGCTATCGCAAATGCCCTCCCGGCCGCAGCACCTGATCCTCAACAAGGTTGCGCTCCGCAAGGGCGGCACGGTCGTCACGCTGGAACGCATCGGCAGGTCCTATGTCCCCTATCACATGCGCAACGAGGCGGACTTCATCGACGATATCGCAAAGCTCGGCTACAAGCAGGTCGACCGCTGGTCCATTCCCTCCCTGTCCCACGCCATAGACACGCACCCGGAACTCGGCCGTAGCGAGAGCGCCGGTTTCTATTTTCGGCTGGGCTAGGATAATTCCGGGAAAAGTGCATAGCGGTTTTCCGTCGGGAATCGCGCAAAAAGGCCGGAGCATTTTCGCGATTCGAGCGGAAGGTTTTAGCCGCGATGGAGCGATAGGTCCGCTTCGTTCCGATGATCCGGTCTGTGCGATTGCTTGGAGGCGTGCCGTTGCTTGAGGTGATCGGCAAGGCGGATAGCCAAGGCGAGTAGCATCAGCGTCGGATTGGCGTGGCCCGGCGTCGGGAAGACCGAGCTGCCGGCAACAAACAAGCCATCGATGCCGTGAACCATGGCATTGGTATCGACGACGCTCGTTCGCGGATCGGTTCCCATGCGGGTGGTGCAGGAAGGATGGGCCATATCCATGAAGACGGGCTGGGTGTTCTCCCTCGCCGCGATCCAATCCGGCAGCACTGGTTTCGGTAAGCCAACGCGAACGAATTCTTTCGAGATCAATCCTGCAAGTCGTTTGACACTGGCTATTTCGCGTTGGCCGATTTTCCAGTTGACCCGCGGCAATGGCTGGTCGAAGCGATCGCGCTGTTGGGCGAGCATGATACGGCTTTCGGGATCGAGCTGTTGCTCGACCATGACGTCGAAGCGCAATTCCGTCGAGCGATGCGGCAGGCCGCGCTTGCGCACGAGGCGTTCGTAGAGCCCCGAGCTGATCATATCAGCCGATCTCGCGACTGTTGCAAGATCTCCCATGACGGTCTTGCCCACCCCCTTCGTCAAGCGCTTCAGCGCCGCCCAGGGATCATCCCGAGCATGGAGCTGCACCGGATAGGCGGCGCAGTTGGTAAGGCCTTCCTGTGCCTGAATTTCAGGGCTTAGGGACAGGCCCCTGAGATAGAAATGCGTGCGCCCCTCGTGGCTGAGGCCATAGAAATTGAAATGACGTGCGATCACGTCGATGTCGCGTCCCGTGAAGCGGCAGAGCGATGTTCGGGGGTGGTCGCAGAGATAGCGGCCGACAACATCATGCTCATTGCCTATGCCCGCCGGCAGAAGGGAATTGGATGCGAGCAGCAGGCGTGCATTCTCGACGCCCCCACCGCAAAGAACGATCGTGTTTGCACGGACAGTCGCGCTGCGGCCGGTGGCGCTCCGGAGATTGAGCGAGGTCACCCGACGGCCCTGGCTGTCGACATTGATCTCGGTCACCGTGGCATGCGTCAGGAAGCTTATGTTCGCGGCCGTGATATCGCCAGCAAGTCGGGCAAAGCGCGTCGGCTCGGCACGCGGATGGCGCATGTGGCTGAATTGCCAGAAGAAAGGTTTCAGAAGCCGCTTGTCCAGGCCAAGATCGTCCGGGCGTGAACGAAGCAGCGCAAAAAGGCTTTCATCGTAGAGGTTCGGCCCGAGGTTGAGCAGTTTGCCGGCACGATCGAGAGCAGGCAGCAGCTGCCCGCGATCGATCGGCCAGCCGGAGAGCGGAAGCCACGGTCGGTTCAGGAAATCGATGTCATCGAAGGCGGCGCATTTGCCGATCCATGTATGGCTGCTGCCGCCAAGCATGCGATTTCGCAACTCGAATGCGGGAACATCGTTCAGCCATGCCAATCCGCCGGTATAGCCCCGTCCTTCGGGCACGGCATTCGCCGACATGAATGGCTCGCCAATGTTCTCGACGGAATTCAGCGCCTGTATTTCCGCCTCGTAATCCTGGCCGCCGCTCTCGATGACAATGACCCGAAAGCGGGTATCGACCAACTCGCGGGCGATCGCAATTCCGGCCGGTCCGCCACCGACGATCGCAATATCGACATGTATTTCAATGCCTTCCGGCATAGACCTCAAGTCACTGGTTATCATGATCGTTTTCCCGCTCGTTTTCCTAGTTTTTACCAGCATCGCGAGCATGCGGATAACTGTTCGATTGGCATAGGCGGGCGCGATATCTACCGATTTCGGATAGGTGATCTGATCGGTTCCGGCGCTTCTTTCAGTCGGAAGTCCATGCTGAAAATGCATCAATCACAGGCTAGGCTCTCCAGCAAATGCCGAGTTTCCTGGGAGCGAAGATCATGGCCAAGGTGGGGTTACGGGAGTGGTTGGCGCTCGCGCCGGTATTTGCCTCGGGCAAATTGGCACGCTACAGCGACGAGACCGGCGGCCCGCTCGGGCGCTTCGAAGCCGATTTTTCCACCAAGTTCGGTGTCCGCCATACCTTGGCCACCAGCAGCGGAACCGGCGCATTGATCTCGGCGCTGGTTGCCGCCGGCGTCGGTCCCGGGGATGAAGTGCTCGTGCCCGCCTATACCTGGATCGCGACCGCTGCCGCCCCACTGGCCGCCGGCGCGGTGCCGGTCCTGGTCGATATCGACCACACGCTCACGATGGATCCGCGGGACATACTGCGTAAGATTACGCCACAGACGAGGGCAATCATTCCGGTCCACATGTCGAACATGGTATGCGACATGGACAGCATCATGCGCATTGCCCGGGAGAATAACCTCGTCGTCATCGAGGATGCATGCCAGGCTGTCGGATTGCATTACAAGACCAAGCGGGTTGGGACAATCGGTGATTTCGGAGCCTTCAGCTTCAATCAGTTCAAGAACATCAATTGCGGGGAGGGCGGGGCCGTTGTCACGAACGACGCGCGGCTGTTTGCGCGCGCCCGGATGTATCACGACATCGGCTCCATGTTTCGCGGCCATCTCGACAATGCCAACGAACCGCCCATGCTGGGGGTGAATTTCAAGGCGAGCCAGATTCAAGGCGCCATGCTGAACGTGCAGTTGAAAAAGCTTGATCCGATGATTGCCCGCTTGCGTGAGCGCTACGATGTGATGAGTGAAATCTTCGCCAAGAGCGGACAGATCATGGTGGGGCCCCACAACGATATCGGCAATGCGGCGGGCCTCCACGTCATCTTCGAGACGTCGGACGAGGCCAAGCGATTTGCCGAGGAAAACAAGCGCGGTGTCTATCGGCTGTTCGATTCCAGCCGCCATGTCTATACCAACTGGCAACCTGTTCTGCAGCAACGCACAGGCCATCCGGCGATGAACCCCTTCCACTGGACCGATCGCAAGATCGAATACACACCGGAACTTTGCGCGCAGACACTTGACATCCTGAAGCGCAGCTGCCGCATCAGCCTTGGAGAAAACTATCCCGTCGCGTTGGTCGCCTATATGGCGAGGCGGATGTCACGGCAGGCAAAATCGAAGAACGCCAATCTCTTCTACGCAACGATCTGACATGGAGAATATCGGGCCTGACATAATCGATGTCTGGCACTGGAAGCTGGACATGCCGTTGCCTGATCTCGGCATGTATATCACATTGCTGTCGCTCGACGAATGCGTTCGGACCATTCGCTTCGTCCATGAGCGGGACAGGCATCGTTTCGTCGCCGCCAGGACCGGAATGCGGGTTATCCTCGGGCGCTATCTCGGCATTCCGCCGCGGTCGATAGGCTTCGACTACGGCGACAACGGCAAGCCTTACGTCGCGATCGGCGGCGCTTGTCCCATCCATTTCAATCTCAGCCACAGCGCCGACCGGGCTGTTCTTGCTGTTTCCGATCGTTATGAACTCGGCATCGATATCGAGGAAATTCGGTTCCTGAAGGAAGATATTGCGAAATGGTTCTTCTCTCGCAAGGAGTATCAGACGCTTCGATCTCTGCCGGCTGACAGCTACCTGGATGGTTTCTATCGCTGCTGGACGCGCAAGGAAGCGTTCATCAAAGCCCATGGTGCCGGCTTGTCGCTGCCGCTCGACAGTTTCGATGTCACGTTCGACAGATCGAAGCAATCGCGATTGGAACGGCTGGAGGGGGACGAGGATGCACCGCAAAACTGGGCCATTCTGGAGCTTGCGACACCGGCCAACTTCGCTGGCGCCGTTGTTGCCTCGACCGGCGGGCACCAGGTAGGCCTGCGCTATCGCAATGGAAATATCAGTCAGATGGTCAGCCGCGCATCGAGAATGTAGCGACCGTCGACGGCATCGAAATGATGGCAACCATGAAGTCCGGCCTTGAAAGCCGGGGTAATGGTGCGAATGCGGCGTTCACGATAGTCGTCGAGCGTGAGTCTCTCGATCTCCATGATGTTGAGAGCATAGCCATAAATGCCGTATGCATTGTGCTGCGAGGGCCGCAACAGCCTGCCGCCACGTTCGAAGATGCGCCCTGCGCCTCGAGCCTCGGTACTCCCGATCACGACCGGATTTCGTTTGTGGGGTCTTATGCCTGTGAGCGCCGGGCCGTCGACTTCGAACAGATAGAGCTCGCTGCAATGGTCTTCATAGGCATGGAAATCCGACAGGTTGGTGAATAGCCACCATTTGCCGCCATGGCGGATCAAGACGCTATCGGCCGGCGATTGGCCCTCGAAGGCAGTGGCGTGCAGCTCCCATTTCACCGGAAACTCACGGCAGCGCCAGACCTCGAGCCGCCGTGCCTGATGCGTTTCCGGTATCATGAAGATCTGGTCGCCATCGCGAAATATGAATGGATAGGAGAGATGGTAGGGGCGCTCCAGCGCCACCCCAACCTGCGTGAGCGCATCGCCGTCGAAACGGCCGACCGCGATATGCGCCTTGCGGTCGCCGTGGGAATAGGCCTCATAGAACAGGTAGCATTTGCCATCCTCCTGAAACAGGAACGGATCGGCCTTGATCCTGTTATCGGAAGGTGGAATTTCCACGGCCTTGCTCGGATCGAAATCATCGATGTGACCGTGTCCCGTATAAAGTGTCCATATGGCCGACTCGGCGCGGAGTCTCGCCCTGATCGATTTGATGGCCTTGACCGAGATCGATCCCGCAACGATGCAGCCGTAGCGAAAGAGATCGCCGGGCGATGGCGCCTGCTCGATGATCGAGCCAGCAAAAGCGGATGGGTTGAACCGCCTGGTGTCGGCGAGCCGCGTCAGCTCCCGCAGCAGAAGGGTAACGCTTCGCTCCCTTACGAAGGCACTCAATCGCGCTGCACTGGGCTTGATGTTGAATGACGCCCGCGCAATCTCGAACCTGCCGGCCTTGCCACCGCGCTTGGCATAAAGGACCAGATCGGCAGTCGACGCGCGAGCAAGGATCTCGGCATAGCCGTACCAATCCACATCCGCCGATCGCTGGTCGGAGAGGTTGAAGGCCCATTCCCCGAATGGGAGAGCCGCGATCGCTTCGTCGGCCATGCTCATTGGAACCATGCGGATGACGAGGTCGAGCTTCAGACGGCGCAGCGACGCCGCCGTGATGTTGTCGACAGCGCCCGTCTTGTCGCCATCGGATTCGTAGCAGTCGACAAAACGACGGCGGCTATTGAAATGCTTTGGCAAATAGGCGGGTTGACGCGCTAGAGCCTGAGCCTCCAGTCGCGCACTCCAGGACAACAGCTTCGATGCCTTGCCGACGCCGAACGGATGAGGATGGGTCAGCACGGCTGCAAGCTCCAGGCCCGGGGCGGCCAGAATTCGATCCAGGATCATCAGCTCCCAATTTTCGAGCGCATGTCCGCGCGCGACGAGAATGCCGACCCTCAATGGCTTGGTCTCGTTCATAACTGTTTCCTCTATGGCTCGACCATTTGCCGGATATGGTCCGAGGCATTGGCGGCTACCTGAAGCCTTTGCGCTTTCTCGAGTCGCGAAAGCGCTCTATCCTTTTGTTTTCACGTAATTCCGGACTGAAAGCCGCTATGCGCTTTTCGTGGAATTGCTCTAGCCATCGGTGAGTTTTCCCGAGAGCGTCGACGCCAGGTCGCGGATGCCGTTGCTGGTCAGCGAATCCTCATGCCAGCCGTCGATATCGACCACCATGCAGTCCTCTCCGACCGCCTCACCCCATCCAAACCGCATTTTGCGCGCCCGAGGATGGGTCGCACTGCTTCGAAGCAGGACGACGCTTTCGTCCCTTGTCCGCGGCGGCTTATAGCGGCGAGCCGCCGTCACCAGCAATTTGGTAACAGCCTCGTTCGCCTCTTCTTCCGGAGAGTATTGACCGGCCTTGACGCCGAGGATCCTCAGTAGCGCCAGTGAGACTTCGAACTCCTTGAGATAGTCGATCAGCCGGATACGGCGGGACAGCAGTTTCCGGGTGAAATAGGCAAGACGTTTGCGCCGCCGCTCCCGATGCCATCGCGCTTGCTCCCGCTTCGGCAGGGAGGCGAAATAGCCTGGAGCCCAGGCATCGATAATGGCCGTGATGCCGACATCTATGCCTCTCTCGCGCAATTGCCGGCTGATTTCCATCGCGAGGACGCCATTGACGCAGAGCCCAACGATGGCAATGCGGTCCGCGGCCTTGTCGATCCGCATGGCATCGATCGCATGGCTGGCGATATCCTCGATGCTGAGACCGTCCAGGCCGCCCGTCAGATCCGCGTGGAACATGTTGACGTTGTATACCGAAATCTCGTCCGGCAATTCATTGGCAAGACGGTAGTACAGGAATGGATGGTTGAGGGTATAGACCGCCCCGGTCCCCACCCCATGTTTGCAGGTAATCAACTCCCACGGGTTTACTGCTTTTTCCCGCGGTTTCTCGATCTCCTCGCTGTTGAAGACCGCAGCTGCAAAGCCCGCAAACGTCGGCTGTTTGAATAGAAGCTGCAATGTCGGGCTTGCATCAAATCTTGCGCGTGTTTCCGATAGAAGCCGGAGCGCGAGAAGCGAATGGCCACCGAGCGCGAAAAAATCATCATCCGGGCGTATTTGCGGAACCTGTAGGACTTCCTTCCAGATTTCAGCAAGCGCTTCCATTCGCGTATTCGGCGGCGATTTGCCTGTGACGGCGCCATCCATCGGCGCAGTCTCGGCGGCAGCTGCCACGTGCCGGTCCGGCGCAATGAGCGAAGAAAGCGGCGCCTCAGGGCGATCGAGAGCAATTTCATAAGCGTTCCTCCATAGTTGCAGGAGGCTTTCGATGGTGCTGGCTTCGAAAAGGTCGGCATTGTATTCGATCGACATACGCCAGCCTGTCGGCCGTCCGATCATGATGAAGCTTAGGTCGTAGATGACGCCGGGGGATTGCGAGGGCGAGCTGATCAGCTCGAAGCCGCCGTAGCGACGATCCTCAAGAAAGGCTTTCTGCAGATTGAAGTTGACCGAGATCAGCGGGTTGCGCGCAGGATCGCGCACCGGATTGACCAGTTCCACGAGTTTGTTGAACGGCATGCGCTGATGGTTCAGCGCCCCTTCGATCGTCGCGCTGACGGAACGAATATGTTCGGCGAAGCTGACATCGGAGCCGAAATCGAAACGCAGCACCAGATTGTTGATGAAGACGCCGATCATATCCTCCAGATCGCTATGTTCACGGCCGGCGATCTGCGAGCCGAAGAGCACGGTCGGAGCCTCGGTCAACCGATGAAGGGCCGCACTGAGGACGGCAGCGCCGAAACTATATTGCGAGACGCAATGAGCGCGCGCGGCCGCATCCATGCGATCGGTGAAGGCGAGTGGCTGGACAATGGAGAGAATATCACCGCGATTGGTTTTAACCTGACCGCGAGGCCGGTCGGAAATGACCTCGAAATAAGGGGCGCCGAGCAGAGTTTCGCGCCAGAAGGTTTTTTCCGTCTCGAAGCCGTAGCTCTGCAGATATTCCTGCTGCCAGAGGGCATAGTCGCCATATTGCAAGGGCAGCTCGGGCAGGACCGGTGCACGCCCCGCATCGATTGCGGCGGCTATTTCGCCGACCTCTCGCCCGAGGACACGGATCGACCAGCCGTCGAAGCAGCTCTGATGGGCCGTGATCAGCAGGAAGCCGCGCTCGTTTTCCGCCATCAGCAGTGTGACGCGGAACAGGCCCGGCGCGCTGAGATCGAATGGCGCCTGCGCCGTCTCCTCGCCGATCGACAGGATCCGCGCCTGGCGCTGCTCGGGCGGCATGCCGCGCAGATCGATCACCGACATCTTGAAGTTGACGTCGCTGACGGCCTGCTGGAAGGGCCTGCCATTCCTCTCGATGAAGCGCGTTCGAAGGATCTCGTGACGCTGAATGATCTTTCGAAAGGCTGCTTCAAGGGTCGAGACCCTGAATACCCCCCGGATCTCCCATCGAACCGCGACATTGAGCGCGGGGTTGCCGGGATTGAGCTGATCGAGAATCCAGCAGCGAAGCTGTGTCTGCGTACAAGGAAATTCACCGATGATCTGCGGTTCGGCAAGCGAACCGCTTGGGCTGTTATCGACTGTACTCATAGAGATGCCCCCAGGCCGCGGCGCGCGCCGTTACGAAAATCTCGCAGTGATGGAATGTGGAGATGCACGGCATCGGATGGATCCCCTCCCTGGGCGTCGGCAAAGGCTGCCAGCGCGGCGATCGTCGGATGACGCAATAGATGTTTTGCCTCGAGCGACAGCCCGTTGTCGCGCATGCGGGCGGCGATACGGAATATGGCAAGTGAATCGGCACCCAGCGCGTAGAGATTGTCGTCAATGCCGATGTCGCCGAGGTTGAGCACATCCTGCCAGATCGCCAGCAGCCGTTGTTCCATCTCGGTTTTCGGCTGGACCTTGGTTGGCGCGACAACACGCTGCGGCACGCCGCGCTGCTGCAAGGTCTTGCGGTCGAGCTTCCCGTTGCCGGTCTGCGGCAGCTCGCTCTCCATCACCCAGAAGCTCGGCACCATATGCGCCGGCAGATTGGCTTTGGCATGCGCCGCGATATCGGCCGCAAGTGCTTCGCCGCCCTCCGCGGTCGGCACGATGTAGCAGACCAAGGAACGATCGCCCCTGGCGTTTTCGGCGACGACGGTCGCACATTGGCGCACGCCTTCCACCTTGGAGATGACGGCTTCGATGTCGCCAAGCTCGATGCGGAAGCCGCGCAGCTTGATCTGCTGGTCACGCCGCCCGAGTAGCTGCAGCGACCCATCGGCAAGCCGTCGTCCGACATCACCGGTCTTATAAAGCCGCATCGGCCTGCCGATGGCAAAGCAATGCGGAACGAAAGCCTTCTCGGTGAGATCGAGACGATCGAAGTAGCCTTCGGCAAGCCCGTCGCCTCCGATGTGCAGCTCGCCAATGACACCGACCGGCGCGATATTCTCGCTCTGGTCGAGGATGAAGAGCTGGGTATTGGCGATCGGATGACCGATCGTGATTGGCTGATCCGCATCCGTGATGCGCTGCAGCGACGACCAGATCGTCGTTTCCGTCGGGCCGTACATGTTCCAGAGCTCGCCACCGATTTGAAGTAGGGATCGCGCCAGTTCCTTGGGTAGGGGTTCGCCGCCGCAAAGCATTTTCAGCGCCGGCCGGTCCTTCAGGCCCGCTTCCACCAGCATCTGCCAAAGCGTAGGCGTTGCCTGCAGCACCGTGGCATCGTGTTCGTCGATGAGCTTGACCAGTTCGAAGCCGTCCTGGACCTGGCTCCGGCTGGCGATGACGACCTTTCCGCCCGATATCAGCGGCAGGTAAAGTTCCAGACCGGCTATGTCGAACGAGATGGTCGTGACTGCGACAAGCGTGTCATCCGCACCGAAGCCAGGTTCCTTCGCCATGGAGAGCAGGAAGTTCGTCAGGGACCGATGCGAGACCTCCACGCCCTTCGGCGTGCCGGTGGAACCGGATGTGAAGATGATGTAGGCCGATGCTGTGGTATCGACGGGCAGGGTCTTCAGGGGGAGGCCCGTCATCGAGTTGATCGCCTTGGCATCCTGATCGAGCCGGATAACAGGGATATCCGTCGACGCCAGCCGAGCCATGTCGTCGCTGTCGCAGATCAGGCCGCGGATGCGGGCGATTTCCAGCGTCTGCCGCAAGCGTGGTTCCGGATGCGCCGGATCCATCGGCACGTAGGTATGCCCCGCTTTCATGACGGCGAGGAGGGCGACGATCATGTTCAGCGAACGCTCGACCAATATAGCAATCCGCTGGCCGGGTTCGGGAAGCGCCATCTGGAGGTAGAGAGCCAGCTGGTTCGATCGAGTTTCCAGCTCGCCGTAAGTGATCGACTGGCCGTCATGTTGAGCCGCAACGGCATCCGGATGTTCGGCCGCACGCGCGGAGAAGAGCGAGAAGACGAATTGATCATGATCGTAAGGCATTGCCGTCCGGTTGAGATCGTCGATCAGCCAGGACTTCTCGGCCGCGGAAAGCAGAGGCAGCTCGCCGATCTTGTGATCCATGTCCTTGGCCAAGGCTGCCGCCAGCGTCGAGAAATGGCCGATCCATCGTTCCACGGTCGCGCGGTCGAAGACATCGGCGTTATAGTCGACATCGATGCGGATGTGGTCGCTCGCCTCGATCATGTTGAAGAACAGGTCGAAGTTGGAGAAGGCCTTTGCATTCGGCTCGATGCTCGGCGTTAGATCACCAAAGGACGATCCGCCGGCCATGCGCTCGAGGTTGAACTGGATCTCGGTGAGCGGCAGGCGGCGTGGATCACGCTTGGTATCGAGTTTGCGCACCAGCGTGCCGTAGGTGTAATCCTGATGTTCAAAAGCCTGAAAGACGAGCTGCTGCGTTGCCTTCAGATGCGCCGCAAACGGCTCTGTGAGCGATACAGCCTGACGCAACGGCAGCAGATTGACGCAATGGCCGACGAGGATCTGGCCGTCAAGCAGGCTTTGACCGGCCGACGGAATGGCGATGACGATATCGTCCTGGCCCGATAGCCGTGATACCATTACCTGGAGGGTCGCCAGCAGCGTCGAAAATAGCGTGGCGCCCGACTTCGCCCCCTTCTTCTTCAGCGCCTTGTAGACGTCGGCATCGATATAGCCGGTGCAGCTGCCGCCGGCAAAGCTGCGATATTCCGGCCGCGGGCGATCCAGCGGCAGATCGGGAAGATCGGGAACCGTCTTGAACTGATCGAGCCAGAATTGCTCGGTCGCCTGCGATTTCTCCGGCCTGGGCGAAAGGTCGATCGAATAGGCGGCGAAGGAAAGTGCCGGTTGGAATTCCGGAACATTTCCGGCGCTATAGGCTTTATAGGCCGTCGCCAGCTCTTCGATGAAAGTGTTTATAGACCAGCCGTCGCAGATAATGTGATGAGCCGTAAAGACCAGCACATGCTTTTCGGGGGCCAACCTGATGATGCTGGCGCGGACAAGAGGGCCGTTGATCAGGTCAAAGGGCGTACGGGCATCATCGTCGATGAGAATGGCAAGGCCTTGGTCATCGATGTCTTCAAGGAGCGGCAGGTCGAGCTTGAAATCCGGAATGAAGCGGAAATACTCGCCGCCGCGATCGAAGCGAATATGGAAGGCGTCGTGACGGGCAATGACCGTATCGAACGCCCGCCGGAAGGCTGTCTCGTCCAGGGTCCCCTCCAACGCCAGCGAGAAGGACTCGTTGAACGAGCAGGAGGCTTCGTCGCCCGCCTGGGCCGCAAGCCATATTTCCGTCTGCGCTTCCGTCAGCGGCGCGGATTGCGGCCTTGCCTCGGATGCCTGTACCGGCATTGGCGATAGGGTTGGCTCCCTGATCGCGGTGAATATACCGACGGCCTGCATGGCGTCGAGGCTGTCGCGGAAGGCTTTCGCGATGGAGCGGAAGTCGTCCTCGCTGTGGGCTGTCGTCAGGAAGCAGGGGTAACCGTCCTGTATATGGACGCCATTCAGTCGCATCTGCGCATAAAACAGCGCGCCGAGCGGATCCTGACTGGAGAAGTCGGTGGCAAACCAGCTTTTGTAGCCATGAACGACATCCGCGATGCCGCGCCTGGCGAGATCGGCCTTGATCTCGGCTACGAGTGCCTCCGTTCGCTCTGCGACACGGTCGTAGAGGGCGGAGCCTTCTCCCTTGATATGATGCAACACGGCCTCGGCGGCGGCAAGCACCAGCGGATGACGGACGAAGGTTCCGGCAAAGAATGTCGGTGCCGTCATGGGAACGGAATTATCACCGTAGGTCCAATGGCCGCCGTCGAGGGCGTCCATGAAACGCGGGCTGCCGACCAGCACGCCGATCGGCATACCGCCGCCCACGACCTTGCCATAGGTCGCCATGTCGCCCTTGATGCCCCAGATCGCCTGCATCCCGCCGGGATCGACGCGGAAGCCGGTGACGACCTCGTCGAAGACGAGGGCGAATTCGAATTGAGTGGCGACATCACGCAATTCCCGGACGAATTCGCGCGGCTGCAGTTCCGGATGGCGGCTCTGAATCGGTTCGATGATGACAGCCGCTATATCGGTTGCATTGGCGCGGATGAAATCGAGGCTCTCCGGCGCGCCATAACGCAGGACCGTCATGTTCGACACGGAGGCCAACGGAATGCCGGAGGCGACCGGCAGGGCAATCGGCTTGTCGGCGCGATTGCGGCCCTTGACCAGAACCTCGTCGAACTGGCCGTGATAATCGTTGGCAAAGACGACGACCCGATCGCGGCCGGTGACGGCGCGCGCAATCCGCATCGCGGCCATGACCGCTTCCGAGCCGGTATTGCAGAAGGTTACCCGCTCGTGGCCGGTTACATCGGCGATCATCCTTGCGACATCGCCGGCAAGAGGCGTCTGCGGACCGATCGCAAATCCGCGATCGGCTTGAGCCTTGACGGCGTCGATTACGAAATCCGGTGCGTGGCCGAAGGCCGTCTGTCCGAAGCCATTGACCAGGTCGACATACTGGTTGCCGTCGATATCCCAGATATAGGCTCCCTTGGAGTGGTCGCAGACGATTGGGAACACCATCTCCTTCCAATCGGCGCGGAAGCCCGATGCGGACCTGGGGTCGGCCAGATATCCGCGATGCTCCTGCGTGAAGGCCTTGGACTTGGCATTCTTGGTTTCATAGGCCCTGGTGAGATCAGTGATGAAACCCTGCTTGGCGGCGGAAATCTCCGATGTCACGCTTTTGGCGTTCGGACGATAAAGCTTGATGCGCTCGGTGCCGAAATCGCTTTCGGCAGGTGCTGCGGGAGCCACCAGAGCCGACGGGGAGGAGGGCTGGCTCGCTGCAGCTTGCGGCGCCGGCACGATGGGTGCTGCGGGCAGCACACTTGGTACTGCGGCAGCCGGAGCTCCGCCCTGCATGGCCTGCAGCATCAGCAATTGCTGGGAAAACAGGCTTTGCGCCATCTGGATCTGCGATTGCAGCACCGTGGCGAGATCCGATGCTCCAGCCGGGATCGATGCGACCTGTGGAGCAGGCGCAATGATCGGCATCGGCGTCGAAACCGGCATGGGAGGCGCCGCCGCAGCAGCGATGGGGGCCGCGGCCAATGGTTCAGCCGTCTTCACTGCATCCGGTGGCATTTGACGATCGAGATAAACAGCCAGATCGGCAACGGAGGGAATATCGCTCAGCAGTTCCCGGAAGGAGATCTTGACCTTGAAGTCTTTCTCGATGCGCTGCGCGAACTGGCCGACGAAGAGGGAATCGAAGCCGAGCTCCAGGAAGGTTGCTGCTCGCTCGTCCGGCCCGAGCGTTTCGCCCGACATGTCGCTGAGCAAGGTCAGAAGAGCCGCTTCCAATTGCGGCAGACGGTTGGAGGTGGGAATGGGTGCTGCAACATTCATTGCTCGATTCTCCCCGGTAAGGTTGACGTCAGAGACAAAGGGCTCGGCGGCTGGCCGAGTGTCTGCTTCGGCATTCGGGCGCTGGGTCGATGCGCGACGGGCGGATGACGGAGCATCGATCCAGTGGCGCTGCCGCTGGAAGGGATAGGTTGGCAGGGACAGCCGCTGCCGTGACACCGATGGAAGAGCCGGCCAGTTGAGGCGGCAGCCGGCCATCCACAGCTTTCCATGAGCCTCTGCAAGCGTTGCCGCGGCGGCCGAGGCCCGGTCATGTTCGGGCAGGCTTTGTACGACTGCGGCAAGACTGTCGCGTGCGAGCGTCTGGGCGGCAAAGACCGACAGTGTGCGTCCTGGCCCCACTTCGAGAAGAACCGGCTTGCGGTCGCGGCAGAGCGTCGCAAGCCCATCGGCGAAGCGAACGGCGTCGCGGCAATGCATGGCCCAGTAATCCGGCGAGGTCGCCAATTCAGCCGTCTGCCAATCGCCCGTCACCCCGGAGATGAAGGGTATGGTGGCCGTACCGTAGGTGACCTTCTCGGTCTCCTGGCGTAGCGCCAGAGCCGCATCGTTCATCATGGCGGAATGGAAGGCGTGCGATGTGTGCAGCCGGCTGAAGGCGATCTCAGCTTCCGAAAGTGCCGCGCAAACCATTTCGATATCGGCAAACGGACCGGAGATGACGCAAAGTTTCGGGGCGTTGATCGCGGCGATCTCCACCGCGCCGCGCAGGTAGGAGGCCGTCGTTGCGGCATCGGCACGAACGGATACCATCGCGCCTTGCGGCTGATGCTGCATCAACCGGCCGCGATTGGCCACAAGACGGAGGCCATCCTCGAACGAAATGACGTTGGCGAGCGTAGCGGCAACAAACTCGCCAACGCTGTGACCGATCATGGCATACGGCTTGACGCCGCGGCTGAGCCACAATCGGGCAAGCGCATATTCGACGAGATAGAGGCAGGGCTGCGCGATGCGGGTTTCGCGCTGCTCATCGGTGATGGCCTGCGTCGCCGGGCCGGTGTGGCAGATGTAGTCGCGCAGATCGAGCCCGAGCGTTATCTTCAAAAGCTCGGAACCGCGGTCGATCCAGCGCGCAAACTCCGGCTCCGAGCGGTAAAGCCCGGCACCCATGCCGACATATTGCGCGCCCTGGCCTGGGAACATGAAGGCGACGGACGGCTGATCGGCGGCGGTGAGCGGCTGATAGCTCTCCGTCGTCAGCTTGAGGATCGCTTCCTCGACATTTTCGGCGGCAACGGCCAGCCGGTGGCCGAACTCGCGTCGTCCGGCTTGAAGCGTGTGGGCCAGTTGCGCCATTGAAAGTTTCGGGTTTTCGGCGAGATGATCACTCAGATTGGTGCGCATCTCGGCAAGCGCCGGCTTGCTGCGAGCCGAAAGGGGGAGAATGTAGTGGCCCTCTACCTCTTTCGACTGAGCCGGCGGGTAGGGCGGCTCCTCCAAAACGACGTGAACGTTTGTTCCGCCTACGCCGAAAGCGCTGACACCCGCCCTTCGTGGCGCCTGTCCCCGGGGCCACTCGGTTGCCGTTACTGGAATGTAGAAAGGACTTTTCTCAAGATCGATGCGGGGATTGGGCCGCTGATAATTGGGCATCGGCGGGATTTTCCCGCTGCGCAGGGCCAAGGCCGTCTTGATGAGGCCTGTCACGCCGGCCGCCGCGTCGGTATGACCGATGGTGCCCTTGACCGATCCGAGCGCGCAGCGGGCTGGCTGCGACGCATCCTGCGCGAAGGCGCGCGTCAATCCGTTGAATTCGATGGGGTCGCCAAGCGGCGTCGCCGTGCCATGGCATTCGATATAGCCGATGGTCGAGGGATCGACGGCCGCATTTGCGAGAGCCGTGGCAATCGCTTCGGCCTGGCCTTCCACACTCGGTGCCGTGAAGCCGACCTTGTCGCTGCCGTCATTGTTGATGCCATAGCCGCGAATGACCGCATGGATGTGATCGCCGTCCTTGAGCGCGTCCTCATACCGCTTCAGGAGGACGACGCCCGCCCCGCTGGCAAAAACCGTTCCGGCGGCGTTGGCATCGAACGGCCGGCAGGTTCCGTCGGGTGAGGCCATGCCGCCTTCCTGGTAGATGTAGCCTCGCTTTTGCGGAATGGTGACGGAGATGCCGCCGGCCAGAGCCATGTCGCAGTTATAGGTCAGCAGGTTCTGGCATGCCTGGGAAACCGCGAGGAGCGAGGTTGAACAGGCGGATTGCACGGTGAAAGCCGGACCGCGCAGGTTGAATTTATAGGCGATACGGGTCGCCAGCGTGTCGTTGAGCGCGCCAACAAGCTCGTGGAAGCAGCCGATCTGATAGTTCGACGTGAATTCCTCCGCCTTGGCGCGATCGCGCAGAACATTGTTGATCAGGTAGGTCGGCATCGAAGAGCCGGCGAAAACCCCGATCAGGCCGTCATAGCGCTGTGGATCGTAGCCGCCGTCCTCGAGGGCTTCCCAGCATATTTCGAGGAAGATCCGGTGCTGCGGATCTGTAACGGCGGCTTCGCGCGGAAACATGCCGAAGAACTCGGCGTCGAACATATCGGCACCGTCGAGATGGGGCCTTGCGGCGACATAATTCGGCTGTGCCCGTTCTTCATCGGTAAAAGCGTCTTCAATCTCATCCGGCGAAAAAAGCGAAAAGGCGTTCTTTCCTTCGAGTACAAGCTGCCAGAGCGCCTGCACCGAGGGGGCTCCGGGAAAGCGGCCGGACATGCCGATAATGGCGATATGCCCGGAAATTTGCTCGCTCAGATCCTCATTGTCTTCGAAATCACGCTGATTGCCATTGTCCTGGTGATTCCCTTTCATAAGGAGCTCCTGCGGATATGAGAGATCGCCTTTTTCTGCAGCGCGGCACGCTGCGCCGCGGCGGCAAGACGGGTTGGGCCGGATGCGCGGCCATCCAGGTGAAGTGCGAGTTCGCGAATGGTCGGATGACGCAGCAACGCAACCACATCGATCGCGTGACCGAGCATCTCTTCGAGACCGGCATGAATTTCCATCAGCTGAAGGGACGTGCCACCGAGATCGAAGAAGTTCCGATCGAGATCGACGCTTTCGAGCGCCAATGCGTCTTGCCATAGCGTCGTCAGCAGTTCCTCCGTCCGGCTCCTGACATCGGCGGGCTTTGTCTGGGTTTCAACCGGAGGCGGCAGCAATTTCGAACGATCGACTTTACCGGCCGGCGTCAGCGGCAAGGCGTCAACGATGACCGTGGCATTCGGGATCATATAGGCGGGAAGAGCCGCGCGCAGTGTCGCCATGACGCCCTGCGCCAGATCGGCGCCCACGCCCACATGGCTTTCCTTCGGGCACAGATAGGCAACGATGCGCTTGAGGTTCTCGCCCTGCATGTGGCAAAGCACGATCCCGTCGGCAAGGCGCGGATCACGGCGAAGTGCTGCCTCGATCTCATCGAGTTCAATGCGTTTGCCGTTGATCTTGATCTGCCGGTCGCGGCGGCCCTTGAAGGTGACGGTGCCATCCGGCTTCAGGCAGGCCACGTCGCCCGTCAGATAGAAGCGCGTCACGCCATCCTTGGTTTCGATGGTGACGAATTTCTGTTCCGTCAGCTCCGGTCGCTTGAAATAGCCGATGGCGAGGCCGTCCCCCGATATCGCCAATTGGCCTTCAATGCCTGGAGGAACAACACGCAATTCCTCGTCTAATATCGCGATTCCGGTATGAGCGATTGCCTTACCGATCGGTAGCTCAGTGCCCGAAAAGCCTGGCAGAACCTGAAAAGCGGTGGCAAAGACGGTCGTCTCGGTCGGCCCATAGGCATTGGTGAGCCTGCAGCCGGGATAGTGCTCCAGGAAACGGCGAGCGTGGACGGCCGAACCGACATCGCCTCCGAAGAGGATATGACGAAGTTTCGGCAGGGTCGCGCGGGCGTGATCGGCGAAGAGATTGAATAGCCCCGTCGTCAGGAAGGCGATAGTGACACCCGTCTCCCGCATGAAATCGGACAGCCGTGAAATCGAGAAATCGGTATCGGGCATGACCGCCAAGGTGCTGCCGTTGAGGAGCGCACCCCAGATTTCGAATGTCGATGCGTCAAAGGAGATGGTGGCCGTGTGCAGGACGACGTCATCGCGGTGGAATTCGATATAGTTCTGATCGAGAACGACCCGCGAAATACTGCGATGGCTGATCATCGTTCCCTTGGGCCGACCGGTTGAGCCGGATGTGTACATGATATAGGCGAGATCGCCGCCCGTTATCTCAATGGACGGCATGGTCGCGCCGGGCCGATGTGCCATTTCCGCGATCATGGCATCCGCTTCGATGACCTTGCCGTTCATGCTCGGCACGCCGGCCAGCTTCTCGCCATGGGCGGAGTCGACGAAAATGACCTTGGGAGTGCATTCCGCGATGACGAAGTCGAGATGCTCCACCGGAAAGGCTGGGTCGAGCGGGAGATAGGCGCCGCCGGCTTTCAGTATGGCCAGGGTACAAATGATCGCATTGATGCTGCGCGGCAGGAAAAGGCCGACGATGTCGGCCTTGTGGACACCTACCTTTATCAAATGCAACGCCAGCGCATCGGATATGCGATCAAGGTCACGATAGGTAATACGGATATCGCCGGAAACAAGAGCTGTTGCTTCCGGTGCGGCCCTGGCCTGTTCGCGCAGCATGTGATGAAGGCAAAGATTGCGATCGTAATGCATGCTTGCTGCGCCAATTGCGTCTGCCTGTGCCTCGCGGTCAATCATTATCGCTCTCCGGGTTGTCCTGCGATGGATGACGGCATGTTGCGAAATGCTTCGTCGTCGATCGCAGAATTTCACGCTGGAGCAAAAGCACCAGCTGGTCATTGGGATGATTGTCCGCACCACCGAAAGTCGTAAGTCCTAAGGGCGCGTAGCCATTTTGTCGGAGAGGTCCGCCATGGCAGCCGCAACCCGGCCGAAAGCATTATGCGTGGCATCAATCCTGCCCATCGGAAGGTCACGTGGTCGCCCTGGTTCAGGAAGAATTGCCGGAGAGGGGGACGATGCAGAGGCTATTTGAACTGATAGGCTCTGACGTAATCGACAAACATGAAGGATGGGTCGGCCGCAGCCATTTTGGATATGCCTTCGACGATACCGAGGTCGATGAGCATATACAGCGGCTGGCGATGTTCTGGCGGAATTTTGGTTTTCCAGACGAGATTACCGTCGAAATACATGCGTATGAAATCGGAATCGATCTTCACGCCATAGGTGTGCAAATCAGCGGGATTTGCGGTGGCGAACACCTTGATGCGGGAAAAGGCCGAATCGTGCCGCCCATCCCGATGCCAAACATGCACCGTTGAAGAGTAGGCGCCGGGCTTATCGCCGTAATATTCGATGACATCTATCTCGGCGGTAGCCTTTGACCGATCCTTGCCGATAAGCCAGAAGGCCGGCCAGACACCGGGGCCATCCGGCAATCGCGCCCGCATCTCGAAGTAGCCATATTGCTGAGAAAAGCCATTTCCATGCTCATCGACAGAGGCAATCAAGCCGGAGCGCCATAGACCTTTGCTGTCGCGTGCAGCGGTAATGCGCAACATACCGTCCTGGATTGCGAAGGGGAAGTCGCCACTCGGATCCGAGAAGCGAGCGCCGCCAAAGTCGCCATTCCATGGTGTGTGGGAAATCCAGCGGGTACCAGGACCCCACGCGGAGATGCTGAGATCGTTGAAAGCATCCTCGAAGGTAAGTGTCATGCTGCTGACATCAAGCGTATCGCCCGTATCACCGGCGCGAACAATTCCTACATCCATGATCGAAACTAACGCAGCCGCAATAGACGCGCGAAGAAATACGCGGCGGTTGCTCCTGCATCGAACATTAGATATCCGCGAGAACTGATCCATGAATGCAAGCATGAACGGTGCAATTTCCGCGGTATAGAACGTATTTCGGCCATAACGTCCACCAAAAGGCTTAGGCGCGGCGGAAATACAGCTGCATGACGCCGTGGTAGTTTGCGGCGACATTGAGGCAGAACAACCGGATTGCCAGACATGAATGCCATGGGGCTCGTAACACTGATTGTAGGAGTTGTTGCGCTGACCGCGCCTGTGCGATGGTCATTCATCATCATGGTTTTGTCGACGGTATTCGGTGCGGCGGCGGCCTTCAGCATACCCGGTCTTGGCGGTGCATCGGTACTCGTTCCGAGCCTGTTTCTGGTATTCTTCGCCGCACGGTTGTTTGCGGCCTACGGGGAGGGGCCGTTCCTCGGCGCCCTGGCTCCCTGGCGCCCTGGTTTCTTTCTGCTGCTTCTGACGGCCTTCGGAATCTTCTCTGCGATTTTCTTCCCGCGCATGTTCCAAGGCATGACGCAGACGATGACGGTCGAACGATCGATTGGGGCACGTAACCTGATTGCATTGGTGCCGCTGCGTTTCTCTTCGAACAATATCACTCAATCGGTCTACGCGGTGGGTGGCCTCATCTGCTTCATAACGACCTTTGCCTTCTTTCGTCGCCAGGGCACCCCTTCGGCCTTTATCAACGGCGTGCTGGTCGTTATCGGTGTCAATCTCGGCTTCGCGCTCGCCGACATAGTGACCCATTTCACACATACAGACTTTCTGCTGAGTTTCGTGCGGACAGCCAATTACGCGCTCCTGACCAATGCCGAAAAGGGCGGCCTGAAGCGCATTTCAGGCACTTTTCCCGAAGCCTCGGCCTTCGCCGATTTCACGCTCGTGCTCTTTGCCATCGTCACCAGCCTCTGGCTTGGGGGCATCCGCTCGAAGGTCACCGGCACTTTTTCAGGTCTGCTGCTGGTCGCGCTGATCCTGTCGACGTCGGCGACCGCACTTGTCGGGCTCGCCGCCATCCTGCCGATCCTCAGCCTCCAGTCGTTTCTGGCCTCCCGTCGCGAGCCTGGCGCCGGCCGGCCCGTTCTGATCGTGTCCATTCTGGCGAGCATGCCGCTCGTCATCTTCTTCGTTCTCATCGTCATGCCGGATCTCGCGCATAATCTGCAAGATTTTCTGGACGAGATGCTCTTTTCGAAGGCCGATAGCCAGTCGGGGCGGGAGCGCTTCATGTGGAACGCCATGGCTTACCGGGCCTTTCTGGACACGAGTGGTTTTGGCGCCGGCCTTGGGAGTGCCCGGGCATCGAGCTTCGGTCTGGTGCTGCTGTCCAATATCGGCGTCTTCGGAACGTTACTCTTTGCGATGTTCGTCGCTCGGCTGCTCTTGGCCGACATGCGCGGATCGCATTCATCATCGCGGGAAACCACCGCGGTTCTGCGCGCTGCTAAGGCCGGGATCATCACGGTTCTCATTTCAGCGGCCACGTCCGGTACTGTGTATGACCTCGGACTGATGTTCTATATCCTCGCTGGCAGCATTTCCGCGCTGAGTGCCGAAGCACGGCAGATCCGGGGCGAATACACCCCGCGGCTGCGCACCATCGGGGAGATGCAATGAAGATTGTCGTCTTCAACGTCAAATACAGCGAAAACCTCGGGGACGGGCTGCTTGCGGAATGCGTCGAATCCGCCTTGGCGAGCGGCAGGGATGAGATCGAAGTGGAGACGATCGACCTTGCCGGGCGACAGGCGTTCGCGACAGGCCATGGCGGCCGCAGACGGCTCGTGCTGGGATTACTCCATCGACTGCCCGCGGGCGCCCGTCGGCGGCTCGTTCGCGCCGTACTGGAGCGCAGGCTGCGCGCGCTTCGCGGACAATGGGACGAGAAGGTTGCGGATGCCGATGCCGTGGTGATCGGCGGCGGGAACCTGTTTCAGGACGATGATCTCAATTTCCCGCTGAAAATCGGTGCTGTGCTCGATTGTGTCGTACGGTACGATCGGCCGTTGGCGATCTATGCGGTTGGGGTGGGCGGCCATTGGTCGGAGCCAGCATATCATCTCTTCGCGCGATTGAAGCAGGCGCGCCTTGTTCATCTTTCGGTACGCGACGGCTTCGCGCAGGATAACTGGCGCGAGCACTTTCCCGATGGACCCGATGCGAAGATCGTGCGTGATCCCGGACTGCTGATACAGGCCTCGCCGGGGCAGGAAGGCGTGCGCGCTCCGTCCAAAGGCCCTTTGACCATAGGTCTATGCGTGACGGATCCCATCGTCCTGCGTCGGCATGGTGCCGTTCAGACCGATGGTATCCCCTTCGCCGATGTTGAAGCCTATCGTGATCTGATCGAGCTTCTCCTGGATGACGGCCAGCAGGTGGTCTTGTTCTGCAATGGAGCCAAAGAGGATCAAGCTTTTGCGGAGCGTATCGGCGCTTCGGTCGCCAGGCAGCGTATCGCCACGTCCGGCACTCTGGATGTTTGCAAACGCCCGCGGCTTCCGATCGATCTCATCCAGATCATCCAGTCGCTGGATGTGGTTCTGGCTCACAGATTGCACGCATGCATTGCCGCCTATGCGCTCGGAATTCCGCATGTCGGCTTGGCTTGGGACAAGAAGGTCGAAGGTTTCTTCAACTCGGCCGGGCGCGAAACCTACTTCATAAAGGGAGTATCCCCACCGCCGAAGCATGTCGCCCTGCTCCTCAAGGCGGCGCAGCAGGAAGGCATAGAGGCGCGCCGCCATCGCGACACGATTTCGGAAGCCCGCGCCGGAATCTCCAACATGCGGCGACATCTGGTCGAGCGCGACCAATGCGTTATGTCGCGGATATAGGTGCACGCAAAACGATACAAGAGGTCGTTAGTATAGAATTTGTGACGCGGACGGAAATACTAAAAGGTATACATAAAGACATCGAATTTTGTCCCGCTATGGCGGTAAAAATTCGAGGAACAACGGATATCGATTTGCAATAAAGACATCGTGGATTTTCTATGGTATTGAATACTTGGAACTCACGAAAAATATATTTTCGAAAGGCCCATGGAGCGTTCGAAATATGCTTTTCGTCCGAGGGGATGACGGCATGGCAGCGCAGCTTTCAATTGAGCATATTCGCAGCCTCGGTGGTGTAGCGCGGACCTTTGTTGCAGGTAGTGTGATCTGCGACTACGACCACGATACGCCACGCCTTCTCTTTGTGCTCGATGGGTGGGCCTCGCGCAGCAAGATGCTTCCGAACGGCACGCGCTTCATGACGGAATTCGTGTTGCGCGGCGATATGATTTCGACATCCCTGACGGCGCTTTCGCGCGAGACCGTGCGGGCGATCACCAATGTCACGGTGATGGTCTTCCCTGACTTTACCTCTCTGCCGAAGATCGAAGCGCCAACGTTTTTCTATCGTATCGTCATTGCTGAACTGGTGCGACATCAGGCGCGCATGTCTGAGAGGCTCGCCAATATAGGACGCCGCGACGCTCTGGAGAAAACCGGCTACTTGCTGCTGGAGCTCGGGGCACGCATCGGTACTTCGCGGGACTATGCAAACGCAGAATACTTCGATTGTCCTTTGACCCAGGCGGATATTGGCGACGCGGTTGGCTTGTCGACGGTGCACATCAACCGCGTCCTCAGGGACATGCGTGAAGCCGGCCTGCTGTCCTTCCGCAACGGCATTGTCGCCTTTCTCGATCGGCCGCGTCTAGCCGATCTCGTCGACTTCGACGAGTCCTGTTTCGATACAACTATGGTTTGAGCAATACTTTGTCTCCATTACTAATGGAGCAAGAAAGAATTATTTTATGCAATATTTAAATTCATTATTAACATATGTTAATGCGCGGAAAAACAAAATAAGCAATTACTACGGTAACATAAACCTAAAAAGAGGGGAGAAATATGGGAACTAAAGAAGATCCTCGGCTTAAACGGATGTTATTCTCTTTAAATCGAGTAAATACTCTAAAGGTTGCAAGAAATACAAAGGCCATTTTAAAAGTTGGGGGTAACGGCCATGATTGGACAATCGCTCACAAGTGAAAAATTCACGTCAGACACGGGTGCACGCATCATTTCAGTTCGGACGTCCGACACGTTGAGGCCATTCATCGCATCCGGCACGCCCGGGATCGATGAATGGGAAGACTATATTCTTCTCATAGATTCTCGCGCTCTCGATCGCGAGTGCCTGTCGAAAAGTCTGACCGAATGCGATAGCGCCATGCATATCGTTACCGTGGGTTCGCTCGACGAATGGCAGATGCGCAATATGCAAGTATTACCGTCCGCGGTTCTCTTCATGATCGGCGGCCGTAAGGTTTCTGACGCGGATGTCAGTGCCAAGATCTGCGCTCTGGTGGAAAGATTCCAGACGAGCCCGGTGATCGTGGGCGCTGATGGCGATGAGCTTGCACAGTTGCTGCATGCGCTGGAGTGCGGCGCCCGCGGCTACATCCCGACCAGCGTCGGAATCAAGGTCGCCGCCGAAGCAGTGGCTCTCGCGCGGGCAGGTGGTGTCTTCGTGCCGGCAAGCAGCCTGCTGGCTGCCAAGGAGGCGATCGCACCCGTGGCCAGCCGCAACTGCTGCCTCGACAGCTTGTTTACGCCACGCGAAGTCGTCGTCGCGGAGGCTTTGAGACGAGGCAAGGCAAACAAGATCATCGCCTATGAGATGGACCTTTGCGAGAGCACGGTCAAAGTGCACATTCGCAATATCATGAAGAAACTGAACGCGACGAACCGAACGGAAGTTGCCTACAAGATTCGGGAACTCGTTCGATAATAAGTCGGCCGCGACCACCTATCATACAAAATAATGCCGGGAAGCGCCGTGTCGCTCCAGCTAGAAGCCATAGGCCCCCGGCGCCGGCGCAACAAGTGACCTGCAGGGCAGGTTCGCAAAGCCTCGGCTCTTGAAGCTGCCGTCGCTCGATGGAAAAGCGCCGGCGGCTGATCGCCGCCAAAAGTTGATATAGCAAGTTCGGGATTCCCGCGTATTTGAGCTGCCGGGCCTGTTCTAAGGGGCCGACCAACAGGCATTTCCGCCAAAGTTTGAGTTTGCTGCTTTTGCACGATGAGTGCAGCTTCCACACGCATCGACGACGGCATCTCAAAAAACCAATCCGACAAATGTCGATGCTGTTTGGTGGCCGAAGCTCACGCGGGTCAGCTCAGTGTTGCACCACACGCAGGGACGCGATTTCCGCGGGCTTGTCGTCGATGATCGCACTGACGGTCAGAAGGCCCGGCTGACGCAATCTCAGCGGTGAAAAGACAAGGCTGGCGCCCACGACGACATTGATCGGGATATCACTCGCCTCCGCGTTCTCCACGACATCCTTCTGCTCGCTCAGCTGAGCGGCGTCCAATCGCTCTTCAAGAAGCGGCTGACGGTCGCCGGGCGCGGTGCAGCGCAAAACGATCGATCGGTAGGGTTCCGTCGCCAAGGTGATCAGATTCACATGCACGCAGAACTTCGGCAGTGAAAAGGGAAATTCCGGCAGCATCAGGACGCCGCTATAGACGCCGATGAAGCTGAGCTTTTCGCCGATTTCCGTGCGAACGTCGTCGCAAAATATGCAATATCCATAGCGCATGTGTTTCAATCGTCCCGATCGTTGTTGCTGCGAGCAATTATCGTGCGGATGGCCCTTGATGAGCTCCAGGAAACGGCCCCGCCGGACCGAACCGGATAGATAGCTGCCCGGGTCTCCGGTTCGGAGAGGCCACTAACGTCTGACGTAGACCCCTTGGGATCGCACACCTCAATGTGGATCTCTTTGTCGAGCGCCCAGGCGAGGTCCGCGATCGAACGAAGCGGAAGCTCTGTTTGCCCGCAGAAATAACGGTTCAGATCCCTTCGGCTGACGCCGACCAACTCCGCAAGTCGCTGCTGAGTAAACCCTTTCTGCGATCGTCTTTCGAGGACGGCGGCGGCCAGGTCGCTGCGAACATCTGCGATGAAACGGCTGGCCGCCCGCGCCCGCGCCCCTATCTCAAACTGAAATGACATCTTCCGGATTTACTCCCTCTACGCACAACGCATCACCCACACCAAGCGTGCGGCGCAATCGGCGCACCTCCAGCCGATAGCCGCGGTAAAGATCGTGATCCTTCACATGGTCGGCCCAGTCTCCAAAGACAGCGACAAAACAGTCTCGCATGGCGAACCAGCCGAATATGCGGAAATCGACAGTCTTCAATTCCCAAACCGCATTTCGTTCGACCCGGATTGCCCGGAATTGTCGGCAATGAATGAGCGGTTTCCCTGAAACGAATGTATAGAAAAGAAAATCCAGCTGCTCGACAGGTCTGAGGACCGCACCGAGCGACGATGGTTCGTCTTTGCTTACGCGCTCGCTCAACCAGTTCACGAAGCTTGGTGTCGCGAAAAGCAGTCGCTTGGGTGACTGCTTTCGACCAAGCTGAATCTCAACTTTAACGATTGCTTCGGATGCCACGAGACTGTCAAACGTAGCCATAGCTGTCAACTAATCCATTATCATGTGGCAAGCCTTTCATCGAAGCTATCTATGGGTAGCATGAATTGCTGCACACCTGGATTGTATTTATCTAGCTTTCATATGGGTTAGAATGCCTAATCAAAGAAGAGTATAGCTCATACGTCATAGCGATACACATCTAATCCGTTACTCATTTCGAGGTAGGCGCTTTCTATTTCACATAGATCTGCGTTGCTGTCTTAGTCCGAACGGTTCTCTTGTTCGGCTCTCCTTCCGCGGCCTATTAAAAAGCTCGAGGGCGGCGAATGGTCGCTTGCCCCGTCATGGAGAACAGGGAGGATCACATGAGGACGATTGGAGCTCTCGCCGTCTTGCTGGCAAGCACGTCTTTGACATTTGCCGGGCCCCCGTCGCCGCCAGCCGAAAATGAATCGTTTATCGGCCAGGTGGGTGCATTCAACGGTGCTTTCGTCAGTCAGAACACTGGCAATAATGATGCTCTGACATTCCAGAATGGCGTCGGCAACTTCGCCGTCACCAATCAGGACAAGGCCAAATCCAATACATCAGCCATCCTACAATTCGGTGACGGCAATGTCGCCTTCGCCGATCAGAAAGGCAAGACGAACGATCAGAGCACGTTCCAGGCTGGCGTCATGAACTTCGCCTCGACCCTGCAGCGGGACGGCGCGGATAACAACTCGACGATCGCTCAGTTCGGCTTCGGCAACTCCGCCTTCGCGGACCAGTCCAAGGGAGATAACTCCCAAGACACGCTGCAGGTCGGTGGTCTGAACTTCGCCTCGACGACCCAGACCGACGGCAAGCATGGCGGAAACGACTCCAGTACCATGCAGTTCGGCTGGGGTAATGGCGCCATCATCGGCCAGGACGGCGGCGGCAACGACCAGACAACGCTGCAGGTCGGCGCCGGCAACTTTGCCGTCACCTCTCAGTTCGGTGTCATCGGCTTCAACGGCAATTCGTCGTCGACGACCCAGTTCGGTTGGGGCAATATATCATTCGCCGATCAGGCGGGCGGCAACAACTCGCAAGACACGTTGCAGGCGGGCGCGCATAATTTCGCCATGACCGGCCAGTCGTCGTTCTTCGGCACGAACAAGGCGACCACGGCGCAGTTCGGTGTGGGCAACACCGCTCTGACATCCCAGATCGCCAATCCGCTCGGCTCCAACAATTCGATGATCGTGCAGGCCGGCTATCGCAATACCGCGATCGCTTCGCAATCCGGGCTGCAGACAGTGTTCCCCGTCAGCGGTTCGAACCTTCAGGGAACTATCCAGATCGGTTCGGGAAACTATGCCGTTACCTCTCAGACCAGCTCGAGCGGCCTGACGAACACGTCGGTTACGGCGCAGTTCGGCTATCGCAACACGGCCGTTACGGTCCAGCACTGAGTTTGCCGATGGAGGAGGCGAAAGCAAATGTCCGCCTCCTCCTTTAATGCGGCTGAACCAGCCATGTATGCCGGAAACAATGTCGGGCGATCAACATCCATCTTGCTTCTGAAATCCTTCTTGTCCGCGGCCTTGTTGTTCGCGTACGCCGCTCCTGCCTCGTCTCAGGCTGAGTTTGAGTGCTTGATCAAGGCAGACAGGAAGGATGAGTTTCTTATGGTGCGGGCGATTGCAAAGTCTGTAGTAACAGTATCCGGAACATACAGGCTGGTTCTTTTCAAACATAGCGCAGCAGGTTCAAGCCAGAGCATTCAGCAAGGTAGCTTCGCATTAAAGCCAGGAGCAGAGAACCTTCTTGCCACGACAATGGTCGATGCAGGAAACGGGGTAGAACTGAGTGCAAGGCTATTGATCGAAACCGATCGAGGTATATCACAATGCCGATTGCCAGAATGAAACGCCTGAACGATACGAAATCCGTGCTCGGCGCCGCTCTCGTCTTGGCTGCCTCGGTCTGCCAGATTGCAACGGAATGTCGAGCCGAGACGGCCTATGTCGCCCAGATCCCGGTAAATGTCACGACGACGGTGCAACTCGGAAATCTGCCGCCTCAACAGCAGCAGCAATATCATTCTTCGTCATCCCACCTTGCAGCAGGTATGGCCGCTACGCCGGAAGCGATCCTAGTGCCGCGAGGCAATAACTTGGCAAGGACGCTGGAAATAGGAACGCGCAACAGCGTGTATCACCTTCAGTCAGGAACGGGTAACAGCTCGACTGCCGGTATCATAGGGAACTACGGCAATATCAACGTCCTGCAGGGCGGCAATAATCTGAAGTCGAATGTCGTATTGCTGAATGGCGCGGGCCTGAACGTAAGTGTTCTTCAACCTGCGGGTTCGGCACCTGTCAATGTGCTGATCGCACGTTTACCGGGTGGTGGCTTGCTCATCAAGCGTTGAGTGGGTGCAGCAGCCTTTGAAAATAAGGGAGGGGAATAGCAATGAGAATAGATGCGGCAATGATGACAGTTGGTTTGGTAGCTTTGATGACGGCGCCGGCCATGGCGGGGCAATTGGTCTATCAGCCGACCAATCCGACATTTGGGGGAAATCCGTTAAATGGTTCATTCCTGCTTTCGACGGCGCAGACGCAGGGTGCTGGCGTCAAGTCGGGGCAGCAACAGACGCCGGATCTGTCCGGTCTCGATAAGGCCTTGAGCAATCTTGGGAACGTTAATCAAGGTACGGGTTCAACCGGAACATCTCCGGTCATCGTGATCCAGAGCGGCCAGGTGCCGGCCAATCCTTGAACCAAATTGATTGTGTCCTCGTTCGGTGTTGTTGGGAGCGATTTATTCGAGCGTCCATGTCACATGTTGGTTTTCCTGTCGCAGCCATTCTATGCGGATTGGGTCTTGGTGGCTGCGCCGCCGCGGGCAGCAGCCTCGACCCGATGAGCACTCCAGCGACGCTTATGCCCGCCACGAAGTCAGGTGTGGCATTGGAGAGTCTGCCGCCACCCATACAAAAGCTCGATGTGGCGGTCTATTCCTTTCCCGATCTGACGGGACAGAACAAACCCAATGAAAACTTTGCCGAATATTCCCGCGCTCTGACGCAAGGCGGCGCGCAGTTGTTGACTGACGTGCTGACGAAGGCTGGTAACGGTAACTGGTTCAATGTCGTCGAGCGCACGGATCTGCAATCGCTGCTGCAGGAGCGCCAGATCATCCAGAACACGAGATCGGCGGTTTACGGCGCGAAGGCTGGCGGCATCCCGCCGCTTCGGTTTGCCGGAGTGCTGCTGGATGGCGGTATCATAGGCTATGATTCCAATGAAACGACGGGCGGTATCGGTGCCAATTATCTCGGGATTGGCGGAAACACGCAGTACCGCAAGGACATCGTGACCGTATCCTTGCGGGCCGTCAGCGTTAGCACGGGGCGAGTGCTAGCCTCTGTCAGCACGACCAAGACGATCTATTCCGTGCAGTTGCAGGGATCGGCGTTCCGTTTTGTCGGCGTCGACCAGCTGCTCCAGATCGAGGGCGGTATTACACGCAATGCGCCCACGACCTTGGGCGTCCAGGAAGGCATTCAGCTCGCAGTCTATTCGTTGATTTTCGAGGGCGTAAGGAACGGGCTGTGGCAATTCAGGGATGCCGCCGCCGGCGCGGCGTTCATGCGATATCTGGACGAGCATCAAAGAGCCATGACATACAAGCTCGATGCCAACGGCCGACCGATCGGCCCGGCGGTCGCCGTTCCCGCCGCCAGCGCGACACAACCGGCCGTGGAGGCCGCTTCCCAGCCCGTCCTGGTCAAGGACAGGCCGAAGAGCTCATGATCGTTGCCGGCGCCAAATCATTTTTTCCGGCAGATTTCGGATTGTGCGTTGTCAGGTCCGCAGGTCGCAGCTCCGTTCTGGGTGCTGGCATTCGGATTTGGTTTGACCGGAGCCTTGCCGGCAGGTCCTTTCTCCAGGTTGCCGTTCTTCCTCGGCGGAATACGTCCTTTCACCTGGGGAATTTGGGTCTCTGAAAATCCGGAACGCCGGATAATGGGTTGACCGCTTGCTAGGACATCGGCTGAGCCAAGCGTTCCGGCAAGAAGCAAGATAGCCGTAACAGCAATGATTTTACTGGGATGCATCATGTCGATACTGCTCCTGAATCGCAATCTTGAGCCGATATCGAATTATCGGCTCCGAACATGCCGCTCTCGAAGTTTCAGCTGGCCGAAGGCCTCTCGGTTTCATGCTTGCTGCCGCTCTCATTGGCGGTCTTGTTCTCGCCGCGCGCCTGGGGCGGTCGCCTGGTGCTTTGATCATTGCCTGCCGCCAAGATACAGTCAGCGTGATACCGCGCCTGACCCAACCGTTGGCAAATGGCCATCGGCCGGTGCGGCTGCAGCTCGCTCGGTCACGCCATTGCCCACATTCGGAAAAATGCTGCCTGCCAATCGGACGTTCGCCTGCGTTCGTGATGTTTGCCTCGGCTTGTGCGGCATCACCCGGCGGTTAATCGGAGATCGAGGCACGGGGATGACGGATGTCTCCGACAGCTGTTCGACGAAGGCAGGGTTTGCTTCCGCGGAGGGAGCCTGTTGCAGATAGCTTTCGTCGCATATGGCGCCATCGGTCAGCGCGAGCATGACGATCAGGGAGTAGCCGACAACGAGTCTTGATGTCATCTGAATCGTTCCCTGCGTTTTATTAGGATATTAAACGCCTATGTCCCTGCATTGAATAAATGAATTGAAACTCTTCGAATTTTTATCTTCTTTAAACGCAATTTGAAATTGATCAATATTCGACATTATTGCAATTGTACTATAAAATTGCAAACAAAATCGGGAGGATGGAATGAATTTATATTTGAAGACATTCCTGTGTTGTGTGATTTTCTCGCTTTGCGGAGCGGGCGTTTCCTCCACGCTCTGGGCCGATGATAGCTCAGCGACGCCGCAATCGGGGTCTCAAAATGTGACGCCGGATGCCGGCAAGAGCGATCCATCCAGCGCCGCGGCGCCGGCTCCGGCTACACCAGCGCCAGCCGGTCCGCAGATTAGCGAACAGAAGTTCGATGCGTGGATATTGCAATGTTCGGCCGACAAAACGATGAAGCCGCGCTGCCAGATCGTCTACCGGTTGACATCACCGGATCAAAGGCAGGTGTTCATGGTCATCAGCATGGCGCGTTCCGCGGACAAGAAGATTGGCATGCAGATGGCTCTTCCGCTTGGTTTTGCTATTCAGGGTGGTGTGAAGATTGGCTTCGGCAGCAAATATTCGACGATGGCGAAGGTATCGCGCTGCACCACGCAAGGATGCCTGGTGGAGGGATTGTGCCCACCCGCGATGCTTGCCGCCTTGATGAAGGAAAAGTCGGGAAAAGTCTCGATCCGGATGATGCAGGGAAACATGGCGGAGCTTCCGATCTCCCTGACCGGTTTCGGTGCCGCCTTCCAGGCTATGCAGGCAGACAGCGGATCATGATCGGGACGCTTCCGTCCGCTCGCAGGTCATCGTTTTACGGCTACAAATAGAAAACTTCCGATATCGCTGCCAGCGGCCGCTTTGTGATCTCCGAAGATTCAGAATCTTGCCGACTTGTCATGAATTGGCTCGCTCCACGTCCTCACGTGTTTCCGGAAGGGCGGCGAAGGTGGCCACTCGCACGATCTCCTTCGCCGCTTCATCATCAGTCGACGCTACGTTCCATTCATCACCTGCAGGTCGGCGACATCGATGCCGTGCGTGTCGAACCACCATTCCGGTGGCATGTCGGGCTATTTTTCGCGAAGGCGCAAATATTTGGACCGCAATCGTTCCTGACGCACGACTTCCTGTTCGAAATAGGGATGGTCCAGTGCTCCGCCCATCACATGGATGCGGCGAAGGAGCTTTCGCAAGACATATCCCTGCTCCTTGTTTCCCGGCTTGTAGCCGCTCTCCACGATCCGCATGACGGTATCTTGCAATGTGACCAGAGCGTCATCCGGAGGCGTCCCGTTCAAGATCATGTCCAGACGTTCGGCACCGAAGCCGACGTCAATGCAAGTTCCGAGCGGATTGACGATATTCCCGATCTCGATGCCATCCTTGTAGAACTCGGTGCAGTAGCCGCTGACGTTGCCGTCGCTCCAGGTGCATTCTTCATCCGGAACGATAGGAATGCGATCCCGATAAAGCGGCGTCCAATCCTCCAGTCGGTCTGGATGGATCGTGACATGGTCCGGGACCAGGCCGAGCGTCCCGAGAAACTCGATCCAGAAGTCGATGGCGTCGCCGACGGTCAGTTCTCGAAACGAGAAAAGCCCTAGCATCGTGAAGTGGAGGAAATGGGTGCCGTCCCCGATTTCGTCGAGATCGTCCATTCTCAGGCAGGCCTGAGAGTTCGCAACGGTTCCAATGTAGGATGGATCGGAGAAGAGTGGTTTGTACTGCTGCATCCCAGCGCTGCAGAAGAGCGTGGTATTATCGTGCGGCCGTACGGAATCTATGCGTGTGAATTTGATGCCTTTGGAAAGGCAGAAGTCTTGGTATTGCTGGATCAGGCGTCCCGCGATGACATAGGCAACCTCCTTTGCTGTTCGTGTGCCTTCTTAGAACATAGCGACACGATGTGGGATCTGCAATGCGCAGACGCGAGTTTCAGCTTGCAGGCGGAAAGTGCATGCTGCTTCAGGTGGTGGATCTTCTTCACCTTTGCTACATGCCTGTCTTGCTTTTGTTGTAGATCAGGTCCCGAGGCGCTGAAGTTTATTTTTGACGGAGCGACGAGATTGCTTCATCGATCGGTTTGGTGTACGGCCCTAGCCCATAATGATCGCAAGCGATCGCCGCGCGACGGTCGTTGCTCTCAGAGAATGCAAGCCTCTCATCAATGCTGATTGTCCATCAACTGCGCTCCATCGTCGAGCACACACTGAAATATCATGGTTAAACAGACAAAGCCCTTCGTTATCGAAATCAAATCCTCCCGTCGAACAAAAGCAAAGCCAGTCGAATCGGAAAGATCGATCTGGGGAGAGCTTGCAGCCGATCTCAAGCAGACCCTGGCAATGGAGCAGGAAACGCAGCCAAGCGCGTCTCAGCTCGCGGATCGCGCGGCGCTTCCGACATCGGATTCCGAGACGGTTATCGATCATGATGAAGCGACGGCTCCGCGGCCGGCGTTTCAGTTTCTTGAAAAATGGATTGCAAGGAAGGCTGAGAAGCCGAAGGCCGGCACGCAGGGCGTGGTTGAGGCGTTCCTCGCGCGGCTTGACCAGCAAAAGATCCTGCTTGCGGAGTTTCAGTCGGATCCCGACGGTTTCAAGCGCTGGCGCTCAGCGTGGTTTCGCAAGGTCACCGGTGGTTTCGGCGTGAGCGTCAGCCATGACCTGATCGATGCTGGTGGCGGTTTGCGATATGTCGTCGTCGATACGCTTGATGGCGTCTCTCAGTTTCTTGATGATCTCCGTCATCACGCGCAAACCGATCTGGATTTTCAGCGAGCTTTGGAGGTGAACCGCATGCAGCGCGCAGCCCGGCTGACTGGCGGCAAAGCAATCTGATGGCTTTTCGGGACAACGGTATGTCCCAGCTCAAAGACCCGGACTGTGGCGCGATCCGGCGGAGCGGCTTCAGCCACTTAACGTCCTGATCTTCGGTATCCTCGTCGTAAAGCCGCCATCCGCTTTCGCGCATCTGGCTCGTGGTTTCGAGTGCAGGCGGACCATCTATCGGTGGCGTCTCAGTATTTCACGTTCTTCCGGTGGGCGTGCCATGCGGCGCTCCCACAGGATAAGCAGGAAGCTTGAGGCGATGATGAGGAGGGCGCCGGCAAAGACGTTCGTCGCCGGAACCTCGGCCCAGATCACATAGCCGTACACGAAAGCCCAAACGAGGCCGCTATATTCGATGGGCGCCAGCGTCGAAGCGGGTGCGTATCGAAAGCCTTCATAGAGCAGAAACTGCCCAATCGTCGAGATAATGCCGAGGGTCAGCATCAGTGCCCAGCCGCTCGCGTCAGGGGTCTTCCATGTCCATGGAAAGGACAGGGCGCAGGCAATGCCGAATATCAGGCTCGTGGCATACATCTGGGTAAGCGTGGTCTCGCTTCGGCTGACGAGTCGGATCAGGATCGTGCTCCAAGCCCAGCAAAAACCCGCGACGATGCACATGGCGGCGGGCAGGAGGTTGGGCGAATGGCTTGGATTTGCCGCGATCGCCACCCCGATGAAGCCTCCTATGCAGGCGATCCAGCGGCCCGCATGGACCTTCTCCTTGAGAACGAAGATCGATAGAATCACGACGATCATCGGCGCCGAAAAGTATAGTGTCGTCAGTTCTGCCAGACCCAGATAGCGGGCCGCATTGTAGAAGAGCAGCCAGGCAAGCAGCATCAGCCCGGCGCGCAGGACGACCGTGCCGCGATAGGGGCTTTTGAAAATTGAGGGATGGCGCCGATAACGGACGAGCACGCCTGCGACCAGCACGATGACCAGACTGCGCATGAAGAGGATCTCCGGTACTTCGTAACTGGCGACCAGCCACTTCACTATCGCGTCCTGAAGGGAAAAGCAGGCATATCCCGCGCAGGCGAGTGCGATCCCTGCAATGGGTCCCTTCTCACGGTTTCCGGAAATCATATGGCCTCGCAGGGTATGTCGAATCGATACGGTCGCTTGCCATTGCAGGAAGCGGTTCGCGGTATGGTGGCGCGAGCGATCCTCTGGCTAAGCGCTTTCCCTCGAACTGACAAGAGAGCTCGAAATCATCATGCTGCCTTTATTGCGCTTTTCGTGAGCGCTTCCGTCGGCGATGGAACGAAACGCCGTCTGCGATGTTCCCCAACTGAAAAATCCCGGTGGTGACCTATTCTGGGAGGACATCGTGCCTGACTTTAGCGATATCATGCGGGTGGAGATGGACTGGCTGGATACTGTTGTCCGTCTGGTGCTGGTTGTCATTGCCGGAGGGTTGATCGGCATCAATCGAGAGATGGGCGGGCATGCGGCGGGGTTTCGCACGACGATCCTTGTCGGGCTTGCCGCGTGCCTGTCGATGATCCAGGCTAACCTCCTACTGTCCACATTGGGCAAGACGTCACAATCGTTTGCCTCGATGGATGTGCTGCGCTTTCCACTCGGCGTCCTGACCGGCGTCGGCTTCATCGGCGGCGGCGCCATCCTTAAGCGCGGAGATCTCGTCACGGGCGTAACGACAGCTGCGACCCTGTGGATCATGACGGCCGTTGGCCTATGCATCGGCGGCGGTCAACTCGTTGTCGGTTCGGCCGGCGCCCTCATCGCCTTCGTGGTGCTCTCGCCGTTTAAACAGTTCGATAGGTTGATCCCTCGCAGGCAGAAGGCGCGTATCGTGATAGAGCTGCCTTGCGATGCCGGCGTTGGGATCTCCGATATGCAGGCAGCGCTTGAACCGCTCGGATATGTCTTCTTTTTTGTCGGCAAGGCGGCGGGCTCGACCGAGGCCACTGCGCATATTTCCTACGAGGTGCGGTGGCGGCAGGCAGGACTGGATGGCGGCGGTGCGCGGCTGCTGGCATCCCTTCAAGAGCGTTATAAGGTCGTGTCTTTGGAAATGCTGACGAGTGGAACTTGATACGACCCCCACATCGGAACATTCCGGAGCGGTGAAAGTTTGTCCCTAATTACGGAGGGAGAAAACCATGACCGAAGCCAAGCAACAGACAAGGGCAAAGAATTCTCCGGATCGCGGCGATATACGCACCCTTCAGGCGCTTGATCAGGCCGCCGGTGGCTCGGGGGATGTCGCAGCCGAGGAGACGAGGCGACATCCGTCAAAGGAAATTCGGCCTGAATATGGTACGGATGACGCACGCTGCGAGGATTCAGCCGAATCCGATCGGCAGCGCGAGCAAACGGCTGATGAAATTTCCGTCAGGATTTCCAATGTCAGGACGACCTCCGGATCAGGGGAGGCCGGGGGCGACAGAATCTCCGAAGACCCATCAGCCAGAACCTCCACGCCGACCCCGGAAAGGACCGATGAGGAAATTCGTACCGAGATCGAAGGCAGGCTGAAGGGCGACCGATTGCTAAACGAGGCGAGCATCTTCGTCACTGTCAGTCGCGGGCGAGTCATCGTCGAAGGGTCTGTTGAAAATCACGAAGCCAAGCAGCGCGCCGAGGCGATCTCCCGGCAAGCCAGCGGCATAATCGGGCATGACAGCAATCTTACCGTGCGCAAATCCTCGTAGGACAGGACTTCGACATGCGAATGCTGCTGCTCCTCATTTTCGGCTTGATGATCGCGTCCATTCTGGGGATTCTCGTCATTAAGCCGTTTACGTCGAGCAATCATCGAGATTCTGGCGCCGTTACGCACGGTCCCATAGAGCAGCCGGAGCCAAAGCCGTAGGAAAGATCGGCTCTATTTGTCTGGCTGTTGGCCGTTTTGCTGTTCTTTCGGTTGGTCGCCAGGCTTGATGACAGGCATGTTGCCGACCTGCGGGGCGGGCTTTTCCATTTTGCTGTCACCAACGGGCGGTGGCTTCAGCACGCCGCCGCAGTCGGACAGCTTCTGGCTGGGATTGCCGTCCGGCGTGGACGTCTGCCCGCTTTCCGCATGCCTGTTGTCAGTCTGCCGGTTGGTATCCTCTGCCTTGCATCGATCGTCGTTCGATTGCTGTGCGAACACGAAATTCGATGACATGACGGCCGCGACCGCCGTTATCAGCAGGAAGCCTGCGTATTTGGCCACCGCAATCCGGGTGTTCGAAAGGCGCAATCGATCAAACCGGGGCGGAGATAATGGTGTTGACGCCGACGATGCCTTCGGCGGCACCGCGCTGATGATAATCCTTGTCATTGTTCACCTCGATGACGGTATGGATTGTCGTCGGACACGACCGGGAGCACACGGTAGAGCATCAAAGGCCCTTCCCTTTCCGTCTCCTCGAATGTTGGAAAGGTCGCAGATCGGATGGGTAGGAAGCTCGACTGCCGTTTCGTTGGCTATGGAGAGAAAGCGGAAAAATCTCCATATTCTTCAGCACCATCGCGTCCGCTTGGCACGATCTACGACCTCATTGGGCTAACGCCGGGCTTCGCGCATTGTTCCGGTTTAATGCCGATCGGATGCAGGTGCTCCTTTGATGGAACTATCTTTCGGCGTCTCTGTTAGGTTCATATGGAATTTGTAGAGATGGAGGCTTGCCATGGCATTCGAGGAACCGAAGAAGCCCCAGGATCAGAAGAAACCATTGTCCGCGACCGAGGCCCGCCAGGGGGTGCGTGGCACGCATCTGTCTACCATCTTGATCACGGCATTGGTTCTGGCGGCAATCGTATGGGCGGGCGTTGAAGTTTGGGGTCGTTATATCGAACCAAACAAACCGCAGAACCCGGCGCCTACAATAAGTTCCTCAAGCGGTCAGCCGCAGACCGGCACGATAGACAATACGCCGCCAGCAGGGCAATCCATACCACCCGCTCCAACCGATCGCACTGAGAACAACCAGCAAGGCACAAAGAGCACGCCAGCCCAACCAAATCGCGACGGAACGCAGAATTAGCGGGCGGGCTCTGGAAATTCATAGGGATCAATGTGTATCGCGGATATCCGTTCCTCTTTAGGGGATCGGACATGGGAACGGCTTGCCGGCGGGAACTGCCGGAAAATTATCCGACGCGGCGATCCTCGGAGAGGGTGCCTTCCTCGGATTCCTGAGCGTCATTCTTGGGTGGGTTTGTTGCAGCCCTTCGCCGAAACCTTGCGAGCACTTCTTCTCCGTCCACGGAGGCTCGCGTTCTCTCCATGATCTCGCGTTCCTTGGCCGCCTGCTCCCAGTGATGCTGGCTGCAGCCCCATGGACGGCCAGCTGCTTCCCAAATGGCGTAGGCCCTCTTGCTGATCCACTCGAACCGTTCGTCCGTCATTTTTTCCTCCTTCATGGACGCTCCCACAACTGCGGGTGAGTGCGAATGTTCCCTATTGGGAACAATAATGATTCTGATGTGTTCCACTTTAGGTTCAGAAGTTCACAGGCTCATGAATCCATGACAGCAAGAGGAGGATCGAATGGCTTTGACGTTGATCAGCAAGGCCTTTGCTGAGAATGCGCCGATACCGAGCAAATACGCGCTGGATGGAAAAAATATATTCCCGCCGCTTGCCTGGGGCGGCGCTCCCAAAGGGACCCAAAGCTTCGCGTTGATCATCGAGGACCCGGATGCGCCGGCGGGAACATTCCGCCATTGCGGCATCGCCAATATCCCGGCGGAGTGGAGCGGCTTGGTTGAAAACGTGGATGCTATGCAGGAGCAGGCGCTGCGTTTCTATAAGAATGATTTCGGCAATGCCCGTTACGACGGTCCGCGTCCTCCGGCAGGCGATCCGCCCCATCGGTACGTTTTCCGGCTTGCCGCGCTCGATGTACCGCGGATGACGCTTCCCGAAGCCGCTGGCGCGGAAGCCATGTGGCAGAAAGTGAAGAAACACATGCTTGCAGAGGCAAGCCTTACTGGCAGCTACCAGTCGTAAGCCACGCTTTGCAGGCAGACATGATCGGCGGTTCCTGCCGCCGAGGGATGGTTGCAATGAGCAGAAGAGACCCAGACGGTGCGCACAAACAGGAACCGCGCACGTTTTCCGCGGAAGATGCACGCCAAGGCGAGATCATCCTGAAGCGACGGTGGCAGCGTCTGGTGTTCATCGGCGGACTTGCCGCCGTAGTCCTCGTTATCCTGCTGGTGCGCTTTGCCGGATAGGCCAGTAAATTTCAACCTCATCCAAAGGAGATGTCATCATGCCAGCAAAGTCGAAATCACAGCAAATGGCCGCCGGTGCGGCGCTTGCCGCCAAACGTGGCGAACGAAAGAAGAGCGAACTGAAGGGTGCGTCGAAAAGCATGGTCGACTCCATGAGCGAGAAGGAGCTTCACGACATGGCCTCGACCAAGCAAAAGGGAAAGCCGCAGCACGCATCCAAGTCCTGAGGTCCAGGAACGCTGCACCGCGGTATTTCCCGCTGCTCTATCGCCTCCACCGCCAATTTGAGACTTCCGGCATATCCTCGCCGTGCCGGCGGACGTAATCGTGATGCTTGGTGAGTTTTGCCTTCAGGCCATCCACGACCTCCGGCACCTTCTCCGATAGGCCGGGGATACGATTGATCGCCTCCAAGGCGAGATGGTAGCGATCGAGTTCATTCAACACGGTCATGTCGAATGGTGTGGTCGTTGTACCCTCTTCGATGAAGCCGCGAACATGGATGTTGTCATGGTTGGTCCGCCGATAGGTCAGGCGGTGGATCAGGTAGGGATAGCCGTGATAGGCGAAGATTACTGGCTTGTCCGTGGTAAAGATCTGATCGAATGCCTGATGATCGAGACCATGCGGATGCTGTTGTGGGTCCTGCAGAGCCAGGAGATCGATCACGTTGACCGTGCGGATCTTGAGATCGGGGATCGCCTCGTGCAGCAGCATGACGGCAGCAAGCGTCTCCATGGTCGGGACATCCCCTGCGCAGGCCATCACGACGTCAGGGGCGATGGTGTTGTCTTCGTAGCTCGCCCAATCCCAGATGCCGACGCCGGTCTTACAATGGGCGGCCGCTTCGTCGATGCTGAGCCATTGCGATTCCGGCTGCTTGCCGGCGACGATGACGTTGATCCGGTCATAGGTCCTGAGGCAATGATCACCGACCCATAGCAGCGTATTGGCGTCCGGCGGCAGATAGATGCGCACGATGTCGGCCTTCTTGTTGGCGACCAGATCGACGAAGCCCGGATCCTGGTGGGAAAAGCCATTGTGATCCTGTCGCCAGACATGCGACGTCAACAGATAGTTCAGCGACGAGATCGGTTTGCGCCAGGGCAGTTCGCGCGAAACCTTCAGCCATTTGGCATGCTGGTTGAACATGGAATCGACGATATGGATGAAGGCTTCATAGCACGAAAAAAGCCCATGCCGACCCGTGAGCAGGTAGCCCTCCAACCAGCCCTGACATAGATGCTCGCTGAGCACCTCCATCACCCGCCCGTCGCGGGACAGATGGACGTCGTAATCCTCGATCTCCTCCATCCAGACCCGATTCGTGGCTTCGAAGACGCTGCCGAGCCGGTTCGATTCCGTCTCGTCGGGACCGAAGATGCGAAAATTCCGCTTGGCATCATTGAGCTTCAGCGTGTCGCGCAAGTAGTGCGCCAGGATTTCGGTGGATTGTACCTGCTTGCTGCCGCGCTCGCCGATCTCCACGGCGTAGTCTTCGATGGAGGGAACCAGAAGTTCCTGGCGCAACAGGCCGCCATTGGCGTGGGGATTGGCGCCCATGCGCCTTTCGCCGCGCGGCGCCAGCGCTTGCAGCTCCTCCTTCAGCCGCCCGCTGTGATCGAAAAGATCGTCCGGATCGTAGCTGCGCATCCAGTCTTCCAGGATCTTGCGATGCGCCTCGTCGCCGCGGCAATTGGCGACCGGCACCTGATGCGCGCGCCAGAAACCTTCGACCTTTTTGCCATCGACCTGCTTAGGGCCGGTCCAGCCTTTCGGACTCCGCAGCACGATCATGGGCCAGCGCGGCATGCTTTCGGACGACGTTTGTTCACGTGCGTTTCTTTGTATGTCGCGGATGCGGTCGAACACCTGGTCAAACGTGCCGGCCATCGCCTGATGCATGGCGGGTGGTTCATGTCCCTCGACGAAGAAGGGTTCGTAGCCATAGCCTGAGAGTAGCTTGCGCAGATCGTCGTCATCTGCGCGGCCGAGGATCGTCGGGTTGGCGATCTTGTAGCCGTTGAGGTGGAGGATGGGCAGTACCGCACCATCGCGCGCCGGATTGAGGAACTTGTTGGAATGCCAGCTCGCAGCCAGAGGTCCGGTCTCGGCCTCGCCATCGCCGACGACGCAGGCAATAATCAGATCGGGATTGTCGAAGGCGGCGCCGTAGGCATGTACCAGCGCATAACCCAGTTCGCCACCCTCGTGGATGGAGCCGGGCGTTTCCGGTGCGGCGTGGCTCGGAATGCCGCCTGGGAAGGAAAACTGCTTGAACAGCCGTTGTATGCCTTCCGTCGTCTCGGAGATATTCGGATAGATCTCGCTATAGGTACCCTCGAGATAGGTGTTGGCGACCATGCCGGGACCGCCATGGCCGGGGCCGCATATATAGATGACGTCGAGATCGCGCGCCTTGATGATGCGGTTGAGGTGGGCATAGATGAAATTCAATCCGGGCGTGGTGCCCCAGTGGCCGAGCAGTCTCGGTTTGATATGCTCCGGTTTCAGCGGTTCGCGCAGCAGCGGATTGTCCATCAGATAGATCTGGCCGACCGACAGATAGTTTGCCGCTTTCCAGTAACGGTCGATCAGGGAGAGTTCCTCGGGCGAAAGCGGTGTGGTCACGGCATTCATCTGCGTCTCCTCGTTTTTGTCAGGCGATGAGGGCATGCGCCTCCTCGGCGATCACACGTTCCTCGTCGGTCGGCATCACGAATAGCTTCACGCGGCTGGATGCCGCGTTGATCGAGGTCAAATTGCTGTCGTTTGCATCTTCATCGATCTCAATACCCAGCCACTGCAACCTTCGTGCGACACGCGTCCTGATCTCAGGCTGGTTTTCACCGATGCCGGCGGTGAAGACGATGGCGTCGAGACCGCCCGTCGTTGCGCATAGCCGCCCGATCTCGCCTGAGATGCGCAAGCAGAACAAATCTATGGCCTCGGCCGCTTCCGGGCTCTTGTCATCGAGCAGAACCCGTGTGTCGCCGCTGATGCCGGAGACGCCGAGCAGGCCGCATCGATGGTAGAGGAAATCCTCGATCTGTTCGGGCTGCTGTTTTCCCGTCCTCATGAGATAAAGCAGGGCGCCTGGATCCAGCCAGCCGGGGCGGGTTGCCATGGGGATGCCATCAAGCGCGGAAAAACCCATGCTCGTGTCGCGACTGGTGCCGTTTTCCATCGCGCACAGGCTGGCGCCGCTGCCGAGATGACAGGTGACAACCTTGCCCTTCGCTACCTCCGGATCGATCTCGCGAAGCTTTGCGGCGATGTATTTGTAGGAGAGCCCGTGAAAGCCGTAGCGGCGCACGCCGTCGTCATGCATGGCGCGCGGTATCGCCAGCCGCCGCACGACGTCGGCTTGCGACGAATGGAAGGCCGTGTCGAAGGAGGCGGTCTGCTGGACGTCCGGCCGCAGCGTTTGCATTGACCGAATGGCACGCAGAGCCTGCGGCTGGTGCAGAGGCGCAAGAGGAATAAGCTTCTCGATCCGCTCGATTGCGGCCTCATCCAAGAGGGTAGCTTCCTGAAACGCCATGCCGCCGTGAACGACGCGATGTGCGACCGCCCGGAGCCTGCCGGGAAGATGAGCAAGCATATGATCCAGCGTGTCGGAGATCACGGAGACGAACTGCGTACCATTATCACCCCTGATCGTCTTCTCGTAGCTATCCGTGCCGATGGAGTAGCGGAGCATCAGCGGGCTCTGATCGAAATCGATCTTGCCGCGGCCGACATTCCTTGCCCCTTCGGTCGCCAGCCCGAAGACCCCGATTTTCAAGGTCGAGGAGCCGGCATTGAATGTCAGCAAGACATCGTCAGACATATCAGCCTCGAATGAAGGGTGTCGACTACCGGAAGCTAGCGCACTCCAGCCCGGAGGCAACCGGGCATAGGGCCGCAGCTCCTCTTATCGATATCGGTCTGTCGCATAGCGCTTCCGTTGACCGCCTGTTCAAGAGAGCTGCGCATTCCGCGTGTCGTCAGATTTCCATCACATCTTCGAATGCTTCGGGGAAGCTTTCGCGCGCCACTTTCTCGTTGATGACGAGCATGGCCTCATAGGAGAGCGGATCGAAATCCTTATCGGCGGGCAGTACCTCCCGTCCGAACAGGAGGTTCAGCCGAGCGGCATCGAGATTGCCGCGCTCGAAGGGCTCGGCTCCGAAATGATGCCAGAGCGCGTGCAGGAATGCGGCGTCGATCAGATGTTCCTGTGATCCCGGCCGCGCACGCCGCGGCAGTTTCTTGATCGGCGTCACGCCCTTGGGATTTGCGCGGCGAATGGTGAATTGCACCCCCGTACCCGGCATGCCGGAAGGAAAGCCGCGGTGTTTCGTCATATCGGGAAGCTTGCCCATGGCTGCTGCTCCTCTCTTGATTAAGCAATCGGATGGCGCCTTTTCCGATGTCAGGCAAGCCGATGCGATGGAGAAGGCCGTGTAGCACCTACTCTGTCGTGATTTCCCTCCGGCAGTCAATTGCGGGACGAGGCTTCGTTGTGGAAGCGGCGCCATCCTGGCTCGGCAATGAGGAAGTTCTCCGTTCCGAAGATAAGGATTAGCGCTCGCCAGGAAGCGGAGGCACTTGTGGAGAAGGGCCCTGCACCGAAAAATACAGTTCCACATCAAGCAAATGATACATGAGCGCGGCGAGGGCGACACAAAGAACAGTGCCTAGAATGAACCGAAGAAATGTCGGCCACAAGTAAACCATGATGATCGGCGTCAGACGTACCAACATCGAAAGCCAATCGATAAGCGTGGGCGTCTTCTGTTTGTACATGATGTTTCCCTTGAGGGGTTGCCGATATCGTTCGTCGCATCACTGTTCCCACGGAAGGCCGCATTCCTATCGAGGGTCCTTCGTGTCAACAGCGGCTGCCGCATCAACAAAATGGCGATTGGTCGCCGCCAGCGTCGGAAGACAACATGAACATCGTGCAGGTTTCATGGAGACAACATGCAGGCTTGGTGGATCGATTCCCAATGCCCTTCAACTCCGGTATCCATTTTACTTTTACGTAAGGTTCACTAAGCTCTCCCATTAACATGCAATTCGCGGAGGGGGAACGAATGAGCAGTCGTGCAGATGTGGTGATCGTCGGAGCCGGCCTCTCGGGCCTTGTTGCCGCTTGCCAGCTGATGGAGCGCCGAAAGCGGGTGATCCTTGTCGATCAGGAGCCGCGTGCAAGCCTCGGAGGGCAAGCCTTCTGGTCGCTCGGCGGGCTGTTCATGATCGATACGCCGGAACAGAGGCGATTGCGTATTCGCGACAGTCTCGATCTCGCCCGTCAGGATTGGCTGGGGGCGGCGGGTTTCGACCGGGCCGAGGATTTCTGGCCGCGTGCCTGGGCGGATGCTTATCTCAATTTTGCCGCCGGCGAAATGCGCAGCTGGCTGCATGGGCTCGGCATGCGCTGGTTTCCCGTCGTCGGCTGGGCGGAACGTGGCGGAGGCCTTGCCGACGGACATGGCAATTCCGTGCCGCGCTTCCATCTCACCTGGGGCACGGGTCCCGGCGTTCTCGAGCCATTCCTAAAGCGGGTTTTGGCGGCGGAGAGGGAAGGCAAAATCGAGCTGTTGTTCCGTCGGCGAGTGACGCGACTGATCGGCGATCGCGATGGTATAACCGGCGTGGAAGGCGAGCTTCTGGCGGAGGATGGTACCCCCCGTGGCCGGCAATCGAACCGTGACGTCGTGGGGGATTTCCGCATCGAGGGTACCGTGATCGTGGCAAGCGGCGGCATCGGCGGCAATCCGGAACTGGTTCGCCGCGCGTGGCCCGTCGAACGTCTTGGCGCACCCCCGGAGTGGATGCTGAGCGGCGTGCCCCATCACGTGGATGGCTTGATGATCGGTCATGCCGAGGCAGTCGGCGCGCGGCCGATCAATGGCGACCGGATGTGGCACTATACCGAAGGCATTGCCAACTGGGATCCGATCTGGCCGAACCACGGTATCCGCATCCTGCCAGGCCCATCCTCGCTCTGGTTTGACGCCAATGGCAATCGCATGCCGGCGCCGTGCCTGCCGGGCTTCGACAGTCTTGCGACGCTGCGGCACATCTGCAAGCTCGGTCACAGTTACAGCTGGTTCGTCACCACGCAGAAGATCGTCAAGAAGGAGTTTGCCCTTTCGGGCTCCGAACAGAATCCGGATCTTACGGGACGCGACATCGGGCTCCTACTGCGCAGCCGCTTGGGGCGGTCGGCTCCGCCGCCGGTGGAAGCCTTCAAGGCGAAGGGTCGGGATTTCATCGTTGCTGAAACACTGGAAGAACTGGTCGCCGGCATGAACCGTATCGGCGACCAACCGCTTGACCTTGCCCATCTGCGTTCCCAGATAGAAGCCCGTGATCGCGAGTTGGACAATCCTTTTGCCAAGGATGCCCAGATCGTCGCTTTGAGACAGGCACGCGGCTATCTCGGCGATCGATTCATGCGCACGGCCCCACCTCATCGCATATTGGATGCGAAGGCCGGCCCACTGATTGCAGTGCGCCTTAACATTCTCACGCGAAAATCCCTGGGCGGACTGGAGACCGATCTGAATAGCCAGGCGCTCGGACAGAGCGGCGCGCCCATACCGGGATTGTATGCTTGCGGTGAAGCGGCGGGCTTTGGCGGCGGTGGATATCACGGCTACAATGCGCTGGAAGGCACTTTCCTGGGAGGATGCATTTTCTCTGGCCGCAAGGCGGGGCAGGCAGCGTGAGCCGGTCGAATTAACCGCTCCTTCACGGGAGGGTGTCCGACGACACTGCGAGGGCATGCAGTCTCGTCGGACGCTGCAATGCCCGGCTCGGGGGTGGCGTCCAAGCCGGTAGAGTAAGTTATAGCATCTACCAGAGGTTTATTTAACCTACCCGAATGGACGGCTGAGAGCCCGGCGACTTGGGAGGGCAAACGGGGGATCATTCATGTTCGCCGGTCGGCTTGCGAAGGTTCGTTAGGCTTTTCGCCAATGGCGCGAACGCAGAATGTATAGAAGGATCCTCGCTCTTTCGAAATAGCCACGCGTTGCGGGCGAGCTGCCATCGCCATGTAGCGAGGAAGCCTGGCGGAACTTGCGACCGAAGTGGAGCGGCACGGCGTTGCCGGCAATCTCATATCCTGCAATGAACTGTCGTTCGGGTATGGGACGATGCACGCCAGCGAGTGGCCAGTGATATTGACCAACCATCTCGCTCGATCCGTCCCTATGGGTTTTGACGACGATAAAAGGCCACGCCGTAAGCGCCAAAGCGCCGATAAGGAGAAGCATGGGAGGAGAGCAGCGAAGCAACATTCGGAAATCCAGATCGTTGCCAAGCCACTAGAAGCCGAAGATTGCGTCGGCATTACACATGCTCGAAAAAGTCGAGTCACGCCCGCAAGCAGGATCGCGGCAGGTTTGCTGCGATCCAGGGTTGATGCGCGTCAGATCTCAGTTGTCGTCATTTTTGCCGAACCAGAAGTCGAGCTCGCGTATGCGACGCTTGTCATAGGGTTGATCCGGCGATTTGATCTGCCAGCTGTCATCATCAGCCAGGCCGGTCCACTTCGGCGTGCCGCCCTGCTTCTGTACGGATTGCCGCCAGCGATACTGGGCATAGATTTCCATGATCTTGCCGGCATATTGGCTGGCAAGATCGCCGTTGCCGGTGATGATCACCAGGTTCTCGTCGTTCACGCCGCTCGCCTTAGGGCCCATATTGTGGGAGCCGGTCATGACGACGGGATTAGGACCATATGGATCGACGATGACGACCTTGCTATGGACCATGGCGTGAGCCGTCGGCAGCTTCAGAACTTCCTTCTGCCAATAGGCGAAACGGCCGGGGATCGCGGCGGGCAGGACGACGTCGGCATTGGCGTCGATCCTCTCGCCTCTGTTGAACAGCACGACAGGGTTCTTTGCCGTACCCGGATTCTGGTTGACCACGCCCTGGATGTAGAGATCGGGTTTGAACGAAGGGCTCGACGGAGACGCAAGCTCGATGATGTCGTTGAGAAGCGTACCGCGAGGTCCGGGATTGAACATTGCGAACAGGATGCCCTGCTGGGCGCCACGGATCAGCTCGCCTGCCTGTTCAAGGTCGAGCCCTTCGCGCATTGGCGTGAACCAGACCGTGGTATTTTTCGCTTTCGGCGTTGTTCGGGGCTCGGCATTGCTTTGATAGAGGGCGGGCGGGGAATCGTTGCCGTCGGCGGCCAGCGTCTTCCACTGATCGAAATAGAATTGCGCCACGGCCGGGTTGTCGATCAGGAGCGCATTATTGGCCTGGGTGCAAAGGCCGGTCATTGTCCAGTTCGTGCTGCCGGTCCATACGGCCTGGGGCGATTTGTCGGCGTTGCAGATGACCAGGAATTTGTTGTGCGCCAACGCCCGCGGTGCGCTCATGCGATCCCTGACATCACAGGAAGACAGTTCGGATCGGGCATCCTCATTTTCGTCCTCTCCCTTTTTCTTGACGCTGCCGTTGCCCAGCACGATATGGGCGCGTTTCTTGAAGCCCTGCAGCAGCGGAATGAGCTCAGGATCGTCCAGCTCGAACAGGGCGGCATAGATATGGCCGCCATTCGACCTGACATCATTGAGGAGCGATACCAGCTTGTCGCGGATCGGCCCCGCGAGGAACTGGCGGATCGGATCCTCCGGGTTGGCGATGGCCTTCTTGAGCTTGGTGGTGGGAGCCTCTTCCGGCAATAAGCGGGCAAGCCATTGGCTGGCGACGATGCCCCGGTTGAAATAGCAGCTGACATGACCGCTGGTTTCCGCTCCGATCTGCACGGCATCGCTCCAGTTCGATACATGATCGGGCGATTCCCGCAATGCCGTCTCGGGGCCGATCATGGCAGAGACCTTGTAGGCGACGACATCGCCCGGATTGACGGCGAAATCGGACCAGAGATATTTCTGGATCGGCCATTCCGTCGTCGGCTTGCGCGTGCCTTCCTCGACGGCCGGTCCGTCGGCGAAGCCGACCCAGCTCGCGACGATTTCCTCATGATACCCATCGGGGTCGACATCGGAGATCGTATTCGGGCTTTGCGGGCTTCCCGCTGCCCGCTTGATCTTACGTCGCAAGGCAAAGCCACGGCACTGGTCGATGAAGTCGCTGCGCCAGGCAATAAGAGCGCTATCCACACCGGGATGCACGATCAGACTGATGTTCATTGGACCTCTCCCTCGATGATTGCTTCAGTTGCTACGATTGCTGCCAGGCATGAAATCCGTGCTGACGCTCCTCGCCGCGAGACCTTGGATAGCAAGGTGCGTCAGCTAAGGGGCGCCCCCGTCTGGTCGTCCGTCTTGAGCGCCTGAACGCTAAAGCGCACGAACACGGCGATGGTCTCGCCGACGGTAAAACGTATGAATAGCCCGCCATCGCCGTGGACACGATTGTCGTCGGCGAAACTGCCGGAGTTGCCTTGCATGAAGTGGATATCGTGGACGCCGCGTTCCGGGCTGAAATGAAAGGTTTCGTCGCTGCCCTGGTCCTGAAAATACTCACCGAAGGCGACGATGACGGCGCCCGTGTCGGCCTTGGCGCGTTCGATCTGTGCATCGAGCATGTTGGAGAGCGACAGCTGCGCGCCATCGGCCGGAATGGCTGTCATGTCGTCGATCGGGAAGAGCGTATCTCGGATATAGTCGAGACCTTCTCCATCGGGTCCGGTCTGCAAGGGCTTGAAACCCACGGGCCCTTCGGCGATGCCGGCAATGTCGTGGCCGCTATTGTCCTTGAAGTCCGGGTCGTAGTGAACCAACACTTCGCTGCCATCAACGGACTGGACATTGACGGCAATGCGGAAATCCTCGTCATTCGCTTTGACCCAGATCTCGTAATGCGGCGAAGAGCCGGACGGCTTCATCGTGCCATCGGCGACCTTGCCGACTAGGACCCCGTAGGTGCGCTGGGCATTCCTGGGTTTTCGACGTTGACGTGTCATGAGAAAGGACCTTCATTACGGGCTGGAAAATGCTTGCTGATCGCCTGCCAACAGCTTTTGCGGCATTTGGGATTAGACTCCAGGCAGGAATTTGCGCTGAAACTGAAAACCGTGTCTAACCGACTGCTGGGCCAGTTAGGTGGCTTTATCCCACTTTGCGTCACGGTCGTGACGATCTCATGAATTGCTCTGTGGGCCCTAAAGATGGGCGCAATGCCATTTTGATTTAGAAGTCTTTAGAGCAGTTGCGGAATTCGTGATCCATGGTCGCCTATGAAAATTTCCCTCCAAGTCGAAATGCGATCTTGCGTCTCGAGGCAAGTGGGGCAAGAGTTCCCGAACCTCCTGGCGCCGGTGCGGCACGGCGTGAAAAATTTCGGCAGACTGTATGAAAGCACCCAAAAGAATCGGCATTCTGGACGTCGCCCGATTGGCTGGCGTGTCCGCGACGACCGTATCCCGCGTTCTGAACGGCCAGGCTGACAGCCGCATCAGCCTGGAGACGCAGGAGCGGGTCAAGGCAACGGCAAGCAGCGTCGGCTATGTCGTCAACCGTCTGGCAACATCGCTTCGGACGCACAGGACCGGTGTCTTTGGGGCGATCGTCAATAGCCTCTCCGGCCATTATCAGCCGCATCTGACAAGTCGCCTACAAATCGTGGCGCAGCGCCGTGGCGTGGAACTGCTGGTCGCGCAGGCTAAGGCGGACGCCGGCGAGATCGCCGGCCAGCTGCGCCTGTTTCAGCAGGATTTCTTCGATGGTGTCATCATGGTCAGCGATCTTCCGGGCCAACAAGCGCTCTGCGATCACCTTGATCTCATGGGCAAGGCACATGTGACGCTTGGCGCGGGACTGACGGGGCCGCTTCCCGCGGTTCTCACCGACGACCGGCAGGGCATAAGATTGCTGTTCGATCACCTGGTGGAGCTCGGACACCGCCGCATCTCTTTCGTCTACCGCGTCAGTCGCAGCGCGCTTCGCGATCGGATGTCGATTTTTCAGGACGCGGTTGCCGGCAGCGCCGGCTTGGTTGTTGGCGACGTCATTTCCTTTGAGAAGGGCGAGCGCGAGCGCAAGCTCCTTGCGGATATCTTGGCATCGCCGCAATGCCCGACGGCGCTGGTCTGTGGTAGCGACGGGCTTGCGATCGAAGTCGTCGCTTTCCTGCGCGATCTCGGCTTTCGGATCCCCACCGATATTTCCGTGGTCGGCTATGACAACGTACCCGATACCGCCTATTGGGCTCCGCCTTTGACGACGGTCGCACAGCCGACGGATGCACTGTGCGAAGCATCGCTTGATCTTCTGATTGAGCTTTCAAATCTTCCGGCGGATCTGCGCGTTGAAAAGCGTCCGATCCGGTTCGTTACTCCCGAACTTGTCATACGTGCGTCATCGAGCTCGCCTAGCTTGCGGCCATTCTCCCTTGCGTAGAAGAAACGATGTTCTGAACGCAAGTGGCCATATTTTATTTGCGCAAACGTTTGTGCAAAGATTTGATAGGAGAGTGTGCCGATGTCCGATTTTCTGCTCACCGGCCTCAACAGCCCGGTCACCCGTCGTACGACCCTTCTTATGGGCGCCGGCGCCGGCCTCTCCGCCTTCATTCCGGCGCTGTCCGCTTCCGCTGATGAAAACGCCGATAAAAGGCCGGAGCTTCATATCGCCGTTCAGATGAATCCGGTTTCGCAGGAGCCCGTCGACGCCGCCAGCAACGTCGCCTTCCGCAACAACTATTCCATCCATGAGACGGTGCTCGCGCTCGACATGCGCGGCGATTTTTCGGTCAAGCCCAATCTCGCGACCTCCTGGACTTGGATCTCTCCGACCGTGCTCGAAATGAAGCTGCGCCCCGGCGTGATCTTCCATGATGGCCGCGAGATGACCGCCGAGGACGTTGTCTTCTCCTTCGGCCCCGAGCGGCTCCTGAACAAGGACGCGCCGGGCTATCCGACCTATCGCACCAATTTCACCAGCCTCGACCATGTCGAAGTGGTCGATCCTCTGACGGTCCGCTTCGTCACCAAGTTCCAGGACCCGATCTTCCTGCAGCGCCTTGCATCCTATGCGGCCGTCGTCATCAGCAAGGATGCCTGGCAGAAAAACGGCGGCAACTGGACGACCTGGCGGCAGAAGCCGGTCGGTGCCGGCCCCTATAAGGTCGAAAGCTATACGGCCAATGAGAGCGTCGTTCTCGCCGCTCACGATCAGGCCTATCGCGGCAAACCGGCCGCCAAGCGCGTGACCTTGCGCATCGTGCCGGAGGTTTCCTCGCGCATTGCCGGCCTGCTGGCCGGCGACTACGACATTGCGACGGACCTGCCGCCGGACCAGCTCTCGGTTGTTACCGCGAGTACCGATCACGAGATCGTCGGCGGTCCGGTTCCGAACAATCGCATTCTGTTCTTCGACAAGAACAATCCCGCGCTGAAGGACCCGCGCGTTCGCCAGGCACTCATCCTCGCCATCGATCGCCAGGCGATCGTCGACACGATCTGGAACGGCCGCACGAAAGTGCCGAACGGGCTGCAATTCGAGCTCTACGGTCCTGTCTATCTCAAGGATTATCCGGCCTATCAGTACGATTCCGATCGCGCGATGCAGCTCCTGAAGGATGCTGGCTATAATGGCGAGGAGATCGAGATCCGCTCGCAGAACAATTACTACACGGCGGAAAACCCGGTGACGCAGGCCGTTGTCGCCATGTGGCAGGCTGTCGGCGTCAACGCCAAGATGAAGTTCGTGGAATCGGGCAAGCTGTTCGAGAACTCGCCAACCCGCGCGACCGGTAACTGGTCGAGCACCGGCCAGGTTCCCGACCCCTATATCTCCTTCTTTACGCAGTTCAGCTCGGCCGGCAATCTGAGCTCGTTCAAAATCTGGCAGAATGCCGATTTCGATGCGCTCGGCGCCAAGATGGAGCAGGCCGTCGATCCGGCCGACCGCGCCAAGATCTTTCGCGACATGCTGCATCTGATCGAATGGGAAGATCCGGGCGAGACCGTCCTGCATCAGAATGCTGTCTTCTTCGGCATCCGCAAGGGCATCAAATGGCAGCCTCTGCCGGCCTTCCAGATGGATCTTGGCGCGGGCAGTCTTTCCTTCGAAGAGCAGAAGAGCTGAGCTTCCTCGCGATGGGCGTTCCAGTTCTTTCGGTCGACAATCTGAGCATCTCGTTCGGAACGGGCGTGGGGCGGTGTCATCCGGTCAACAACGTGTCTTTCGACCTTGCCGAGGGTGAGATCCTCGGCATCGTCGGCGAGAGCGGATCGGGAAAGAGCCTCACCTGCCTCGCGCTTGCTGGTCTTCTCGGGCCGAGCGCCAGTGCCACGGGCTATATTTCCTTCCAGGATGCCATGTACGACGCGGCCGAGCTCGGTCCGCGGTCAAGAGTGAAGCTGCCGCCGATCGGGCTGATCTTTCAGGAGCCTGTTTCCTGCCTCGATCCGGTCCGCACGATCGGCTCCCAGATCGCCGAGGCGGCTTTCAGCGCCGGTATGTCGACAAGGGAAGCCAGGGACGAGGCGCTCCGGCTTCTGGCGGAAGTCGCCATTCCGCAGCCAGAGACGCGTTACAACGCCTATCCGGCGCAATTTTCCGGCGGCATGTGCCAGCGCGTGATGATCGCCACGGCGCTCGCCATGCAGCCGCGATTGATCATTGCCGACGAGCCGACCACGGCTCTTGATGTGACGGTGCAGGCGCAGGTCGTCGCTCTCCTTGTCAAGGCGGTGCGCGAGCGTGGCATCCCCATGATCTTCATCAGCCATGATCTCGATCTCGTCTCGGAGGTCTGCGACCGTATCGCGGTCATGTATGCGGGCTCCCTGGTCGAGATCAATCGCACGGACGATCTCTACGACAATCCGCGCCATCCCTATACGCGCCTGTTGCTGGAGGCCATGCCCGGACGGGGCAGGCCACTGGAGAGGCTCGCGGATATCCCCGGCGAACTGAAATCGCATGATGAGCTGCCGCAGGCCTGCGCCTTTGCGCCCCGTTGTCCACGCGCGGAGCCGAATTGCACGACGATGGTTCCGCCGTTGATTGCCGGTGCGGCGGCGCTTGCCTGCTTCAATCCATGGAGTGCCCATGATGCCTGAGAAGCAAATCGCCGCCAATTCAGAGACGAGAATTGCACTTGCCGCCCGCGATCTGCAATTTTCCTATGCTCCGGGTTTCTCCCTTTGGCCGGGACGCGCGAAGGGATTTCACGCGATCAAGGATGTGAGCCTGGAATTGAGACCCGGCGAAACATTGGGTCTTGTCGGCGAGTCCGGTTGCGGCAAGTCCACGCTTGCCTCCTTGCTCTGCGGCGACCGCGAGCCGACATCAGGCGAAATCATGCTATTCGGTCAACCCTTCAAAAACCTGATGAAGCCGAACCGGCGCGGTCTGGCGAAACATCTGCAGGTCATTTCGCAGGATACGATGGGTGCGCTCGATCCGCGCCGGAGCGTCGGTCATCAGATGGTGGAGACGCTGACAATCCATGGCATAGGCTATCCGGCAAGCCGGCTCGATCGCGCGGCGGAGGCGTTTAAAGCTGTCAGCCTGCCGGTCTCCGCCTTGCAGAAATTTCCGCATCAGCTCTCCGGCGGCCAGCGTCAGCGCGTCGCCATCGCCCGTGCTCTCGTGGTCGAACCGCAAATTCTGCTCTGCGATGAGCCGGTCTCGGCGCTCGATGTTTCGGTACAGGCGCAGGTGCTCAATCTCCTGCTCGAATTGCAGCGGGCACGCGGCCTGTCGCTACTTTTCATCAGCCACGACGTGCGCGTGGTCCGTCATGTCTCGCATCGCGTCGCGATCATGGAGGCGGGACAGATCGTGGAAACCGGTCCCATGGAGGATGTCTTCGCGAACCCGGCCCACCCCTATACCGTCAAGCTCCTGTCGGCTGTTCCTCGCGGGCGGCGCGGCAGGGTACGGCAGGCAGCGGCCATGCTTGAAACGCTCTGAAGGAATAGGCAATGCTTCAATCCATCTTGCGGGCGTTTCTGCGAGCATTCGTGACCCTGTTCCTGGCGATGACCTTCACCTTCGTCATCCTGCGCGTCAGCGGTGACCCCTTGCATTCCCTTTTGCCGATCGAGACACCGCCGGAAGTCGTGGCGCTGATGCGGCAGCAATGGGGTCTCGATCAGCCGCTCTATATTCAATACTTCGCCTATCTCGGCCATCTCCTGCGCGGCGATTTCGGCACGTCGCTATTGAACGGGCAGGATGCCCTGACGCTGGTTCTATCGAAAGTCCCGGCGACGCTGGAATTGATGGGCGCTGCCCTGATATTGGCGTTCGGCGCCGGCGTACCCTTCGGCATTCTGGCCGCGCGCAACCGCGGCGGACTGATCGACCGCCTTGTCATGGCGCTTGCGGTGCTGATGCATTCGCTTCCGAATTTCCTGATCGCCATCCTGCTCATCCAGCTTTTCGCCGTCTCCCTGCGGATCTTGCCGAGCGGCGGGGGATCGACGATGGCGCATCTCGTCATGCCCGTTCTGGTCATTGGCCTTTACAATGCCGGCATCATCGCCCGCTTCGTCCGCTCTAGCGTGCTGGAGGTGCTGGGCCAGCGATTCATATTGGCGGCGCGCGCCAAACGCATCGGCGAAAGCGCCCTTCTGTGGCGGCATATCATGCCGAATGCGGCATTGCCGCTTCTGACCATGCTTGGCTTCCTTGTTGGTGGCATGATCGGCGGGGCGGCCGTGGTCGAGAGTGTTTACGCCTGGCCGGGTGTCGGCCGCTTTCTCGTCTCCTCCGTCGCGCAGCGCGATCTGAACATCGTGCAGACCATCGTGCTGCTCATCACGGCGACGATGGTGACGGCCAATCTCATGATCGATTGTCTCTACATTCTCGCTGATCCGCGTCTGCGGCATCGCGCATCGGCCTGATCGGCCGCCTCGAAAGGTAAAACCATGGCGAATGCAGCGACCGGCGCCGACGTTCCTCGCAAAACCAGATCGGAGCGATCTTTTCAACCCAGGCTTCGGTTCGATTTGATGACGGCCATTTGCGCCATTGTTCTCGTAACCTTCATCACGGTTGCGATCTTCGCCAATGTCCTTGCGCCCCATGGTTTTGCACAGATCGATCTTCATGCCCGCAAGGCGCCGCCGATCCTGTTCGGCGGCTCATTCAAGCATATTCTCGGCACGGACGAGCTTGGCCGCGATATTCTAAGCCGCATTTTCTATGGATTGCGCACCAGCCTGTTGATCGCGCTCGGCGCGTCGGCGATCAGCCTGGCGCTGGGCACGGTGCTTGGGCTGCTTGCCGCTTTCGGTCGCGGATTTGCCGATATGCTGATCCGCGTCGCCGTCGATTTTCAGGCCTCGATGCCGTTCCTCATCATTGCCCTCGCCGTTCTCGCCTTCTTCGGCGACAATCTCTGGCTTTTCATGGCGTTGCTTGGCCTCTACGGCTGGGAGCGTTACGCGCGGTTGGTGCGCACCATGGCAGGGCTGGAGCTGGAGCGAGGCTATGTCGCGGCGCTGAGACGAAATGGTGCGGGAACGGGGCGCATCGCCTTCCTGCATGTTTTGCCCAACACGCTCTCTGTCGTCCTCGTCAACCTCACGATCGTCCTGCCGGAAATCCTGTTGCAGGAATCGGCGTTGAGCTTTCTCGGCCTCGGCATCCAGCCGCCGCTTGTCAGCCTCGGCAGCATGGTCGGCGCTGGCCGCGACTATGTAATGACCGAGTGGTGGATCGCCATCCTGCCGGGCATCGTGATCTTCATCCTGTCGCTGTCGATCAGCCTGATTGGTGACTATCTGCGCGATGTTCTCGATCCGACACTTCACTAGCTTGCCCCCTAAAGAACTGACTCCAAGGAGACTTGCATTGCCTTTGCCCCTTCACGCCGCTCGTCGTGGTTCGCTCCGCATCGCCGCTCATCGCGGCTTCAGCCGGCGCTTCCCGGAAAACACTATTCTCGCCTTCCAGGCGGGTGTGAACGCAGGCGCCAACGAGTGCGAAATCGACCTTATGCTGACGCGCGACGACCAGATCGTCGTGATTCACGACAGAACGCTTGATCGCACGACCAATGGCTCCGGCTTCGTTGCCGATCACGATCTCCAGCACATTCTTTCGCTTGATGCCGGCGCGAAATTCGACGCGCGCTTCGCCGGAACCCGCGTGCCGACGCTTGCCGATACGCTGCTGTGGGCAAAGCAAACGGATACCCGCCTAGCGATCGAAATGAAGGAGCCGGAGCGTGCCGATCGTCTCATCGATATCATGATCGCGACACTGCAAGAGCTCGACGCGTTTGACCATGTTGCCATATCCTCCTTTGATCATATCGATCTACGGCGGGTGAAAGAGCTCGAACCGCGCCTTCAGACGGAAGCGATCCTCCACCATCGTCCGGTAGACATCGTCGCCTCGATGCGCGCCGGCGGCATTGATGGCGTCTCGTTGGAATTGAACCGCTTTCACCGCACTGACGCAGAGGCGCTGCAGCAGGCCGGCATTGCAGTGCGTCTGAGCCTGCCGCTGCCGGAAAAGCTTGCCCTGTTCTGGCAGGGTGGCCGCGACCTGCTTCCCATGATCCGCGGCTGCGTCAGGGACCGGCTGGTCGATGCCCTTATCGGCGACGATGTGGATTTCCTCCGCATGCTGAGCACGAGCGCCTGAGAATAGCGCCGTCGATCGCCGCTTGACTTATTCATAGCTTGTCAGCTATTGATCTAATCAATAGCCAAAGAGTTATGAATCGGTATGGCAAACGCCCATGATCCCATTTTCCGAGCGCTCGCCGATCCGACGCGGCGGGCGATATTCGAGCGATTGTGCCGTGACGGCGATCAGACCGTCGTCGCACTTACGGCTTATGCCGGCGTCTCCCAGCCGGGCGTTTCAAAGCATCTCGCCGTTCTGAAACAGGCGGGGCTGGTATGCGACCGGCATGAAGGACGCCAGACGCATTATAGCGCACAACGAAACGCTCTTGCGTCGTTGCGTGACTGGACGAGCGAAATGGCCGGTTTCTGGGAAGACAAGTTCGATGATCTCGAAGACTTGCTCGATCGGATGGATCAATGAAAGCGGCATTGGGCGAGGTACGCGCTGTCGTGGTTGAGCGCGAAATTGCGCATCCGCCGGCAAAGGTCTGGCGCGCACTCACACAGCCGCATCTGATCGCAGAGTGGTTGATGAAGAACGACTTCGTTCCCGTCCTCGGACATCGGTTTAGCTTTCGTGGCGATTGGGGTGGCGTCCTGGATTGCGAAGTGCTCGTCGTCGAGCCGAACGCCAGGCTGTCCTATCGATGGAATTTCGCACATGATGACCCGGCTTTCGATCTGAAGAGCGTTGTGACCTTCACGCTCACGCAGACGGACAAGGGAACGCATCTGCGCATGGAGCAGGTCGGCTTCCGACCGGACCAGAAGCAGGCCTATAGCGGTGCCAAGGCGGGATGGCGGCAGTTCCTCGAAAGACTTGAACAGGTGCTGGCAGAAGTGAAGTGAGACCCATTGCTCGCAAGCCCGGAATACAATCATGCGAGCATGGTCCGGCCGCTTGCTTTCACCACGCCGTGCGCGAGCTGACGGTGTGGATGATTCAGAAGGCCGGAATATGAAGTGGATGAGGACATGATTACCGATATCGAGGACTTCTTTACCAAGGGATGTGGGCGCTGCGAACGCTTTGCGACGCCGGACTGCTCGACGAGGCTGTGGATTGACGGTCTGAACGAACTGCGCCGAATCTGCCTGGAGGCGGGGCTCGTCGAGACGGTGAAGTGGGCTCATCCGTGCTACATGCATGAGGGACGCAACATCGTGATCATCGGTGCCTTTCGTGGCGATTTTCGCCTCACTTTCTTCAACGCGGCACTGATGAAGGACCCTGAGGGGGTGCTCGAAAAGCAAGGGCAGAATACCCGGCATCCCGATATGATCCGCTTTGTGAGCGATGACGCCGTGGCGACGATGGAGCCCGTCATCCGATCTTATCTGAAGGAGGCAATGGGTTATGCAGAGGCCGGCATCAAGCCGCCGAAAGAGCAAAGCGACATCGAATTGCCTGACGAGCTGATCGAGGCGCTGGATTCCGATCCCGAATTGGCGGAGGCTTTCCATGATCTGACGCCGGGGCGAAAGAAAAGCTATGTGATCAACCTCGGCTCCGTGAAGAGGTCCGAAACGCGGACCGCGCGAATTGCTAAGTTTCGCAATCATATTCTCGCCGGAAAGGGCGCGCTGGAGCGGTAGCCGACAGTTAATCCCTCCCGCTTCTCGATTGCCTCATCCACCGGTGAGATCGAATGGCCGCGCAATCCCGAGTCAGTTCGGTTTGGGATAATACCACGCATAACCAAAGTGATAACGATCCGGCTCCTTTCCGTAGTAATACGGAAGGGCAATGTCCTGCTGCGGTGGCAACTGTGTCGCCGCTCCGAATTTCGATGTGAGCCATTGCTGCAGTGCATTCGGCATGGTTGATTGATGTCCGTCCCGCTCGTTCCAAACCAGCAGAACCGGTCCATTTCCTATGGCCTGCCGGCTTAAATCCGACGCAGGATATTCCGTCGATATGATCGACGTGTGCGGCATGTTCACACGCAGATTGCCGGCCTTCAGCCAGGTCGTCGTCACGACTGCCGAGGGTTGTTTTCCTTCTACGGTAACGACTTTGTCCACGAAGGTGGCGTAGGGCGCGTTCAAATGCTCATAAGAATGGAAAAACCGCGCGAAAAGGACACCTCCGGCTATGATCAGAGGCAGCGCAATCATCATGACGATGGGCAGGTAAAGGAATTTCTTTATATCGGCCTGGCTTTGCAGTCCCGCTGCGTCGAGCTTCAGACAGAAATAGGCCGGTAGTAGAAACAGGAAGGGGAGCAGCCAGCGGTCACGAAACTCCGTAAGCGTGATCACCAGTATCAAGATCAGCAGGATCGCGACGGTGCTTGAAAGTATCCTTCCGACAAAATCACTCCATTCGCTTCTGGCACGCAGCGAATGCAGGAATGATTGACGGAAGAACAGCAGAAAGATCACGCACGTAGGGGCAACGATTGCGACACTGGTTTTGACAAGTTCTAGAAGTCCGAAACCGATATCGGAAAGCTTTCCGCCGGCGCCTTGTTCCGACATGGTGTGGACCGTCGTTGTCAGGACCCGGTCCATATTGGAGACCATCCATATGGCGTGCGGCAGGAACACGAGAACGGCGATTGCCAGCGTTAGCAGAAGGCGCCAGTCGATCAGCCTTTTTCGCCCGACCGGATGCAAGAAGGTTGCTATGACAACGCTGCCAATCACCAGAGCGAAATTATACTTCGTCAGCATGCCAAGCCCGGCCCATAGGCCGATCAGGGCGTAGGAGATGAGCGTCGGGCGACGAATGGTTACGACGACGAAATAGATCAACATGAGCACCGCAAGCAGGGTGCCGACGGTATGCGTCAGGTCTCTCTGCGCCTGCCAGAACATCTGCGGCATCGTCAGGAGCGATAGCGTCCCGACCGCCGCCAGGCTTTTGTCGGTCACAAGTAATCGCAAAAGCTTGTAATAGGCGAGATAGACGAGGAAAAGCAGGAGATTCTTCACGATGACGAGCGATGCGACGCTCGTGCCGAAGATTTCGAAGATGCCGTACTGAATCCAGTTGTAGAGCGGTGGCTGGGCGTCATAACCCCAGGCGAGCCATTGGCCGACGAGAAACTGCTGTGCTTCGTCGATCCGCAGCGAGCTGGAGATGGCGATGCGGATGGCTGCCTGGACGATGAAATATATTGCCAGGCTTCCCGGTACCCACCAATATTCGGAGGGTGAGCTGCTGTCGATGGACGCAGCCTGCTGATGCGCACCCGCAAACCTGTCTTTTCCCAGAAAGTTCATCCGGTTCTCCCAGCGATTGCCACTATCGTCGCAGGCGCCATGTCATAGATGTCGCGGCGACACAATCGTTTTCAGTAAGATTTCAGGGGCGGCATCTCGAGGGCAGATCTGATTTGCCAGATATTATTCCTTCGGTAGCCAGGTCGTCAAAGTATCCTCGTCGTTCTTCGCGTTCAGCGCTCCCGTATGACGCTGGGCGAATCCGCCTGGTCAGATAACCGCCTGTGGCTGCGGGAATATGAATGCCGCGGCACGTGCGAACAAGAATTTTTTCCAGATTCTGCCTTAATTCGCATCGAACTTGTTGTCAAACATACCGAATGTATGTATATAGGAGCCAAGCTTGGGCGCGGGGGCGTTTTCAAACTCCGAGTCCGCCACAATCCGACACACTGTGTCGGTAGCAGCAGCCTATCGTTCCAATCCGATGCGGCTGCCCACCCCGATCGGTTGACCTCCGATCAAGACGAGAAGGATTCGGCTTTCCCTCCGAATCCTTCTCTTTTTTGCCGACGAGACCGGCGAGACTCTCTTCGAACAGCAACGTGCTATCGAAATCGCGACGGCTCGGCTGCTTCAACGTTGGATAAACACCGCAGGATCGATTTCGCCGGAGCAGCTAGACAGGGAGCCCTGGGGCCTTATTCATCTAAAAGGGAACCTTTTGCCATCAAACGCTTTTCATTTGACGATTTTAGAAGCCATGTGGTTGTCATTTGTCGCGTTCATCCCCCAACGACCAGCAGCAAGCCCGAGCTCTCGTCCCACTTGGATTTCTGAATTTCTTCATGGCCGATGTTCAGGCGGGCATCGGACCCTTCCTTGGGGTTTTCCTCGTCGCCCATGGCTGGCAAAGTGGGTCGATCGGCTCCGTCATGACGATCGGCGGGGTTGCGGGGATGGTGATGATGGCGCCTGCCGGAGCCTTCATCGATGAGACGACGCATAAGCGCACATGCGTGATCGTGCTCGGCATCTGCACGGTCCTCGCCTCCATGATCATATTGGTCTCGCAGCTCTTCTGGGTCGTGGCCCTGTCGCAGGTTGCGACCGCTGTTGCCGGTGCCGCGATCGGGCCTGCCCTCAATGGCATCACGCTCGGCATTGTCCGGCAGGCCGGCTTCAATCGGCAGAATGGTTACAATCAGGCATTCAATCATGCCGGCAACCTCGTCGGCGCCGGGCTGTCGGGATGGCTCGGCTGGATGTTCGGGCTGACTGCCGTGTTCTGGTTGTCGGCCATCTTCGGCGTGCTGACCATCATTTCCGTGCTGATGATCCCGGCCGATGCGATCGACGATGACGAAGCGCGGGGTGCGACCTTTGCCGCCCTTGGTCCGGCAGGGGAGATGGAGCCTCCCAGACACCGAAAACCGAGCGGTTTTAAAGTACTCGCCGAGTCGAAGCCGCTGCTGATCCTGGCGGGTGCGCTTGCGCTGTTCCATCTCGGCAACGGCGCGATGTTGCCGTTGTTCGGGCTGGCTGTCGTCTCTGCCGGTCACGCCGATCCCGCTGGCTTTGTTGCCCTGACCGTGGTGGTGGCTCAGGGCACGATGATCATCACCTCGTTGATCGCGATGCATATGGCGGAAAGGAGAGGGCAATGGCTCGTGCTGCTGATTTCGTTTGTCTCCTTGCCGATCCGCGGCTTCGTGGCGGCGCATCTGATTACATCCTGGGGTGTCTATCCCGTTCAGGTTCTCGATGGCATCGGCGCCGGCCTGCAAAGCGTTGCCGTGCCGACGCTCGTCGCCCGCATCCTGAACGGAACCGGCCGCATCAATGTCGGCCAGGGCGTCGTCATGACGATGCAAGGGGTCGGCGCATCCCTGAGCCCGGCAATCGGCGGCTGGCTGGCGCAGGAGATCGGCTATGGCACGATGTTCATGATCCTCGGCAGTTTTGCACTCGGGTCGATTGCGCTTTGGGTCGGGTTTCATGGCGTGCTGCGCGTAGCGGCTTCCGTACCGGGGCAGCCTCAGGGCGTGGTTTTCTCCGGCGATTGAGCTGCTATCGCGGCTCCATCACGACGCGTCGAGAGCGTCATCCTTCGGCATATCCCGATCAATCCAACCTTACGGTTGCCCGACCGCTTGTCAGATCCTGAATATTGTCAACGACCCGTTCGACCATCGAGGCGGCTATGGTTACGCCGAGCACGGCTCCGGATTCGGTGAAGCGTTCCTCCACAAGCCGCACGCCTGCCTCTGTCAAAAGTTTCGCTTTCACCAGAGCGAGATGTGAAAACTGCACATCGATCGTTGCCGCGACGGTTGGGAGTATTTCTCTCTTCTCCGCGCCTTGCAGACATAGCGCGGCGGTGCCGCCATAAGCGCGGATCAGCCCGCCAGCACCCAAAAGAGTGCCGCCGAACCAGCGTGTCACGACGACGACCACCATATCCAATTCGAAGCCGTCGATGGCCTGGAGGATCGGCTTGCCGGCGGTTCCGCCCGGTTCGCCATCATCGCTGAAGCGATAGGTTTGTCCGATACGCCAGGCCCAGCAATTGTGATTGGCATCCGTGACCGAGTGCTGTGCGACAAACGCCTTTGCTGCCTCGCTATCGGCAATCGGACCGGCCGTCGCAACGAACCGGCTTCGCTTGATTTCCTGATTGGCGGTGGCGATCGAAACAAGCTCAAACATACGGCCTCTTAGCCAATTTCGTGCACTCTGCGAAGAGGCAGTTGCCGCTGTTCCGAGAGACATGAGGTGACGTGGGACAAAGTGAATTGGATGAGGATAGCCGCGAGAGTTTCCAAGGCCTTCAATGGCGTAGCCGGAACTCGTTGAGCGTGGTCAAGGCGGGAAAGCTCTGCCTCATGGGCATGAGGCAGAGCAGAGAGCCTTATCGGCGCCTCGTGCGAAACTTTGTTGGGGGCGCAAGTATCGCACGCACATAGCTTACAACGGGTAGCTGAAACGTAGCTGAGGCCCCAGAGACAGATGAATTCAGGTCTGCCCAACCCAAAATAAGAATTCACTTTAAAATCAAATAGATAGAGCGGATGTGCCCAAAAGTCATCCACACTTTTTGGCATTTTGCTTTAGCTGTTAGTCTTATGCACCCACAGCCGGCGAGGTGGTGGTCGACGTCACGGCGGCGACGTCGATTCCTCGGCCGTGAGCGGCGCGGTGTAACTTCGCGACTATTTTGCCGCGGCCCTCGACATGCCGGCCTGCAGGTCCGCCTCGTCGGCAACGATGGAGGCAGCCTCGTTCTGCAGGATATCCTTTGCGTTCTTGCGGGCCTTTTCGATGGCGATATCGGCGCTCAGGCTGCGCTCGTTGGCCTGCAGGCCATCATCTTCGCCGGTATCGATGCCGTCATTGGACTGTCCGCGCGCCTTGATGCGGTTTGCTTGGGCGGTCAACTCGTTGCGGCGTTCGGCTTCGTTGAGAGAGATGACCTTCTTGTCGCGCTGCTCCTTCAGCGTGGTGACGTCTTCCACGAAGCGCTGGTATTCCGGATCATCCTTCACGCGCGCGTCATGGCGACCTTGCAGCTGCGGCAGCAGCGCCTGGATGTCACCCCAGGGCTTGTAATTCGCCGGCTTTACTTGTGTCCAAGGCAGCGCGTTGTCGTAGCTGGATTCGCCGAAGGTTTTGAGGTCGGCAAGTCCCGGCAGGCTGATATCCGGCGTCACACCACGCAACTGCGTCGTACCGCCGTTGACGCGGAAGAATTGAGCGACCGTCAGTTTCAGCTCGCCGAATTTCGGTTTCTGATTGTGGGCCACCTGATCGAGATTGACCACGGTTTGCACCGTGCCCTTGCCGAAGCTCGGTTCGCCGATGATCACGCCGCGACCGTAATCCTGGATCGCCGCCGCGAAAATCTCGGAGGCCGATGCTGAGCCGCGATTGATCAGCACGCCGACCGGGCCGGTCCAGGCCGGAGCGGCAAGATCATCGCTCTCGACCTCCACCTCGCCGCCTGCATCGCGCTGCTGGACGACCGGACCCTTGCCGACAAACAGGCCTGTCAGGTCGATCGCTTCGGCCAGCGAGCCGCCGCCATTGTTGCGCAGGTCGATCAGGACGCCGTCGACCTTTTCCTGCTTCAACTCGCCGAGAAGCTTGGCGACGTCGCGGCTGGCGCTGCGGTAATCCTTGTCGCCCTTGCGCCGGGCTTCGAAATCTTCATAGAAAGCCGGCAGAGTAATTACGCCGATCCTGCGCGTCGTATTGCCATCCTTTACCGATAGGATCGTCTGCTTGGCAGCCTGCTTGTCGAGGCTGATTTTGTCACGGACGAGACTGATGACGTGATGCTTGCCATCTGGCCCAGCATCGGCGGGCAAAATATCAAGGCGCACGACTGACCCCTTGGCGCCGCGTATCATCTGCACGATTTCATCGAGTCGCGTGCCGACGACTTCCTTTATAGGGCCGTTTTCGCCTTGACCGACACCGATGATGCGATCGCCGACCGCGAGCTTGCCGGAGAGTTGCGCCGGGCCGCCTGCGACCAGTTCGCGGATCGTGGTGTAATCATCCCTTTCCTGCAGCACCGCGCCGATACCGACCAGAGAGAGCTTCATGGAAATATCGAACTCGGCCGAGGCGGTCGCGCCGAAATAGTCGGTATGCGGGTCGACCGACGTCGTATAGGCGTCCATGAATGTCTGAAAGACATCGTCGCTCTTGTATTTAAAGGCGCGCTCGAGGGAGTTTTCGTAGCGCTTGTCGAGCGTATCGCGAATGGCGGCATCATCCTTGCCGGCAAGCTTGAGGCGCAGCCAGTCGTTCTTGACGCGTTTGCGCCAGAGATCGTTGCTTTCCGCCTCGGTTTGTGGCCAAGGCTCCTTGTCGCGCAGGAGCGCGTAGTCTTCCTTGGTGGTAAAGTCCAGCTTCTGGTTGAGCAGGCTGCGCGCATAGGTCATGCGGTCGACGACGCGCTGCTCGTACACATTGAAAATGGAAAACGGGATATTCAAGTCTTCCTGATTGATGGCGTCATCGATCTTGGTGCTGCCCGCCATGAACTTGTCGATATCGCTCTGCAGAAAGATGACACGGTCCGGATCAAGGGACTTGATGAAGCGATTCATGATCCTGGCGGAGAGGACGTCGTCCAGCGGGACCGGCTTATAGTGGAAGCGCTGCAGAAATTGCGCCGTCAAATGCGCGGCCTGCGCCTGCTGCGGCAGCGGTGTCAAAACTGGCGGTGAACCGGCTTCCAGAGCATATGCCGATGAAGCAAATGCCAGGAACAGGCAGAGGAAACCATATTTCGTACGCATCAAGTCTTGGCCCGATTCTCAATCGTTAAATGTTCAATCTATAATCTAGGTGGAACAATTATGGTTTTTTGGCAACCAGACAGATGCTTTCCTTCGAGAAAGATTCTCGAAACATTTGCGTGAAGCGAGTGTGCCTGTCGTCGGCAGATCGACAAAAACGAAGCCAGGGGCGCCGAAATCAACCTTCAAATGTTAGAGGCGCCATGCGAGCCGTTCGGTTGCGCCGCCGTAGGCCCGGCGGATTCATCGTCGGATCAGCCCATTGATGATCGACGCCCCATCCGATCGCTCGATTGGGCTTGCCGGCCATGCGGCCTGGAATGACCGCCCGAATACAGCTGCAGTAAAATAGAAGAAGACCTGGAGGGAAACCAGGTCTTCTTCCGTCTCTGATCGGAGGTCTAGTTCAGATCAGATTAGAACGTACGCTCGAAGCGGAGAATGCCAGCCCACTGGTCCTGATTGATGGAGTCCCAGTTGGTGTAGGTGACTTCCGGCTCGATGAGCAGGTTCTTGACAGGCTTCCACTTGACGTTCGTCGTTGCCGAGAAGGTCTTGTTGTCGGTGTAGGCGAGCTGGAGGTTCCACTTCAGCTTCTCGTTGACCGGTACGCCAACGCCACCCCAAACAGCCCAGTCGCCCCAGCTCTGGCCGATCGAATCGCCAGGCGCATACTTGTTCAACTTGTCGCCATCGGTGTTCCAGGCGCCCATCAAGAAGGCCGAGAATACGCCGAAGTCAGCGTCTACGCGAGCCTTGATGGCGCCTTCTTCGACGATCGAGTCGTAACCACCAACGAGCTTGAAGCTCCATGCGCCGGCCTTGTAGCCAGCACCGGCGACCACGTCAGGAGCGTAATGGTTGTGGCTGTCTTCGCCGTTTGCACCCGTGGCACCCGGGCCTGAGTTGCTGTCTTCGAGCGAGATCACAGCCGTGAAGCCGTTGCCGGCGTCGTAGTTGTAGGTGATCTGGTTGAGTTCGTACGGGCCGTCGGCGATCACGTCGTCGTTGATGACGTCTCCAGCGTAGCCGGTGAAGACGTTGAACTGCGAGTCTTCCTTACCGATGGTGAAGCCACCGAGGCTGATGCTGGCGTGTAGCAGGTTGGTAGCCGTAGCGCCGCCGTCGTTCCAGTCCCAACGCAGCTCGGTGTTGGTTTTCAGCGGGCCGTATTCGGTGTCGGTTGCCGTCTGCAGTTGCAGCTCGGCACGAGTGTGCCAGAGAGTGCCAAAGTGAGTGTCTGGGTTGTAGGCGTCGTACCACTTGCCTTCGGTACGAACCTTACCGCCGATCTTGAGGCAGGTTTCGGTGCCCGGGATGAAGAAGTAACCTGCGCCGTATGCGTCGCAAATGCGGACGTATTCCAGCGGCTCCGGCTCGGCTGCGACGATCGCGTCAGCCGCGTGAGCACCGGATACTGCTGCCAGGGCAGCAGCGGAGCCGAGAAGAAGGCTCTTGATATTCATTTTTTCTCCAATCGATTTGCCGGATCGGAACGCAGCCGGACGTCTTCCGCCACGTTCATCAATTCGGTGTTCCCTCTTACCGAAAGCCCGAAAGACTTTCGTGCTGGCACGCTAGCGGGGCTTTTGATGCATCGGAATAGAATAATTCGGAGCCATGAAGTAATTATCGTCATAAATTCGTCAAAGATGCAAAAATACACCATAAAATCACGCGACCTTAGTATGTATATGAAGTATATTAGAAATCTATACGTAGTAAACGTACCAAATGTATGTTATTAATCGAAAATATCGCAAAAATAATAAGTAAAGAATACAAACTATACAATAAACACCGAGGAGGGCATGTAGCGCGAATCCTGACTCAATCTTATTCAAGTCAGTTAGATGAATTGCGGAGGGATCGGAGGTCGTGGTTTACAACCTGCCAATCTACGGGTGGAGAGGGGAAGTGCTGCTCGGCAGCGCGCCTTGAGCCGAACTTAGCGCAGGCCACTCGCGGACTCGGGCAATGCTTCAGTAGCAGGTGTCCCCCGGCCAAATGGCTGGATTACGAGACCGGCGCAATTGTGGGGCCGCCGGTCCACGGGGTTTGGTAGGCGGACTCAGCCGTGCGGAATGATTCGCAGCCGCCGAAGCAGGTCCCTCTGTGTTCTAATGGGCTTCCGCGGGGACCAATGGAACTTCCGCGCCATTGGCGTCGTAAAGCTTGCCGTTTAGGAAATAATCGCCGTCATGCAGGCCGGCGATGTCCTGATAGCGGATCAGGCGTTCCGTTCCCGCGACGAAGACCGATTGCTGATCCGAGTTTCCGGTCGTCAGCTGATTGAACAGGAGGTTCAGCGCGATCGCCATCAATGCCGCCGAGCTGATGCCGGAGTGGAAGATGGTGATGACCCATGCGGGAAAGTGTTCGTAGAAGCCCGGTGAGGCGATCGGGATCATGCCGAAGCCGATCGAGGTCGCCACGATGATGAGGTTCATGTTGTTCTCATAGTCCACCTTGGCGAGCGTGCGGATACCGCTTGCCGCGACCGTCCCGAACAGGACGAGGCCTGCTCCTCCGAGGACGGAACTCGGAACGGCGGCGACGATGCGGCCGACGATCGGCAGCAAGCCGAGAGCGACGAGAAAGAGGCCGCCGGTCGCCACGACAAATCGGCTCTTGATGCCGGTCACGGCCACGAGGCCGACATTCTGGGCAAAGGCGCTCTGGGTGAAGGAGCCGACAACCGGGGCGAGGATGCTGGAAAGCATGTCGGCACGCAGGCCGTTGCCGAGCCGGCGCGCATCGACCTTGGTGCCGACGATCTCGCCGACGGCGAGGATATCCGCTGAGGTTTCGACCAGCGTCACCATGATGACGATGCACATCGAGATGATCGCCGCGGTATCGAACACGGGATAGCCGAAATGGAAGATCTGCGGCAGCGCGACGAAGGGACCGCTCGTCACCCGCGAGAAGTCCGCTATGCCGGCCGCATAGGCGATCCCCGTCCCGATCATGATGGCGAGCAGGATCGATAGTCTTGATATGGCGGCACTACCCAACTTGCTGAGCAGCAGCACGATCACGAGCGTTACCGCCGCAAGGAGAATATTAGCCTGGCTGCCGAAATCCGGCGCGCTCCGGTTGCCGCCCGTCGCCCAGCCCGCCGCGACCGGCATCAGCGTCAACCCGATAGTGGTGATGACGATGCCGGTGACGATCGGCGGAAAGAAGCGGGTGATGCGTGAAAAGACGGGTGTGATGAGGAGCCCGATGAAGGACGCCGCAATGACTGCGCCGAGAACGGCCGGGATGCCCCCATGTCCGGTAATGGCAATCATCGTCGCGACGCCGGAAAAGGATACGCCCTGCACCAGGGGGAGACGGCTGCCGAAGAACGGTATTCCGATCGTCTGCAGGATGGTCGCGAGACCGCCGGCAAACAGCGATGCGGTCACGAGCAGGCCGACGTCGGGAGGTGTCAGGCCCGATGCCTGGCCGATGATCAACGGAACGGCAACGATGCCACCATACATGGTCAGGACATGTTGAAGGCCATAGGCCAGATTGGCGCCAAGGCTGAGCTTTTCATCTTCGGGGGCCGGGCGTGCGGTATTTTCCTCTGCTGCTATTGCCAAGGTAATCTCCTCCATACCTTTGCGTTTCTCGTTTCCTCCAAACGAGCGTTGCACGTTACGGTGTGCGCCGTCCGATGACTTTATAAAAAAATGCGAAACACCTTACCAGAAGGCCATGCCCGCGCTGGTCTGGTTGGCGGACCGCGATCTTTCGCTGGTGGAATTGGAAGGGGGGAAGGCTCCATGCAGCCGACACGGAGCAGCGACTTTATATCCCCTCGCGTCGACACAAGTGACGATGCGGTCATGGAGGCCGGTGCAGTCTCGCGAAAGAATACATGGGCAGAAACATATAGTCCATTTTCGGGCTCGAGTATCATTCAGAAGATTTGGGTGGGGTATAATGAGCGAGTATCAAAACAAGGCGGTCAGGTTGTTGGCTTCGAGCGTCGGCCACGAGTCGCTGCTGGATTTGAACGATCGCCGGGATGCGTTTTTATATCGAGCTCTGGAGCTCTATTTCGCTGCCGGCGGCGCCTTGGATGCAATCCAGCCGATCATCGAGAAAGTCTATTCGCAGAACAAGCCACGCGTGGATATAGCTGTTGGCGATGTGCTTTATAAATTGGCCGGCGTCGGTCATGCAGCCGATATCGATATCATACAGGCAGGTTATAATAAGCTTGATGACACCAAGCAGAAACTTGCGGGCGAGAACCTCCATCTTTCCCGATAGGAGAGTTGGCCTGCCTCGTCAGCGGCCGCAGAATTGGGACAAAATCATTTGGTCCCCTTAATACCTCGCGTCCTGGAACCGCCTCCATCTTCCGGGGGGATGGCGGATTTTGATGGCACGCTGAACCCTGGATGAGTTCGTGCACGTATCGTGCATTCCTTTCCGATTTGTGAAATTACCTTGCGAAAAGATGGGGTTTCTATCTGGAACTTGCGCGCCTTTTGCACGCTCTTGCTGATATTCTGAGCATCAGTGATTTGAGGCGCTGCGGGAGGGAAAATACTCAAGATGGCCGAGAATGCGATCTATGTGTACCAGTCGATTGCACGTGCGGTTTGCGATCACGATGCCGGCACGATGTTCGGCCTCATGGGGGATGCCAACCTCTTCATGATCGACCACTATGTACGCGGATGCGGCGGCCGCTTCGTGCCGGCGGCCCATGAGGGAAGCTCGGTCCTTATGGCGCTCGCCTATGCCCATGTCTCCGGAAAGGTTGGTGTGGCCAGCGTGACTCACGGTCCGGCTTTGACCAATTGCGTCACCGCGCTCACCGAAGGTGCCCGCGGTTCCATCCCCATGGTGCTGCTGGCGGGTGACACGCCGGTCGTCAACCCGCACCATCTGCAGAGCATCGACCAGCGCGAGGTGGTCAAGGCCACCGGCGCCGGCTTCGAGCAGATGCGCTCGCCAGAAACGGCAACGTGGGACGTTGCCCGCGCTTTCTATCGAGCGAGAGTCGAGCGGCGCCCGATCGTCTTGAACATGCCGGCCGATTTCATGTGGTGCGAGCAGGCCCATATGCGGGCCGTGTTTGAAGTCTTCGATGCTCCCGGATATGTGCCTGAAGGAGATGGGTTGGACAGGGCCATTGGCATAATTGCCTCTGCAAAGCGTCCGCTCATCCTCGCGGGCGGCGGGGCTTGCGCTGCGCGCGATCAGCTTATCCGCCTGGCGGACCGGCTGGAGGCACCGCTTGCGACGACCTTGAAAGCAAAGGGGCTCTTCGGTGGCCATCCCTATAATATGGACATTTTCGGCACGCTCAGCACCCCTGCCGCCTATGACCTGATCGCCAGGACGGATTGCCTGATCTGCTTCGGAGCGGGATTGCATGATTTCACCACTGACAGGGGCAAGCTCCTGAAGGGTAAGCGCGTCGTCCAGATTGACATGGATGCGCGCGCGATCGGCAAGAACATTCATCCGGATGCGGCCTTGGTGGCCGATTCAGGCCTGACGGCAGACAATTTCGTCCATTGGCTGGATGCGGCTGAAATTCCGCCGAGCGGCTTCACGCAAGAACTGGATGTTCCATCGCTGACCACCCATCCACGCGATCAGCGCGGCAAGACGAGCGCGGGATATGTGAACTACATCTGGGCGCTCGAAGAGCTGGAAAAGGCCTTGCCGAAGAACCGAGTGCTTGTGACCGACGGTGGGCGTTTCATGACCGAGGTCTGGTGCCGGATTTCCGTCAGCGACCCGCGGAGTTTTGTCGTGACGGCAAATTTTGGCTCGATCGGTCTTGGATTGCAGGAAGCGATTGGCGCAAGCGTCGCCGCGCCGGATCGACCAGTAGTGCTTTTCACCGGAGATGGCGGTTTCATGATGAGCGGCGTCAACGAGTTCAATACCGCCGTGCGCCTCGGGCAGGACTTGATCGTCATCGTCTGCAATGATTCCGCCTATGGGGCCGAACATATCCAGTTTCGTGATCGCAGGATGGATCCGGGGCTAACCCAGTTCAACTGGCCTTCCTTTGCCGAGGTCGCGACTGCGCTCGGCGGACACGGGGTTGCGGTCAGCTCGGCTCATGAGCTTGAAGGGGCTCTGGACGCCATCAGGAATCGTAGCCGCCCGGTGCTGATCGAGCTGCGCCTCGATCCCAACGATGTGCCACGAATGCGCATCTGACGATCTTTTCCGTAGTCGCGAGTAAATCGCCTTCAAGGGGCAAGGTGAGGATCAGCCGGTGATTCCGTGGTGGGCTGCCGTCTGTGCGCTGATGCGCTTACCGAGGCGTCTCCGCCGGATCGTTGCGATGCGGTGTCGATGACTGTAAAGCAGAAGAGGTTGCGCTGGGGCTTGGCGTGGAATCACGATAATTGCGATGCGCCGATGTATTTGGGTTCTGATCCATGAATGAAAAGAAAGATGTTGCCCGGCTCTGCAAGGAGAAGGGACTGCGCCTGACGGCACCGAGGCAGGCAATAGCCAAGGTTCTGTCCGAGGCGTCGGATCATCCGGACGCGCTGGAAATTCATCGCCGCGTCACGGCGATCGATCCCGGCATCGCGATCGCCACCGTTTATCGGACGCTGAGCATCCTTGAGGAAAATGGCATTCTCGAGCGTCATTCCTTCGGAAATGGCCCTGCGCGTTTCGAAAGTGCAGATCAGGAGCATCACGACCATCTGATCAATATGGAGACCGGCACGATCACCGAATTCCGGTCCGATGAAATCGAGCGCCTTCAGGAAGAGATTGCGCGCAAGCATGGTTTCGAGATCGTCGGGCACAAGCTCGAGATCTATGTCAGACCCTTGAAAAGAGCGCGCGGCCGCAAAAACATCGGATAATCCGGCGGCCACAGGTCGTTCGAGAAAATGAGCTTTGCCCCTGGTGCCCGCTGAATATCTCCCGGCGTCGGCTGGTATTCGTGGATCTGCGCGCCCGGCTTGGCGATGGATTCAACGGTCGCGTCATCACTCGCAACGTTCCTTGCCATGTCGGCGATGATCGTGAAGGTCGTAACCGCTTTGAATTTTCTTCAACAATGCTGGGGACCGCCGCCAGGGCGGCGGCAAATGCGCCCGCCATTTCCGCCAGGGCAAATCGTCCGACGTCGTCGAACATATAATCTCCAGCTTCATATTAAGAGCTAAATGCATCTAGCAGGCGATCCCGTTCTCTTTGCAATTGATACTGATTTGCAAAAATGGTTGACGCTCGCTCGATTTCCCATATCTTGCAATTAAGAATGAGTTGCAATTACAAATCTGTGCCGACTCCCCAAGGCTGGAGAAATGCGATGACTGAAATAGTGAGGCAACCGACATTGTCGGAACGGACGGATGAGCAGATCCGAGAGGTGCTGGCTGGACGGCGGCGAGGCGTCCGCGCGATGCTGCTCTTTGCCGGCCCCGCCATGATCGCCTCCATCGCCTACATGGATCCCGGCAACTTCGCGACGAATATCCAGGCAGGCTCCAGCTATGGTTATTCGCTACTATGGGTGGTGCTGATGGCGAATCTGATCGCCATGCTGTTCCAGGCGCTGTCGGCCAAGCTCGGCATCGTCACCGGCCGCAATCTCGCCGAGATATGTCACGATCGGTTTTCGACGCCGGTTCGCATCGCGATGTGGATTGTCAGCGAGGTTGCCGCCATGGCGACCGATCTTGCCGAGTTCCTCGGGGGCGCCATCGGGCTGTCGCTGCTCTTCCAGATGCCGCTTTTGGCCGGGATGGCGGTGACCGCCATCGTCACCTATGGCGTCCTGTTGTTCGAGGGCCGCGGCTTCCGGCCGATGGAACTCATCATCGGCGCGTTGGTGGCTGTCATCGGCCTTTGCTACGTCATCGAAATGTTCATCGCGCCGGTGGCCTGGGGGCAGGTCGGCTTGGGGCTCGTGACCCCATCCATGCCTGACATGACTGCGTTGACCATCTCTGTCGGCATTATCGGCGCAACGGTCATGCCGCATGCCGTCTATCTGCATTCCGGCCTCACGCAGCATCGCGCGCCGGCCCGCAATGATTTCGAGCGGCGCAAGCTGGTCCGTTTTTCGAATTGGGAATGCATCATCGCGCTGGCGGTGGCCGGTGCCGTCAATATCGCCATGGTGGTCATGGCGTCGGCCGCCTTCCATGCCGGCCATCCCGAAGTCGCCGAGATCGAGACCGCCTATCACATGCTGACGCCACTTCTGGGTGGCGCGGCGGCCGCCGTCTTCCTGGTGTCGCTGATGGCTTCAGGCATTTCGTCGTCGGCTGTCGGCACCATGGCCGGTCAGATGATCATGCAGGGCTTCGTCGGCTTCCATATTCCGATCTGGGTGCGCCGTCTCGTGACGATGCTGCCGGCCTTCGCGGTCGTCCTCTTCGGCGTCAACACGACCGATGCTCTGCTCTATAGCCAGGTCGTCTTGTCCTTCGCGCTGCCGGTTCCGATGATCGCGCTCGTCATGTTCACGCGTAATCGCGCCATCATGGGGGATTTCGCAAACGGCCGGATGACCGATTTCGCTGCGATCGTCGGAACGATCGTCATCCTATGCCTGAACGTGGTCCTGCTTCTCCAGACCTTCGGTATTCCGATCCCCGGGCTCGGCTGAGACCGCCGCGTCCGGTCCATGGAGAAAGCCGGCCCGAAAAATATCGCGCGTTCGGAGGGAAGGGCGGCAGGCCGATGGTTGGCCGTTCGACGCTTGCTTTTGATTTGCCGCAATCGAATATTCTTCTGCGAGGCGGCAAATGTCTCCAATACAGTCGATCTAGCCGCGGAATTCGGTGGGGTTGGTGGGGGATTTCGAGGCTGGTCTGTCATCAATGAGATATAGGGTTTCGATGAAGTCGAACGATGCGATGCTGAATTCTTCCTGGCCCCACTCCGGCGTCAATTCAGCGGGGAGGACTTCATGGCGGGCTTGATCCGCGTCTATCGCTATCTGCTTGCCATGCTCGCTTTATCGGGTATCGCGGTCTCATATATCGCCATCACACCGGGCGTGCATGTTTCACGGCTGACGATGACGGTGAATTTCTTCAGCTATTTCACCATGCAATCCAATCTTCTGCTCGCTGTGACACTACTTTGCGCGCAAACTGCGCCGCTCTCGTCGATCGGCAAATGGGCGAACAAGCCGTCGGTACGAAGCGCCCTTCTTCTTTACGTGGGGATCGCCGGCATCGTTTACGCTTTGATGCTAAGGGACGTTTGGCACCCTCGCGGGTGGCAATTGTTCGGAGACCAGATACTCCATTATTGCGTTCCGCTGCTGTACGCCGCAGATTGGATTTTTCTGAGTGAGCGCGGCAGGCTTTCCTGGCGCGATGTGCTCTGGTGGTTGGCTTTTCCCGCAGCATACTCCGCTTATACGCTTGCGCATGGATATGTCTCCCACTTCTATCCATACCCGTTCCTGGATGTCCGCGATATCGGCCTTGAAGCGGTCCTTCTGAACATGGGGTTCCTGGCATCGGCCCTGCTGGTTTTGGGGGGAGTGCTGACTTTTCTCGACTGGGTTGGTGCCAGGCAACGGACCTTTCGGCGCGCAAAGGCAATGTTGTCACGAAGGCAAATTCGTCACTGACCAATTCGCCGCCGCGCGGCTCTTGTTTGAGCTTAGTGGTCCGCCCATTCCGGCAGTTGCGTAACGGCCGCCGGGCTGGAAGCACGCGTGCCGGAAAGGCTTGCTTGTCCGAGCGCTACCACCGCGACGGTTGTGATGCTCGCCGCGACCGAAACCCAGAAGCCGTTTGCAGGCCCGAAGCTGTCCACCACCCAGCCGGAGACGAAGGCACCGAGTGCCATGCCGATACCGATGCCGGTCATCACCCAGGTCACACCTTCGGTCAGCATGGCTTCGGGCACGCGGCGTTCGATCAGTCCGAAGGCGGTGATGAAGGTGGGGGAAATGGCAACGCCGCTGAGGAAAACAGCAAAGGCAAGCAGAGCGACCGAGGTGCTGGCAGCCAGAAGTGGCAGGGAGGTAAGGGCGAGAACGCTGACGGCCACCAGCAACTGGCGCTGCAATGGCATCTTGAGGTTCAGCGCTCCGATGATGAGACCGACGATGAAGGAGCCGAGCGCATAGACGCCGATGACGATGCTGGCGGCACCCGGCTCTCCGAGTTGCTTGGTGATGGCAACGGCACTCACTTCCGCCGTGGCGAAGGTGGCGCCGACAAAGATCAGGGCGAGCGTGATGATCTGGACCGGCCGCAGCCGGATCGCCGAGCGTTGCGAGCCTACGGAACCAGCCGCGCGCACCTTCGGCTCCGTCGATCGCTGCGCCAGGAAGGCTGCCGATCCAAGCGCGAGGAAGATGGTGCTGGCGACCATCCCGGCTTCCGGGAACAGCGAGACCGCGAGCCCGACGGAAAGGGATGCGCCCATGATGTAGACAAGCTCGTCGGCAGCGGATTCGAAGGCGAAAGCCGTATTCAATTCGGGCCGGTCCCGGAAGATCTCCGTCCAGCGGGCGCGTACCATAGCCGGTATGCTCGGCATGACTGCCGCGAAGAAGGCCGAGGCAAACAGCGTCCAGGCCGGCCAGACCTGGTTTGCGGCGATGACGAGAAGGATGAAGGCAATGACCGAGAGTATGGTGGCGGGCGTAACGACCGCACGCTGACCGAGCCGGTCGACGAGGCGCGATATTTGCGGCGAGACAAACGCATTGGTCAGGGCGAAGGTCGCAGAAACGGCGCCGGCCAGCCAATATTCACCCCGCGTCTGCGACAGCATGGCGACGATGCCGATGGGAGCCATGGCAAGGGGAAGGCGAGCAAAGAAGGCTGCGGCCGAAAAGCTCTTGGCGCCCGGTGCGCGGAAAATCTCTCTGTACGGATTGGACATCGGAACATTCCCTGTATTGAACCGAAATGGCCGCAGACATACGCGGCGTATGTGAATGAAGTAATTGCATACGCCGCGTATGTCAACTAATATACGCAGCGTATGCAAATTAATGCTGGTGACCGACGGAGACGCAATGCGCAAACCTCGCAGCGAAATGATTGCGGAGACGCGAGCCAAGCTGCTCGCCGCCGGCCGTAAGGCATTCGGCAGCGTCGGCTATGCCGAGGCATCGATGGATGACTTTACAGCCGCCGCCGGACTGACGCGGGGCGCACTCTATCATCATTTCGGTGACAAGAAGGGGCTGCTGCAGGCCGTCGTCAATCAGATCGACGCGGAAATGACCGCAAGGCTCTGTCAGATCTCGTCGAAAGCGCCGTCGCGCTGGCAGGCATTCGTCGACGAGAATGTCGGTTATGTCGAAATGGCGCTGGAGCCGGAAATCCAGCGCATCATGTTTCGTGACGGCCCGGCCGTACTCGGCGAGCCTTCCGGATGGCCGAGCGCCAACGGTTGTATCGCCACGATCAGAGAAAGCCTTCGTTGCCTTCGCGAGGAGGGTATCATCGTTGATATCGACGCGGAAGCCGGTGCTCGCCTCATCAATGCTGCAAGCAGCTGTGCCGCGCAGTGGATCGCCAATTCGGACGATCCCGAGACGACCTCAAAACGGGCGGTGGGCGCATTCCGGACTTTCCTTGAGGGCTTGCGGGTCGACAACGGTTGATCGGTCTGAGTTCGCTTAGTCGGCCGATGCGGCGGTGAAGACCGCCAGTTGAGCCTCGAAGGCCCGCTTGTATGCCGGCCGGGCCTCGCCGCGGGCGACATAGGCGCAGAGGTTCGGATATTCCTGCAACAGCCCCGAGTCCTTCAGCCTGAGCAGGACCGATATCATCAAAAGATCGCCGGCACTGAATGCATCCTCGAGCCAGTCGGCGCTGCCGAGGCGATCGGAAAGTTCGTTCAGCCGCTGGTGGATGCGCTCATCGATCATGGACAGGCGCTGCTGGTACCAAATCTGATCGCGCTCCTGGATTCTTGCGATTGCGCGATCGATGATCGGCGGCTCCACCGTGGAGAGCGCAGCAAACATCCATGTGATCGCCCGTGCCCGCGCCTTGGCGTCGTCCGGCAGCAGCCCGGCATGACGCTCCGCGATATGGAACACGATCGACCCCGATTCGAACAAGGCAAGGCCGTCCTCTTCATAGGTCGGGATCTGCCCGAAGGGATGAAGAGCGAGATGCGCAGGCTCCTTCATCGCCTTGAAGGAGAGGAGGCGCACCTCATAAGGCTGGCCGACTTCTTCGAGCGCCCAGCGAACGCGCATGTCGCGCGCCAGGCCTCTGCCGCGATCCGGCGATTTTTCAAAGGCGGTGATCGTTATCGTCATTGCTGCTCTCCGTGGCTTTGTCTGGCTTAAAGACGATCGGCTGAGCGAGAATCCGACACTCCATTTTCGAGATGGTTTTCAGAGCCGGGAACGATGCGTGCCAGTGCATCTCATTTCGCAGTTCGACTGCCTGCTGATCAGTTTATGGGTAGGCCGCGCGGCAGACGCGCGTGATGAGATTGCGCAGCCATTTATGAGCGGGGTCGGCGTCGACGCGCGGATGCCATATGGCGGCTACGAGTATTTCCGGCGTTTCAAACGGCAATTCAAAGCTTCGAATACCAAACTCGCCCACCGGCTCGTTCAGCTTGCTCTTGCCGAGGCAGGAGAGGGGGACAGCCGCGATGAAATCCGTCGAAGCTGCAATTCTCATCGCATCCGGAAAACCAGGCACCACGACGCGGATTTCCCGTTTCAGACCTTTCCTTTCCAAGGCCTCATCGACCGTTTCGGCAAATTCTCCCTTTCTGGACGCGGCGAGGTGACGGCAGGCCGCATAGCGCTTTGCCGTTACTGGCCCGCCCGTCAGCAGAGGATGACCTTCCCGCGCCACTCCAACCAGCCGATCGCGAAGCAGAAGCCGCGTGCGCAGCTCGGGCGCAGGCACGCCTAAGACGCCGATTTCCAGATCGATCAATCCTTCCCGCAACATATGTGGCTCCTTGTCGCGCTTGAGCACGAAGCGGATGCGAACGCGCGGTGCCGCCTCCGTGATGGCCGCGACAAGGGGCGCAGACAAAAGCTCAAGAAAGGCTTCGCTCACGCGGATCGAAAATGTGGTCTCCAATGTGGTAACGTCGAGTTCGCCGGCCGCAGGCCGAAGAATGGCGCGCGCATCCAGTGTGACGGCATGAACGCGATCCCGAAGGGTCTCGGCAAAGCGTGTCGGCACGAGGGATCTGCCTGCCCTGACAAGCAACGGATCCCCCGTCACGGCACGCAGCCGCGACAGCGTGCGGCTCATGGCGGAAGGGCTCAAGCCAAGACGCTTTGCCGCTTCCGTCACACTCCCCTCGGCAAGCAGGACGTCAAGGGCGATGAGAAGATTGAGATCTATGTCTTCCATGGCATTTGGGTAGACCAGATCGATCGCCATGCCTAGCGTCCGACGCAACTATTCTTTGCATCCTGTGCGTCTGGAGAAATCCGGATCGGGCTTTCATATTGGGCTCGCAGCAAACAAAGGAGGCGTGCCCATGCCGTCATCATCATCGTCCGCTGGCAGCATCCTGATCATCGGTGCATCACGCGGTCTCGGCCATGCCATGGCCGAAGAATTCTTCAAGAAGGGCTGGTCCGTCGTCGGCACGGTGCGGGCATCGACGGCGAGGACGAAACTGCACGATCTGGCGGACCGTTCCGATGGCCGCGTCACTATCGAAACGCTCGACATCAACGAGCCGGAACAGCTCGCCTCGCTGCGAGAGCGCCTCGGCGGTCGCGTCTTCGACATGCTGTTCGTCAACGCGGGAACGACGAATGTCCCGACCGAGACGATCGCGGAGGTGACGACGGAGGAGTTCGTGCGCGTCATGGTGACGAATGCGCTAAGCCCGATGCGGACCGTGGAAGGATTGCAGGACCTCGTTTCGCCGACGGGGCTGATCGGCGTCATGTCCTCGGGCCAGGGGAGCGTCAGCAACAATACCACGGGCATGCGGGAGGTCTATCGCGGCAGCAAGGCGGCCTTGAACACGTTGATGCGCAGCTATGCCGCCCGGCATGCGGATGATGCGCGTGCATTGGTGCTTATGGCTCCCGGGTGGGTCAAGACCGATCTGGGCGGCCCCGACGGGCGGCTGACGATCGAGGAAAGCATTCCAAACCTGGTGAATGTACTTCTCGGCCAGCAAGGAAAGCGGGGCCTGGAATATCTGGACTATCTCGGCCGAACGGTTCCCTGGTGATCCGTCGTCAACATAGCACATGAGCCTTGAGGCATCGCGAGACCGGAGCCGGCGCCCGGCGATTGGGCTGACGATTGTTCGGCGGATCGCCGAATACATCACGGAAATGAATCGAAGCTGGCCGACCGATTCAAAACACTCGTTGGACCGCAGCCGCGCGATCGACGATTCTTCCGGCATGCTTACTCAGCCCTATCATCTCTATATCGAGCGCACCAATGCCGCGAAGAACATGGCCCGCTATTATGCACTGGAGATATCGACGACCCTGTTCGGCGATACGTGTCTTACGCGACGATGGGGCCGCATAGGCTTCAGCGGACAGACGATGGCGCATCATTTCGAAGATGAAAGGGATGCCGTCAGACTGTTCCTCGCGCTGATCCGGCAGAAACGGGCAAAGGGCTACCGCCCATGCCCCGTGCGAAGCAGGGCGCTCACATGATTTCCATGGCGCCCGAGTGCACTACCCGAGATCTCGGGTAGTGACGTGTCCATAATGATTAGAGCGGTCTGACGTTTTCCGCCTTCGACTTGCCCGTCTTCCGGTCCTGACCCAGATCGTAAGAGACGGATTGCCCCTCCCTGAGCACATTGCCGTATTGCAGGGCGGAGACGTGAACGAAAACGTCAGGTCCTCCGCTTTCCGGCGTAATGAAGCCAAAGCCCTTGTCGGTGTTGAAAAACTTAACCGTGCCAGTTGGCATGAAATCCCCATGTCTTTGCAGTTGATCGCGGCGGCAACCTAGCGGGCAACTGCTGTCAGATCAAGCACATCTGCTAATGGCGTCCGTCAGGTCCTGTGATCAAACGTGTTTTTTCGCATCAGATCGTCTTTGAAGTCTTGTATCAGCGATAGCCATTCCTTCCGTGACTCGGTTCTGGCTGCTTTCGTCGAGCATTCGCGCGCAGCTCCGGTCATCGGCGATCACTGGAATCTGATACAAACCATGATGGACTAGCCTGCAAAAGGATCTATTCTTGCTGTCCGTCTTCCAGTTTTGGAAGCATCAATCAATCGATCTGCCAACAAGCACGAGCTCCATCCATGACCAAAGGCTCCGATCTCCTGGTGGCCGCACTCGAAAACGAGGGTGTCGACCGTATCTTCGGTATTCCAGGCGAAGAAAATCTCGATGTTGTCGAGTCGATCCGCAAATCGTCTATTCAGCTGGTGCTGACCCGGCATGAGCAGGCCGCCGGGTTCATGGCCGCGACCTATGGTCGCCTGACCGGCAAGCCGGGCGTCTGCCTGACGACGCTGGGGCCAGGCGCCTTGAACCTTTCGACGGGCGCGGCATACGCGTTGCTCGGCGCCATGCCAATGGTGATGATCACCGGCCAGAAAGGGATACTTTCGTCCCGGCAGGCCCGGTTCCAGGTGGTAGACGTGGTGGCGTCGATGAAGCCGCTCACCAAGCTTGCCCGGCAGATCGTCTCGCCGCAGATGATCCCGACGATGGTCAGGGAGGCATTCCGGATCGCACAGGAGGAGCGGCCGGGACCGGTCCATCTCGAGCTTCCGGAGGACATCGCCGCCGAGGAATGCGCGCCGGTCGCTCTCGTCGCTCCGCATCAACTGGAGCTGCCGATCGCAAGTGACGCGGCTCTTGATCGCGCGGCCACCCTCATCACCGCGGCAAAACGCCCGCTGCTCATGCTCGGGGCGGCCGCTTCGCGTCCCCGGTCGACCTCTGATATCGCGCAGTTCGTCATCCGCACCGGCATCCCGTTCTTCACGACCCAGATGGGCAAGGGAACGGTCCCGGGCGGAACCGAGCTCTACATGGGTACGGCCGCACTGTCGGAGCGGGACTATGTCCACGAGGCGATCGAGCAGGCCGATCTCATTATCACCATCGGCCATGACACGATCGAGAAGCCGCCCTTCATCATGGGCAAGGGTGGTCCGAATGTCGTCCATGTCGGATATCAGCCGGCGACCGTCGAGCAGGTCTACTTTCCTCAGTCGGAGGTCATAGGCGACATTGGCCCATCGTTGAAGGCGCTGGCGGATCGCCTTGCGGGTAAACTGCCGAACGCGCAGGCCCTTCTTCATCTTAGGGAACGTATCCTCGAGCGCATCGCGGATCGGGCGACGGAAGATCGGTTCACGCCGCAGCGGCTGGTCCATGACATCCGGGAAGTCATGCCGCATGACGGCATCCTCGCGCTCGACAACGGCATGTACAAGATCTGGTTCGCCCGGAACTACCGGACGCGCATGGCGAACACGCTGCTGCTCGACAACGCCCTTGCGACAATGGGTGCCGGGCTCCCTTCGGCCATGGTCGCCTCGATGCTCTATCCCGAGCGGCGTGTCATGGCAGTCTGCGGGGATGGCGGCTTCATGATGAACTCGCAGGAGATTGAAACAGCCGTCCGGCTGAAACTGAACCTTGTCATCCTCGTCATCGAGGATGACGCCTATGGCATGATCCGCTGGAAGCAGGCGGTGGACGAGTTTCCGGACTTCGGAATGACGTTCGGCAACCCGGATTTCGTTAGATATGCGCAATCTTATGGCGCCAAGGGAACGAGGGTCGACGACATCAGCCAGTTCAAGCAGGCGCTTGAAGATGCTTTTTCCGGCGGTGGTGTTCATCTCGTCAACGTCCCGGTCGATTATTCGGAAAACGAACGTGTGCTGGTGAAGGAATTGCGCGAACGGCTTCCCGCCATTCTGGAGGATCAAGATGACGCCTAAGCTGAAGGTCTATCAGGCATTCGATCGCGCGCTCATTGCCGAAATACCGGCCGATGATGCCGCTATTCTCGAGCATAAGCTCGATGTCGCCGCGAAAGCCTATGCCGATCGTAGTGCCTGGCTGCCCACGCATCGCAGGATGGCTATCCTCAGAAGGGTGTCCGAGCTTCTCTCGGAGAACCGTGAACGCTTTGCCATCATGATCGCCCGCGAAGGTGGCAAGCCGCTGACGGATGCGATCGTCGAGGTCACGCGCGGGATCGATGGTCTCGTCAACGCGGCGGACGAGCTGCGCAATTTTGGCGGCAAGGAAATCCCGATGGGCCTGACAGCTGCCAGCACCAACCGATGGGCTTTCACCACCAAGGAGCCGATCGGCGTCGTGGCGGCGATATCGGCGTTCAACCACCCCCTCAATCTCATCATCCACCAGATTGCGCCGGCTGTGGCCGTTGGCTGCCCCGTCATCGTCAAGCCGGCGGCACCACACCGATTTCCTGCATCGAGATCGTCAAGCTGTTCTGGGAGGCGGGACTGGACGAGCGCTGGTGCCAGACCTTCATCACCGAGGACAATGCGCTTGCCGAGAGCCTTGCTGTGGATCAGCGCGTCGCCTTCCTAAGCTTCATCGGTTCGGCGAAGGTCGGCTGGCGTCTGAAAAGCAAGCTGCCGCCAGGCACGAGATGTGCGCTGGAACATGGTGGAGCAGCCCCCGTCATCGTCGATCGCAGCGCCAGCATCGACGCGATCGTCGGGACGATCGTCAAAGGCGGATATTATCACGCGGGGCAGGTCTGCGTGTCGGTGCAGCGCCTCTTCGTGCACGATGATATCCTAGCCAACTTCACCGACGCGCTTGCCGCCAAGGTCGCAAGCCTGCGTGTCGGCGATCCCACGTTGAAGGAGACGGAGGTCGGGCCGCTGATCCTGCCGCGCGAGACGGAACGTGTCGCAAGTTGGATCAAGGAAGCGACCGATGCGGGAGCAAGGCAATTCGGGGGAGGGCGGTTGTCCGAGACCACGCTTCTGCCCTCCGTCCTGCTCGATCCGCCGGCGGACGCCAAGGTGTCGCGGCTCGAGGTGTTCGGACCGCTGACCTGTGTCTATGGCTATAGCGACATCGACGAGGCGATCCGTACAGCCAACTCGCTGCCCTACGCATTCCAGGCGAGCGTCTTTTCTACCGATATAGCCGTCGCGCTCAAGGCGGCAAGGCATCTCGACGCATCCGCGGTGCTCGTCAACGACCACACGGCGTTTCGAACCGATTGGATGCCTTTTGCCGGGCGCAGGCAGTCGGGATATGGTGTCGGGGGTATTCCCTGGACGATGGAGGAGATGGCCGACGACAAGATGGTGGTGTTCAACGGCGTCAGCTAGGTGAGCCTCGGCAAGCCTGATCCTCGGACCTCCCCCCTCACGCGATCTTTGCGGCCGGACAATTATTTCAGTCGGAAACGGAATTCGCCTGCCTTCAGCGCTGTCATTGAAGCCCTGCGACAATCCTAAAGGCAGAATCTCTTAGATCCGACCCGATATCATCTGCGTGATGAGGGTGATACGGTGAGACCGAAAAGCGGGTCTTATTCTGCCGTGGCGCTCGAGTTCCGCCAATCCGTGGAGCGCCGCCCAGAAAGTCTCGGTAGCGGTATCCCCATCCTTGAAGAATGGCGTGATCACGGTCGCCATGGCTCCAAAACCCTCACGGAGCTGTGCTGGCGTGTCGGATTTGGCGAAGCGGAGACCGGTCGGAAGGATAAACATCGCCTCGTACATTGCAGGCCGGGCGAAGGCGAAATCGAGATAGGCGGTCGCGACACTTTCCACCAATTCTCCGGGCGTGGACGATGGCCGGATCGCGGCACGCAGTATTGCCGCCAACTCACTAAAGCCCTCAAGCGCGACCGCGCCGACGATTTCGTCGCGATTTTGGAAATGCGAATAGAGAACGGGCTGGCTGTATTCTATCTCGTCGGCAAGACGCCGAATCGTGACCGAAGCCCAGCCGTCGCGTTCCGCGATCGTCCTTGCGGCAGCAACGATCCTGCGGCGTCGTTCGCCCTTTTCCCGCATCTTGCGTTCGCTAATGCCCACGTTGGCTCCTGTCGTCATTCGCGATTTCTCTGCCGGCGAAGCTATCAAAAAGAATGTCGATTGACAAACTAGCGACGCTAGAATATATGATGTCGCTATAAAATTTTTCGCCGATACGGATCGGCAGAGAAGAGAATATCGATGAATCTTCCAGTCCAAATTTTCACAGGCGCGACCGTGCTCGATACCGTTCTGGTCTGGCTCTCCGCAGGGGCGTTTCTCACTGGCGCCATCGTCAACATGAGTGGCCACCAAAAAATCCGCGCGGGCTTTGTACAGCTTGGATTTCCATCCTGGTGGTGCTGGGTTACGGCCGCGCTTGAGCTCTTGACGGCGGTGTTGTTGGTAACAGCCGGTATCCGATACATCGGAGTGGCATTGGGCGCTTGCATCATGCTCGCTGCAATTGCGGCCATTGTCCGTATCCGGAACTATAGAGAACTCCCACCGCCTGTTGTGTTCCTGTTGTTGCTGGCACTGGCCGGCGTCAGCGGTCATGTTTGAGCATCTCGCAGCAGATGGGCTCATCATCCCGAGAACCTCCGCGTAGCTGGCTGGATAAAACCATCTGTCGCTAGACGCTGGACGTCACCCGAACTCCCGCCATCAATTCTTCCGAAGGAAAGCGCCGTACGGAGCGAAATCGCTGTCGGACGGTGTAAAGCAACGGCCCCAAGGAGGCCAGACCATCATGTCACATCGCAAAGCCAATACAGTCGTCGTCTATCACTCCGGTTACGGTCACACCCAACGGATGGCTCAGGCCGTCGCGGAAGGAGCAGGAGGCGTGCTTTACGCCATTGACGCCGATGGCAATCTTTCAGATGAGGGATGGGCCGCGTTGGATGCGGCGGACGCCATCATTTTCGGGTCGCCAACCTACATGGGCGGCCCGAGCTGGCAGTTTAAGAAGTTTGCTGATACGTCCTCGAAGGCCTGGTTTGCCAACAAATGGCAGGACAAGGTTTTCGGAGGTTTCACCAACAGCGCCAGTTTGAACGGCGACAAGCTCAACACCCTCGAATACTTCGTGCTTCTGGCGGGACAGCACGGCGGTCTTTGGGTCAGCCTGGGAATGAAACCGGCAAATGTGAAGGCGTCGAAACGAGACGATGCGAACAGGATGGGGTCGTACATCGCGCCCATGGCGCAGTCCGATGCCGACGCAGCCCCAAGTGAAATGTCGAGCGGCGATCTCGAAACCGCCCGCATCTACGGAGAGCGGGTGGCACGAGTTGCGCAGCGGTTAACAGCGGCTCAGGCAGCCTGATGCGAGCGCCAACTCTTGAGACTTGAACAGCTCTGGAGCGGATACTCTGATGGGCGCCAGGCCCAGGAAGAGAAGGGAATTGCACTGAGAAGCCCGCGATTTGCTGCGCGACGTCGAGGAGCAGATCGCGGGCGCAATCGGTTTACTGGATCGCACTCTCGCTCATGCGCCGACGGACGGAGGGCATCGCGGTTACTTCGCCGTCGGCAAGGTCATCGCTCCAGACGAATTGCTTGTGGAATGGTCGCATTCCATTCACGCAAGTCGGGCATCTGCCGCGCATTCCCGATTGTTCATATACTCCTTGAGGCCAGTTGTCCGGCAGCCTGCTATCTTTGAATTCTGCCTGTTGAATTTGTCTTCAAGCAATTCGCTTGCGCGATACGATGCCCATCTCATGAATCTTGCAAATCAACACCGAACAGCTCCTGGTGCATGTGCTCGACTGCGATGCCGATGCCGCCGACCAGAGCCGCCCGATTGCCAAGCTGACTAATCTCGATGCGAGGTGGGTAAGGCGTACAACGTGGCAAATACTTGCGAATGGCTTCAACAAGTTCGGGGCGCGCGCCGATACCGCCGCCCATGATCACCAGCTCCGGATCGAGGGTCGCACCGATCGCGGCAATGGCAAGCGCAATCGATCGCGAAGTTTCCTCAATCACCGCAACAGCGGCCGGCTCGCCAGCCACCAGAGCCGAAAAAAGATCCGCGACCGTTGCGTCGCTCTGCCCACCATATCCGCAATAGCGCCGCACCATCGCCGCACTACCCACGGCGCTTTCAAGAGTACCAAGAGTAAAGCCGCCCGGATCAAACGGCTCTCCGCCGAGAGGCAGATAGGCGATCTCCCCCGCGGCACCGCGTGCGCCACGCATGAGGCTACCATTTGCAATAATGCCCATGCCGATACCGGTGCCTACGGCCACGAAGGCAAAATTATCCGATGTGGCGCCGTGCCCTCGCCATCGCTCTCCTTGCGCGGCAAGATTGACGTCGTTCTCAATGATGACCGGGATTGCCATCCGGTCGCTCAGGAGCCGGCGCAAGTCAATCGTTTCGACTCCGGGGATGTTCGGGGCGACATTGATATGTCCGGTGGTCGGATCAAGCACGCCTGGGGTCGCCAGCACTATGACGCGCAATTTGGAAAGATCGATGTCGGCGCTCCCGGCGAGGTCCTGTACAATGGCGTGGAATTGATCAACGAGATGAACCCCGCCGCGCGAGCTTGTCGGCACCTTGGTTTCAGCAACGATATTTCCAACCAGATCGCAGATGACAGCCGCGATTTTGGTTCCGCCTAGATCGATCGATGCAGCGAAACCGGCACTTGCATCGAGCTCGTAGGTTATTGCGGTTCGCCCCAGGCGCCCATCGGTGTATCCAGTCGGCTTCAACCAACCATTATTTTCGAGATTGCGAACGACGTCGGAAATCGTTTGCTTGGACAAGCCCGTTTGCTTGGCGATATCCGCGCGGGAAATAGGGCCTTTTGCAAGTATGGTCCGAATGACGGAATTTGTTGAAATTTTTCGCGCTATCGGTGTCTGGGTCGCATTTGGCATCAGTGCTGGCTCGGGTTCTGCCTCTAATTAGTTCGGGACCTTTTCCTAATTCATCCAACCTCGCGCGTGGCTGCGCTAGCTTCGGCTGGAATATCGCAAAATTCAAGTGAATCTCCGTGAGTTGGCTAAACAAAACCATTTAATTTGTCCATGTCATTGACAAATTAAGCGCCCAATTTGTAGACTTGCCCAATGACTGAGCAAGTTGCGGAGGGGTAATGAAAGCGAGGTCAAAGGATGTGTAATCCCGCATTCGCCGAGGACTTCGTGACGCTCCATTCCGGCGAGTGTACTGGATATTGCAATCTGGATCTCACGCTTGATCCCATCTCTGACACCGCGCGTTGAAAGGTGCTGGATTTGCCATGATGACCCCCACATCCCAAGGCGAAATCACAACCAAGCACCCGGTCATTCTGCCGATCATGGCGCCTCGACTGCAGGCGGACGCGCATCCCGACGGGTATCTTGATCTCGCTCTTTGGGGAAGCGGCCGTCTTGGACGAATACGTTTTTCCAAACTTGCCGGACCTTACGTTTACGGTCCAAACAGGGTCACCGCCGAAGCAGGTGGCATCTTCGTCGCCCAGTCAAAGCCCATCCTTCTGATCCGCAATGCCCGCCTGGAAGGAATCCATCCGGCTCGTCGGGGTGCCTGGTGGCATGAGATCGATGAGGACAGTCAGCGAACCAAGATCATCAAACGCGATAGTCGCCGTATCGTCGTGAGTGGCTGGGGTGTGATGATCGTCGAGGTTGGCGACGGAGATATCCGCGTCGCGGCCGGGGCCTCGGAAGAGGAGGCTGAAGCCGCATTGAGCCTTGCCAGCGACGCTATCTTGGCAGAAGCGGCGAATTATGTCGCCCGGTGCGACGTCGCGCCCGATGCCGATCCCGTGATGCGCAGCATGGTGATTCAAGGCACGCATGCCGCGCTTTCCAGCATTCGACTGGACGAGAACGGTGTGTTCGCCGGCCTAGCCGCGGGTCAGGCCTATAGCGCGCCCGCGCGCACCTATTATCGCGATGGCTACTGGACGATGCAAATGCTGCTGAAGCTTGCGCCGGAGGCGGTACGCGATGAAATTCGACTTTTGGCCAAGGGAATTCAGCCTGATGGAGAGGCGCCAAGCGGCGTGATATTGACCGGACCGGCGCAATCTCGTGCCTGGCAGAACTTCGTTCTTGATGCCAAACAAAATCCCGAAAAATATCGTGGCAAGGCTGCTCCGGAGCATCACAATCGTCCAGGTGATTGGTGGAGCGATCATTTTGACAGCCCGCTTTTCTTCATCCTCTTTCTCGTCGATTATGTGGATGCCACAGGGGATACGGCGGAAGCATTGCGGCACTGGCCGCTTGTGACCGCCATCGTTGAACGGTATCTGGCCCTCGCAGGCCCTGGTAGCGTATTGCCGCTCAAGCCGCGAAACGACAGGGACTGGGCGGACAATGTCTACCGGGAAGGTCTCGTATCCTACAATCTCGGCCTTTTCGTCGGTGCACTGGATGCGGTGGCTAAACTGGGAGCCGGGCATGATTCCGCATTGGCGCGGAAGGCAAGCGAAATAGCGCAGTCCGCTCGCGCCGAAATCGAGGACAAGCTTTTTGTCCCGAGCAGGAACGGTTACGCCGATTTCGTCACTCCTGATGGATTTGTCGAGGATCATCTCGTGCTCGACAGTCTGACACTCTCCCGTTATGGGGCGATTTCGCGAACGCGCGCCATTGGTCTCCTGAAGGCGATGGAAGGAGCTCTGGAGGCTCGAAACAATACGAAACAGCCCTATGGCGATTGGGGCGTCCTTTGCGCGTTTCCGCCATTTAAACGGGCGAGTGACGTAAGATCGAAGACCGCGTTCCCCTTTCGCTATCACAATGGATCGGATTGGCCCTATTGGGACGGCGTCTATGCGGAAGAAAGAATACGCCACGGTCTCGGTGGAGCGCGTTATGCGCTTATACGCTGGTGGGAAACCTGCCTCGCAAATGGATGGGCCGGTGCGGTCGAATATTTCTCGCCGCCCTACGGACGCGGTTCCCTTCTGCAGGGATGGAGTGCGATGCCGGCGGCTGTTGTTCTTAAATATGGCCTAGAGGCTGCGAACGCGGAGAATAGGTAATGAGCGGATGGGCCGGATTTTCCTTAGGCTACCGGCTTGTCCAATCTCATGACGAAGGCGAGGTGACCGTTTTGGCTGAGTTCTTCGAAACCGAGATGCCGGTAAAATCCCTTGGCGCGCTCGTTCGCGGGGCTGACACCAAGATGGACGCCAGGTGCGCCATACGCCGTGAGGGCTTCGAGCATGGTCTTGATCATCAGCCGTCCCCATCCGCCCGATTGGGCTTCAGGCAGAATATTGATGTGAAGATGCGCGGGGTAGGTCTCTTCAAGGCCCGGCGTGCCGCTGTGAGGACTGGCTATTCGCTCCAGAACATCAGCGTCTTTTTCCGTCTTGGGTATCAGGCCAGCGGTCTCGCGGCGAACAACCGGCCACCAATCTCTGCGGAGCACTGTGTCAAAGCCCGCGGTATCCGGCGTACCGACAACATAGCCGACCACCCGACCGTGCCTGGCGAGAACGAACGCAAAATCCGGAGCGAATTTGAGATAAGGCACGGCCCATACGTAGCCGGGAAGGCGCGGATTGCTGTAAAGCGCACTCGCGTCGGCCCCGGCGTCGGCCGTGACCAGGCAAATGTGAAAGAGGGCGTCAACGTCGTCCTCAGTGGCCGGGCGGATGAAATAATCATCGATCTTGGGAGGCATGGCATCATCGATTTGCTGGCCGCTGCTCGGTGAGAACTGACGTCAGGCGGCGGTAAAACTGGGAAGTTTGAGGGACTGCATCTGAGGGCCATACCCGCAGATTTTGGAAAAGAATAAGGAAATTCGTCGGTCCAGTAAAGGCCCGACAATGCAAGACATTCGGCGCGTCTTAGCAAGATCAGCCGGTTGGAATCGATAGAAACTGCCAAAACGCAGCTAGAGGGAACCAATCAATGTTTAGCGATTTCATCTCCACCAATGCAGCATCCATTCTGAAGAAGACAGGAATTTTGGCGGCATCCGTCTTCATTGGCATCGGCATGTCGACAACCGTCTTTGCCGAGACGCTCACGGTTTGGGACGACCACGATTCTGAGTCGAGAGCCGCCGTGATGACCGAACTCAACGCCAATTTCCAGAAGGCGCATCCCGACGTTAAGCTTGATCACACCGTACGCGATTTCCAGGACCTCAATCTCACGCTTAAGCTCGCCGTTTCGTCTGGCGATGGTCCGGTGGTGACTAAGGTCAACCAGGGAGCCGGCGCGATGGGCGCGATGGTGAAGGAAAACCTTCTCGTTCCTGTCGATAACTACCTCAAGAAATATGGATGGGATAAAAACCAGTCCGATAGTCTCCTGGCGCGTGACCGCTGGTCGAGCAAGGGCGAGTTCGGTGTCGGTGAGACCTATGGCATCTCGTCGCTCGCCGAAATCGTCGGCCTCTATTACAATGAAAAGGTTCTGAAAGCCGCTGGCGTCGAACTTCCGATCAAGAACTTCGACGATTTCCTTGCCGCTCTCGATAAGGTCAAGGCGGCAGGCAGCGCGCCGCTGACAATCGGTACAGCCAAGGGCCATCTGGCGCTCCATATGTTGGCCGGGATCAGCCAGGCGCATATCGATGCTTCGGATCGAAAGGCGCTCGATGACCTGATCTATGGCCGCGGCGGCACATGGAATACGCCCGGCAATCTGGAATCGGTGAAACTTGTGCAGAAATGGGCAACAAACGGCTATTTCTCCGATGGTTACCAGGGTATCTCGGGCGATGATGCCGTTCAGCTTTTTGTCGCCGGCCAAGGGGCCTTCCTGATTTCGGGCACCTGGTACTTCGGCGATATGCAGAACAATCCCGATATCCATTTCATGCCCATCCCGGCGCCCGCCGGTATCAAGCATCCGCTTTCGGTTGGCGGCGTCGACCTTGCCTGGGCGATCACCAGCCTGGCCAAGAGCGACAAAATGAAGGACCTCGCCGGCGAGTACATCAACTACATGGTCTCCAAGGACGCATCCGTGACCTGGGCCCGCGCCGGCTATCTGCCCGCCACCCCTGTTCCAGCAGACGCCGGGGTTAACGCGTCCCCGCTCCTGAAGGAGGGCATCGCGATCTGGAAATCATTGAACGATGACAATGCACTCGGGCATTATCCCGATTGGGCGAGCCCAACCATGCTCAAGACGTTTGATGAAAACACGCCCCTATTGCTTGCGAACAAGGAAACGCCTGAAGAGCTGATCGCCAAGCTCGACGCGGACTACGCCGCCTACATGAAGAGCAAGTGATTGCCGGCGAACAAGCCAATCCCGCCGCGCTACTCGATCGAAGAAAGGCAGCGGCGGGAAACTTCGGTACGTCTATCCTGATCACGGCCAGAGCGGCAGCATTCGACCTCTGGCATATCCACGAGATGGTGCATGAAACGCTCACCACTTGACGCGAAGGCCAGTAGAAATCTCGTCTACGTTCTGCCTGGCTTGCTGCTCTATTTTGCTCTCATTCTTGGTCCTATTGTCGCGGCAATCGGTATCAGTTTCACTGAATGGAATGGGATCAGCCCGCCCAATTGGATCGGCCTTGGCAATTATGTAAAATTGTTTTCAGATGAAACTTTCTATGTTGCATTGAAAAACAATGCTCTCTTCATGGTGTTTTACTGTGTCATCCCGATTGTCATTGGCCTGGCACTAGCCGCGATGGTCTGGACGTTCAGGCAGCGGGAGCAGTTCGCGCTGCGGACACTGCTATTCCTGCCCTATATCATGCCCACCGCCGTGCTTGGCATCATTTGGCACTGGCTTTACAATCCTGCTTTTGGTCCGATAAACCAGGCGTTAAAGCTGGCTGGCCTGGGTTCCATCGCCCTACCCTGGCTTGGCGATTTCACGTTTGTCCTACCAGCGGTCGGCATTGTTGCGAGTTGGTATTTCTTCGGTTTCTGCATGGTGTTGTTTCTCGCCGGCATCCAGCGGATCGATCCTGCACTGTTTGAAGCGGCGAGGGTCGATGGTGCCACCGGAAGTAGGATTTTCTTCTTCATCACACTGCCGCTCCTGCTGCCGGAAATACGCATCGCGCTCCTTCTCACGATCATTTCCTCGATCAAGAGTTTTGATCTGATCTTTACGATGACTCGAGGCGGCCCGGCCAACGCCACACTTGTTCCCAACATTTATATGTATGAGCTTGGCTTTCAACTGAATCGGTATGGATATGCTTCGGCCGTTGCCATCATCGGTGCGATTCTCGTCTTTACTATCAACTATGCCGTTCACCGGCTGGTGCGCCCTGTGAATGAAGGGAGTGCAACGTGAGCAGAGATTTTCATACGATAGGCGCGGTGCTACCATCACGTATCATTCTTTGGCTGTTCGCGGTCTTGGCGATTGTTCCCTTTGCCCTTCTGATACTTACGTCTCTGAAGAGCCGTGCCGATCTGATACAAGGCGCATTCGTATTGCCGGCCTATCCGCATTTCGAGAACTATGCAAATGCTTGGATTGATGGCCGGTTTAATGTCTATTTCCTGAATTCCGTCATGATTGTTTTCCCCGTTGTCGTGGTTAGCATCATACTTGGCACGTTGACGGGATTCGGATTCGCGTTCCTGACCTTTCCGTTCAGGCGCACCATTTTCGTCCTTTTAACTGTTGGAATGATGGTGCCGACCGAAGCCTTCATTATTCCACTCTACTATGAAATGCGCTATGTCGGCCTCATAAACACCTATGCTGCGCTGATCCTTCCCCAAATTGCTATGTCTCTGCCTTTCGCCACCATGTTCATGGCTAGCGCGATGCAACAACTGCCATCGGAAATCATAGAAGCAGCGGTTCTCGATGGAGCATCCAGAAGATATATTCTTTCAAAAGTTATCGTACCTTTGATGCTGCCGTCGATGTCCACGCTGGCATTGTTCCTGTTTATTTGGACATGGAACGAGTTTCTTATTCCGCTTGTTCTCGTCAATGACGATAACTACCGAACCCTGCCAATTGGCATGCTATTTTTCCAAGGACGTTATACGGTCAATACGCCTGTGTTGACGGCGGGCGCTGTCATCGTCATCGGACCACTCATTCTTGCCTATATGTTCTTCCAACGGAAACTTATCACAGGCCTAACGGCTGGAGCGACGAAGTAAAACCACCTTGCTCTCGATTGAAAAGATCGGTCGCGCGCTCGGGCGCCATGAAGCAATGGAAATCTTCTTTCGCCGATCATCGCGCCATTCCCGCGTCGAAATGCGACCATGCAATTATTGGATCCCTTAATCGCTTTGCCGGTTGAGATGACGCGCAAATCCGGTTATCTGCCTGTCCGTCCAATTCGCGAATAGTAAGGTCCTGGCCGTATGGCTCCCAATTTCCTCGTCACCCATTCCGGCGGCTTCCATGCCGACGAAGTGTTGTCCAGCGTCATTCTCACGCGGCTTTTCCCTGATGCGCGCCTGGTTCGCAGCAGAGCGCCGGAATGGATCACGCCCGGTGTCGATCGCATCGTCTATGATGTCGGCGGCGCTTATGATGCGACTGCCGGGATTTTCGATCATCACCAGCGCGGCGCACCGCGGCGCGACGATGGTCAGCCCTTCAGTTCGTTCGGGTTGATCTGGAAACATTTCGGTCGCGACTACCTGACAGCCCTCTTGGTCCCAAGCGGCTTTGTCGAAACCGTGCATGCGGCTTTCGATGCCGGCTTCGTCCTGCCGATCGACTTGGTCGACAATGGTGCGCTCAGCCCGGATAGCGCCGGCCTGCTGGCTGGGTTGACCCTGCAGTCGTTGCTCGAAACATTGAAGCCCGTCTTCGACGACGTGGACCCGGGGGCGACCGATCGGGCATTCCACGCCGCCGTTGCGATCGCCCGCAATTTCGTCGAAGCGAAGATTGCCGGGCTCCATGCGAAACTGCGTGCCGAAACTCTGGTGCTGCAGGCGATTGCGTCCGCCGGCGAGAGCCGTGTTCTCGAACTGCCGATGGGCATGCCGTTTCGTTCGGCGATCGTGAAGGCGGGTGCCGATCATCTCCTGTTCGTGGTCCATCCGCGCGAGGCCGACTGGTGCCTGACGGGAATTCGCCGCGCGGAGGAAGGATTCGAACTGCGAGCCGATCTTCCGGTGGGCTGGGCTGGATTGAGCGGCCGCGACCTGGAAATGGCGACCGGTATTGAGGGCGCAAGTTTCTGCCACAACGGCCGATTTATCGCCGCCGCCAAAACGCGAGAGGCGGCGCTCGCTCTCGCCAGGTTGGCGGTGAATGACGCGGAGCAAGGAGCCGGTTGACCATCGGCTCGAGCCCGAGCGCAATCGCCGTTTCACGGGGCAACTCCGGCTTGAGCATTGAACGGATCGGCATACGGAAGCCGCTCATTTTGCAACCAGAACCGGTTTGCTCCTGAATTCGCGCGCTGTTCAGATCGACTGAAAATACTTACAGCTGAAATTATTTGGGGATGATCCCGCGTCACCGTTGCTCTCATGAGCATGCATTGGCACGATCGCGACACCAAAAAGGAGGCTTGTCATGCGCTTATCCGCCCCGCCGATGTCGAAAGAACGACTTGCGCAGTTGCTCGCTGGCTTTTCGCCGGATACCAAGCAGCAAGTGGGCCAAACCGGTATGCGGAGCCAGGACGGTGGAAAAGTGATATGTGAAGAAGGCTCGCCCGGCGGAACTAATTCGCAGTAGCTTGAGATCGCGCTCGAAGCGTTGGTTGGGGAAACGTGCGGACGCGGTAGAAAGGGCGCATCGAGGTGATAGTTAGCAGTTTGGCTCACCCGGCAGACCGTAAACCGCGGCGGGCTGGCTTACACCCTTCAACGTGAAAATCCCGAGCCGTTCAAATCCGTCTTGGACCTGCGAAGCGAATAGTTCGGAGGCCAACACGCTGCGTTGGACCGTATCGCACAACTTTTCCATCCGGGCCGCCTCGTTGACAGCTCTGCCGATTGCCGTGAAATCAAGTCTGCGGGCAGCTCCGACGTTTCCGTAGAATACCTCTCCGATATGCAGAACGATATCGACGAGGAGCTGTGGTTCCTCGGAAACCATGCGTGCCCGGTTGACCGCCGCATTCGCCTCGATTGCCTTCTTCGCCGCGGACAGAGCCCTTTCACACGCGTTGGCCGGATCTTCAATATCGGTCGGGAAGATTGCAAGCAGGCTATCGCCCATGAATTTGAGGATCTCACCGCCGAATTGCTCGACTGGCCCTCCGATCGCGTCGAAACGCTCGTTCAGCCAACCGACGATACGCTCGGGCGGAAAACCTTCGTTTAGCGCCGTGAAATTCTTCAGGTCCGCAAGCAGGATGGCGGCATGGATGGCATCACCATTGCCGCGTCGTGTCTGGCCGCGGAGAATGCGGCCGCTCGTGCGGGCTCCGGTATAAACGGCGAGCATGTCTGTCGCCACACGCATCGCCGCGATGCGGCAGCATGCGAGGGCGAGGGCCGGTAGAAATTCATCCAGGGCGGCAATCTGGTCGTCGGAGAACCCCTCCGGGTTATCGACAGCCAATGAGAAGCCGATGCCGCCCAGCGCGGTTCCCCCGGGAAACCGGGCAAGTTTTACCAGGTAATCGGTTGCCCCAAGATCGGAGAGTTCGTTTAGCAGCGGGAACCCGGCTGCGTCACCGCCGGGCGGCAGTCTCCAGCGCCCAACATCCAGCTCTCGTGAAAGAAGATATGAAATAGGCGAGCGGCGAAACATCGCGTCACCCGCTTCGCCGTGCTCTTGTATTTCGAGAGAGATGCTCGACGACCGCGACCAGGAAATAGAAGAGCCCTTTTGAAGTGGATCGATGGACGGCATGGCTATGGACGCCCTAACGAGTGGATAGCCGAGCCTGGTCAGCCGTTCTGAAACTCCGGTCAGGATCTCTTCGATGCTGTCGCTGGTCAGGCCCATGGCTATGATCCAGTCGACCAACTCCCGTGTCTGCGTCACTTCGTAAGCTCCTCCGAACGGCAAAGTTTGAGAAGATCGTCGACCGAGTTTGGTGCTCGGTCCAAATCAATGGGCAGCCTAGCATGGAAACTGGCGAAAGTACCTTGCGCGCGCGAGCGGGGTGGGAGCCATGAACAAGATCCGCCAATAGGTGCGCGAGTGCAGGTCGTCGTCGATGTGTGAGATGCTGCCGAAGAGCTGCGGGGGGGTGCCAACCGTCGGCATATCATTGAAATGCCTGCTGGCAGAAACAAGTGTGGCAAAGTGGCGACACGTGTCGATCACTAAGCAAAAAGCCGTAATTTCCTAAGAATAGTCCATAGTTTTCTAAAATACCGCCGCCTCGAATGCAGCCATCCTCGCCATGGTAACCATTCGGTGCGCTATGGACATTCAATTCTCAGGTTTTGAAATTTTTGCTCCGAAAATAGAGATGGCCTGGACTGTCCTGCAACGGCCAAATGCCCGCCGCACCCGTGCGGGGACGGAGCTCCCTTCCGATCACACGCATGCTGGACTGCATCCCGCTCCGACGCCGACGCCGCCCGGAGACATGGATATCACTGCAGATCGAAAGCCAGGCATCTGGATGGGACGCGTACACCAAGAATTACGAAATTTCGCCGACGGCGCAGGCTTGGATACCGACCAAAGCATGAAGCGCTTTGCCTGGTTTCCAGCATGCCGGCAACGCCAGGGGCGATCAGGATCAGATCCGACGAGACTTGCATCCGATGATGGATTTTCGCCGCAGGCATGAAACGCGCCCGAGGCATCGGTCATCCATGACTTGTGTGTAGTGCCATACAGCCAGCCTTAGGAATTCGGCAAAGCCGATGCTTCAATTGATCGGGAGAGTCGCATGAACACTGAAAAGATCATAATCTTTGACACCACTCTGCGTGACGGCGAGCAAAGCCCCGGCATCAACCTCGACGCCGGGGAGAAGGTCGAGATCGCGCTTATGCTCGAAGGGCTGAAAGTCGACGTGATCGAGGCCGGCTTTGCCGTCTCCAGCCCAGGCGAGTTCGACGCGATCAAGGCCGTCGCGAGTGTCGTGAAGGACAGCACGATTTGCAGCCTGAGCCGCGCGGTCGAGCGCGATATCGATCTGACGGCGGAGGCTGTTTCCGGTGCGGCATCGTCCCGTATCCATATCGTGCTGGCGACCTCACCCATTCACATGAAATACAAGTTGCAAATGACACCGGAAAACGTGCTCGAACATGCCGTTCGCGCGGTGGCCCACGCGCGACGTTATTCCGAGGATATCGAGTTTTCCTGCGAGGACGCGAGCCGATCGGAGCCCGAATTTCTTGCCCGTTTCGTGGAACAGGTGATCAAAGCCGGCGCGACCACGGTCAGCCTGCCTGATACGGTCGGCTACGCCACGCCTTACGAATACGGCAAGCTATTCACCTATCTGCGCGATGTCGTGCCCAACGCTGACAAGGCCGTGTTCTCCGCGCATTGTCACAATGATCTGGGCATGGCTGTTTCCAACTCGCTCGAAGCGACCCGGCAGGGCGCGCGCCAGATCGAATGCACGATCAACGGTATCGGTGAGCGAGCGGGCAATGCGTCGCTTGAGGAGATCGTCATGGCGCTGCATACACGCGAGGATTTTTTCCGATGCCAAACCTCCGTTGAAACCCGTCGTTTGACGGCCGCATCCCGGCTCGTCTCGGAGATCACGGGTTTCGTTGTGCAGCCTAACAAAGCGATCGTCGGCAGGAATGCCTTCTCGCATCAGTCCGGCATTCACCAGGATGGCATGTTGAAGAACCCGTTGACCTATCAGATCATGACGGCGGCGGAGGTCGGTGCAGACGAGTATCGGCTGGTGCTGGGTAAGAATTCGGGCCGCAACGGTTTTCGCATGTGCATGCGCTCGCTGGGCGTCGAGTTCGGTTCCGATGCCGATCTCGATCGCGCTTTCTCGCGTTTCAAGGATATCGCCGATCAAAAGGCATCGCTTTGCGATGAGGACCTTCTGGCGACGGTTGTCGGTATGGAAGCCCTCTCCCGGGAAAGCCACATCGCCTAGTTCTGCTTCCAGAACGTCTAAACGGGATCGGACATGTGCCGGCACCGCGCTTGCCGCGGACCTCGGCCGGCCTGGGGGAACCGCGCGTCAATAGTTTGCAGCATTAGGGAACGATGGTCACAGCGGAGAAGCGAGAAAATGACGATGGATCTTGCAGTCGAAACGGCGGGCGACATTCGGATAGCCAAGCCGAGAGCAGTGCCAAAAACAGGATATGAATTCCTGATCGATACGCTTGCGACCTGGAATGTGCGTCACTATGCCGGGGTCACGGGAGGAGGGGTCATCCATTTGCTCAAACACATCGAGCCGATGGTCTCCGCCGACGACGGTGCCGAGTTCCCGGTCTTCTTCAATATCGGAGAGTATGTCGCCGGCTTTATTCCGTTGGGATACTATCTGGCGAGCGGGAAAATCGGTGCGGCTATTGCGACAACGGGAGCCGCAACGCGGCTGCTGACCTGCGGCCTGAGTGATGCGAAATTGCACAATATTCCGGCAATCTACCTCATTCCTCTCAGCCCCGCGGATACGCGATACCGAGCGCCGCTGCAAGATACGAGCCCGGAAGGCGCGGACGTCGTGGCTCAGCTGAAGGCCGAGCTGCCATCAGGCACATTCGTCCTGAATGATCCGGAACGTATCGGAGAGCAACTCGAGCAGGCCCGCAGACACCTCGATCAGGGCTCGCCTATCGCACTTCTGATGCCGCCGGAGGCGCTCGGAAAATGGTGCCTGAGCCGGTCCATACGCCTTGGCCTGGTGACTACCCCCATAAACCGAACAGGATCGACCATGGCGCGCTCGCCCATTTTCTGGCCGAATTCCCGCGGCAATCGGCTGGGCGCCGGGTGATCGTGCTCGCTGGAGAAGAGGCGGCCATGTATCCGTATATGCCTGTTCTCACCACACGTTTATGCAAGGCATTACAGGCGCCGATCGTCTGGAGCATAAACGGGGCGAATGCGGTGGCGCGCAACAATGTCTTCGGTTTCGGCTATCTGGGATTTGGCGGTAATGATCGCGCAATGCAGCTCTGGAGAAGCCTTGGCCCTGACGATATTGTCATCACTCTCGGATTTTGCCCTGACGAATATACGCTTAATTTTTCGGACATACCTGCCCATACGACATGGAATTTCACCAATCTGGCCGCCCCTTATGGCAGCGTTGGAGGCGAATTTCGGCATCGCGTGCGAGGCGAATATTTCGATGTTCGAGGACCGATCGATCAGGTTCTGAGCGAAGCGATCGGTCGGCTCGAGGGCCTTCAGCTGCCGCGCCCTCCGGCACCGGCCTTCGTGGCCGATCTTAATGATCGCGAGATCATGCCGCCACGTCCCGGCACAATCGATATCGCCCGATTTTATCAGGAGCTCGATCGTCATTGGCGGCCGGGAAGCGTCGCATTCGACGATGTGTGCCTTGCCTACAAGGATCGTCAGTATGTCACGCAGCGCCCGCATCCGGACGTCCGCTTCCATTCGCTCTATCGCGGTTCGGCAATGGGCGGAGCATTCGGCGCGGCAATCGGCGCAAAGCTCGCGAAACCGGACGCGACGGTCTTCGCTTTTACGGGTGATGGCTGCTTCCGGCTGATTGCCGGTTGCCTAGCCGAAGCCCGAACATTGGGGCTCGTCCTGTTCGTGCTGGACAACGGCGCGCTTGGCATCATGGTGCAGGGCTTGCCCGTGGTCATTCCCGACTATTCGTCCGATCGCTACCATAGCGATCTGCACCGCATCGACTTTGGATCGATGGCGCGCGCTTGCGGCTGGGAAAGCCGCAAGCTGGCGCCGGATCTTAGCAACCTGGCCGAGATCATGCGCGAGAGCTACGGCCCCGGTCGCTCATCCATCCTGGTCGAGGTGCCCGTCGACGCAGAGCAGATGGTGGGACAAAATCCGCGAGCCAACAACCTGTAGCGCCCTCCAAGCGGTCGATGCCAGATCAATGCACCAGATCAATGCAATGGTGCCGAAGGCGTCATCTCCATGTCACCGATGACAGTATCGAAATAGTTGTCGGCGATTTCGAGCAGAGCTTCCGCTATGCACTGAGGTTCCGATCCATCTTGCAGGAGATCCTGCACGGCCGCATCGATTGTCCGCTGGAGTTGCTCGTGGCATTGCCGCTTCGATTGATCCGCAAAACCGATCAGCCATTGCTTAGCTGGCATGACGATGCTCTCCTCCATGACGACAGACATCCATATTTATCGACAAGGTATAGCGCAGGTGAGCGCAGGCAACCGCTGCAAGGCTATTTTTCAAGCGAAGTACCATCATTTGCTCGCCGTTGCGAATAAGCAATTCTCCTATTCTAGGAACGGTTGTAGCGCTTGGGAGCGGCCGCCGTGCTTTTCAATGAGCCTCGCGGCAGTGGTCACGTACCCACATGTGCTAATGTGGGTCTTTCCAGTTCAGGAGCACGCTAGATGAGCCGTTTAACGATCGACATGACAGACCAGCAACATCAAAGCCTAAAGGTGATGGCTGCTTTGCAGGGTAAGACAATCAAACAATATGCACTTGAGCGTCTCTTTCCCGGGGATATAGATGGAGATCGAGCCTGGGAGGAGTTAAAGATGTTGATGAATACGCGCATCAATGATGGGCTCGCCGGAAAACTGTCGACTAAAACCGTAGGTGACATCCTCGATGAGGAAATTGCCGAGGATCGTGCTTGACGGCTTACACTCTTACCGCGGATGCAGAATCGGATCTGCGCTCTGTAATCCGCTACACGCATGCGCAATGGGGTGCCGCTCAGGTGCGCTGGTACATCTCGGCTTTGGAGCGAGGTTTTGCGAATCTTGCCGAGGGTAAGGGTCCTTTTAAGGATATGAGTGCGCTTTATCCGGCATTGCGAATGGCGCGATGTGAACACCACTATGTCTTTTGTCTGCTTCGCGTGCGCCTGCACTGATCGTGGCGATTTTTCATGAACGAATGGATTTGATGAAGCGATTGGCTAGCCGTCTGAACGAATGATCTTTGGGCGAAGGCGAGATGTCTTGCAGATGGTGGAGGTGGTCGGATAGGATCACGCATCAAGCCCAGTCGTTGTCCGATCGATCTACGCACCGTCGTCGCGATCCCGTTACATATGCAAGCCACGTGCGCGCCGATGTGTTGAAATTGCTGGCGCCTCCGGTTGGCGTCCGCGGGCGTGTCGCATTGAATGGATCCGCGCCGAATCGAAATATGGTAGGCGGCGGCGATGGATGGACCCGCAAAGTCACCGCCCCCGCGGTGAGTTCACCTGGAAGTGCCCGTAAAAAATCCCGCTGAAAACCATCGCTGCCGGAAATCGCCCCGCTGATTTTGGCAACAAAGCCATCTACATCGGACTAAAGTCTGGTTTGTGATCGGACCTAGGGCCGAGGACGCAATCTTTGGTCCTAATGCCATGGATTGCCCCGACCTTTGCGCCAGTTGTTTCCCGCGAGGGAAGCGGCGGGATATACGGCCGCTGTCGTAGTGCATGCGGAGAGATCGATGAATATGAACGGCGCCCGTGAAAGCGGCACCCCAGCCCCGGCATTCACCAATGCTTCCGTCGGTAGCTGTATCATCTGCTTCGTCGCCAAGGGTGGCAATGGCTGTGGAAGCTAAGCGAAGGACCACCGTTGCGGTCGTCGTACCGATGTTCAACGCCGAACGAACGATCGGTGCGACCCTGGCCAGCATCTGTCGCCAGACGCATCAGGAGCTCGATATCATCATTGTCGATGATGGTTCTTCGGATCGATCATTATCGATCGTGGCTGAATATGCGAGGCAGGATCGGCGAATTCGGATCCTTCGGCAGGCCAATAGTGGTGTCGCCGTCGCGCGTAACAACGGTGCGGCCGCGACCGATGCCGAATTTCTCGCATTTATCGATGCCGACGATTTATGGGCTCCGTCAAAGATCGCACTTCAGTGGCAAGCGCTTGACGTGGGCGGGCCGTCAGTGGGATTGGCCTATTGCTGGTATGCGCTCATCGACGAACATAGCCGCGTGTTTTCGCTGCATAACCGGCCAAGCCATGAAGGACACGTGCTTCAGCGCATGTGCAGAAACAATTTCGTCGGCAACGGCAGTTCGATGCTCATGCGTCGTTCCGCCTTCGAAGACGCCGGGCAGTTCGACCCATCCTTAAGGGCACGCAACGCGCAGGGTTGCGAGGATCTTCTGATCTGCCTCAGAATTGCGGAGAATTACGAATTCCGCGTCATACAGCAGCACTTGATCGGCTACCGCATGACGAACACGAACATGTCGAGCGACGTCAGGCGGATGCTCTCTTCATGCGAAATCGTCCTCGCCGAGTATCGTGAAAAATATCCTCAGTATGGCAGCGATCTCGATGCCCATCTGGTCGATATGATCCATTGGCTGGTCGTCAGAGCTTTTGTCAGCGGTCGCTTTTTCGATGGTTGTGATCTGTTTCGGCGATTTCTGGCATTGGAGCCACGTCAGGCGATTTCGAGCCTGCCAAACATATTGGACGTATATTGTCGTGCCAGGCTGGTTCCCGATTGGCTCAAGGCTCGGCTGAGGGGATTGCAAAGAAACGCGGAGTTGCGGCCGCTCTATATGGAGACGATCCCGTGAGGCCGGGTGGTTCGTTTCTCACGCGCCTGCAACGGCTCTTCCGCCTGGCGGAGGCGCCTGCCTGGGCAGGACCGACCATCATCGGGCTCGGCCTGGCCGCCGCGGTTCTCGAGGGGGCAGGCCTCTTTCTCTTCATTCCCCTCATTCAGAGTCTCGGTGCCGTAGCGGCGCAGCAGGGAGAATGGCAGCGAATTTTCGACCGGCTGCTCGCGCCCGTTCCACAGAGCCATTTGACGGCATTCCTGGTGGGCGTGTTGTGCGTCAGTATCCTTCTGAAGAACGCCGTCCATCTCGTCAATATCTGGGTGACCCGGTATATCGACGGTCTCGTTGCGCATCGGCTAAGAGCAAGGGTCTTCGATCAGACGATAAGCTCGTGCATCGACTATCGGGTGGAAAACAAACGCTCCGATATCATCACGACGATCGCCAACAACACCTGGAAAGTCAGTCAGGCCTTAAGCCTCGCTTACCGTTTGATGATCTGCTTCTGCACCTTCGCCGTCTTCATGCTGTTGATGCTGCTGATTTCCGTTCGTCTGACCTTCTTCTCGATGATATTCCTGCTCATGGGCGCCATGGCCATTCGCCTGGCCACTCGGCGCGCGGACGAGACCGGCAAGGCCGTTGTCGAGGAAAACAAGCAGTTCGGCCTGAGGATGTGGGAGAGCATCAACGCGCTGCAATTGATCCGCGCCTTCGCCCAGGAGGACTACGAACGCAACCGCTTCCGGAAGACTTCCGACAATGTGCGGCGACGCCTTCTGAAGCTCGATATGCTGTGGGCGACACCGGGACCTGTCTCGGAAATCTCGATTACGATCCTGATCGGTGCGCTCGTTCTTGTCGCTCAATCGGTAGGATTGGGCATTGCCGCACTGGCCGCGTTTCTCTCGCTGCTATATCGTCTGCAAGGCCCAACGCGCGAGTTGCTGCAATCAAAGATCGCGCTCGATGGGCTCGCCGGCAGCATCGACGATGTCGACGACTTCCTCCGCACGACGGAGAAGCCTTTTCTCTCGCAGGGGCACGTGCAGGCGCCCGCCTTCAGGAAAGCCGTCGAATTCCGCAATGTCTCCTTCCGCTATGCGCCTGGTCAGCCGCTTGCGCTGGAGGATGTCTCCTTCAGCATTCCCGCCGGCAAAACCACGGCGATCGTCGGCGAATCGGGGGCTGGTAAGTCCACGGTGATGGCGCTGCTCTTTCGCTTCATGGATCCGACATCCGGTGCGATCGTGGCAGACGGCATGCCTCTTTCCGAATTCGATCTCCGCAGCTGGCGCAAGCGCCTTTCGCTGATGTCGCAGGAGGTCCATCTCTTCAACGACACGATTGCAGCCAACATCGCCTATGGCGATCTGGAGGCCGGGCCGGCCGAGATCCGCAAGGCTGCCGAAATCGCCAAGGCGGACGATTTCATCCGCCTGCTTCCGGATGGCTACGGCACACGGATCGGCGATCAGGGAATGCGCCTGTCGGGCGGGCAAAGGCAGCGCGTGGCCCTTGCGCGAACGATCCTTCGAAATCCCGATATTCTGCTCCTGGACGAGGCGACGAACGCGCTCGACGCCGAAACCGAACAGGCGTTTCAGCTGGCGCTCGACGAGTACTCACACAACCGCACCGTTGTCGTGATCGCTCACCGGCTCTCGACCGTTCTGGCCGCCGATCAGATCATCGTCATGACGAAGGGCCGTGTGGTCGAGGCTGGTTCGCCGGATGAGCTCTTCAAGCGGCAGGGACATTTTTCCAGGCTCCACGAATTTCAGCACGGTCGCCGCGGCGGGCGGGAGTTGGGTGATGAGTTACAAGCTTATTGATATCGAGTTGTCGAAGCCCCTGGCGCCGATCGAACTCTCGGCTGAGCAGACCGGTGTCGGCTTGATCGCGCGATGGCAGGGCCGGCTGATCGCATTTGAAATGATCGAGCGACCCGCCGGCTCCATGCTGCCGGCCGAGAGCCTGAAATCCCTTGCCGATGAGCGATTTGCGGAACGCATCCTCGTCGCGAAGTTGGAGGAGGAGCTGAGGGCGCGCTTGCCGGCGAGCGAGACGACGCTGCCCAGTCTCAGCATCGCGATCTGCACCAAGGATCGTGCGCAGCGCCTCTCCCGATTGCTGCGGTCGCTCGATCAGGTTCGGGATGAATCTCCTTTCCAGTTCGTCGAAATCATCGTGGTCGACAATGCCTCGGTGGATGCGGCCACGCGCGAAGCCGCCGAGAGTTTCCGCGATATCCGCTACGTTTTCGAACCGAAGGCTGGATTGGATTTCGCCCGAAACGCCGCCCTTCATGCGGCTTGGGGCGACATTATCGCCTATCTGGACGATGATGTCGTGGTGGACCGCAATTGGCTTGCAGGCCTTGCCAAAGCGTGCCGCGACAACCCTGGCGTCGGCGGTTTCACCGGCCTCGTGCTGCCGTTTCGTCTCGACACCGAGGCGCAGGTCTTTTTCGAGCGACGCGGAGGGTTCGGCCGCGGCTTTGCGCGGCGGGAGTTTCACAAGGCGCGCTTTGACAATCCGCTCCATCCCGTTGGCGCCGGCATTCTCGGCGCCGGCTGCAACATGGCCTTCGACCGCGCGTTGCTGATCGAGCTCGGCGGTTTCGACGAGGCGCTCGATACGGGCGCGCCGCTGCCCGGAGGCGGGGATCTCGATATCTTTTACCGCGTCCTGCGCTCCGGACGCCCGATGATCTATGAGCCGGAATATGCGGTTTATCACGAGCACCGCGAAACCATTCCGCAGCTCAGGCGGCAATACTGGACCTGGGGTCTTGGCATGATGGCCTTTCTCGTCAAGAGCTATCGCACCGATAGCGCGATGCGAGCGCGCCATCGCGCCATGGTCCGCTGGTGGTTCTTCGACCAGTTGAAGGCGCTTGCCCGTGCTGCGCGGCGGCTGCGTGGGCATGAGCTGCGTTTCGGTATCGCGGAGCTGTGGGGCGGAATCTACGGCCTTGCCGGTGAATACGATCGCTCGCGCGCCCGTATCAGGTCGATCCGGGAGCGCAATTCATGACGACGGAGCGTTTTGAGGTGAGGCATGTCGATCTTGCTGCTGCGGATATCGGCGGCGCTCGCGCGCCCGCATTGTCGATCTTCTGGTGGAAGGACCTGCCGCTCGGGGCACGGGCGTCCCTGGAGGACGAGCTACCTCACGGTGCCTCTCAATTGCGCCAGCTTGCTGCCGAACATGCGGCCGCACAACTCCAAGCGCGCAGCGTCGGGCTGGGCGCGCCGTTGCGTGCCACCTATGAAGGACAGCCCAAGCCCGCGCTCTCGCTGGAGACCGCGCTTGAATCGGAAAATCTGGTAGAGACGCTCGATGCGATCGCAATTCCATCCTCGGCTTCGGCGCGGGATGTCTCCGTGATCGTCTGCACCCGTGATCGTGGTCCGGCCCTGAGCAAATGTCTGGCCAGCCTCGCAGCGCAACGCAGCGCTCCGGGCGAGGTCGTCATCGTCGACAATTCCGAAGACGGGAACGCCAGGGACATCTGCAGGCAATTCCCCGATTTTCGCTATGTCCACGAGCCCCATGCCGGTCTAAGTCGAGCCCGGAACACTGGGATTCAAGCGAGCCAGTTTGATATCGTCGCTTTCACCGATGACGACGTCGAAGCCCATCCGGGCTGGACCGCGGAGATCGCGCGTGCCTTTGCGCAACGGAATGTCGTCGACGCGTTCACCGGTCTTGTGCTGCCGGCGCGTCTCGATACGGCGGCGCAATGCTCCTTTCAGTTCACCATGGGCGGCTTTGGCTCCACCTTTGTGCCGCTCACCTTCGACAGGCGTTTCTTTGAGGAGACGCGGCCGAGCGGAGCCCATGTCTGGAAGATCGGCGCCGGCGCCAACATGGCCTTTCGACGCTGCGTATTCGAGCGGGTTGGCCTCTTTGACGAACGCCTTGGCGCGGGAGCGGCGGGATGCTCTGAGGATTCGGAGCTTTGGTACCGACTGTTGGCGGCCGGCGGCGTATGCCTCTACGAACCCCGGGCCGTTGTCTTCCACCACCATCGCAGCGATTGGCCCGGCCTTAAGCGGCAGATCAAAGCCTATATGAAGGGCCATGTCGCAGCCCTGGTGACGCAATACGACAATTTCGGCGATCGCGGAAACATCGCGCGCATCGGCAAGCAGCTGCCGGTCTATTTTGCCAAGACCTTCGTCAAGGCGCTTTTCGAAGGGCCTCCGGGCAGGCTCGGAATTTTGGCGGCCGAAGTAGAGGGCTGGCTCACCGGCCTGCAGTTTCTCCTGCGCTTCGGCTGGAGAATGCGGCGAACCCCGATGGGGACCGCTACTAAGGCTGAAAAGGGAATATCGCGATGATCAAGAAAGCAGCGCTTGGCCAGTTTCTGTCCGGAAACCCTTATCCGAACGGCTTGACGGATGGCCTGTTCTATCGCGAAAAGATGCGCGCCATCCATCGGGTGGCGCCGGCGGAAACCGGAGGCACCGGACGGGTGCTGGAAATCGGCGGCGGTCGCAGCGGTCTTGCCAGCATCCTTTATCCGCAAGCCGAAATCGTCACGCTCGATATCGACCCTGAACTGGCCGACCATCAGCCGTCCTGGGCGAAATCGACCTTCATTTGCGGCGACGCCTGCTCGCTGCCAATGGATGACGACAGTTTCGATATCGTCACCATGTTCGACGTGCTGGAGCACATCGAGGACGACCGCCGCGCAGCGCAGGAGGCGCTGCGGGTGGTACGGCCGGGCGGATATGTCCTGATCTCCACCCCCGAGATCAATTGGCATTATCCCTATTTCAGCGTCATGAAACGCCATTGTCCGCATGAAAGCGAACTGATGCGCGAATGGGGCCATGTCAGGCGGGGATACCGGGACCCGGAACTCGCGGCCCTTTTCGACAGACGCCCGGAACGGCGCGCCACCTTCATCAACGCCGCCACCGCGTTTTTCCACGACGTTTCGTTTTCCCGCATCGGACGCCGTCGTCGCAAGGTCCTCTATGCGCTGGCCGCGCCCGTGACCTTCCTCGGTTACCTGATGCACCGGCCATCCACGCGTGGCACCGAGACGGCCTTTGCCTGGCGCAAATGAGAGGTGGCCAGACGTCAAAGGTGATCGCGCTTTTCCCATGGGGAGACGTGATCGAAGAATTTCTCGATCCGATCGGGCTTGAACTTCAGGATTTCGTCGAGCGGATGACGGGAGGCTGGCTGTTCGGCTATGCGGCGGCACTGGGTTCGGCCGGCCACAAGCCGATCATCGTCTGTGCATCGGAGCGAGTGAACAGGATTGAATGCTATGAGCACCCCGGCACGGGCACGCCGATCTGGGTCGCACCGGCAAAGCGGCCACGCCAGGGCCATTCTCCTGCCGCTTATAGCCTGCGACGCTGGTCTGCAACACCGCTTTCAGCCTTCCGCGAGATTCTTTGCCGCTCCAAATGCGATCTGCTGCTTGCCCAAGAGTATGAATATACGCGCTTCGATGCGCTGGCATGGCTGGCACGAGGCTTGGACCTCCCACTCTATGCCACCTTTCAGGGAGGGGATCGCACGCTGTCCTGGGTCGAGGCCGCTGCAAGACGGCTTTCGCTGCGCGCGTGCCGCGGCCTGATCGTTGCGTCTTCCGCGGAGCGTGAGCGTCTTGCCAGGGCCTATCCACGCATTGCTCCCAATATAGCGAATATCCCCAATCCGCTGGCTACCCAGGAATGGCAAGCGCTGGATCGCAGCGAGGCGCGAGCAAATCTTGGCCTGCCGCGGGATTGCTTCATCGTCGTCAATCACGGGCGCATCGATATCCGCCGCAAGGGGCTCGATGTGCTTCTCAAGGCCTGGGAACGCTTCGCCGGTGTTTCTGCGTGTCGATTGGTGATCATTGGCTCGGGTCAGGACAATGACGCTTTCGCCAAACTCGTTCGCGCAAGCGAACTGGCGAACGTGCAATGGTTGTCCGGCTACATGACGGACCGAACCTTGATCCGCCGCTGGCTATCGGCCGCGGACGTCTATGTAACGGCTTCCCGTATCGAGGGCATGCCGGTCGCGCCATTGGAAGCCATGGCCTGCGGCCTTCCCGTCATCGCTTCGGATGCACAAGGCCTGCCGGACATTCTCGTCGACGGCGAGGCCTCGGGCGGCCTGATGGTCGCGCAGGAACAGCCGGACGAAATCGCGTCGGCCTTGGCGAGATTGAAAGATGATGAAGCTCTTCGCGCGCGATTGGGTGCCGCCGCCCGACGGCGGGTGATGGAAAAGTTTTCGATCGAAGCGGTTGGCGCCGCTCTCGATGAGTTTCTGACAACGGCATGCAGGTAAGGATCACATCCGGTCGCGATACCAGGCGAGCGCCGTCTCGATAATCCTGTCGATGCTGGAATGCCTGGGCACCCATCCAAGCTCTCGCTCGGCCTTATCGGCCGCAGCCACAAGAGCCGGTGGGTCGCCGGCCCTGCGGGGACCATAGGCGACCGGAAGGCTGCGTCCACAAATGCGGCTGACGGCATCGACCAATTCCCTAACGGTCGTTCCGTTGCCGGTGCCGAGGTTGTAGATGTGTACACCCTCGTCCCGCAACAGCTTCTCTCCACCAAGGACATGAGCCTGCGCGAGATCGCTGACGTGGATGTAGTCGCGGATGGCCGTTCCGTCGCGCGTGTCGAAATCGGTGCCGTTGATGGTGAAGGTTCGGCCCGGTCTGATCGCCGCTTCTATGGCGAGCGGCACGACATGCGTCTCGGGCTCGTGCCGTTCACCGATCTCGCTATCGGGATCGCAGCCGGCCGCATTGAAATATCGCAGCATTACCGCGTTGAGGCCGTGGGCGCGCGAGAAATCCTCCACCATCCGCTCGATCATGAACTTCGACCATCCATAGGGATTGATCGGCCACTGCGGATGGGTCTCGTCAATCGGGGTGCGGCTCGGAATGCCATAGGATGCGCAGGTGCTTGAAAAGATCAGCCGGTTGGCGCCCGCTTTGAGCATTTCCTCGATGAGAACCAACGTCCCGAATGTGTTGTTCCGATAGTAGAGTTCAGGAAACTCGACGGATTCGCCGACATAGGCATAGGCCGCGAAATGGGCGACCACATCCGGACGGTATTGGCGCAAGGTCGCCGCGACCGTCTCGCGGTTGGCAATGTCGCCCTCGACCAGCGGCCCCCATTTCACGGCGTCACGCCAGCCGCGGGAGAGATTGTCGTAGGTGACAACCGACCATCCAGCCTTTGCGAAGGCCTTGCAGCAATGCGATCCGATATAGCCGGCTCCGCCGGTGACAAGGACCGTCCTCATTCGGCGGCGATCGCGCGCGAACGGCCAGACGAAAGCAGTTCCTCGAAATAGGCGATCGTTTTGCCAAGCCCGGCTTTCAACTGAACCTTCGGTTTCCAGCCGAGTTCGCGCGACGCGACCCCGATATCCGGCTGCCGTTGCCTGGGATCATCGGCCGGCAGTGGCAGGTATTTTATCGCCGAGCGGCTGCCGGTCAGTTCTATCGCGAGATTGGCAAGTTCCAGCATCGTAAACTCCGCCGGGTTGCCGAGATTGATCGGGCCTGTGATCTCGTCCTTTGTTCCCATCAGGCGAACCAGGCCATCGATAAGATCGTCGACATAGCAGAACGAGCGCGTCTGCTGGCCGCTGCCATAGACCGTTATCGGCTTGTTCTGCAGCGCCTGCACAATGAAGTTGGAGACGACACGGCCGTCATCGGGACGCATCCTTGGGCCATAGGTGTTGAAGATGCGCGCCACCTTGATCCGTAGCCGGTGTTGACGCCAGTAATCGAAGAACAGGGTCTCCGCGCAGCGCTTGCCCTCGTCGTAGCAGGAGCGCGGGCCTATCGGGTTCACCCGGCCCCAATACTCTTCCCGTTGGGGATGGATCTCGGGATCGCCATAGACTTCGGATGTCGAGGCCTGGAGGATCTTGGCGCCGACCCGCTTGGCGAGGCCAAGCATGTTGATCGCGCCGTGGACGCTGGTCTTGGTGGTCTGCACCGGATCGAACTGATAGTGAACCGGGCTCGCGGGACAAGCGAGATTATAGATCTCGTCGACCTCCACATAAAGGGGGAAGGTAATGTCGTGGCGGACGATTTCGAAAGATCTGCTATCGAGCAGATGCGAGACGTTGCTTTTCCGTCCTGTAAAAAAATTATCTACGCAGATAACCTCGTGTTTTTCCCGCAAAAGCCGTTCGCATAGGAAGGAGCCGAGAAAACCTGCGCCGCCGGTAACTAGGATTCGCTTTGTTTGCTGCATGGCGGTTATATCGCCACTGGTGGCGTGATATCGCCGCCGTCGGAAACTATGTCGGATGCCGGGGCTAGGATGCCGCTTTCAAGGACGCCGTTGATATTCATCGACCTTCTCCGCATGCATTACGACAGCGGCCAGGTATCCGACCGCTTCCATCGCCGGAAACAACTGGCGCAAAGGCCCGGGCAATCCATGGCATTAGGACCAAAGATTGCGTCTTCGGGCCTAGGTCCTGTCATGGATTGGACTTTGGTCCGAGGGAAGCCGAAAGCCTTGCGGACGGCAGCATGGCGGGCATCGCGTCCTGGTTGCCAATGACTGATTGATCGGCCCTGAATTGGCTGACATAGTGCCGCCGCTATCCGACCATGCTACGCGAAGACCCATCAATGACCGAATCCGCTGCTAATTCCTTTTCGCCCGTTTCCGTTCGCCCGTTAGCGAAGATCAGCCTGAAATGGGGCATGGTCGAGGAGCCTTCGCTCTCCATCCTGGAGAAATTCCAGCTCCTGCGGGATCTTGGCTATGACGGGGTCGAGCTCGATGCGCCCAATGACCTGCCGCTCGACGAAGTTCTGGATGCCCGCGACAAGACCGGGCTCGCTATCCCCGGCTTCGTCAATGCGGTGCACTGGAAGCGTCCGCTGACGGATCCCGATCCATCGGCACGCCAGGCTTGTGTCGATTCGATGATCAAGGCTCTGCATGATGCGAAGCTCTATGGCGCGACGACGGTGCTGCTCGTTCCCGGCATTGTCAATGCGGGCACCAGTTACAAGACCGCTTACGCGAGAGCTCGCGAGGAAATCGCCAGGATCCTGCCCGCCGCGGAAGAGAGCGGCGTATCGATCGCGCTCGAAAACGTGTGGAACGACTTTCTGCTAAGCCCCCTTGAGGCGGCGGATTTCATCGATCGCTTCCGCCATCCGAAGCTCGGCTGGTATTTCGATGTCGGCAATGTACTTCGCTACGGCCGGCCGACCCATTGGATCGAGGCGCTCGGCGAGCGCATCCTGAAAATCGACATCAAGGAATATAGCCTGGAAAAGATGAACAGCGAAGGCCCATGGAAGGGCTTCGATGTCGAGCTGGGCGAGGGCGACTGCGATTGGGCCGCGGTCAACAAGGCCCTGTCTGATATTGGCTATTCCGGCTGGGCCTCTCTCGAGGTGCCGGGAGGCGACCGACAGCGCCTCGCCGATTTGAAGAAGCGCGTCGATCGGATCGCCGCGCTCTGACGGCTGGATTGCAGCGGGCGATGGTTAGCGGCCGGCGGCGGCCGCAAACATTGCCTTCGCATTCTTCAGGCCGGTTTCGCAGCCAAATTGCGTCGGCTCGTTGCCTTCATATTCCAGCGAGACGAAGCCGTCATAGCCCGAAGCGACGATGTCCTCGATGATGGACCTGACAGGCAGGTCGCCATAGCCGAAGACCGAGCCGCGGATTGCCTGGCCGCCGACCGTCCGCAGCCAGTCCGCGCCAGGCGCTGACTGGCGCACATAGAAATCCTTGAGGTGGATGAAACTTGCATGAGAGAGGCAGGCACGCGTCCCCGTGAGCGGATTCTCGTCGACGCAGAGGAAATTGCCGATATCGACGGTGAGCCTGAAGCTCGGCAGATTGACGGCATGAAGAAGCCGCTTGATCCGCTCGCTGGAATTCATGAAGAACCCGTGATCCTCGACGCTGGTGGTCACGCCATAGCGCCCGGCATGCGCGGCAAGCTCATGGGTGGCGTCGGCGATCGCCGGAAATGCCGCTTCGAACTGGCCGGGCTCCGTTGCGCGGAGCGACCAGGGCACGACATCGTGGCGCAGGAAGCGGACACCGAGCTTGTCGCAAAGCTCGACATAACGCTTCAGCCGGCCAAGCTGGAACGCGCGTTCGCCGTCATCAATGAAATTGCCGGACATGCAGAGGCCGGAAAGCGGGACGCCGTTTTTCTGGGACGCGCCCTTTAGCCGCTCCAGCATCTCCCCGTCATCGGCGAGTTCATATCGCAGGTCCTGCCCTTCGGGCGCCACAGAAAGCGTTGCCAGTTCGACATGATCGCCGCCATGTTTGCCGACCCAGGCAAAGACATCCTCGATCTGCATGGCGCCGCTCTGCATCAACGGACGGAAACTGTATGAACTCAGACCTACCTTCATCGTGCCTCTCCTCGAGCTTTTCACAAAAACTTTGTTCGGCAACTTAACAATCCCGGTTGACTTCGGCTACGATACATCTTTGTTTGCAATCAAATTGATTTAAGAGTGGGGAATAGCAGGAATGTCTCGTCAGTCCGCCGACGTCGTCATCATCGGAAGTGGCCCGACTGGCTCGGCCTATGCACGGGTCATCAGGAACGACTGGCCGGAAGCGCGTATCCTGATGGTGGAAGCCGGCCCGCAGATTTTGCCGCAAAAGGGCGCACATCTCGACAATATTCTCGATCTCGACGAGCGCGCGGCCTGCGAGGTGCGCGCCCAGGGCGGCGACCGCAGCCCGCGCATGCCAATCAACAAGGAAGAGTGGGAGGCCCGCCGCGCTGGCGGCTTCGATCATTCGTTGCTGCGCCGCTCGGGCCTTTTTATCGCCAATGACGCCGATGCCCAGGATGAGAACCTCTTCGCCGGCTTCTCGGCGGCCAATGTCGGCGGCATGGGCACCAAATGGTCGACCGGCACGCCGGTGCCATCCGAGATCGAACTGGTGCCCTTCATCCCCACCGATGAGATGCATGAGGCCCTGGCCGTGTCGGCGCGATTGCTGGGTACCAACAAGGACCCACGTGCGGGCGATGCCGCGGCAATCGCCATGCGCGAGCGCCTGGGCGAGGTCTTCAATCCCGGTCGCTCACCCGATCGCTTCGTCCAGCCGATGCCACTCGCGGCAACGCCGGGTCCTGATGGTCTGCGCTATCACGGCACTGACGTCGTTCTCGGCGACCTTGTCGACGAGCCCGAGGAGAGCTTTCATATTCTCTCTGAAACCGCCTGCCGCCGCGTGATCCATGAAAATGGTCATGTCACGGGGGTCGAACTTGCCCGCGCCGGCTCGGAGGAAACCTTCATTGTCAAGGCCGGCACGGTCGTCGTTGCATGCGACTCGCTGCATTCTCCTCAGCTGCTCTACGCCTCCGGCATCCGCCCTGAAGCGCTCGGCCGCTACATCAACGACCATTATATCGTCTCGCAGATCACGGAGATGCAGACCGATGTGCCCATGACCGCGATGAGCTGGATTCCGGCTACCAAGGATTTCCCCTATTCGGTCACCATCGCGCCGGCGAGCCTGCACTCGATGCCGCATGCCAGCGACATGAGCGGCCAGCCGATTGGCATGGGCGTTTTCGTGCCCTCCGATATCAGCGCCGACAACCGTGTCACCTTCGATGACGATCGCCGTGACTGGCTCGGGCTGCCGGCTATTTCCATCCATTGGCGTCAGTCGGAGGGCGACAAGGCGCGCCTCGAAGAGGCCAAGGGCCATGCCCAGCGAATTTCCGCCATTATCGGTCGCCCAGCGCCCGGTTTTGCCACCTTCGTGCAGCCGGTCGGCTCGTCGCTGCATTATCAGGGCACAATCCGTATGGGCGAGCGCGACGATGGCACCAGCGTTTGCGACAGAAATTCCAAGGTCTGGGGCTTCGACAACCTCTATGTTGCCGGCAATGGGGTCATTCCCACGAAGACCGCCACAAACCCGACCCTGTTCAGCGTCGCTCTTGCCAGTATCGGCGCCACCCAGATCGCTGCCGCTCGCCGTATCGCCTGATCGAGAGACCCGCTGAATATTGAGGAAAAACTCGAGGGCCGATCTCGGCCCGCCAAGCCTTGCTGAAAGTGGTAGGTCTGCTGGACGATGTGAGGTCGCGTTCAACGCTGTGGACCGATGATAGTGAAGGGGTGTGCGCCCTTATCGTCACCGAAAGGCGCCACCGTCGTCAACAGCAGATCGGTCAGTAGACCAATCGCGCTCGTATCGTTCCCGGGATCTGGCGAAGCGTGTCAAGTATCTCATTCGCCGTTTGGCCAACGCCTTCGACCTCGATAACCACGTAACCCGTTTCGCCGTGTGTTTGCAGGAACTCGCCGACGATATTCAGTCCGCGCGACGAGAAGATCGTATTCAGGCTGTTTAGGATACCCGGGCGATTTTCGTGGACATGGATGAAACGCGTGCCGTTTGGACGCGGAGGCAACTGAACCTGGGGGAAGTTGACCGCGCCGAGCGTCGAGCCGACATCGGAATATTCAACAAGTTTCCTGGAAACTTCCCTTCCTATACGTTCCTGGGCTTCTTCGGTCGATCCGCCGATATGCGGAGTGAGAATCACATTGTCCAAACCTTGCAGCGGCGTTTCGAAGCGTTCCTTGTTCGATGCCGGCTCCTTGGGGAACACGTCGACGGCCGCGCCGGCGAGGTGTCCCTCTTTCAAGACCTTCGCAAGCGCATCAAGATCGACCACGGTGCCGCGGGAGTTGTTGATGAAGAAGGCACCCTTCTTCATCCTGCGCAGCTCGGCCTCGGTGATCATGTTCTGGGTCGAGCTGGTTTCGGGAACATGCATCGTCACGAAATCCGCGATTTCGAGCAACTCGCCAAGCGAAGCCATGGATTCCGAATTGCCGTGGCGAAGCTTGTCCGACGGATCGAAATAGCGAACGTTCATACCCATGCTTTCGGCAAGGACGCTCAGCTGCGAGCCGATATTGCCGTAGCCGACGATACCGAGCGTTTTTCCGCGCATCTCGCGACTGCCTTCGGCGGATTTGTCCCATCCACCTGCATGAGCCGAAGCCGAACGCGGAAAAATCCGCCTGGTCAGCATGATGATTTCACCGATGACGAGTTCGGCAACCGAGCGCGTATTCGAATAGGGAGCGTTGAACACCGGTATCCCGCGCCGACGAGCCGCATCCAGATCGACCTGATTCGTTCCCACGGAAAAACAGCCGACCGCCATGAGCTTCTTGGCGGAGCCGAAAATCTCTTCTGTCAGCTGCGTGCGCGACCGGATGCCGATGATGTGTGCTTCTGCGATGTGGCTCTTGAGATCCTTGTCATCGAGGGCCTTCGGCAAATGGGTGAGATTGACGTAACCGGATGAGGCAAAATAGTCCACCGCACTCTGGCTGATCCCTTCCAGGAGAAGGACTGAAATCCGGTCACGGGGAAGAGAAAGTTGTCCGGTCATTGAATTACCTTCGATCGTCAAATTCGATTAGGCCGACGTCGCTCGCCGCCACGACCACATGACTTAGACCATCCAAGGGACAGCGCAAGAGCAAACTCAATTCGCTCTGCAGAGAGGAGCTTTGTTCTAGCAAGTCACCATGGTGATGGACCTATCCTTGCTTTCTAGCGGTTGCCAGATCGGCGTCTGCATCAATGAGTGAATTGACGGTTGCACTATATACTACTGAATAATGTATAGAGCTCGGCAACAGGGAGCGAAGTGGGATGTCGGTGAAGGTATCGGTCTCAATTTCCGACCAGCAGGACGTCTTTGCGAGAAAGCTGGTCGAAGAGGGGCGCTTCTCAAGCCTGAGCGCCGTCGTGCAGCATGGGCTTGAACTCGTTCGCCAAGAAGCCGTGCTGAGGGCAGCCGAGCTCGCGGCTTTGAAGGCTCTGATTTCCGAGCGGCAGGTAGGTGACTTTCTGACCTTGGAGGAAGGTCGCCGGCGGACCCAGGAGCTGATCTCCTCCAAGAAGGCATCTCATGGTCTTTAAAGTCGTGCGTTCCGCCGACTGCGACCGGGACCTCGGCCTGATCTTCGACCATCTGATCGAATCCTATATTGCGCTTGGCGATCTGTTGACTGACGCCTTCGATCGTGGTGCAGCGCGCCTTCACGCGATCGAAGGCGACATGGAAGCACTTGCCTAGGCGCATACCAGGGAACGCTTCTGCCCGACGTGGCCCAGGGTTGCGGCAGGTTACAAAGACCCGGGCCATCTTCTATTTCGATCTCGACGAAGAACGGCAAGTTCTTCGAGTGCTTGCTATCGTTTTCGGCGGGCAAGACATCTGCGGCGATACCTGACGCGACTTGGCCAGGCGGAATAAGCATCGAATACGAGCACGGTTCATCATCGCACCACGCGAGCGCCGAAGAATGTCATCAAAGGTCGGTTCGGGAAAGCTCTCGCCCGTCTTGAGGAAATGTTCCGCACCGGCTGGATATTCCCGGAAAGCCATGACCACCTCGACCGCGACCGCGCAGACCTCCGGACCGATGCCGTCGCCATGAACGACGGCAATCTCTTACATATCCTTCATCGCTGCCTCTTCAGATGCACTTGCCGCCATCGACATTGAGATCGACGCCGGTGATCATGCTCGCTTCGTCCGAGCAGAGGAAAGCAGCGGCGTTGCCCATGTCCGCGGGTGTCGAAAGCCGCCCCATCGGAATGGTGGCGACGATCCGTGCTCGGCTTTCGTCGCTGTCGGAGCCGATGAAGGTCGAGAGCAATGGTGTATCGCCGGCGACGGGATTGATGGCGTTGACGCGAATTCCGAAGGGAGCAAGCTCCACGGCCATCGCTCGGGTGGCGGCTATGCCCCATCCCTTCGAGGCATTGTACCAGGTGAGATTGGGGCGAGGGGAGACGCCGCCGGTCGAGGCGATGTTCAAAATGGCGCCGTGCCGCTCGGCCTTGAAATGCGGCAGCACCGCCCGCGCACCATTGTAGATCGAGCGGATGTTGACATTGAAGATGCGCTCGAACAGGCCTTCGTCCATATCCTCCATCGGCATTGGAGGCTGTCCGATACCGGCATTGTTGACGAGGATGTGCAGGCCGCCGAACCGCGCCAGCGCGAGATCTCGCGCGGCAGCGAGGCTGTCGAGCGTGGCGACATCGCCGGCAAGCGGCGCGACCGATCCTTCGTGCTGCGTTGCCACCCGCTCCGCTGCGGCGAGGTCGCGATCGACGAGCACGACCCGCGCGCCTTCCTCGACGAATTTCCGGACGATTCCTTCGCCGAAACCCGATCCGCCACCGGTAACGATCGCCACTTTTCCCGTAAGACGCATGTCAAGCTCCTCCATTTCCTACAGCATCGGATAACTCGAAGCGATTTCACAGTCCGATTATCTGAACGCCTTTTTAGCTTTCTTTATTTGTATTGTGGCCGTCTGATAGTGAATATCGACAACAGAATGAAGCTGGGAGGCCGCGCCATGACATTGACTTTCGACGCCAAGCAAATGGCGGCTGAGCTTTACGATGGTGGCTTCCGGCCAATGTTCATCGGCGGCCAATGGGTTGCGGCCCAATCCGGCGAAGTCAGCGAGACCTATAATCCGGCGACCGGCGCAGTCCTTGCAACGGTTCCGTTGGCTGCTCCCGCCGATGTCGACCGCGCCGTCGCCGCGGCGCGTCAGGCTCTGGAAGGGCCGTGGTCGAAGTTCTCACCCTATGAGCGCCAGACGCTGCTCCTGAAAATCGCCGACCTGTTTGAGGAGAATTGGGAGCGCCTTTCGGTTTCCGATACACTGAACATGGGCATGCCGATCACGCGCACGCTTGCCAACAAGCGTCGGGTCATCGGCATGCTGCGGTTTTACGCCGGCATGGCGACAGCCCTTCACGGTGAGGTGATCGACAATTCCATACCCGGCGAGATCGTGACCTTCACCCGCCGGGAGCCGATCGGGGTCGTCGGTGCGATCATTCCATGGAACGCGCCCACCGCAGCATCGATCTGGAAGATCGCCCCGGCGCTGGCGACAGGCTGCACGGTGGTTCTGAAACCCTCGGAGGATGCGCCGCTCACGCCGCTGCTGATCGCCAAACTCATGCAAGAGGCCGGCGTGCCGGACGGCGTGGTCAATATCGTCACCGGCAACGGATCGGTCGCCGGCGCCCGGCTGGCCGAGCATCCCGATGTCAACAAGATCGTCTTCACCGGGTCCACCGCCACCGGACAATCGATCGCCCGCGCCGCGCTCGGCAACTTGAAACGTGTTTCGCTGGAGCTCGGCGGCAAGTCGCCGGTGATTGTCTGCCGCGATGCTGATATAGACCGAGCCGTGCCTGTCGCCGCCATGGCGGTCTTTGCACATTCCGGGCAGATTTGCATTGCCGGTTCGCGCTTGTTCGTCGCGCGTGAGATCCACGAGGAATTCGTCGCCAAGGTCGCCGATTTTGCCCGGTCGCTTCGGATCGGCCACGGGATCGAAGCCGATACCGACATCGGGCCGTTGATTTCGGCTCGCCAGGCAAGGGTCGTCGAGGGTTTCATCGCATCTGGGCAGAGTGAAGGTGCTGCTTTGGTCGCGGGAGGCACGCGTCTTTCCGGAGCTCTCTACGACAAGGGAAACTTCATCGCGCCGACCGTATTCGGCGGCGTGAAGGACGAGATGAGGATCGCCCGCGAGGAGATCTTCGGGCCGGTCATTTCAGCCATGCCCTTCGATACGATCGAGGAGGCGGTCGAGCGCGCCAATGCATCGTCCTATGGGCTGGCGGCGGGCATCTTCACCCAAAATCTCGGACTGGCGCACAAGCTGGTGCGTCGCATCAAGGCGGGTTCGGTCTGGGTCAACATGTATCATGCGCTCGACCCGGCCGTACCATTCGGGGGCATGAAGATGTCAGGCTACGGGCGCGAGGGTGGTATCGAGCACCTTCACGAGTATCTCGAAACCAAGGCTGTTTGGATACAGACGGACTAGTGCTCAGCCTTCACCGCGCAGATTGGTGCGGATGAGGGCGATGAGTTGCTCGGCATAGCGCTGCTGCACATAGCCACGGGTCGTGATAATGCCGACAGCCCGCCGGGCGTTGGGATTGTCGAGCGGTACGACGCGGAGGCGGCTGTCGACATTCTGCCCCAACGCGATACCAGGCACGATCGAAACGCCGAGCCCCGACGCGGCGAGCGCTAGCGCGGTTTGTGCGCTCTCGACTTCGTATTGAACATCAAGCTCGACGCCTTCCTCACGCGTCAGGCGATCGACGAGTCCGCGAACGGCGGTCTTGCGATTGAGCATGATCAGCGGGAATTGGGCGATTGTCTTCAGCCGGATCGTTTTTTCACCGCTGTATAGCTCTTCGGGAATGCAGGCGACGAGCGGATCGTCGATGATCGATTCGAAGTGGAAGTCCTTGAGGTTGGGCACCTCCGGGCCGATATAGAACTCCACCTCCTGCTGCTGCAGCATGACGAGTGCTGCCTGCGGCGGCGTTTCCTGCACCTCGACGATGCTGCGCGGATAGCGCAGCTTGAAGGTCGACAGGATGTCGCCGAGTCGACTGGTGGCAAGCGTCGGGGCGCAGGCGATCTGGACTTTCCCTTTGCGGCGGGCTGCCAATTCCGCCAGCCTGTCGAGACTGGCCTGAACGTCGGCCATGGCACGCCCAACTTCCTCGAACAGCGCCTGGCCCTCGTTGGTGAGATTGACCCGCTGCGGCGTGCGTGTGAACAGGCTGATGCCGATCTGCTCCTCAAGATCCTTGATCTGCATGCTCACCGCCGAAGGTGACCGATTGCTTTCTTCCGCGGCCTTGCGGAAACTTCCGGATTCCGCTGCAAGAAGAAAGGTTTGCAGCAATTTAAGATTGATATTTGGCATGGCTGTTATGGTCTCACTTGCGCCGATCGATACCGATCGACCACCTCCGAGCGTGAGCATATTCATGCGATTGTTACAAGATCGACCATGGAAAAAAGCCGCCTGTGATGCACGGCGCAAGCGACCCACCGGGCAGCTTGGATCGGGAGGGATCAACGAACGCCGCAAGCATGATTTTCTCTTCGGGTGTATCCGATACTGGAGTTGCGCAAGAAGACTGTTTGGAGGCAGCAGGCGCAAGAAGTACCAGATCGCGATCGAGTACGGGCCAGAACGCGTTTGAGGTCGAGTTCTCGGGCGTCCCGTTCATGTTCTCGGCATGAACACGACCACCGAACAAAATCGCAAACTCGCTGAAACGCTCAGGTCATTGTCGCTTGAGCCTTCGTTCCAATCAGTCGGGTCGCCGGTCAAGAAGAGCCGGCGGTTTGTCCTCACGAGTACCATGCTCGCCCTTGGCGTCAGCGCGATCGCGGTCGCCTTCTTCTGGCCAGATATCGCGCCTCGCCTCGAAACCGCCCTTCAGCCGCAGCCGGACCTCGAGGCCTGGGGCACGGCGCAAACTGGTGACAAATCAGGTGTTCCATCCATTCAGGCGGCCTCCGGTAGCGGTTCGCCCATCCCTTCCGCCAATTCGCTGAGATCGGCATCCGCGCCGGAGATAACCGGGTCCGGCTTCGTCGTCGCCCCGCGTATCGTGACGGTCTTTTCCAAATATGAGGGAGAGATCGCATCGGTTGGCGTCAGTATCGGCGATCGCGTTGAAGCCGGGCAGGTTATCGTCGGGATCGATGACGTCAGCGCCGGCTTCTCACTCGCGCAGGCCAAGGCCGACAGCGATGCCGCCAAGCTTGTCCTCGACGGAAAGATCCTGGCCCTCAAGCAGGCCGACAGCTCGCTGCAACGCAATACGGTGCTCTCTGCGAAGAGCGCTGTCTCGATCCAGACCGTCGAGGAAGCACAAACAGCCAGAGATACGGCATTGAATGCGGTCGATCAGGCACGCCAAAGCTATGCAAGAGCCCAACTCGACGTGAAGATCGCGCAGGAACATGTTGATGCGTTGACCGTCAAAGCTCCGATCTCGGGCACGGTGACACGGCTCGACGCCCACGTCGGCGGTCGGGTGCTGGCCCGAGTGGACAGTATCAAGGAAAATGAAAGCCTGCTGACGATCACCGATACCAACAGCCTGGTGATCGACGCTGATGTCGCCGAAACCAATATCGGCGAGCTTCGTCCTGGTCTTCGCGGCGAAGCCGTCCTCGACGGCTTTCCGGACAAGCCCTTCGCGACCGAGATCCTGCAGCTTTGGCCAGTCGCTTCGGCGGAAAAGGGCACGATCAGGCTGCGCCTGGCGCTCCTCGATTCACCTGACGGCACCATGCCCAACATGGCCGCCCGTATTCGTATTTCGACCATTCCAGCACAACAGCCAGGAGATATTCCTCGATGACCGCCTCCACAAGCAACGAGCCCTATATCGTGCTCGACAATGTCAAGAAGGGATACAGAATAGGGACCGAGACCGTCCCGATCTTTTCCAATCTCGACCTGCAAATCGCCCGCGGCGAGTTCGTCGCGATCATGGGGCCTTCCGGATCCGGGAAATCGACGCTGCTCAACATGCTGTCGGGCATAGACAAGCCGGATCAGGGCCGCCTGCGCATCGGGTTCAGTAATCTTGATCAGATGGGCGAGGCGGCCCGCTCCTCCTGGCGCGCCCACAACATGGGGATCGTCTTCCAGTTCTATAATCTCCTGCCGATGCTGAACGCGGCCGAGAACATCGAACTGCCACTTCTCTTGAAGCCGCTCTCGTCGAGGGAGCGGCGGGTGCGCGTCGACAAGGTTCTGGATCTGGTCGGACTTTCGGGTCGCCAGAAGCAGTATCCGAAGCTGATGTCGGGCGGTCAGCAGCAGCGCGTCGGTATCGCGCGGGCGATCGTCGCGGACCCGGCATTGCTGCTCTGCGACGAGCCCACGGGCGACCTCGACCGCCGATCGGCGGACGAGGTGCTGGAAATGCTGCGTTTTCTGAACCGCGAGCTCGGCAAGACCATCATCATGGTGACCCACGACCCGCAGGCCGCAAGCTATGCCAGCCGAACGCTTCATCTCGACAAGGGCCAGTTCGTCGAAGAGCGGAGGGCGGACGCATGACGTTCCTCGATCTCGTGCGAAAAAGTATGTGGCGGAAGCCGCTGCGCACAATATTGCTGATGGTCAGCGTCGCCACGGCCTTTCTCATCTATGGTTTGACGACGAGCTTCATCGACGGTAGCCAGGGCTCGTCAGCGGCGAGCGAGGATATTCTTGGCGTCATGAGTGCGGCCGGCCGCGCCCAGCCGCTGCCGATTTCCTACCTGAACGGGATCGGCACCGAACCAGGTGTAGCCGCCGTCGGCTATATGTCGCGTCTGCGCGGCTTTGCGATGGTCGAGAAGAACATCATCGCCGTGAGTGCCGCCGATCCCGCGCGGCTTTACAGTTCGAACGGTAAGGAGCTCGGGCTGACGCCGTCTCTGATCGGCGTGCTCGCCAGGGACCGCAGCACCGTCCTCGTCGGCAGGGCGCTCGCCGAGGCGCAAGGCTGGACCGTCGGCCAGAAGATCACCGTCACCAGCTTCGATACGGCAAAGCAGGATGGCAGTCGTGACTGGTCCTTTGAAATCGCCGGTGTCTTCAACGGCGAGAACGCCTCGACCGACACCTATTTCGTCGTCGCCCAATACGATTATGTCAATGCGCTCAGAGCCCGCAACAAGGACACGGTCGACGCCTTCATCATTAGGCCTCAGCCTGATGTTCAGACAAGGGAACTTGCCTCGAAGATAGATCAGCTGTTCGCCAATTCGGCGGCGCCGACACAGACCAGATCGGAAAAGCAGTTCCTCGAGGCTTTCCTGCGCCAATATGCCGATATCGGCCTGATCGTGAACATGGTGGTCGGCGCGGCATTCGTCACGCTGCTGATGATCGTCGGCAACACCATGGTCTTTGCCGTTCGCGAGCGCACCTTCGAGATCGGCGTTTTGAAAACCCTGGGCTTTTCCGGCTCATGGATCATGGCGCTGATCCTCGGCGAAACATTGTTCATCTTCGTGGTCGGCGGCACCATCGGCCTGATACTTGCACTGCTTGCAACGGTCATCACGGGACCTGAGATCGGCCTCGTTTTTTCCGATGCGATTTTTGCAAGAGCTCTTGCGATGGTCACCCTGTTAGCGCTTTTGACCGGTGCGCTTCCGGCTCTGAACGCGCTTAGGATCCCGATAATCTCCGCATTCAGAACGAGGTAGATTCATGTCCTCCAATGCCAAACAAGCATTCGTCATGATCAGGGCAAATCTGTTCAGCCTGCCACGACGCATCTCCATTTCCGCCTCCATGGTTTTTTCCGTGGCGCTCGTCGTCTGCGTTCTCGCGGGCTTCCTGGCCATGACAACGGGTTTCGAGACGGCCCTGCAAAGTGCCGGCTCAAACTCCCTCGCCGTCGTTCTGGGTGGCGGTACGAACCAGGAGGCTGGCTCCGATGTTCCGGCATCCGTCATTCGAACCCTGAGTGCAATGACCGATGACATCGGTGTGGCGCGAGACGCAAGCGGCATGCCGATTTTCTCGCGCGAAATCGTCGTTGCCGTCGACGCCAAATCGAACGGGTCGGAAGAGGGCCTGACCTTGGCTCTTCGCGGCATGGATCAGTCCGGTCCCTCCATCCGCGACCATATCGCCTTGTCGTCCGGCCGCCTGTTCACACCCGGTTCGCGCGAGATCGTCGTCGGGGATCGCCTCGCGCGACAGGTCGGAATATCGATCGGCAGCACCTTGCGGCTCGGCACGGTCGACTGGACGGTGGTAGGCCTGTTCTCGGCGCGCGGCAGCGCCTTCGAGTCCGAGATCTGGGCCGATCTCGACGCGGTTCGATCCGCCTTCGACCGGCAGGGGCAGGTCCAGAGCCTGCGCTTGCGCCTGTCCGATCCCGCCTCTGTGTCCCGGCTGCAGGCCAAGCTCGACACAATAAAGACAACGCCGCTGCGCGCCGTTGTTGAAGCCGACCTCTATGCGGCGCAATCAGCCCGCACGGCCAGTCTCATCCGGCTGTTCGGCTGGCCGCTCGCTCTGTTGATGGCCATCGGTGCGACCGCCGGTGCGCTCAACACAATGATGAACTCCGTGTCGGACCGTACCGTCGAGATCGCAACGGTTCGGGCACTCGGCTTCAGCCGGATATCCGCGTTTCTCGGCACATGGGTGGAGGCAATCGTGCTTGCCGCCCTTGGCGTGGCGTTTGGACTGCTCGCATCCTGGCTGGCCTTCAATGGCTGGCAGGCAAGCACGGTTGGGACGAACGGAACGCGAATGGCGTTCCAGCTCTCCGTAACCGGCGATGTCATGACGACGGCAGGTCTGCTCGGACTTGCGATCGGCATTCTGGGCGGCGCCTTGCCGGCCACCGTCGCCAGCCGACTTCCCTTGACCGCCGCCCTGCGGTCGAGCTGATGATCTCTCAAGCGTGAGGGTCGCCCGCTCGCTTCCGTTCAGGAGCATGCCATCTGCGGCACATAACGAAGATGTTTGTGGTTCAGCTGGTTGACGAGCCTGTTTGCCGTGCGGCGGCGCAGCACCATTCGGCAGCGTCTTTTTCGTTCAGTGGCCGCGAATAGAGGTAGCCTTGCACCAGCGTGCCCCCCAACCCCTGAAGAGCCACAAGTTCTTCGGGTGTCTCGACGCCTTCAACCACGCATTCCAGCTCCATGTCCCGGCTGAGATTGAGAAGTGATTTCACGATTTTATAGCTGGCGGGCCTTTTGTGCAAATCCGTGACGAAGCTGCGGTCGATCTTGATCTTGGTCAAAGGAAGGGCATGCAGCCGCGTCAAGCTGGAATAACCGGTGCCGAAGTCGTCGAGTGAAATGCCGCAACCGAGATGCCGCAGCATTTCCACCGACGATTTGATTTGCTCGAAATCGTGCGTAAAGGCCGTTTCGGTAATTTCAAGGTCGAGACACTTCGCGTCAAAGCCGCTGCTTTCGATGATTCCGATCAACGACAGCACCCCTTCGTTGGAATTGAGGTCGTAGGCCGACAGGTTGAACGACAGGCGCAAAGGCTCTTCCCACTCGCATGCGAAGGCAAGTGCCCTTTTGAGCAGCGGCCGTGTCAGTGAACTGACGATACCGGCCCGTTCGGCGATTGGGAAGAATTGCGCGGGCGAGACATGTCCAAGAACCGGGCTGTGCCAGCGGGCCAGGGCCTCGAAGCCAACCGTCTGATCATTCGCCAAGCTCACGATCGGTTGAAACATGACCGAGAGCTCGTCTTCCAAATTGCCTTGCCTGAGCAGGTGCTCGATGCGCGCTTCTATATTGATCTGCTTTTCGTGCTCGGCGTCAAATAAAACCGCGCCTCCGCGACGGCTTCTCTTGGCATGGTAAAGGGCATAATCAGCCCTGTCGAAAAGCTGCTCCAGAGTAGAAGCGAGGTTCGGGAAGACCGCTATTCCCATCGACGCGGATACGTGCACCGTTCCTTCCGGCAGGTGATAAGGCGCTCCGAGCCATTCGGAAATCGCATTCGCGTTTTTCACAAGCTGAGCATCTTCAGGCGCGACCGGGGCGACGATTGCAAATTCGTCGCCACCCAATCGAAATGCCCGGCTGGCTTTCAAGCTGGTGGTAAGGCGCCTGCTGACGTCGATCAGCAGCCTGTCCCCGACCGAGTGTCCGTAAAGGTCGTTGACCGGCTTGAAGCCATCGAGATCGATGACGCCAAGAGCCAGCCGCGTGTTTTCGGTCTTGGCCCTTTCGAACTCAGCTTCCAGATGCGTAAAGAACGCGCGACGATTGGGTAATTCCGTCAGGCTGTCGACATTGGCAAGCAAGAGGTTCTCATTGCTAAGCGCTTCCGTGCGTTGCTGCGAGATAATCATGCGCTCGAAATTGCGGTAGTTTGTCAGGAGAATCGACATCATGCCCGCGCACACAAGTGCCACATTGATAGCTATCGCAATAAAAGTCGGTTGCCTTGAGGCCGCGAAAAATAAAACGAATGCTCCATTGACGATCACGGTAACTATGAATGCCGCCGAGCGAACATACATCAGGCAGAAAATGCAGGAAATGACTGTAATCGCCATATAGAAGGCGACATGAGACTGGGCATATGCATCGCCATAGGGCACCAACAAAAATGACCAAACAGTGAATGCAGTAGCGATCCCGATAGCCAGGCGATTGGTGCGGACGAGCGCTGCATAAGCCACTGCGGGCTGAGGATCGACATTGCGTGTCCTCCACCAGAATTTGATCCTGAGCATGCAGCCGAGCGTGAAGAAAGCAGGGATGCCAATGGTGAGCCAAGTCGGTGCCGATTGCATATGGGTAATGGAAAGCGCCCATGTACTCGAAATCAGAATTAAATACATCATCGGCATCTGCCGTGTGAAAGCACGGTACTGAGCTTTCAACAAGTCCGGATTATCGGGCCGAATGGACATGAAATGCTGAAATTTCTGTTTGGCTTTTAGTATTTCCATAGCGCCGCTCATAGAGTAACGCCGCTATTCATGACATGGATGGTGTTACATTATTTGAAATGCAAACGGTTAATCAACAAACAATTGCCTCAACCTTCGGATGTAAGCTCGTTGTCCTGATCGGAAGAAGGTCTATTCTTGCAGAGGGAGATTCTTTCCCGCGCCCGGGACGCCAAGTCGTTCCTGACCTGGGTTTCGGCCTTCAATGCCCATTCCGTGCCGGTCATCGGGCCTTCCAGGGGCGGCAGGGACGTCATTCTTGCCGTCGGGCATGGGCATGGGCATGGGTCCATCGGATTGACCCTGGCGTCCCACACGGCCCAGACGCTCAACGCAATGCTGGCCAGCTAAAGCACGAGAGCAGATGGCATCGCCTCTCGCATCAATCCTTCGTCAGCGATCAACGACGAGATCGCTAAGCGGCTTCGAGCAGCAGGGCAGGAACATCCCGGCATCGATTTCCCGCTGACGGATACCGCCGTTGTGATTCATTTCGACCGAGCCAGAGACGAGCTTGGATTTGCACGTTCCGCACATGCCATTCGAACAGGACGAAGGAAGCCTGATGCTACCCTTCTTCGCGGCCGCAAGCACCGTTTGATCGGAGGAGACTTGCAGCATTCGCTTCTGCTTCGAAAACTCCACCCGATATATCTTCTGGGCCGGTTGTTGCTCGACCTCTGGTCTTGGCTCGTCGATGACAGCCGCATCGAAACTCTCTTCGATGTAGTTTGACGCGGGAACGCCCAATGCCGCGGTGATGGAACGCGCCGCCGCCATGAAGGGGGCCGGGCCGCAGCACATGACGACACGCTCGGCGATGTCGGGAACCGCAAGCTTGAGGTACTCGAGCGAGAGCCGCCCCGTCAATCCCGGCCACGCCGGCTCGCCAGCCACCGTTTCCGGCAGGAACTGGAGACGCAGGCCTTTCATCCTTGTCGCGAGGCCGGAAAGGTCATGGCGGAAGATGAGGTCGGAGGGCGTGCGCGCCGCGTGAAGAAAAACGATGTCCGAGGGTTCGTATCGATCCGCCAGATCGCGTGTGATCGACATGACCGGCGTGATGCCGGATCCGCCCGAGAGCAGCAGGAGTTTCGTCTTTTCGCCTTTCGGACGGATAAAGTGACCGAGCGGCCCCTGGCCCTTGACCATCATGCCGGCAGTCATGGTGTCATGCAGCCAGTTTGAGACCTTGCCGCCGGGCACGCGCTTGACCGTGACGGTGAACGCGTTGTCGCGATGGGGCGACGACGAGATGCTGTAGCAGCGCGCTTCACTATCCGGACCCATCGGGAAATCGAACAAAAAGTACTGCCCGGCATCGAAGCTGAAGCGCTTGCCTTCCGGAGACGCGAACGTGAAACTCTTCACGTCATGCGTCTCCTGGTGCACGTCGATGCATACAAGCGTCTCGTCGTGCTCCGGATCCCACATAGCGACCTGGCCGCGCTGCATCTGAGCGAATTCAATACCCATGGGCGCGCATCCGATCGATATACCAGGTCGCGAACTTGTCCAGATTGGTTTCCGAGAATCGAGAATAGGGGCCGGGCTGGTATGCAGGGTCGAGTACGCCGGCATGCGAGCGGGCGACGAGGCCTGCATCCTGGTCCGTCGTGGCGACCCAGACGTCCGTAAGCTTGTCGAGGTCATAGTCCTTACCTTCGACGGCATCCTTGTGGACCAGCCATTTGGTTCTGACGAGCGTCTTGCCGGCGGAGAGCGGGATGACGATCGCGACGACAGCGTGATCGCCCATGAAGTGATTCCAGCTATTATGGCCCCAAAGATGCGTGTCGCCGAGATCCTTGCGGGTCATCCGACCAAGCAGCTTCGATGACGCCGCGGTCGCATCATGTGTCTGGGATTCGCCGGCCCCGGCGATGATCAGACGCTGTGTGCGGAAGTTCGTGGCGCAGTCGACGAGCTGTTCGACTGCCGCCGACGGGAAACCATCCGCCTCCCAGGCTTTTGTCCGCTCGTCGTAGAGCCGGAAGTGCTCGGCGGCCTGCTCGCGGTCCTCTGGGTTCAACGTTTCCGGATCGAAGCCGAAGTCGAGATCGACGAAGGAGACGCAGAGCTCGGGATGATTGGCGGAACAGTGGTAGCACTCGCGATTGTTTTCCATCGTGAGCTTCCAGTTGCCGTCCTCGATGACATCGGTCTGATAAGCGACCTTGGCATTCCGGATGTCGTAGGGCGCAAGGCGCTCGATCATCACCTGCTCGAGGGTTGCGATGTCTTCCGGCGGATTGTCGGAGAGGCACACATAGATCAGGCCGCCGATCGACTTGAAGTTCACCGGCTTCAGGCTATGGCACCGCTTGTCCAGATCCTTGCCCATGTGTGGCGCATAGCTCAGCTCCCCGGTCAGTTCGTAGGTCCATGTGTGATAGGGACAGACAAGCTTCGAGACGATCGTCTTGCCGGCATCGAGCAGGCGCGACCCGCGATGGCGACAGACGTTGTGAAGCACGCGAATTTCGCCGTCGTCGTCGCGAAGCAGGATCAGGCTGGTCTTGCCAATATCGACAACGGTGGCATCGCCTGGTTCCGGTACGTCGCAGTCGAGGCCGACGCAGATCCAGTGCTTGTGAAAGAAGACGTCGATATCGGCCTCGAAGACATCCTCGCGGGTATAGAGGCCGGCAGGCAGGGAATAACCATCGGCGCGTGCTTCAAGCAGGGCGGAGATGGAGGATGGAAGCCTGTTTAGCATGATAGCCTCTTATGGTTCTATGATCCGCAGTTTGCCCTTGCATCCGTTATGCTTCAACGGCATTAATTTTCACGAACGCATAACATTATGTAATGTGAGGGATGCATATGAACTTTCGGCGGCGAATTCCCTCCCTGACCGCGTTGATGACGCTCGAGGCCGTTCTACGGCACCGGAGCTTTACGGCGGCGGCGATCGAGCTTGGCGTCACTCAGGCAGCCGTCAGCCGCCAGATCGCGACATTGGAAGAGGAACTCGCTCTGCCGATGTTCGTACGCAAGCATCGCGCCATCGAACCGACTGCTGCGTGCCTCACCCTGGGAACAACGCTCGCGCAAAGCTTCGCCAGCATCGCGGACGCCGTCGATGTGGTCAGATCCTCCCAGCAGAACGTCGTGACGATCGGCGCGACCGTCGCCTTCTCCTCCTTCTGGCTGCTCCCGCGGCTGACGGAGTTTCGGCGGGAGAATGCGGGCGTGCAGATCAGGGTCATCTCGCAGGACGCAAGAATCGACCTGGACGCTGGCGGCATAGACGTAGCCATTCGATACGGCAGGCCGCCGTTTGCCGACGCTAAGATAGTCGCCGCCCAGGAGGACGTCGTCGTTCCCGTATGCTCGCCCGACTATTATCGGCGTCGTCCGACGGCGCAGATGTCCGATGCCGATGAGTTCATAGAGACAGACGCTCACGATCGCTCATGGCTCTCCTGGACGCAATGGGTTCAGGAAACGGGCCGGGCGTTGCGAATAAAGCCGCATCTTCGCTTCAACCACTATACGGAGGCGATCGCGGCCGCGCGTGCGGGGCAGGGGATCGCGCTCGGCTGGCGTCTTCTTGTCCAGACTTTCCTGGAGGATGGCACGCTCGTCGCCTTGGAGGAGCCCGAGATCTCCACCCCCGACCGGTATCACGTTCTCCTTCCAGCAAGGCCGCGCCTTACGCTCGCCGCGGAACACGCCGCACACTGGCTTGCCAATGCGCTGACGCGGTAAGGCCAGTTTCGAAACTCAAGCTAGATAAGGCTTGTCGAGATCGCGAATACCGTCGCTGGCCATGACGAAGCACCATGGCGCAGGCCGTTGGAAGACCGGCGGCTGGCGCGGTCACCGGTTCCGCGCGGTCATTTCCTTTCGAAATGCCGCGGGGCTTCTTGCGGTCCACTTCCGGAATGCCCGATGAAAGGCGCTGGGTTCGGAAAAGCCGAGGCGTGTCGCGATCTCCCCGACGCCGAACTTGGTCGTTTGCAGCATCTCGATTGCAAGATCGCGGCGGATTTCATCCCTGATGGCGGCATAGTTCTGGCCCTCGGCATGGAGGCGATGCCGCAGGGTCGAAGGAGACATGCGCATTTGCGCGGCCAAATCGTCAAATGCCTTCCATGAGGCAGGCGATGATTGGCGCAGCCGCTTGCGCACGCTCGCTGCAAGGCCGGCGTCATAGCGGTAACGCACGAGGATATTGGCCGGCGCATTGCGAAGAAATTGCCTCAGGGCTTGCTCGTTGCGTATCACCGGCAGTCTGAGGAGAGCGGCATCGAAGGCGAGCCTGCTAACCGGCTGTAAGAAACGGACGGGCGCCCCGAAGAATTGTCGGTACTCGGCGCCATGATCTGGCTCCGCACAGCGAAAGTCGACCATTCTAAGCGGAATGCGGCGCCCGATGAGCCAGCATGCAATGCCGTGCAGGAGAATCCAGTAGGTCCGATAGGCAAAGGCTGAGCGTTCGCTCGCACGGTCGGTCAGCACGATATGCGCCAACCCATCCGCCACTTCGAGATGCCCTTCCGGATCCTCCAGCACGATGTTTAAGAACCTGAGAGCGCGCCGTAGCGCCTGGTCGAGGGTCCTTGCGTGCAGCACGCAATGGCAAAGCAGCGTGAAGCTGCCGCGACGCATGGGCCTGCCGCCCATGCCGAAGAATTCGTCATCCATCTCGGCCGCGATCGCCAGCCACAGCGCGCCATAGCTTTCGGCCGAAACCGGCACGTCGATCTGCGTGGATAGGCCGAGTGTCGCGAGCAATCGTTCGGGGGATTTTCCATGCCGCCGAAGGCAGTCGATCGCCTCTTTCACGAAGAAAGGTGATATCATCCGCCGCGCGGTTTCCGTCATCGTCATGACCTGTAAAATATGGTAAAACTGGCCGACGATTTGAGACGCTTTTGTCATCGAATGCAATATCGCGCGACGATAAGCTTAGGCGAGGCGCGAGGTAACCGCGCTCTTCCGGGGATGCGATACTGCGGGCGACTGCACGAAGCGTGGAGGCCCTCGGTTGAAATCGGCTGCGCTGGAGGAGAGCGACCATGTTGATCCAGGGAAAGACTTTCGTCGTTACCGGTGGCGGTTCGGGCCTTGGAGCGGCGGTCGCGCGCATGCTGACGGATGAGGGGGCTAATGTCGTCATAGCCGACGTCAATGCCGATGCTGGCGCCGGTATTGTCGGTGAGCTTGGTGCCCGCGCGACCTTTATCAAGACGGATGTCACGCAGGAAGAAGACGGCCAGGCCGCGATCGACATGGCGATAGAACGCTTTGGCCATCTGCATGGGCTCGTCAATTGCGCCGGCGTCGCGCCCGGCGAGAAGGTGATCGGCCGCAACGGTCCGCACCGGCTCGACAGTTTCAGCCGCGCGATCGGCATCAATCTTATCGGCACTTTCAACATGATCCGGCTCGCGGCGGCGGCCATCGCCAAGGAGCAGCCGGATACGGACGGCGAGCGCGGGGTCATCGTCAGCACGGCTTCGATTGCCGCCTTCGACGGACAGATCGGTCAGGCGGCCTATGCGGCTTCCAAGGGCGGCGTTGCCGCCATGACGCTGCCGATCGCTCGCGAATTGGCGCGCAGCGGCATTCGCGTCGTTGCCATCGCGCCAGGCATTTTCGAGACGCCGATGATGGCCGGCATGCCGCAGGAGGTGCAGGATTCGCTGAGCAAGAGCGTGCCCTTTCCGCAGCGCTTCGGAAAGCCGGTGGAATTCGCCGCATTGGTACGCCACATCTGTGAGAACGTCATGCTGAATGGCGAAGTCATCCGCCTCGATGGAGCGTTGCGCATGGCGCCGCACTGAGGCAGGCTCGTAACTGGAGGTTTGATATGACGCGAGAAGATCCGATCGTCATCGTTGGCGCGGCCCGTACTCCAATGGGTAGCTTCCAGGGAGATCTTAGGGATTGCACGGCGCCGGAACTCGGGGCCGCCGCCATCCGCGCGGCCCTCGAGCGCGGCGGCGTTGGCCCGGACGCGATTGAGGAGGTGGTCTTCGGTTGCGTTCTTTCGGCCGGGCAGGGTCAGGCACCGGCAAGACAGGCCGCGATCGGCGCTGGCCTGCCGTTTGCGACGGGAGCGACAACCGTCAACAAGATGTGCGGTTCGGGAATGAAGGCCGTCATGCTGGCACACGATCTGATCGGCGCCGGCAGCGCGTCGATCGCCATTGCCGGCGGCATGGAGAGCATGACAAATGCCCCCTATCTTCTCGATAGGGCACGCGGCGGCTACCGGCTCGGGCACGCCCGCGTCATCGACCATATGTTCCTCGATGGGCTCGAAGACGCCTATGACAAGGGACGCCTCATGGGCACTTTCGCCGAGGATTGCGCCGAAGCCTATCAGTTTACGCGCGCGGCGCAGGACGACTACGCCGTCACATCCCTGACCCGCGCCCGCAAGGCGACCGAGGAGGGTGCATTCGATAGTGAGATCGTGCCAGTCACCGTCAAGACAGGGCGATCCGAACTGGTTGTCGGCCGTGACGAACAGCCCGGCAAGGCGAAACCGGAAAAAATCCCGACGCTCAAGCCGGCTTTCCGTGAAAACGGCACGGTGACCGCCGCGAATGCCTCGTCCATCTCCGATGGTGCCGCCGCGCTGGTGCTGATGCGCCGCTCAACGGCCGAGCGCGAAGGTATCGTACCGCTTGCCACTATCGTCGGCCACGCCACGCATTCGCAGGCGCCCAATCTCTTCGCGACCGCGCCAATCGGCGCGCTGCGCAAGCTTTCCGAACGCACCGGCTGGAGCCTTCGGGATGTCGATCTGTTCGAGATCAACGAGGCTTTTGCTGTCGTCGCCATGGCGGCTATGCGCGATCTCGACCTGCCGCACGACAAGGTCAACGTTCACGGCGGCGCCTGCGCGCTCGGCCATCCGATCGGCGCGTCCGGGGCCCGCGTGCTCGTCACGCTGCTTGCAGCGCTCAAGCGCCACGGCATGAGGCGTGGCATGGCGACGCTTTGCATCGGCGGCGGCGAAGCAACCGCCATGGCCGTCGAACTGAACTGAAGGGTTCGAGGAGGAGACCGGACCATGATCCTGAGCGAAGACCACATCCAGATTCGCGACATGGCGCGTGATTTCGCCAGGGAGCGCCTGGCTCCGGGAGCCGCCGAGCGCGACGCGAAGAGCCTCTTCCCCCGCGAGGAATTGAAGGAGATGGGCGAACTCGGCTTCCTCGGCATGCTCGTGCCCGAGGCCTATGGCGGTTCGGAAACGGGCGTGATCGCCTATACCGTGGCACTTGAGGAAATTGCCGCCGGAGACGGGCCGTGCTCGACCATCATGAGCGTGCACAGCTCCGTCGGTTGCGTACCGATCCTGAAATACGGCACGGAGGAGCAGAAGCAGCGCTTCCTGCCGAAACTGGCAAGCGGCGAATGGATCGGCGGCTTTGCCCTGACGGAGCCGCAGGCTGGCTCCGATGCCTCGAACCTGAAGACTCGTGCCCGCCGAGACGGTGATGATTATGTTATCGACGGCGCCAAGCAGTTCATTACTTCGGGTAAGAATGGCAATGTCATCATCGTCTTTGCCGTCACAGACTCCGAGGCGGGCAAGAGGGGCATTTCCGCCTTTATCGTGCCGACCGACACGCCCGGCTACGAAGTCGTGCGCGTCGAACACAAACTCGGTCTCCACTCGTCCGACACCTGCCAGATCGCCTTTACCGGCATGCGCGTCCCGGTGGAAAATCGGCTCGGCGAGGAAGGCGACGGTTACAGGATCGCCCTGTCGAATCTCGAAGGCGGGCGCATTGGCATCGCATCGCAATCCATCGGCATGGCGCGAGCGGCTTTCGAGGCGGCGCGCGACTATGCCCGCGAACGCAAGACGTTCGGCTCGCCGATCATCGATCATCAGGCTGTCGCCTTCCGGCTTGCCGATATGGCGACGCAGATCGAGGTCGCCCGCCAGATGGTGTTGCACGCGGCACAGTTGAAGGAGGAGGGGCGGCCCTGCCTTACCGAAGCGTCGATGGCGAAGCTGTTCGCGTCGGAAATGGCCGAAAAGGTCTGCTCCGACGCGATCCAGATCCATGGCGGCTACGGATATATGGCGGACTATCCAGTCGAACGCATCTACCGGGACGTCCGCATCTGCCAGATTTACGAGGGAACGAGCGACGTTCAGCGCATCGTTATCGCGCGCAACTTATAGTATGTTTTCGTGGAATGTTTGCGGTCGTGCCCGCCGTGGGGAGCGCGGGAGGGGCGGCCGACAAGGGAGGTATCACAGCGCATGAACGAGGTTCCAAATCTGAGCCTGCACGTCCCCGAGCCGGCGGTGCGGCCAGGCGGCCAGCCGGATTTCTCCAATGTCAAGATCGCCAAGGCCGGCTCCGTGCCAAGACCGGCGGTCGACGTTGCGCCCGAGGAGATCCGCGATCTCGCCTATTCCATCATCCGCGTTCTCAACCGCGACGGCGAGGCGGTCGGCCCCTGGGCCGGATTGCTCTCCGATGAGGAGTTGCTGACGGGCTTGCGCAACATGATGAAGCTCAGGGCCTTCGACGCGCGCATGCTGATGGCGCAGCGACAGGGAAAGACCTCCTTCTATATGCAGCATCTTGGCGAAGAGGCGGTGAGTTCCGCCTTCCGCAAGGCGCTGAACAAAGGGGACATGAACTTTCCGACCTACCGGCAAGCGGGCCTCTTGATCGCCGACAACTATCCGATGGTCGAGATGATGAACCAGATCTACTCGAACGAGGCCGATCCCTTGCGTGGTCGGCAACTGCCGATCATGTATTCATCGAAGGAGCATGGCTTCTTTACCATCTCCGGCAATCTTGCCACCCAATATGTGCAGGCGGTCGGCTGGGCGATGGCGTCGGCCATCAAGAACGACACCAAGATCGCCGCCGCATGGATCGGCGACGGTTCGACGGCCGAATCCGATTTCCATTCGGCGCTGGTCTTCGCCTCCACCTACAAGGCGCCGGTCATCCTCAATATCGTCAACAACCAATGGGCCATCTCCACCTTCCAGGGCATTGCCCGCGGCGGTTCCGGAACCTTCGCCGCTCGCGGCCTTGGCTTCGGCATCCCAGCGCTTCGGGTCGACGGCAATGACTATCTGGCGGTCTATGCCGTCGCCAAATGGGCGGCCGAGCGCGCAAGGCGCAACCTCGGCCCAACACTGATCGAATATGTCACCTACCGCGTCGGCGCCCATTCCACCTCCGATGACCCGAGCGCCTATCGGCCGAAAACCGAATCCGAGGCCTGGCCGCTCGGCGACCCAGTGCTGCGGCTAAAGAAGCATCTGATCGTGCGTGGTGTCTGGTCGGAAGAGCGCCATGCCCAGGCGGAGGCCGAGGTTCTCGATGAAGTTATCGAGGCACAGAAGCAGGCCGAAAGCCACGGCACGCTGCATGCGGGCGGCAAGCCATCGGTGCGCGACATCTTCGAGGGCGTCTATGCGGAAATGCCCGCCCATATCCGCCGCCAGCGGCAGAAGGCGGGGTACTGACATGGCAAGAATGACAATGATCGAGGCCGTGCGCAGCGCCATGGACGTCTCGATGGGGCGTGACGACGATGTCGTCGTCTTCGGCGAGGATGTCGGCTACTTCGGCGGGGTTTTCCGCGCTACGCAAGGACTCCAGGCCAAATACGGCAAGACCCGCTGCTTCGATGCGCCAATCAACGAATCCGGTATTCTCGGTACGGCGATCGGCATGGCGGCCTACGGCTTGAAGCCCTGCGTCGAAATCCAGTTCGCTGATTATATGTATCCGGCCTATGACCAGATCACCCAGGAAGCGGCGCGCATCCGCTACCGCTCCAATGGCGACTTTACCTGCCCGATCGTCGTGCGCATGCCGACCGGCGGCGGCATCTTCGGTGGGCAGACGCATAGCCAGAGCCCGGAAGCGCTGTTTACCCATGTCTGCGGATTGAAGGTGATCGTGCCGTCCAATCCCTACGACGCCAAGGGCCTGCTGATCGCGGCGATAGAGGATCCGGACCCGGTGATGTTCCTCGAACCGAAGCGGCTCTATAACGGCCCCTTCGATGGTCATCACGAAAGGCCGGTGACGCCCTGGTCGAAACATGATCTCGGCGAGGTTCCGGAAGGGCATTACACGATCCCGATCGGCAAGGCGGAAATCCGCCGGCCGGGGAGTGCCGTCACCGTGGTCGCCTACGGTACGATGGTGCATGTGGCGCTTGCCGCCGCCGAGGAGACAGGGATCGATGCCGAGGTGATCGATCTGCGCAGTCTTCTGCCGCTCGACCTCGATACGATCGTCCAGTCGGTGAAGAAGACCGGCCGCTGCGTCGTCGTGCACGAGGCGACGCTTACCTCCGGCTTCGGCGCGGAAGTCGCATCACTGGTTCAGGAGTACTGCTTCTATAGTCTTGAGGCGCCGATCGTGCGCGTGACCGGCTGGGACACGCCGTATCCGCACGCACAGGAATGGGACTATTTCCCCGGTCCCGCCCGTGTCGGCCGGGCGTTGAAAGAAGTGATGGAGGGCTGAGGATGGGTGAATTCGTCATCAAGATGCCCGATGTGGGTGAGGGCGTGGCCGAGGCCGAGCTGGTCGAGTGGCATGTCAAGCCGGGCGACCCGGTGCGTGAGGATATGGTGCTCGCGGCGGTCATGACCGACAAGGCGACGGTGGAAATCCCCTCGCCGGTCGAAGGGGTCGTGCTCTGGCTCGGCGCCGATGTCGGCGATACGGTCGCGGTCAAGGCGCCGCTCTTGCGCATCCAGGTCGCCGGCGAGGATGGGAATGCGAGCGAAGAGGCCTCCCTCGCCGCGGCTCCCCAACCTGTGAAGACCGAACCGGCCAAGGACGAGGTGACAGGGCCCAAGCCGGTCGCACCATCTCCGGCAAGACCGATGGTCGAAGCGAAGGCTATTCAGTCGACGGCGCCGGTCGAGCGCCCGGTTCCTCGCGAACCGGCGGAGCGTCCGCTTGCTTCCCCCGCCGTGCGGTTGCGTGCCCAGGAGGCTGGTGTCGATTTGCGCCAGGTGCCCGGCACTGGGCCTGCGGGACGCATTACCCATGACAATCTCGATCAGTTCATCGCGCATGGCGTGCAGCATGCAACCGCTGCTTCAACCGGCCCCGCCCGCAAGACCGATGTCGAGGAGATCAAGGTCACCGGCCTGCGCCGGCGTATCGCCGAGAAGATGCGCCTCGCCGCCTCGCGCATTCCCCACATCACCTATGTCGAAGAGATCGATGTCACCGACCTTGAAGACTTGCGAGCGACGATGAATGCCGGCCGCAAGCCCGATCAGCCGAAGCTGACCATTCTGCCCTTCCTGATGCGGGCGATGGTGAAGACGCTGGGCGAGCAGCCCGGTATCAACGCCACCTTCGACGACGATGCCGGTGTCGTCACCCGCTACGGCGCCGTCCATATCGGCATCGCCACGCAGACACCCTCCGGCCTGACCGTACCGGTCGTCCGCCACGCCGAAGCCAGGTCGATCTGGGATTGCGCCGCCGAGCTGACACGCCTTGCCGACGCCGCCCGCAATGGCACCGCCGCACGCGAGGAGCTGTCCGGTTCCACGATCACCATCTCCTCGCTCGGCGCGCTCGGCGGCATCGTGACGACGCCGATCATCAACCATCCCGAAGTCGCGATCGTCGGTGTCAACAAGATCATGACCCAGCCCGTCTGGGACGGGACCCAGTTCATCCCGCGCAAGATCATGAACCTGTCGTCGAGCTTCGACCATCGCATCGTCGACGGCTGGGACGCGGCGGTCTTCGTCCAGCGGATCAAGGCGCTGCTCGAAACCCCCGCGCTGATCTTCATCGAAGGTTGATGACATGAAAGAAATCGTCTGCAAGCTCCTCGTCATCGGTGCCGGACCCGGCGGCTATATCTGCGCCATCCGCGCCGGTCAGCTTGGCGTCGATACGGTGATCGTCGAATCCACAAAGGCTGGCGGCACCTGCCTGAATATCGGCTGCATCCCCTCCAAGGCCCTGATCCACGCGGCCGAGGAGTTCGAAAAGGTCAGCCACATGACCACACCCAACGCGCTCGGCATCACTGTCGAGGCGCCAAAGCTCGATCTCGCGCAGACCATACGCTGGAAAGATGGCATCGTCGGCCGGCTGAACAACGGCGTACTCGGTCTTTTGCGCAAGTCCAAGGTCAAGATCGTGCATGGCCAGGCGACGTTCCGCGACGGCAAGACCGTCGAGGTCGAGACCGAGACCGGAACTCAGGTCATCCGTGCCGAAGCAGTTGTCATCGCGACTGGCTCCGAACCGGTCGAGTTGCCGCTGCTGCCCTTTGGCGGAGCGGTCCTCTCGTCCACCGAGGCGCTGTCGCTGACAAGTGTGCCCAATAGTCTCGCTGTTGTCGGCGGCGGCTATATCGGCCTGGAACTCGGCACTGCCTTCGCCAAGCTGGGCGCGCAGGTCACGGTGGTCGAGGCGATGGCGCAAATCCTGCCGCAATATGACGCCGAGCTCGTCAAGCCGGTTGCCAAGCGCTTGGCTGAGCTCGGCGTGCGGGTTCTGACTGGAGCGAAGGCGAAAGCCTATTCGGGAGAGGCGCTGCTGATCGAGACCGCTGCGGGCGAAGAGGAGCGGATCGCCGCTGGCAAGGTTCTCGTCACAGTCGGGCGCAAGCCACGCACGGAAGGTTGGGGTCTCGAGGAACTCGATCTCGATCGCGCTGGCCGTTTCATTCGCATCGACGAGCGCTGCCGCACTTCCATGCGCGGTGTCTATGCCATCGGCGATGTCACGGGCGAGCCGATGCTTGCCCATCGCGCCATGGCGCAGGGGGAGATGGTTGCGGAGATCGTCGCCGGCCGCAAGCGTGTCTGGGATAAACGTGCCATTCCCGCCGTCTGCTTCACCGATCCCGAGATCGTCACGGCGGGGCTTTCACCTGATGAAGCGCGCGCCCAGGGCTATGAAATCCGCGTCGGTCTCTTTCCTTTCGCCGCCAACGGTCGTGCGATGACCACCCAGTCGGAAGACGGTTTTGTGCGGGCTGTAGCGCGCGCGGACACCAATCTGGTGCTTGGCCTGCAGGCGGTTGGTGCCGGCGTCTCCGAGCTGTCAAGCGCGTTCTCGCTGGCACTCGAGATGGGCGCGCGGCTGGAAGACATCGCCGGGACGATCCACGCCCACCCGACCCGCAGCGAAAGCCTGCAGGAAGCCGCGTTGAAGGCGCTTGGCCATGCCCTGCACATCTGAGCTGGTCTCAGCTGCCAATAGTCATTTTTCCGGAGATTTCGGCGACCAAAGGATGGTTTCGGCCGTCTTTTCGTAGGCCATGCCCTCCGGATAGCTGATGAGCTCCAATTGCAAGCCCCAGGGTGATTGGAAATAGAGGATGCTCTGTCCGGCATTCGGTCCCTCGCTGATGGGGAGCGGTCCGAGGCGGGTCGGGATGCCTTGTGTATCGAGGTAGGCCTTGGCCGCCTGAATGTCTTCGACATAAAGCCCGACATGGAAGGCGCCAATGTCGCTGTTCCTTTGTTCAAGGCGGCGCTGGTCCGGTGCCTCATATTCGAAGAGCTCCAGGCTGGAGCCGTAGCCGACGCGGATAAGCGCCGCGCGCCTGATGCGGGCGCGTGGATGAGTGCCCAGCGCCTGGCGCATGAAATCGCCGTCTTCGTCACCGATCGGGCCGAAGGTATAGGCATGCCTGCAACCAAGGATTCGGACGAAGAAGTCGAGTGCCTCGTCAAGATCAGGAACGGTAATGCCCGTATGGTCTTGACCCAGGAGGCCTGGCAATCCCAGGCTTGCGGCATTTGTCATGCAAGTCTCCCCTTCAACAGTTCCAGGACGAACCGTCGCCTGTGTGGTTCCGCGGCCCCGTCGCGCGGTCGCCGCCATTTTCTACCGAAAGCCTTGCTTCGCAAGTCATACGATCGATGCTGGTTGCGTCGAGCCTACCCTATGTCAGAATTCCGGCGAGCAGGGTTGGCTTCAAAACCTCGGGACACTCTGTCGCAGGCAGCGAAGCATTGCCGATCGCAGCAATGGCCGGCATACGATGAGAGTAGGGATGTGCTTAGGGGGCGAAAGCGGTGGCAGTCGATTTCAATTCGGAACTTCATGCGCGGCCATCGATCTATTTTTCGGGCCCGGCGCTGGTCGAGCATATCGCCCTGTCGGGCACATCACCCTCGATCTCCGATCTCAGCCACCGTGTCGTCGTTGCCGAGGACGCGATCGAGGGCCCTCGAACACAGGTCGAGTTTCATACCGAGTTCGTGACCGTCACCCGGGTGACACCTCTTGAGGCCGATCCCTCGACCTGGCCCGCGGGTTCCCTGTCGATCGATGAGGCGGCGCGGCTCGCTGGCTTGATCGACTGGGCGTTCATTTGCCGATTGGAAATTCTCATTTGCGGATCGGCGCCCAGCGAACTTGGCCCTCTCCTTTCGTCGCTTCAATTCGGCGATACGGCAGCGTCCACCATTGGCGGCGGAGCCGCGCTCGTTTGCTCGGATTTTCGCGTCGGAGACAATGGTACCAGCCGCACGATCCTTTTCAATCACGACCTCAACGCCTATCGGCTCGGCCGCATGGTGCGCCGGGTCTATGAAATCGAGACCTACCGCGTCATGGCGCTTTTGGGCTTTCCGGAGGCGCGGCGGCTTGGCCCGGTTCTTGGCGGCTACGATCGGAAGCTTGTCGAATTGACCAATCGCCACGTATCGACCTCCGCTGAAGACCATAAGCGACTGCTCGATGAGATTTCTCAGCTTTCCGCGGAGGTGATCTCCGCGGCGGCACAGACGCGCAATCGCTTCGGCGCAACGGCTGCCTACGCCAAGATCGTTGAGGAACGCATCGCCGAGCTGCGCGAGACCCATGTTCCAGGTTTTCAGCGTTTCGGGGTTTTCGTGGCGCGCCGCTTCAAACCGGCGGTCAGGAGCTGTGAGGCGACCGCATTGCGCCTGGAGCAATTGTCGCATGCGACCATGCATCTGATCGACCTGCTCCAGACCCGCATCCAGGTGGAGATCGAGGTCCAGAACGCCGTTCAGATTCAGGCCATGGCCGAGCGCGCCGAAACCCAGGTCAAAATTCAGCGGGCGGTCGAGGGTCTCTCGATCATCGCCATCAGCTACTACCTTCTGAGCCTGATCAAGGTCGCGATCGAGACGGCGGATCATGCCGGTCTTCATATCAATCCGATCTACATGCTGATCTCCATTCCCGTGGTGATCGGAGCGGTCGCCCTCGCGATCCTGAGGGTCAGGCACGCACTGAAATCCTGAAGTCTTTTTGAACGTAGCGCGCGGCAACTGCTGCCAGCACCAGCACGAATCCGAACTCCCACGCGCTTGGCGAGCCGCCAAGCGCGTGTCATGCCGACATGACCTCAATTGGCTGTCGGTCTTGGAAGAAGCACTTATAATTGTAATGAAACAATATACAGATTGACATGATCCATTGTCTCTTTCACGCTGATGTCATGAACATTCAGCCCGAGAAAGAGATGAAATTCGTGGTGACGCCGGTTGCATCATTGGCAAGGCATCGGTGCGCGCCATGACAATGATGGTGACGCTGGAGGATATAGAAGCGGCGCGGCGGCGCATTGCCCCAAAGGTGCTGCGCACGCCGTTGCGGCTCTCGCAAGCTCTGTCTCAGCGGACGGGTATTCCAGTTCATCTCAAGCTGGAAAACCATCAGCATACGGGCAGTTTCAAACTTCGCGGCGCCACGAACGCGCTTCTATGTTTGGATGAGAAGGAACGTTCGCGCGGGCTGGTGACGGCATCGACCGGCAATCACGGCAGGGCGGTTGCCCACGCCGCCAAGGCGATGGGCGCCCGTGCGACCATCTGCCTGTCCGCGCTTGTTCCGACCAACAAGGTCGAAGCTATCCGAAATCTTGGCGCGGACATCCGTATCGTCGGACACTCGCAGGATGATGCGATGTCGGAGGTCGAGCGCCTCGTCCGTGAAGAGGGCATGTATTTCGTTCCCCCGTTTGATGATGCCGATGTCATTGCAGGCCAAGGCACGCTCGGACTCGAGGTCGCCGATGACATGCCTGAGACCGCGCTTGTCCTTGTACCACTCTCGGGCGGAGGGCTGGCCTCGGGCGTTGCGGCCGCGATCAAGAGCCGTCTGCCGGCCGCCAAGGTGGTCGGCGTTTCGATGAAGCGCGGCGCGGCGATGGCGGCAAGCCTTGCGGCGGGTCGTCCAACGGATGTGCAGGAGGTAGAGACCCTGGCGGATTCACTGGGCGGCGGCATTGGGCTCGATAACCGGCTGACGTTCCGAATGTGCCGGACGCTTCTCGATGATGTCATCCTGCTCAGCGAGGAGGAGATCGCCGCCGGCATTCGCCATGCGGCCTTGATCGAGGGATTGACGGTCGAAGGGGCGGGCGCGGTCGGGATAGCGGCCCTGCTTGCCGGCAAGATCAAATCCGATGGTCCAACGGTTGTCGTCGTTTCCGGAGGCAATATCGATCCGGCGACCCATCGGGCTATCGTGAGCGGGCCCGACGAGGGAGTGGCGCCATGACACGCGTGCTGATCCTGACGGAAACAGACCTTCGCAAGGTCGTTCAGCTCGATAGCGATGCTGTCGATTGCGTCGAGCAGGCATTCGCGGCGCTGGCGACGAAGGCCGTGGAAATGCCACCGATCATGCGGCTCGACATCCCCGCCCATCGCGGCGAGGTCGACGTGAAGACGGCCTATGTTCCCGATCTCGCGAGTTTCGCGATCAAGGTCAGCCCCGGCTTCTTCGACAATCCATCACTTGGACTGCCAAGCACCAACGGGCTGATGATGCTCCTGTCGGCACGCACCGGCCTGGTCGAGGCGCTCCTGCTCGATAATGGCTATCTGACGGATGTGCGCACGGCCGCCGCAGGGGCCGTTGCCGCGCGACACCTGTCGCGCCCAGATAGCCGGATCGCAGCGATTTTTGGCGCCGGCATGCAAGCCCGTCTGCAATTGCGTGCACTTGCGCTCGTCCGACCAATCGAGGCTGCACGGATTTGGGCGCGCGATCTAGCAAAGGCCGACAAACTCGCGACCGACCTGACGGCCGAACTCGGCTTTCCCGTCGTGGCGGAAGCGGATGCCAAGCAAGCCTGCCGTGATGCCGATATTATCGTCACCACCACGCCGTCGGATAAGCCGATCCTCGATGCCGCCTGGCTGCGGCCGGGTCAGCACGTCACCGCCATGGGTTCCGACGCCGAACACAAGAACGAGATCGATCCGACCCTGATTTTGAAAGCCACGCCTTACGTCGCCGATAGCCTGAAACAGACGCGGCGGCTGGGCGAGCTTCATCATGCGATCGCAGCAGGACTTGTGAGCGAGAGCGCCGATTTCCCCGAACTCGGCACAATTATCGCCGGCAAGGCGGCGGGCCGCCGGTCGCCCGAGGCGATCACCCTTTGCGATCTGACCGGGACCGGTGTCCAGGATACCGCCATTGCCACGCTTGCCCATCGCCGCGCCGTCTCGGCCGGCGCGGGCCAAGCGATCGAAACGACGAAAGCATCAGGAGACTAAGCGTGAGCGAACCAACCCTCAATTTCACCCGCGCCGAATATGCCGAGCGGCTCGAAAAGACGCGCCGCGCGATGGAAAAAGCCGGTGTCGATCTCGTCATAGTCACGGATCCCTCCAACATGCACTGGCTCACCGGCTATGACGGCTGGTCCTTCTACGTGCATCAATGCGTGCTGGTGCCAGGCTCCGGCGAGCCGATCTGGTACGGGCGCGGCCAGGATGCCAATGGCGCCAAGCGCACCGCCTATCTGGCCCACGACAACATCATCGGCTATCCCGATCACTACGTGCAGTCCAATGAGCGACATCCGATGGATCTGCTCTCGAAGATCATCGAGGAACGCGGCTGGGCCAACGCCTCGATCGCGGTCGAGATGGACAATTACTGGTTCACAGCGGCAGCCTATGCCTCGCTCGTCAAGCATCTGCCGAACGCCCGTTTCAAGGACGCCCAAGGGCTTGTGAACTGGCAGCGTGCCGTCAAGAGCAAGACCGAGCTTGATTATATGCGCAAGGCCGGCCGCATCGTCGAAGCCATGCACCAGCGGATCGTCGAGAAAGTCGAGCCGGGCATTCGCAAATCCGATCTCGTCGCTGAAATCTATGATGCCGGCATTCGCGGCGTTGACGGCTTCGGCGGCGATTACGCTGCCATCGTTCCCTTGCTGCCGTCGGGCGCCGATGCCTCCGCCCCGCATCTGACCTGGGACGACAAGCCGATGAAGAGCGGCGAGGGCACCTTCTTCGAGATCGCCGGCTGCTATCGCCGCTATCATTGCCCGCTGTCGCGCACCGTCTTCCTGGGCAAGCCGACGCAGGCGTTTCTCGACGCGGAGAAGGCGACGCTCGAGGGCATGGAGGCCGGCCTTGCCGCCGCCAAGCCAGGCAACGTCTGCGAGGATATCGCCAACGCTTTCTTCGCGGTCCTGAAGAAATACGGGATCGTCAAGGACAACCGCACCGGCTATCCGATCGGCCTTTCCTATCCGCCGGATTGGGGCGAGCGGACCATGAGCCTGCGCCCCGGCGATCGCACCGAATTGCTACCGGGCATGACGTTCCATTTCATGACCGGTCTCTGGCTGGAAGACATGGGCATGGAAATCACCGAAAGCATCGTCATCACGGAAAGCGGCGTCGAGTGCCTGTCCAACGTCCCCCGACGACTTGTCGTGAAGTGATCGCCTGAGATGAACAGCATGAGCATATCCAAACGTCCATCGCCGATCACGCCGACCGTCGATTTCGATCGCGACGGCATCCAGCACGGGCATCTGCGCCTTCCCTGGTCGCGCGACGATTCCGCCTGGGGTTCGATCATGATCCCCATCTGCGTCATCAGGAACGGCGAGGGGCCGACGGCGCTTTTAACTGGCGCCAATCATGGCGATGAATATGAAGGGCCCGTTGCCCTCTTCGATCTCGCCCGGACGCTGAAGCCGGAGGAGATCAAGGGTAGGATCATCATCGTTCCGGCGATGAACTACCCTGCGTTCCGAGCGGGCACCCGTACCTCGCCGATCGACAAGGGCAATCTCAATCGAAGCTTCCCCGGTCGGCCCGACGGCAGCGTGACCGAGAAGATCGCGGACTACTTCACGCGCTACCTGCTGCCGTTGGCCGATATCGTGCTCGACTTTCATTCGGGCGGCCGTACGCTTGATTTCCTGCCGTACGCCGCAGCGCATGAGTTGCCGGACAAAGGGCAGGAAAAGGCCTGCTTCGCCAGCGTTGCCGCGTTCTCCGCGCCCTATTCCATGCGCATGATCGAGATCGATGCTGTCGGCATGTACGACACAACGGCCGAGGAAATGGGCAAGGTCTTTGTGACCACGGAGCTTTCGGGCGGTGGAACTATATCGGCGCGCACGGCTTCCATTGCCAAGCGCGGCGTATTGAATGTGCTGAAGCACGCCGGAATCCTTGCAGGCGCTCCGGAGATCGAAGCGACGCAATGGCTCGACATGCCGTCGTCGGACTGCTTCATCTTTTCCGATGGCGACGGCCTATTCGAACCGCTCAAGGACCTGGGTGAGAAGGTTTCGCGAGGAGAAATCATCGCCCGTATCCATCCGATTGGACGCACCGGATCGGAGCCCTCGGACTATCGGGCGGCACTGGATGGCGTTCTCGCCGCACGTCATTTTCCCGGTCTCATCAAGACCGGGGATTGTCTGGCCGTCGTCGCAACATTGACGGGAGGCCCCTGAATTGCCGCGCCGCGACTGCGCGGCGCGGGTCACCACCCCGTTGTTGGCAAAGATCCGGAAAACCGGACAGCCGATGACGAATTTCAACCACAGAGGAGTGAACCATGAGATCGAATTTTTACCGCAGCCTTACCGCCATGGGTCTGACCCTCGGCCTCGCTGTTTCAGCCCATGCCGCCAGCCTCGAGCAGATCAAGAAGGATGGCTACATCCGCGGCGCCAGCGCCAATGAGGTTCCCTATAGCTATATGGACGAGAGCGGTGCCGCCAAGGGCATTGGTCCCGATGTTGCCGCCGCCGTGCTGAAGTCGATGGGTGTCAAGGAAGTCGACTGGACCGTAACGCCATTCGGGTCGCTGATCCCCGGCCTGAAGGCCAAGCGCTTCGACTTCGTTGCCGCCGAGCAGAACATCCTGCCGGAGCGCTGCAAGCAGGTGCAATTCACCACGCCGAATTCGAGCTACGGCGAGGGGTTATTGGTGCCGAAGGGCAATCCGAAGAAGCTGCATTCCTATGAGGATATCAAGAAGGATCCGTCGCTCAAGGTCGCGATCGTATCGGGTGCCGATCAGCTCGATTTCTTCCATGGTCTCGGCATTCCGGAGTCCCAGATCGTCATGATCCAGGCGAATGCGGATGCGCTGTCCACGATCCAGACCGGCCGCGCCGACGCCTATGCGGCAACCGAGCTGACCGTCGCCAAGCTCGTTCAGGGCAGCACGAATGTCGAGCACGCAGAGCCGTTCACGGATCCGGTCATCAACGGGAAATCCGTCAGAAGCTATGGCGGCTTTGATTTCCGGCCCGAGGACAAGGATCTCTACAAGGCCTTCAATACCGCTCTCGAGGCTTTCAAGAAGACTGACGACTACAAGAAAATCCTGATGTCCTACGGTCTCAGCGCCGAAAGCGTCGAGGCCGCGCGCACGAAGAGCACCGAAGATCTGTGCGCGGGCAAATGAGCCTATCGATAATCGAGAGCGACCCGGCGGCCATCCGCGGACGATTGCCGGGTCGTTCGGCCCCTCCCATACTGGAACGGAGGTGACCCGGACATGAGCTGGACCCACTATCTGCCGGCATTGCTGAAGGGCGCGGAGGTGACGGCGCTCATCGCCGTCGCCTCGATGTTCCTGGGCGCGATTCTCGCCTTTGCGGCCGGCCTTGCGCGCTTTGCCGGAGGGCGGCTGCTCTCCGCAATCGCGATCGTCTATATCGAAATCTTTCGCGGTACGTCGCTTCTGGTGCAGCTTTTCTGGCTCTATTACGCGCTGCCGCTGATCGGGATTTCCTTCGATCCCATCACCACGGGCATCGCCGGCCTGGCGCTCAACATCGGCGCCTATGGCGCGGAGGTGGTGCGCGGGGCGTTGCAGGCCGTTCCCGACACACAGCATGAGGCGGCGCGCGCCTTGAATTTCGGGCACGGCCAGACACTCTTCCATATCGTCCTGCCGCAGGCCGTGGTCGAAATGATGCCGGCCTTCGGTAATCTCGCCGTCCAGAATCTGAAGGACACCGCATTGGTGTCGCTGATCTCGATCAGCGATCTCACCTTTGAGGCGCAGCAATTGCGCAACATCACGCTCGACAGCGTGACGATCTACTCGCTGACGCTCATCGGATATTTCATCATGGCGCTCATTCTGGTTGCCTTCATGCGCTGGCTGGAGACGATTCTTCGTCGTGGCGTCGCCTTCCCGGGGAGGGCGCCGGCATGATGTATGGCTTCACCTGGGATACGTCGACGACGCTGTCTTTCGCATTGTCGATCCTGCCGATCCTTGGCATCGGACTGATCGTCACGCTGGAGGCGGCGGCCGCCGGCTTTGCGATCGCGCTTGTTCTCGGCCTTGTCTTCGCCTTGCTGCGGCGCAGCCGCTTCGCGGTGATCTCCTGGCCTACGGCTTTCGTCATCGAGTTCCTGCGCGATACGCCGCTGCTCGTCCAACTCTTCTTCCTCTATTACGTCCTGCCGATCTACGGCATCGTCCTGCCGGCCTTCCTGACCGGTGCGTTGGCGCTCGGTCTGCAGTATTCGGCCTATACGTCGGAGGTCTATCGCGGCGGCCTTGATGCCGTGTCGCTCGGACAATGGGAAGCTGCGACGGCGCTCAATCTCAGCCGCGGCCGCACCTATTGGGATATCATAATCCCACAGGCCATTCCCCGCATCATTCCGGCCATGGGCAACTATCTCGTGTCCATGTTGAAGGAGACACCGGTCCTGTCCGTCGTCACGGTGGTTGATATGCTCAACCTCGCCAATCTTATCGGGGATCGGACGTTCGAGTATCTGGTGCCGCTCTCCCTTGTCGGCCTGATCTTTCTCATCCTCACGCTCGTCTGTTCGGCGGCCATTCATTGGCTCGAAAAGGCGTTGCCGAAAAACGGAATTGCTCTCAAATGACGCAACCACTGATCCGCTTTCAAGATGTGACCAAGCGCTACGGCCACCTGACCGTTCTCGACAATTTTTGCTTCGACGTCACGCCCGGCGAGAAGGTGACGTTGATCGGTCCTTCCGGTTCTGGAAAATCGACGGTCCTGCGCATCCTGATGACGCTCGAACCTTTCCAGGAAGGCACCCTGCATCTGGCCGGTATGTCCTATCATCAGGATAACGGCCGTGGTCGTTTCCTTGCCAGCGAGGCGCATCTGCGCCAGATCCGTACCCATGTCGGCATGGTGTTCCAGAGCTTCAACCTGTTTCCGCACATGACCGTGCTGCGCAACGTCGTCGAAGCGCCGACACGCGTGCTCGGGCTTGGCCGGGCGGAGGCCGAGTGCCGGGCGGTCGAGCTTTTGCGCATGGTCGGACTTTCGGAGAAGAAGGATCATTATCCAAGTCAGCTTTCCGGCGGTCAGCAGCAGCGCGTCGCGATCGCCCGCGCGCTCGCCATGCGTCCAAGGGTGTTGTTGTTCGACGAGCCGACATCGGCGCTCGATCCGCAGCTCGTCGGCGAGGTGCTCGGCGTCATCCGCGATCTCGCCCATGAACACGATCTGACCATGCTGCTCGTCACCCATGAGATGCGCTTTGCCCGCGAAGTCTCCGATCGCGTCTGCTTTTTCGACAAGGGCCGTATCTGCGAGCAAGGCAAGCCGGAAGATATCTTCAGCGCGCCGAAGGAAAACCGCACCAAGGAGTTTCTGCGCTCCATTCTTTGATGGGATTGAGCTGCGGCAAGGCTAAACGATCGATCCCACATCGAAGACGGGCGGCAGCTGTTCGAACGTGCCGCGAACGGTTTCGAGCGCCGAGCGGAGGGCGGAATGGGAGAGGCGGCCGCCGAGACAGATGCGGATGCCTCCGACTGGCCGCTCTCCACCGGCGACGAACGGATCGGATGGCGTGACCGCCACGCCTTTGCGGGCAAGCGCCCGCACGAGGCCTTCCTCGGTCCAACGTTCCGGAACAGAAAGCCAGGCACAAAGCGACAGCGAATGGCTGCCGGCGACGAATGGCGTCAGCACATCGGAGACGATCGCCTGCCGGGCCTCCGCCTCGCTTCGCTGGACGGCAAGCAGGGCTTGCGCCGTCCCATCCAACACCCAGCGCGACGCCATTTCGGCGACGACGTTAGTGGCGCTCCATCCGGTGACGCGCAGGATCGAAGCGGCGCGGATCGAATAATGCGCCGGCACGACGAGATAGCCGATGCGCAATCCAGTCATCACGGATTTCGTGAAGCTGGTCACGAAGAAGCCGAGCTCGGGTATGAGGTCCGCCATCGAGGGAAGGGGATCGCGCAGCATCGGCTTGTAAACCTCATCCTCGATGACGAAGACACCATGCCGGCGGGCGATATCCGCGATTGCACGCCGACGCTCGGCCCCCATGACATGGCTGGTGGGATTGCCAAGCGAGGAAACGATGACAAGCGCCGTTACGTCGCCGATGGCACAGGCCGCCTCGAAGGCCTCGGGCAGGATACCCTCGCGATCGGTCGGAAGACCACGCAGCGTAAAGCCGAGAACATTGGCAAGGCCGATGATGCCGTGATCGGTCAGGCTCTCGGTCAGGACCACTTCGTCGGGACGAACGACCGAAGCGACGGCAAGGAAAAGCCCGTGCGCCGCGCCATTCGTGATCAGGATCCGGTCTGGATCGGTCTTCACCGACAAGCCGGCGAGCCAGACCTGCGCCGCGGCGCGATGGGCATCGAGGCCGGCGATCGGCCGGCAGGGCCGCATGAAGCTGCTATTGTCGCTTTCGGCAAGCGCCTGCATCAGTTCACGGGCCGATCGCTCATGCGCCTCGGTATAGACAGCTCGGATGATGGAGAGATCGGCGCTGCCGCTCGGATCGCGATCGAGCATGAAGCTGTCGGCGCGTTCGGTGACGCGGCTGCGCACGAAGGTGCCGCGCCCCACCTCGCCGCGCAGGTAGCCGCGGCGCTCCGCCTCCTTGTAGCTCAAACTCACGGTTTGGACGGAAATTCCCAGTGCATGGGCAAGATCGCGATGCGTTGGCATCTGCGCGTGGACGGGCAGAATGCCGTCATCGATGTCGGAGATGATCTTGTCGGTGAGCAGCTTGTGCTTGGTCACGCCCTTGCGATGCTGAAGGACGGGCTTCCAGGCGCCATTGTCCTGGCTTTTTGAATCATGACGATACATGGATTGATCCGGTACAATTACAGGAGTCCATGTACACCATTCGGCACCGGATGGCGACGACCGAATGCAATGGCGCGGCCTTTTGTCAACAACAGGCCGCGCCATTGGCGTAGGATGTGCAGGGTCGCCTCGTCAGGAGCGGATCAGCGATTCGAAAATACGCTTTCGATGGCGCCGGCCGCCGCCTTGACGACGATATCGGCTTCCTCGCGCGTCAGGCATAGCGGCGGCGCAAAGCCGAGGATGTCTCCTTGCGGCATGGCGCGGCCGATGACACCGCGCTCGAGCAATGCCGACGCCACCTGCGGTCCGATCTTCTGCGCGGGATCGAAGAACTTGCGATCATCCTTGTCCTCGACGAATTCGATGGCCGCCATCAGCCCGTCGCCACGAACCTCGCCGACATGCCTGTGGCCGCCGACGGCCTTGGCGAGTTCGGAGCGGAAATAGGCGCCGGTAGAGCCTGCATTTTCGACGATGCCGAGTTCGTCGACCAGCTCGAGATTGGCGATACCAGCAGCCGCGCAGATCGGATGCGCCGAATAGGTCCAGCCATGACCGATGGCGCCCAGCTGGTCGGATCCCTGCACGAGAACCTGCCACATCTTGTCGGAGACGATGCTGCCCGAAAGCGGCGCATAGGCGGAAGTCAGGCCCTTGGCGATGGTGATCAGATCCGGCTTCATACCGTAATGATCGGAGCCGAACATCGTGCCGAGACGGCCGAAGCCGGTGACGACCTCGTCGGCGACGAGCAGCACGTCATATTTGTCGAGGACGGCCTGGATCTTCTGCCAGTAGGTCTTCGGTGGCGGAACGATGCCGCCGGTGCCGAGGATCGGCTCGCCGATAAAGGCCGCGACCGTCTCCGGACCTTCAGCGAGGATCATCTCCTCCAGTCTGTCCGCGCAATGCTGCGCGAATTGTTCCTCGTTCATCGCGCGGTCGGCGCGGCGGAAGAAATAGGGCGCCTCGGTGTGGAGGATCGGCGCACGTGGCAGGTCGAAGGCCTTGTGGAACAGTTCGAGACCGGTGAGGCTGCCCGTCATGACGCCTGAGCCATGATAGCCGCGCCAGCGCGAAATGATCTTCTTCTTTTCCGGTCGGCCGAGAATATTGTTGTAGTACCAGATGAGCTTGATGTTGGTCTCGTTGGCATCGGACCCGGAAAGCCCGAAATAGACGCGGCTCATGCCTTCCGGGGCGCGGTCGATGATCATCTTCGAAAGCGTGATGGAAGCTTCCGTGCCGTGGCCGACATAGGCGTGGTAATAGGCAAGGTTCCTTGCCTGCTCGGCGATTGCATTGGCGATTTTCTCCCTTCCATAGCCGACATTGACGCAATAAAGGCCGGCAAAGGCATCGAGGCTCTTCTTGCCAGTGGTATCCGTGATGTAGACGCCTTCGGCGCCGGCGATGACGCGCGTCGGAGTTTCGCCGCGCGCATGCATTCCCATGTGGGTCGAGGGATGGAAGAAATGGTCCCTGTCCCAGGCATTCAATTCGTTGCGCTTGTCCAACATATTCTCGTTCCTTCTTTTTTATTCGCGGCGTCAGGCTGTCGTGTCGACGCAGAGATATTTGAGCTCGGTGAAAGCCTCGATGCCGTGGCGGGAGCCTTCGCGGCCGAGACCGGATTGCTTCCAGCCGCCGAAGGGAATTGGGCCGCCCGTGATCTTCACGCGGTTGATGGCCACCATGCCGTATTCAAGCGATCGGCCAAGCCGCATCTGCCGCGCACCGTTGGCCGTGACAACGTAGGCGACGAGGCCATATTCCGTGTTGTTAGCCCGGGCCACCACCTCGTCCTCGCTGTCGAAGACGCTGACGGCTGCGACCGGTCCGAAGGTTTCTTCGTGCATGATCAACGCGTCCGGCGCAGGCTCGACGAGCAGGGTCGGCTGGAAGAAGAGGGAGCCGGCCGCATGGCGCTTGCCGCCGGTAACGAGCCTTGCGCCATGCTGCAAGGCGTCCCTGACCTGCTCCTCGACCTTGGCAACCGCACGTTCATGCATGAGCGGCCCGATGTCGGAGGTGCCATCCAATCCGTTCCCGACCTTAAGAGCTTCGATGCGCTTGGCGAAAGCCGTAACGAAAGCGTCCATGATCGGGCGCTGGACGAAGATACGGTTGGCGGCGAGGCAGTCCTGACCGGAGGTCGCGAATTTGGCACTGATAGCGATATCGACGGCGCGGTCGAGATCCGCATCGTCGAAGACGATCAAGGGCGCATGGCCGCCAAGCTCCATCACAAGACGCTTCATTGTCCTGGCACACTGGCCGGCGATCATCTTGCCGATGCCGGTCGAGCCGGTGAAGCTCAATGCCCTGACCCGGAGGTCGTCGCAGAAGGCGCCGACGATGGTTGCGGCATCACCGGTCACGACATTGAACACACCGGCCGGAAGCCCGGCACGTTCGCCGAGTTCGGCAAGGGCCAGCGCCGATAGCGGAGTTTCGGACGACGGATGAGCGACGACGGTGCAGCCGGCCGCAAGCGCTGCAGCGGCCTTACGCGTGATCATGGCGGAAGGAAAGTTCCAGGGGGTGACGATGCCGACGACGCCAAGCGCTTCCCGGCGCACGATCATTTCGGCATTTGGCAGATGGCTGGTCACGCTCTCAGCATTGATGCGCTTTGACTCCTCGGCATACCATTCGATGAAGCCTGCGGCGTAATCGATCTCGCCGCGGGATTCGGCGAGCGGCTTGCCTTGTTCCAGCGTCATGATGAGCGCCAGATCCTCGCGTGCCTCCAGCATGAGTTCATACCACTTGCGCAGAATCGCTGATCGCTGCTGCGGCAGAAGCGAACGCCAGGCGGCAAAGGCACGCGCGGCAGTATCGATGGCGCCGATGGTCTCCTGCCTGTCGAGACTGGCAACCCAGGCAAGCGTCGCGGACGATGCAGGGTCCGTGACCTCGAAGCTTTGATTGGCTTTGCCGGCGACCCAACGACCGGCAATATAGGAAAGATCTCGCAGCAGATGGCGGTCGTTCAGCCTTGAAAGGGCTTCATGATAGGTGGCGCGAGCGTGGAGCGCGGTCATGGTCGGGTCTCTCGTTCCAGATACCCGATGCTGCCATGGAACGCCGCGAGAGATTGTCCATTGCTGGCGGTTGGAAGAGAGAAAGGACCTAAAGTGAATGGTGTCTCTAGAGAATCTCTCTATTCGCCGCCAGGCGCATCCGGGGAAAGCAGGTCGGCGACGGGAAGCACCGTTTCTTCCTTCACGGTCTTGGTCACGATGTATGTGAAATAGCGTTCGATGCCGAGGTCGCGATTTAGGAGGTCGTCGATCAGACGCTGATAGGCATCGATATCTGCCGCCATGATCTTCAGGATGTAATCGACGCCACCGCCGACGGCCCAGCAGGCAACGATCTCCGGCGTCGCCGCGACCGTTCGTTCGAAGCGCTCGAAATCCGCCTGGCGATGATTGGCGAGCGTGACCTCGACCATGACGCTGGCGATCGGAGCAAGACGCCGCAGTGCCAGATGTGCATGGTAACCGGTGATAATTCCAGCCTTTTCCAGCTTTCGAAGGCGGAGCCAGCATGGTGTCGGCGACAATCCCACCTTATCGGCCAGCGCGAGCTTGGTGATGCGGCCATCGCGCTGAATGGCGTCCAGTATCCGCAGATCGATTGCATCAAGTTTCATGTGAAAGCTGCTTGTTGTCGTCACTTATCGTTTCCAGACCAATGGCACTCGAAACCAGAGCTGACAAGCTTGCTTCGTGGAATTGGGCTGATCGCGCGGCGTTGTCTGATCCTAAATGAGGCTCTTTATCTGCCGGATGGGCGCTGATTATGTTATGCGGCTATCGGGAAACAGGTTGACGAGCGATGCTCTTCACATCCCGTCAGCGGGGTATCGTGGAAAAAAATATAATAGATATTTCTAATTTGCGCTGCGATGCCAAATCTTCTCGCGCCTTATTCTATGATGTTCGGGATCGAGCGTTCAATGCGAACATCCAGACGGATGACGCGCGTGCTGAGAATTTGAGATTCGCGCACGGTTTCGAAAACGGGCAGGAAAACCGGACGAATGATCGTGAACCAGGAAGCGACCTCGTCGATGTTGGCACTGACGCTTGTGGTCTTGCCGCTTTCATCCTTGCCGACGATCAAAAGATTGCCGGCCAGCGGCGAGGGGTGATCTTTCAAATCCGCTATGCTGGAAAGTCCGTCGATAAGGCCGTTATTATCGGCATAGAGAAGATGGGAGTCCGCGATGCGGACGATATCGATCCCACTGGAGCCGACCAACTTGCGGATGTGCTCGATCCGGTTGCCGGCGGGAAGCATCACCGTCCGGATCGTTCCGTCGACCGTGCTTAAAAGATATGACTTGGCTTCTGGCATGGGAATTTCTTCCGTTTGCCGTTCGACGAAGTGCGGTTCTTGCGCACGAACGAGGCGAAGCTGCGGTCGTGCTCTCCTATGGGATTCATATGGGCTATAATCATTCGCCATTCCCATGCCACCTCGAGAATTAGCAGCAGAAGATATTGGCCCCATAGGCGCGAGCTTGTGCAACTTTTGCAAGCATCAAAATTCGTTCGGTGTGTTGCCTTTTCTTCAACGGCGACGTGTCCCCGACGCCTCTAATCCGAATATATTGAGCCACATTTGCTTTAGCGGCCCCCGAATACTTCCGCGATGCATGAATAACGTTACGCGCCAGCGCTCCGGCCTGCCGCTCACGAAAATGACATGAGCGTTGACATCTCAAGCTGGAGTAAAAAATGCGATGCCTGCCACCTTTGATTGATAATGGGTCGACGGAGGCGAGATAGCGCCGTGATGGATAGCGCCGCCGAGCAAGGATCATCCTGTCCAGACAAGGGAGCGACTATTCCAATGAATGCGCGGATGCCTTTCCGGCTCGAACTGCGATCTCATCGAGATATTCCTCGAAATATCTGCGGGCAATGATGGATGTCATCGAGAGGCTGCGTCTGGGGTCAACGATCAAGGAAAGGATCATTGGCGGCAAGCCGCTGTCGGCTAAGCGAGAATAGTGCAATCCGTCCTCATGCGGGAGGGGCATGCCGGAAGCGATCGCGGTCACCCCGAAACCGCAGCCCTCGCGGACCATGGACCGCATGAGCGACAAGCTGTTGGTCGTCAAGACAGGCTGAAAGCGGATGTCGATACGCGCCGCCGCAATATCAACGACATCACGTAGATGACTGCTGGTGTCGGGAACGATCGTCGGCTTCTTGAAGAATTCGCCGATGGAGATGCTGTCCTGCTGCTCTACGCCTGCGGGCAGCATGGCGATGAGATGAAAATCGGCGGAGCGCGTAACAATGACCCCCGGCAGGGGCAGGGGGCTGAAGGTCAGTCCGAAATCTGCGTCCCCGTCCCTGACCAGCTGTCGCACGCGATCGGAATCCTCCACTGCGATCGCATTGCGGATACGTGGGTGGTCCTTCGTGAATCGCGCTATCACTGCCGGCAGGAAATCGGGCACGGTTTCCTGGGAAGCCGCGATTTTCACCTCGCCGCGGCGTAGTCCCTTCAGTTCCTCGATCTCGGATTTGATGCGGGAAAGGTCCTTATTCCATTCCCTGTAGCCATTGACGAGCAGTTCGCCCGCCGATGTCAGCCGCATGCCGCGCGGCAGGCGCTCGAACAGGGCAACACCGAATTCCTCCTCTGCGCTGATGAGCTGCTTGTTGATCGCCGAAGCCGACACATTCAGTCTTTCCGCGGCTTTTCTGATCGAGCCATGGTTGGCTATCTCGTCGAGGTAATGCGCGAAGCGAGAAAACAGGAGTCGGCTCATTCGGAAGTATACCTCGTTGAAGAAAAGGAAACACACCGGACGAATTTTGTTGGTTGTAAAAATTGTGTGATCTAGTGTCTATTAAGACAATAATTTGAATGCAATCAATGTGCCAAGAAGGCCGCAGCATGTATCTGGAGACCCCGCAAACCCATCAGGTGCAGGTTGCAGGCGAGAATTTCAACTTGCCGATCGTCCAGCTGAGCGATCGGCGAGCAATCGCATTGCTGATGGTCATCGACATGGGTATCCGGTTCGGAGATCTCGTCGGCGAGGCCCTGGCCCGTCATTTTGCGCCGTTGCGGCCCGACATCGTCGTCGGCAGCGCGACCTTGGGCGTCCCGGTCGCCATCGAGGTCTCGCGGCGCCTTGGCATCGATCGATATGTAATCTTGCAGAAATCACCCAAATTTCACCTTGCCGACGCCTTGGTCGAGGATGTTCGTTCCATCACGACCGCAATGCCACAGCGTCTTCTGCTGGATCGCCGTTCGATAAGGCTGCTTCAGGGCAGACGCGTTCTGGTTGTCGACGATGTCATCGCCACCGGTTCCAGCATGGCGGCGGCGATCAGGCTCGTGCGTCGTGCCGGCGCAAACATAATTGGTGCGGGCGCCATTCTGACCGAAGGTCATTCCTGGCGGACGCTACTCGGAGAGGACGCCAAGCTGGTGACCAGTCTGGGCCACATTCCGCAGTTTGATGTTATCGAGGGAGTGGCGACGCCGGATGGCGCGACCGAAAAGGATGCTTGGACGGAAGATCGCGCTTCGGTCAGCAAGCCGATCGCGCGGATCCGGCGGAAACGTTCCATGGCTGAGAAAGACGTCGTGCGAATATAGGCAGGGTGCCGACTATCTTTGTCGCTCGCGTTGGTCGCGACGCGCGTGATTGGATTGGCCTGCCGATACTGCGTGTGCTAGATCAAGTTCCATATGCAATCATGGGTGGTTTTCGTGATTTGAATTTCCTATACGTCGTTTGAATGTTGGAGAGAACTTCCGTGCGCGGGCATTGCATTCCTACTGCAATTCCAAACCGCGCGTTACGCTGGCCTTTTCTCCATTGTCCCTGTGAGTTTTAGGGGGCTGAAGCAGTAGTTTATGGGGGATCCCGAGGGTCTGTAGGGTGTGGTGTCCCGGTCTCCGTTCGTGATTGGATGAAGTCCGGGATCTGAGTAATCGGATGCGTCAATAAGAGAGCGCGAAACTGCGCCTGAATGATCGCGGAGGACCATCCAATGGGTTTTCCGAGAATTTCTGGAAATTGCTTTTTAAAGGGACCAAGATCATGCAACCAGCGACCGTTTCACAAACCGACGGCAATACACTCTTTCCTATCGTACTCTCGATCGTGTCGGCTGCCGCGACTGGCGTGCTTTGGGCTTATGCCAATCCAATCCAGCTCGTGCCTGGCGTCATTCAATGGCGCATTTTCGCCTTTCTGCCATCGGTGATCGGCATTCTGCTCGGCTGGCGCAGCGGCTTCATTTGCGGCTATCTCGGCACCATCGTCTGGTCGCTGCTGGCCGGCACCTTCATACCTGCGCATTCGCTTCTTGTTGACGGCATCATGGTCGGCCTGACCGGCCTCGTGCCAGGGCTGCTTTTCGATCCTGCCAAGACGACCTTCGATCGCAGTGGGCTGATCAAGATTGCCGTGGTCTGCCTTATCGTCGGGCTCGTTATGGTGGCAGCGGTGTCTGCGAGCCTTGCCTATCTCGGCATTTTCCCGTTCTGGTGGGGTTTTGGCTATCTCGGCTTGTCCGACATCGTCCCGATGGTTGTCGGCACGCCGCTTCTGATCATCCCGGCCATGAAAATCCTGAAGAGTGCGCATCCATCCGGTTTCAAGCGCTTCTGAACCCGATCTGGATCAACAAGTGCTCAATATCGCTAATCTGACGATCGGTTTCGGCGGCGCTGCGCCGGTGCTTGCCGAAACCAATCTCATGCTTGACGAGGGGCAGCGGCTTCTCGTCTGTGGTGAAGCGGGCAGCGGCAAGTCGACATTGCTCGGCGTTGCCGCCGGCCTCATTCCGCGCCTTATTCCAGTTGCCGAATTCTCCGGGCAGGTGGAGCTTGCTGGCCGCCCGCTGCTTTCCTTCACAAAGAAGGAACTGTTCGGCACGATTGGCTTCGTGTCGCAAAATAGCGAAGACCAGCTTTGGGATATCTGCGTCGAGGACGTCATCGCCTTTCCCCTGGAAAACAAGGGCATCGAGCGCAACGAGATTCGGGACCGGCTGACCGAACTGATGGCCGAATTCGAGCTACAGGCCCTGAGCGGCCGTCGGGTTCTCACCCTTTCCGGGGGTGAGCGGCGAATGGTCACCATCGCCGCGGCGATCGTCTCGAGCCCATCGATTCTGGTGCTGGACGAACCGACGACCGGGCTTGATCCCGCCGCGCGCGTGCGGCTGTCCAATATCCTGCTGAAAGTGCTGGACAGCACCCCGACACTGCTGATCTCTGAGCAGGACCCTTTGACACTCCGCTCCGTAATAGACAGCATTGCCCTGATGCGTCGCGGCGGCGTCTCTCCGAGCATGCCGCCGGAGACGGTGCTTAAGCACGACGCCGCCTGGATCGACGCGGGCATTTTGCCACCGATGCGCGCCCGGCCGGCGCGGCAGACCGCTGAGCCGGGTCGCCCGCTGTTGACCGTTTCGGGTCTGACGAGCCAGCTTTCCCGATCGCGCGGCAACCCGGTATTGAAGGACGTCAGTTTCGATATCCGGGCTGGGGACGTGCTGGCGCTCATCGGCCGCAATGGTGCCGGCAAGACGACGCTGTTCAAATCGATCCTCGGGCTGGTGAAAACCACCTCGGGTTCCATTCTTCTCGACGGGACAAAGGCCGACGACTGGTCTGTTGCGGCGAGGGCGCGCAAGATCGCCTACATTCCCCAGAACATGCGCCATATCCTGTTCAACATAACCGTAATCGGCGAGGTGATCTTTGCCATTACGGCGTCGAGCGCATCGTCGAGCGACCCGGCCGTCGTTGCGCGCGCCAAGGCAGCGCTGGAGCGATACGCACTCTCCGACCTGGCGGAAGCCAATCCGTTTGCTCTTTCGGCCCGCCAGCAAGCATTGCTGGGGCTTGCTTGCGCCGATGCGACCGGCGCGCTTGTTGCCATCATCGACGAGCCGCTTTTGAGCAGAGACATCAAAGGCCGGCAAATGCTGGAACGTTTCATCTCGTCGATGCAGTCTTCGGGGCGGGCGGTCATGCTGATCTCGCACGATCTGGAATTGGTCGACGATCTGGCTACCCGCCTGATGATCCTCGACAATGGCAGGATCGCGTTCATGGGGGCGCCCGAAGACGGCTGGGAAAGCGGCACCTTCGGTTCTCTCGGATGGCAAGCACCCTACGATATGACAGCGTGGAGCATGGCATGACGCGGCTTCATGAGCTCAATTTCTTCATCAAGCTGGGAATCGCCTTCATCATCATGATGGCCGCCTGGTTTGCCCCGGGCTGGCGGTTCGGAGTACCCCTTGCGCTTATCTGCCTGGCCCTTCTATGGAGCTTGAGGGTTCCCGGGCTCCGCGGCTACCTCAAGGGCGCCGCGCTGCTGACCGGCATGGTCATGGTGAGCTGGATGATAAATCTCTGGCTGCAGGGTCTTTCGACGCCGGAAGCCTTGTCGGTCGCGGCGGCGATGGCCGCCAGGCTGGTGACCACGACTGCCGCCTTCTATTTCGTCATGGAGACAAGCTCGCCGGGCGAAATATTGGCGGCGGCAAGCGCTGCGAGGCTGCCGTCCATCGCCACGCTCGTCCTATCACTGACCTTCGGCGTCATTCCGATGCTGCGCGATGATTTCGAGCGCATTGCGGACGCCCAGCGTTCTCGCGGCATGGAGATCGACAATGTCAGCCTGCCGACAAAATTGCGTTTTGCGCTGGCACGCGGCATTCCGCTGCTCGTCCAGGCGATCCGCATGGCGCACGCCATCTCGTTTTCCCTCACCCTTTACGGGTATGATCTGAAACACAAGCGAACAACCTGGCGAGAAGTCGGCCTGATGGTCGAGCAGCGCCTCAGTATGAAGGATAAGGCCCATGACCCCTGAGACCGCGGACCCTAGAACCGGGCAGAACTGGAAGGTCGATGTTGCTGGCTATGCCGTCGAGTTGCCGATCGTGGCTATCAAACCGGATTTTGCCATTTCCCTCATGATGGTCATCGATCTCGGCGTGAAATTCGGTGAGCACGTCGGCATCAAGCTTGCCGCCAAGTTCGCGTCGCTCAAGCCCGACATCGTGGTCGGTACGGCGACACTCGGCATTCCCGTCGCCATTGAAGTGACGCGGGCGCTCGGCCTCGACAACTATGTGGTCCTGCAGAAGTCGCCGAAGATCCATTTGGCAAATGCGCTGGAACAACGCATCTCCTCGATCACTTCCAAGGGCGAGCAGCGCCTGCTGCTGGACCGCGCCGCGATCCCCCTTCTCAAGGGCAAGCGCGTGCTTGTCGTCGACGACGTGGTCGCCTCGGGGTCAAGCCTCAAGGGTTCGCTGGAATTGGTGCGCAAGGCGGGAGCCGAAGTTGTCGGCATTGGCGTTATCCTGACCGAGGCCCGAGACTGGCAGGAGACGCTGGGATCCGATTGCGACCTCATTCAGGGCCTCGCTCATATTCCTCAATTCTCCAGGACCGGCAATTCTGCCTGGGAGCCAATTCCCGGCACCTGAGGCCACGGCTGCAATAAACGTATTTCGTCGCCGCCGCTGTTTCGACACATGTTCGATGCGCTGCGTCTGGGCGTGCCATCTGAACGCCCAGACTTCGGTCATATGGTCCTCAGACGTTCCGAAGTTCCGGCAACGGCGCCTATTGCTTCCGGATCCTGCAGATGACGGTACCGTCACCCGTTCGCGCCTTCTTGTTGGGATCGATGCATGTCAAGGCATGGGGATCACAATCCTCGCGGAACTCATACACGCCATTGGGACCCATAGCTTCCAGATTTGGGGTTTGCGACGGGCAATCCACGGCCTCTGTGCCGCGTTGCTCGCATGCGGAAAGCGTGAGACCGATCAAGAGGAGAGCAAGAAACTTGTGCATCATCCGTCTTCGATTACAGGATCATATGATGAATGCAAACCCACCATCATCATGGACCATATCGAAACGAGGCGAATGGCCCTACATCAACCTGTCCTTCGGACTTCCGCATTCCGTTGTAGAAAAATCATGGCCACGAAAATCGTAATCACGATCACGATAGGAATCGGATGACGATCTGCCTTCGCGTGAAGATGGAGCGATCGGCTATCGGTCACGCCCACTTAAAGGGAACTCGCCTCGAAGAGTTCGCGCGTATAGGCGTGGTGCCGGCCTTCAAATCCGCCTTAGTCAGTTCATCGACGAAGGTCCCGTCCTTCATGATCAGCACGCGATCGCATATATGGCTCCCCCCGGGAGTGCGATGTAATACGTATGATGTTGCCTTTATGTCATATTATGATTTATCGAAAATCGGCATGGCTTGCAAGGCCAGGCGGATGACCTGATGCGAATGAGCGGAGGTCAAAAGTGGCGACATGAGACCCGGGTTGCCTGAAGCTGGCGTAACGGGCAATCGATCGGTTGCCATATGGCTTGGCGGTAAAAGGTACCAGATGGGGTGGCATTTGATAAGGCCGGAGATGGGGCGGCTCGATATCAGCGATTGCGCGTGTCGCCTCCTCACGGAGCGGCAATAGCTCTCGACACCTCTAAGAATTCATATTATGTCATATGATATGGATCAATCTCACGGGAGAGACGCTCGGTGTATGTAGGAACACAGGTCGAGGCGCGCGACGACGACGATTATCGCGTTTTCGCGCAATTGGGGCTGAAGCATATATGTGCGGACCCGCCGGGAAAGCCGGAGAGCTGGACGCTATCCGACCTTGAGCGCCTTCGCGACAAGGTCGAGAGTTTCGGGCTGATTCTGGATATGATCCAGCTTCCCTTGCCGTCTCAACCGATCGAAAAGGCATCCTATCCTGATATTCTACTTGCCGGACCGGATCGCGATCGCCAGATCGATGCGGTCTGCAAGCTCATCGAAGATGTGGCGGCGGCCGGCATCCCCGCGGCAAAATACAATCTCAATCTCATCGGCATACCGCGCACGCCGGAAGAGCCTGGACGCGGCGGTTCGATGAATGCGAGCTTCCGCTGGGACAAGGCGGACCACCACGCCGCCCCCGGCCTTGCCGGCGTCCTGTCGGAAGACGAGAACTGGGAGCGCATCGATTATTTCCTGGAGCGGGTTGTGCCCGTGGCGGAGAGCAATCGCGTCCGCCTCGCTTGCCACCCGCATGATCCCTACACACCGCCGGGTTATCGCGGCGTCACGCGTGTGCTCGGCTCCGTGGAAGGCTTGAAGAAGTTCGTGCTGATGCGTGAAAGCCCCTATCACGGGCTGAATTTCTGCCAGGGATCGGTCGGCGAGATGCTCGACAATCCGCGCGAGGAGATCGACGACATCATCCGCTGGTTCGGCACGCGCGGCAAGCTTTTCAACGTCCATTTCCGCAACATTCGCGGTGGCAAGCTCTCCTTCATGGAGACCTTCCCGGATGAGGGCGACATGGACATGGTCCGCTCCGCGAAGGTCTATAAGGAGGTCGGCTACCAATACATGCTGATGCCCGATCATGTTCCGACCATCAGCGGCCGGGACCCGACCGGAGTCGCCTTCGCCTTCTGCTACGGCTACATCGCCGCCCTCGTCCAGTCACTCGAAGGCGCCTGAGACCCATCGCCCCTACCAATCGATAACAGGATTCCGATATGAACCCGATTGAACTGAAAAAGGCGGTTGGCAGCGGTCTGCTGTCCTTTCCCGTCACTCATTTCGACAGCGACCTCAAATTCGACGAGGCGAAGTACCGCCGCCATGTCGAGTGGCTGGCAGGCTATGATGCCGCCGCTCTTTTCGCCGCCGGCGGAACCGGCGAGTTCTTCTCCCTCAATCCCGCCGAAATCCCGCAGGTCGTTCGCGCCGCAAAGGCATCCGCGGGCAATACGCCGATCATCTCAGGGACGGGCTATGGCACGTCGCTTGCCATCGAGATCGCCAAGGCAGCCGAGAAGGCGGGGGCGGACGGTTTGCTGCTCCTGCCGCCTTATCTCATGTTCGCCGAACAGGCCGGCCTGATCGCTCATGTCAAGGCTGTATGCCAATCCGTCGGAATAGGCGTCATCGTTTACAACCGTGACAATGCGGTGCTCAGCGCCGACAGCATCGCACGGCTTACCGACGAGTGCCCCAATCTCATCGGCTACAAGGACGGGGTCGGTGAGGTCGACAAGGTGATCGAGATCACCACGACCCTCAAGGACCGTCTCGTCTATGTCGGCGGCATGCCGACCCATGAAGTCTATGCCCAAGCCTATTTCGCCGCAGGCGTCACGACCTATTCCTCCGCCGTCTTCAATTTCATTCCCGCGCTTGCCCAGCGTTTCTACAGCGCGTTGCGGGGCGGAGATCAGGCAACGGTCGATGAAATCCTCACGGGCTTCTTCTTCCCGTTCGTCGCCCTGCGCAATCGAAAGAAGGGCTATGCGGTCTCGATCATCAAGGCCGGCTTGCATGTTCTCGGCAAGGATCCAGGTCCTGTGCGCCCACCGCTGACCGATCTGACGCCGGAGGAACTGGCAGCGCTCGCAAAGATCATCGAGGCGGCCAAGGCCGCGTGAGGCTCAGCCAGGCACATGCGAACGATCGTCGGCAATGCCGGCGATCCCGCTTTGCGGGGGGAAGATACTCGTGATTAGCTTGCCGTCTCGAATTTCTACCGACATGATGGCCACCTCGGCGATGCTTGCGTCGACACATGTGTGTTCCAGACATTCATCCATGCCATGGACTAGTCAAATGGCGTGCTCATGCTAATCGACTATTATTCCGTCGACATCGCGCGAACTGGGTCGAAATCGTCACCCATCCCCGATGAGGGACAAGGATCACGGCTGCTTCGTCTCGCGGAGAGGCGTAGTGGCCGTGTAATCAGCGGTCCGCCTGTCACACCGCCCGATTCTTTAGACCAATGACGTCATGGATACGCGATAGCAATCGCCATGAAGCTGCCGCGTCATGGTCAGGGGATCGCCATGCTATTGCCTCATAGAAAACGTTTGACGGCCACATTGCCGCCGGATCGTTCCTCGACCCTAACCGGCGGCTGAATCCAATATGGTATGCCAAATTTCGCTCTACGCCATCAAAGAGGTGTTCCCCCCGCACGACCAAGAGGAATTGAGATGATGATTCGTCATATGCCCGCTGTATCGTTGACCGCTGCAGCCTTGAGCCTGATGGTTCTCAGCAATCAAGCCTTCGCACAGCAAGCAACACAGGAGCAGCAGCCTGCTCAAGCACAACAGCCCGATAGCAATGCTGCCGCTCCCACGGTCAGCGATCAAAAAATAGAGGCTTTTGCGGTCGCTTATCTCCAGGTGGATAAGATCAGGCAGGAATATTCGGCCAAGATCGGCGCGACACAGGATCCGACCGCGAAACAACAGCTGCAGACCGAGGCAAGCAAGCAGATGGTGCAGGCCGTTCAGACCTCTCCTGGGATGTCGGTAGACGAATACAACGCAATTCTAACGGCTGCAAAGAAGGATCCTGTACTCGTTAAGAAAGTCCAGGATAAGATTCAGAAAGCCGCACCTGCGCAACAGTAAGCGACGAAACGATCTCCACGTAATGTGATATCAGATCGATGCCGCATCTCGGCGCGGCATCGACTGCCATCTTCATCGCGATGGCGGTGAGGCGATCGGCCGGTCTATCGCACGGCCGCTTTCAGCAGGCCGTTGCGAGCGAAGGTCTCGCGCAGCCGCTCGTCGACGGCGATGTAGGAATCGAGTGTCAGCGCGAGCTTTTTTGCAATGACCGGTAAGCTTTCGGCCAGCTTTATCAGACGCTCCGGATCGGAAAACACGATCTCTGCATAGGTATTGAAGTCATTCTCCGAGGTCGTCGCGCCATAGGCGGAGAGAAAGCCGGTTTCCACCGGTGGAGCGGTCTGGCCATTGCGAGCGATCTGATCGGTCGCACTGTTCTGAAATTGCCACCCGGCTGGCTCGAGCGCGGTGAAGGACCGTTGCAGGGCATCATTGCGGAGCCAAATGAAGGAACTTGTTTCGTGGTGCACGCCAAGCTCCGCGGTCAGCTGACGCGTCTCGGCCGATACGTTGGAGGGTGCGGCGAGAAATATCCAGTCCTGCCCATAGGTGCCGCCCGCTTCGGCGCCGTCGATCAAAATCTTGCCGGCGATGAAGATCGCCTTGATGATCCGGCCGAGACATTGATCCGGATAAGCTTCGAAAGCCCTGGCAATGCCGCGCAGCGAGTCCTTCACGGCGGTATGGTCGGCAGGGCTCAACACGACGCCCTCTACCGGCGCGTCGGCGGGTAGATAGGGTGGCACGTAGAAGGTTGACGGATCGCCAAAGCCGATCGTCAGGCCCTGTTGCTGGCCAAGCTTGGCCGCATAAGCATCAGCATCGGCAATGGTATCCTCTTTCGGTGTAGATCGGCCGAGAAGGTAGGAACCGCTCCCGGCCAGAACCACCGCTGCGCCAAGTAGAAGACGCCGTGAGACAATCAATGTGCCAGTCCAACCCGGGCGCCGACATGCACGGCGGCTGGAACCGCGGCGCGTGGCAGGGCTGTGATGGCCGCACCCCGAAGCATGGCGAGGCCGCGCGTCAGCGAGGCGCCGGCGGCCGCGAAGGAGGCCGGATCATCGGCGACGCCGACGCCGCCGGAGAAGAAATCCTCGACGAGGGTGCCGACGACAATGACGCCAGCGCCGATGACCAGGCCGGTGCCGATGACGCGGCTCCAGTTTGTTCCTTCATCGGGCTCGCGGATACGCACCGCGTCACGCACGGCCTGCGGCGAAGGCGCAGACGGAGGAATCTGTGCTTTAGGCGTGATCAGAATCACAAAGGCCACGCTCATCGCGACATAGTGGAACGGGCCGATCCTGCCCTGCAGCTTGGGGAAGCGGACCTCGGCACGCAGCTTCGGGATCGGGCTGCCGGAGCTGAACTCGACGCCAACCGCGGTGGCGGCCGCGTTGGGCGTCGTGCTCTGGCTGACCAGCATCGAGCGCACTGTCACTTCCTTTTTCTTCGAATCGTAGATGAAGCGGGTGTCGCCAATGAGCTGGCCGAAAGCGACGTTGGCCTGCTGCGAAATCTGCGTTTCCAGCCGTCCGCCATTGCTCACATAGGTCGCCGGGTAGCGCTTGTCCGTCATCAGGACGACATCGCCGGTCATGCGGAACTCGATTGTCGCCGTCGGGGTCTCAATGACGGGCATTGTCAGATCATTCAAGCGGTACTTGATCGAGATCGGCGAATAGACGTGCGGCAACTCCTTCTTCAGTTCCGTAGCCGGGTTGCCGGTGCGAAGCGGCTGCGGCGAGGCTGAATGCGGCGCCGAAGTGGCGGCGGATGTCGAGGGATTATGATGCTGCGAAATATGCGGTGTATGGTTATGGCCGTTGCTGCCATGCTCGCGCTGACCTGGCAGAACGGGGATCAAAATTGTGCTGCCGGTATGGATCAAATCCGGATCGGGGATTCCATGTCCGGTGGTGCGAATGACATCGCGGCGGTTGTTATAGCGCCAGATACGCGGCCATTGCGCACCATGGCCGAGATGTTCGTGGGCGATAGACCAGAGCGTATCGCCCGCCTTGATCTGATATCGTGTGCCGATCATATTTTTCCCCCGTGTGTTGCTTTACGGAATAGGGTAGTTGGCTGGTGCGCCTGTCAACGCCGTATCAGGTTTTCGCTATCGTCATATGACAATGAGATTACTAATCATACCTGACGTAGAGATATTCCACCGTTAGCTGCATAAATATGATCGCGCTGCCGATGGCCGCGGCGGTAAAATCGACAGGATCGACCGTTCCAGAACGCCGAGGCTTGTCGCGGTGGCAAGCAAGTGACTTCGCTATCTGCGCCTGGCCAAGTTCGTCGTTCCGGGGCAAATCCGGAGCGAGACGCTATCGGCTATGGTGAGGTCACGGTCTGGTCTGTTGGTGCCGTCGAGCTCGTCATAAAAGGTCTGTCCGTCCCACACACCCACTGATTCATTTTTGTTTAGCCTCAGGTTGATATTTTCATCGTCTCCATAACCATTGAGTTGATGTATTGCGGATATTTTCCGTCGCCGTCGCTCTATAGCTGCTCGTCGGTCGCGGGAGCTGAGCCCCACCTGATGATTGACCGGCATCATCGGCCCAGGCAACGGAAATCCCGCAGGAAAGGATAAATAAGGCAATTAGGAAGGGCGCTCGAAACAGTTTGGCAAGTGAAGCCATGCCGTTGGTGCTCCATAGATTTCCGCTTGAATCCCGGCGTTTGACGACGAATGAAGCCGCCGAAAGGCACGGGCAATAAAACCTCGTTACACCTTAGATCACATTACCATGCGTGATCTAGGCGCCTGGTTGATTTTTTCGAGAGGGATGGAAGCTTTTAGTTGCCGTTATGATCGCTTGACGTGCAAAGACAGCAGCGGGCTGGATCCATAAGGCGGGAGAGCCTTCGCCACCAGCATCACGCCGGCCCACCGACGCTCGCCGATCTGATAGGGATTTTGGTTCGCTAGCCCGGGAGCCGACAGGATATGGATGTGCCCGGTCAACCGCCGGGCAGACCCATTGCTTCGGTCAGATCTTTGCAGCCTTGGCGAAAGTCGGATCGAATGTCTTCTCGAAGGGTACGTCGGCATTGGCGAGTTCGGGATCGAGCGTCTTCAACACGCCCATCATGGACTTATAGCCTTCCGGTGTGACCATGCCGTCCGGGGAATACATTTCCTTGGAATTCTTGAATGCCTGCATGTAGAGGTCACGATTGCCGAGCAGATATTCCTCCGGAACGACGCCGGCGGCATCTTCGGGGCTTGCTGTCGCGATCCATTTCAGGGCCTTCATGAAGGCGTTGACCGTCTTTTGCGTGGTGATTGGGTTCTCTTTCGCAAATTCGCGCTTGATGTAGACGGTCGCGGCCGGGTTCGGACCACCGAAAAGCGCACGTGTACCGGCCTCGGTGCGTGTATCCAGAAGCACCGTGACGTCGCCATCATACTGCAACTGCGCGATGACCGGATCGAGATGGGAAAGGCCGTCGATCTGACCGCTCTTGACCGCGGCAACGGCGCCGGCCCCGCCGCCGACGCCGATCAGCGACGCATCGTCCGTCTTCAGTCCGTTCTTCAGCATGGCATATTGGAACATGAGCGCCGTCGAGGAGCCTGGCGCGGTGACGCCGATCTTGCGGCCCTTCATGTCCGCCATCGACTTGATCTCGCCGGCGAGGTCCTTGCGCACGGCGATGACGATGCCGGGGAAGCGGCCAAGATTGCAGATCGCGACGATATCCTGACCCTTGTTCTGCATGCGGATCGTATGTTCATAGGCGCCGGCGACGACATCGAGGGAGCCGCCGATCAGTCCCTCCAGCGACTTCGAACCGCCGGCGAAATCATTGATGGTGACGTTGAGACCCTCTTCCTTGAAGAAGCCCTTCCGTTCGGCGATCGTCAGGGGCAGATAATAGAGCAGCGGCTTGCCGCCGACGCCGATCAACAGGTCCGGCTTTTCCGGCTTCGCATCCTGCGCCACCGCCGGCAGAATCCCCGCAAGCGAAGCGCCGATTCCAAAGCTCGCGGTCCCGATCAGAAATGTCCTGCGTTCCATAGTTTTTCCTCCACGTCTCCGTTTCGTTGCGCTACTGGCCGCGCCAGGCAAGCAGCCGTCGTTCGACCATCGTCATGACCCAATCCACCAGCAGGACGAAAGCGGTCAGAACCGCCATGCCCGCAAAGACGCCCGTCACATCAAAGACACCCTCGGCCTGCTGGATGAGGTAGCCGAGACCAGCGGCGGAACCGAGATATTCGCCGACGACCGCACCGACAACGGCAAAGCCGACCGAAGTATGCAGGCTGGAAAACACCCAGGAAAGCGCGGAGGGCAGATAGACATGGCGCAGCAGCTGCCGCTCGTTCATTCCAAGCATGCGGGCATTGGACAGCACCGGCTGGCTGACTTCCTTGACACCCTGGTAGACGTTGAAAAAGACGATGAAGAAGACGAGCGTGATGCCGAGCGCCACCTTGGACCAGATGCCGAGGCCGAACCACAACGCGAAGATCGGTGCCAGCACGACACGGGGCAGTGCATTCGCCGCCTTCACATAAGGGTCGAAGACTGCCGCGATCAGCGGCCGGCGGGCGAACCAGAAGCCGAAGACGACGCCGCCGAAGGCGCCGAGCAGGAAGGCCAGGATCGATTCCGATAGCGTGATCCAGAGATGATACCAGATCGATCCGCTGGCGAACCATTGGATCACACGTTGCGCGACCTTGAGCGGATCGGCAAAGAAGAAGGATATGGTCTTCGGATTGCCGAAGAGGCCGGTATTCGTCGCCAGATGCCAGAGGACCAGAATGACCAGCGCCACCAGGATCTGTAGCAGGAGAAGGAGGGAGCGGTTCATGCGATCTCTCCGCTGCTCTGGCGATAGGCGGTCATCACCTCGTCGCGCAGCGCCTGCCAGATATCACGATGAAGCTGGTTGAAAACGGGATCGTGCCGGATCTCGCCGATTTCGCGAGGCCGTTCCAGCGGCACCTTGAAGTCACCGATAATGCGGGACTTCGGACCGGCGGACATGATGACGACACGGTCGGCAAGGGCGATCGCCTCATCGAGATCGTGCGTGACGAACATCACGGCTTTGCGGTCCTCGGACCAGAGTTTCAGCAGGAGGTCGCCCATGATCAGGCGGGTCTGCGCATCGAGCGGACCGAATGGTTCGTCCATCAGGAGCAGTTTGGGATTGCGGATGAGCACCTGGGCAAGACCGACCCGCTTGCGTTGGCCGCCCGAGAGCATGCGCGGGAAACGATCGGCAAATGTGGCAAGGCCGACGCGTCCCAACCAATCCCGCGCAATCCTTCTTGCCTCGGCAGTATCCGTTCCCGTGATCTCTAGTCCGATCGCAACATTCTCGAGAACCGTTTTCCATGGCATCAGCGAATCCTGCTGGAAGAGATAGCCTGCCTGGCGGTTGATGGATTTCAGGGGCTGGCCGAAGACTTCGACCGTCCCTGACGCGGGCGTCAAAAGCCCCGCCGTCGCATTGAGAAGTGTGGATTTGCCGCAGCCCGTCGGGCCGACAATAGCCACGAACTCATGCGCCTCAACATTCAGATTGGTCGCCGCTACGGCGTCGAACCGTGTCTTGCCGGCCATTTCAAAGGAAATCGCCACCTGTTTCAGGCTGACCGCCCTCACAGCCTCCATCGTCATGCCCTGCTTTCCTCCCCGATATCCGTCTACCTCCGGCGGGCATCAGGCATCGTCATGTTCAGCCAACAGATCAAAGCAAGCGCGACCAGTCAATATGCGGATTGGCTGAGCTATCGTTCTGCTACAGGGAAAGGATGCGAAAGCCCCGGCAGATGCTGTCGGGGCTTGGCAAGTTTCGCAGGGATCGGGTGGTCAGGCTACGCGCCGGTGGTGCCGGCCCTCCTGAACCTCCTCGACGATCTTGTCTACGAAGGCGGGAAGATCGTCGGGCGACCTAGATGTGATGATGCCTTCATCAGTCACGACCTTTTCGTCCTTCCAGGTTGCGCCGGCATTTTTGACGTCCGTCTTGATGGACCAGTAGGAGGTTGCCTGGCGCCCACGCAACGCGTCGGCTTCAGCGAGCAGCCAGGGCGCGTGGCATATGGCGGCGACCACCTTGCCGGAATTCAGGAAATCACGGACGACCCGCATGGCATCGCCATCCATGCGCAGCTTGTCGGGATTGATCTGGCCACCCGGCAGCACCAGCGCATCGAACTGGTTCACGTCGACATCCTTAGCGATGATATCGACCTCAACGCTGTCGCCCCAATCGGTCTTGTCCCAGCTCTTGATGCTGTCCTTCTTGATGGAGGCAACCTTGACATCGGCGCCACGCTTCCTGAGTTCGTCGAGGGGAACGCGAAGTTCTGAACGTTCGTAGCCGTCGGTCGCCAGAATGAGGATATGTGCGGAATTGATGGAAGGCATGATCTATCCTTTCGCTGTATCGTTGATCGGAACGCCCGTTTCCAAACCCCAGCCGCAGGCAATCGTTCCCCGGCTTTGTGGGAACCGCAGCGCGATCCCGCGGTTATGATGGAAATCTACAGGGAGAGATCGGATGGAGCAGGCAATCAAATTCGAGCAGTCCGGCTGGATCCCGAATAATCAGCGATTTCCTGTGATCGTCTATCGGCAGGTGCTCGATGGCCCCGACCGAGCTGAGAGTTTCGAACGGCTCTTTCGAACCAATGGCTGGGGCGGCCTCTGGCGAAATGGCGTCTATCCCTTTCACCATTTTCATTCCACGGCGCACGAAATATTGGGCGTTGCGGCAGGTCGGGCCCGGCTGATGATCGGCGGACCCAGCGGCAAGGAAATCACGGTCGAGGCCGGCGATGCCCTGCTGCTACCGGCCGGAACCGGCCATTGCCGGCTGGAGGCGAGCGAAGACCTGCTCGTGATCGGCGGCTATCCTCCCGGTCAGGAGGCCGATCTCTGCCGGGAAATGCCCACGGCCAAGCAGCAGGCGATGATCGAAAAACTTGGCGTGCCCGCAAGGGATCCATTGAAAGGAGGGGCCGGTGGCCTCCTCTCTCTATGGCATGGCAAAGCCTAGCGCCGGCCGAAATCGAGCATTACCACACACCCGGCAGCAATCGGAACCGCACGCGCCCGGCATAATCGGCATAACCCTCGAGTTCCGCCTGCAGCAGGGCGTCCTCCCAGCTGGTACGCAGAATCAGCACCCCGCTTGCCCAAGCGGCTGGGATTAAAGCCCACCAGGAACCGAGCGCCAGCGCCAGCCCTGCAAATACCAAGATCGCGCTGACATAGCCCGGATGGCGCACATAGGCGTAGGGACCATTGCTGATGACATGTTGGCCGCGTTCGCGCTGGAGGCGGACACCGGGTTCAAAGAAGCGATTGACGGCCTGCGCCCATGTGCCGAGCGCAATGCCGACCGCAAGCAGGATATAACCCAGGATCACGACGGAGGTTGGCATCACCGACCAATTCATCCTGCCGGCATCCAGGGTTCCAAGCGGTATTTCGGCGATCATACCCAGGCAGATGAGCGAGACCAGAATGAGGTCCCAACGTTTGGTTCCGGCCTGGAAGCGGCTGCGTGCCCTGAAGATCATGGGGTTCACGCGTCGCATGACCAGTATCGCGATCCCGTAGATTACCAGGAGGAAAACAATAAAGACCCATCCGGGCCGCCAGTCGAGGCGACCGACAGGTAAAAAGACGAGAGCAAGCAGCCCAAGCGGCAGACCGATCGCGTAGGATATGGCCTTCCCGCGGGACATGGGTTCAGGTTCGGTAACAGTCATGCATTTGCTCCTTGCAAGGCAAACTTGCCGCGCCCTTCGGTGGATTTATGCTGCTTAGATGATGGAAGCGAACGGATCGGGCGGTTCGAAGCCTTGACACGCGATGCGCCGGGTTTAGACCGGCCGAACATCATCATGCTCCTTCCCCCCGGAGATTCCATGAAATTCCTGGCATCCTTTTCCGCCTTCGTCGGCAAGACTTTTTCCATATGGGTCATCCTGTTTGCCGTTCTCGGCTTTTTCCTGCCCGATGTCTTCAAGCAGTTCGCACCCTGGATCGTCGTCCTTCTCGGCATCATCATGTTCGGTATGGGGCTGACCATATCCGTTGACGATTTTCGCGAGCTGGCACGTCGTCCCCATGAAGTCGCGATCGGCGTCATCGCACATTTTGGCATTATGCCGGCGCTGGCACTGCTTTTGACGCGGATCATTCCGATGCCGCCGGAAGTCGCAGCCGGCGTCATTCTGGTCGGCTGCTGCCCAGGCGGCACCTCGAGCAATGTCATGACCTATCTTGCCCGTGGCGACGTGGCGCTGTCGGTCGCCTGCACGAGTGTGACGACGCTCGCAGCGCCCATCGTCACGCCGTTCCTCGTCTGGATGTTCGCGAGCCAGTATCTGCCTGTCAATGCCTGGTCGATGTTCATCAGCATCGTGCAGGTCATCATCGTGCCGCTGCTGCTTGGCGTCATCGCACAAAAGGCCGTGCCCGGCCTGGTTCGCGCGGCAATCCCGGTCCTGCCTCTCGTCAGCGTCATCGGCATCGTACTGATCGTTGCGGCTGTCGTCGGTGCATCGAAGGCAGCCATCGTGCAGTCCGGCTTGCTGATCTTCGCCGTCGTCGTCCTGCACAACGGTCTCGGCTACCTGTTCGGCTATTATGCATCGAAAGTGCTCGGGCTCAATTTCTACAAGCGCAAGGCGCTGGCGATCGAAGTGGGCATGCAGAATTCAGGCCTGGGTGCAGCGCTGGCCACAGCCTATTTCTCGCCGATCGCCGCCGTTCCGAGCGCGATCTTCTCCGTCTGGCACAATATTTCCGGTGCAACCCTGGCAAACTGGTTTGCTTCGCGCCAAGACGCAGACGCGCCGCCGCGGCCGTGAAATCTACGGGTATGGATGGGGCGCGGCTTCAAGCCGCGTCGTGCCGGCCGAAATGCTTCCCATCGCTGAATGGTCGTTCAGTTCATATCCGTGGCAAGGGCGCAATAGACGGCTTGATCCACGGTTCCGCCAAGTCGCGTTACGGTGAGCGCAATTGGCGGCAGCCGCGATCCTGCGCCAAGACGGATGGTCGCGCCATCGGTGCGCAGGAGGTTCAGTTGGGTCGCCAGATCGGGTTCGTCCAGCCCGTCGAAGATGCCGCGGCCGCTGATCTTCAGCGCGGCCTCCTTTGCGACCCAGAGCCGGTAGCAGACTTCCAGCGCGATCGCGCTATCGAACGTGGCAACCGCGGCCGCTTCCCTCGGCGAGAAGTGGTCGGCGGCAAAAGCGATTGGGTCGAAGCCGTTGATATCCTCGACCTCTATATCCACGCCGACAGCATTATTGGGCGCAAAGCCCGCCAGCAGCAGATCGGTGCGATGTGAAAGCGAAACACCCAGCTCGTGATAGGGCTGCCTCAGCGCCGGCCGCTCGCTCGGTCGGCGATAGATGGAAAGATCGTCCCGCTGCGTGGCTGTTCTCAAGGCTGTTTGCGCGATCTGATCACGCTCCGCTCGTCCGCCAGGCATCGGGCGGACGAGAATGGCGATCGCATCCGCGACCGCCAGGACGACCTCTAGTCGAGGGGCAGTCATCCCGCGCTCACGCCGCGGCGGAGGGCAGGGCTTCTTTCTGAGCGACGGGAGCCGGTTCCTGCTCGGTTTGAACCGCCTGGGCAGGTGCGCCGACCCACGACGTTCCTTGCGGGATGGCCTCACCCTTCATGACCAGGGTCAGCAGTCCGATTTCAGCGAAATCGCCGACATTGGCCTCGTAAAGCACGGTGCTGCCCGAGCCGATCGAGACGCCGTCGCCGATCGTGATGCGGCCGACCTTCATGATGCGGTCTTCATAGAGATGGGTCTGCGGGCAGGAGCCCATATTGAGGACGGCGTGGTCGCCGATATGGGTACAATCGAATTCGCAGATATCGGTGCTGTTGATCCATGCTCCCTGGCCGATCTTGGCGCCGAAGGGACGGAGCAGCCAGGGCAGGAACGGCGTGCCGCGCAGATAGTCGAGCAGCATCTTGCTGGCGAGACCGCCGTAGAAGACCGCGACGGCTTCGGTGCGCATGGCCCACCATGACCACATCGGCCGGTTCATCGGCTTGTAGGTACCAATCAGCGTCCATTTGAATGCGACGGCAACGAGGTAGAGGATGCCGGAGGTGGCAAGGCCCGCAGCCATCAGCGTCCAGAAAAGGCTGCCCCAAGCGCCATTGTCGATTTCGCTGGCCAGCATATCGGACATGGCGAGTGCCATGACGATGAGGATGGCGGTCGGCAGCGACGTGTGCATGGCCTCGAACAGGATGCGCACAAGGCGCATGCGGAGCGGCGGTGCATAAGTGGTGTTGGCAGCCGCCTGCAGCCTTTCGCGCGTCGGGAACTGGAAGGCGGGGCTGCCGCACCAGGTTTCGCCCGACTTGACGTGCAGGGAATCGGGCAGGCGCGTCTTGATGCCGACGAGCGAATCGCTCTCGATCACCGCACCCTGGGAGATGACGGAGGAATTGCCGAAGAAGCAGCGATCGCCTGTTTTCAGGCGCTTGAGTATCATCCAGCCATTCTGGATTTCCTCGTCGCCGAAGATGGTCTCGTCGCCAATGAAGTTGTCGCGGCCCATTTCGATAAGGTCGTAGCGGCCGGCGAAGTTTGCCGAGATCTCCGTGCCCTTGCCGATCTTGGCCCCCATCAGGCGGTACCAATTGCGCATGAAGACGGTGGCGTAGAGCGAATTCAGGGTTTCCAGCATGGCCTCTGTGGTCAGGCCGACGATCCATTTGCGGAAATAGAGATTGCCGAAGATGGAATAGCGACCTGGCACGACGCGGGGCAACAGTACCCATCTGAGTGCAACCACGACAGCCATCGACACGACGATCAGCAGGAAGGCAGCCGGCCAGGAGAGCGCGGCGATCATACCCCAGGACAAGGCCTCATCGGAGCCGGGTGCGTAGATCTGCTGTACGGCGGAGAACAGATAGAAGGCCGGGAAGATCGGCAGCAGGCCGACGACGAGGCTGAGATTGTAGGCAACGAAATAGGCGGCGAACTGGAAGATGCGCCCGACGGTACCGAGCTCCGGATGGGCGGGCATCTCTTCGTGCTCGGCGTGCCCGGTCTGGCGGGCGGGCGAGCCATCCCAGCGCGTATGGGCTTCAACATGGGTGCCGGCGGCAATCGCCGTCAGATCGCCGATGACGGCGCCGTCATCGATCTTGACGTTGTGGCCGATGACGGAGCCATTGCCGACCTGCACGCCTTCGCCGATATCGATCGTGCCGACATGGATCTCATTGCCGATGACTTCGACATTGGCGAGCTTGATCTTGACACCGAGGCTGGATCTCGCGCCGATGCGTACAAGATCGATCGCGCCTTCCTCGAACTCGTCGATCATCGCATCCTTGCCAACCTTGGCGCCGAGTGCGCGCATATAGACGCGGATAAGCGGCGAACCTTTCAGGAATTTCGGAGCGGTGAGCTGAACGATGCGCTGCATCAGCCAGATGCGGAAATAATAGGTGCCCCACAAGGGATAGACGCCGGGCCGCGTGCGGCCGATGACAAGCCATTTGAGGGCGATGACGACCAGCTTCTCACCGAGATTGAGAGCCAGATAGACGCCGCCCAGAATGAGGATCTCATTCCAGACCGACGCGCCGTCATCGATCAGCAGGATGGAGGCGAGCAGTAGGCCGATCCATTGTAGCGTTGCGATCGCGACGATGAAGGGTAGCACCACGGCCTGAGCAAGACCGCAGAGAAAGCGCCGGCGCCAGGGAGCCGGCTCGAAATTCTTGCGCTCCTGTCCGGAAGCGCGCTCCGCGCGCTGCTCCAGGATCGCCGCGATGCCGCGCAAAGTGCGGCCGGCATAGACGTCGCGCAGGGCGATGCCCGCCAGCAGCGGGATCTTACGCACTTCGGAAACAAACCGGGCCGCCAGCATGGAATGGCCGCCGAGCTCGGTGAAGAAATCCGCCTCGAAGCTGATGGAGCGCAGCCGAAGCGCTTCCGTGGCGGCCTTAAGCAGCTGTGCTTCCGTCCATGTGCGCGGCGGCTCTTGTGCCTGGGTCGGCTGATCGGCCACCAGCGGGATGGCGGCAAGCGTCTTGCGATCGATCTTGCCGGAAGGAAGGCGCGGCAGCGAGACATGGCTATGCCAGGCGGCGGGCACCATGTAGGGCGGCAGCTTGGCTGCAAGCACGGCGCGCGCCTTGTCACGATCGAAGCTGCTGCCCGTGGTAACGACGTGGGCAACCAGCATGTCCTCGCCATCCGGTGGACGATGCACGACGACGGATGCGGCCTTCACGTCGGGAAGCTCGCCCACGACGGTTTCGATCTCGCCGAGCTCGATGCGATAGCCGCGAATCTTGACCTGGTCGTCGATGCGCCCGAGGAAATGGAGCTGCCCTTCCTCGTCCATCAGCACGGCGTCGCCGCTGCGGTAAAGCATCGGGTCGTCATGACCGGCGAAGGGATTGGCGATGAACTTCGCGGCTGTCAGCTGCGGCAGGTTTCTGTAGCCGGCAGCGACACCCGGTCCGCCGATCAGCAATTCACCGGTATCGCCACGTGCCACGAGTTGCAGGTTTTCGTCGACGACATAGGCGGTCGTGTTGGCGATCGGCCCACCGATCGTGATCGGCCGGGATGGATCGAGTTCGGCGTAGGTTGCAACCACCGTCGTCTCGGTCGGGCCGTAGGTATTGATCAGGCGCCGGCCGGCTTTCGAAAAGCGGCTGACGATCGCCGGAGGGCAGGCTTCGCCGCCGACGATGATGACGCGCAGGCTTTCGACATCGCGCTCCAACATGGTGAGCAGCGTCGGCACGGTGTCGATGACCGTGATCTTTTCTGCTTCCAGTACATCTGCGAGCCTGTCGAGTTCGGCCATAACGGCAGATGTCGCAACCTTCAATGTCGCGCCGACCAGATAGGGAACGAATATCTCCTCGAGCGAAAGATCGAAGGCGACCGAAGCCTGTTGAAGAACGACGTCCGATTCGACCATGCCGAGGACATCGTTGCCTGCCCGCAGATAGTGGCAGATATTCCGGTGCGTGATGACGATGCCCTTCGGCTTGCCCGTGGAGCCGGAGGTGTAGATCGCATAGGCGGGATCGTCATGCGTGGCGGCACGCGGCGCGATGCCATCATTGTCTTCTGCGAGCAGTCCCTTGAGGATCAGGGTCTGGCCGTCGAATTCGGGGGCAAGGGCCGCCTTTTCATCATGGGTCAGCAGCCATTTCGCGCCGCAATCGGCGAGGCTAACCGCCACGCGGTCGGCAGGGGCCGCTGCATCGAAGGGAATATAGGCAGCTCCGGCCTTGAGAATCGCCAAAAGTGCGACATGTAGCTCGAGGGAACGCTGGAACCACAGACCGACGAAGTCACCCGGACCAATGCCGCGACGGCTTAGCGCGCGCGCTGCCTCATCGGAAAGCCGGTCCAGTTCGGCATAGGTCATCGCCTGGTCGGTTCCGATCAGCGTGAGTGCCGTCTTGTTTGGGCTGCGGGCAACCGTTGCCTTGAAGATGTCCACCAGGGTTTCATTGCGGACGAATTCAGGCCGAATGCCGCCTGAGGAAACTGAAAGGCTGGCATTTGGGGTAATCGACGAAATCTGGATAGTCATGGTAACTTCTGCGGAACGAAACTCGGCACAATCAGCGTGCCATCTGCTCATGCTTATACACCCTTCAATTTGCAGCTCTCTTACGGGCGTTGTCAGTGAATTGTAATGTTGGGAAAGCTATGCTTGGTTCGCTGCAGGGCGAGCCCTGCGTGCCAGCTCGAAAGAAGGATTGATATTGTTGCGCATATTCGGGCGAGGAGCCGGCTGGCCCCGCTGGCTGTCCGTTCTCTTGGTGGCGGTTCCGCTAAGCTTGCCAGGCATGGAGGCATTCGGTCGCGTACATAACAGTGTTCTGGTCGAAGATGCCGGAAGCTTGCGGCCGCTGCGCGACATCTATGCGGTCGTTGCGCGCGAAATGCCGGGAAAGGTGCTTCGCATCAAGCGGGTTCGCCGGGCTGGGCGTCAGGCCTATGCCGTGCGCGTGTTGAAGCCGGATGGCAAACGTGGTGATATAGTGCTCGACGGCGCAACGCTTGCCGTGATCGAGAGACGCTGAGAATGCGCATTCTGATTGCTGAAGATGAGCCCAGTATCGTGGCGGACATGCGCCGCTGCCTGGAGGATCAGCATTATGTCGTCTCGAGCGTGAGCAACGGAGAGGAAGCTTGGTATCGTGGCGATATCGAGCACTTTGATCTTGTCATACTCGATCTCGGACTTCCAAAGCTTGATGGCCTGACGGTTCTGCGGCGCTGGCGCGCAGAAAAACGGGGTATGCCTGTTATCATACTGACGGCGCGCGACGGCTGGCGCGACAAGGTCGACGGCATGGATGCGGGTGCCGATGACTATCTGACCAAGCCCTTCCGTATGGAGGAGCTTCTGGCCCGCGTGCGCGCCCTCATGCGCCGCGCCGCCGGGCAATCTTCTCCCATCCTTTCCAATGGCGTGCTGGAGCTCGACACGCGCCAGCGCACCGTCTCGTTCCGCGGTCAGCCCGTTCAGGTGACCGCGCTGGAATACCGGCTTCTTGCCTATCTGATGCACAATGCCGGCACGGTGCTTTCCCGAACGCAGATCGCCGACAGCATCTATGACGAAGAGACGGAGCTTCTGTCGAACGCGCTCGAAGTGGTTGTCGCACGCCTCAGGCGCAAGTTCGACGGCACCGTCATCGAGACCCGGCGCGGCCAGGGCTACATTATCCCGCGCGAGGCGCCGCCGTCATGACACCGTTCTCGCTGCGAGGGCGGTTGCTGCTGGGTTCCGTGGTGGCGATCATCGTCGCAACCTTTCTGGCGGGGGTCGGCATCAATGCCATTTCCGGGCTGGCCGTCAGAGCTCTCGCCCTCTCGGAGATAGACGAGGAGTTGCGCGTTCTTCTCGCCGCGGTCGATATCAATTCGTCGAATCAGCTCTTCCTTGATGACACGCCGACTGATCCCCGCTTCGGCATTCCGAATGGTGGCTTCTATTGGCAGGTCGGCCGCAATGGCACTGTCGAGCTGCGCTCGCAATCGCTCTGGGAGCAGAATTTGCCTTGGCTGCGTGCCCGACCTCGCGATGCCGGTCGGGCGACGGATATGAAAGGGCCAAATGGCAGCCGTCTTCTCGCCGTCGAACGATCCATTTCGATCCCCTCGGCCACGGGCGACCAGATGGTTGATATCGTCATGGCGCTCGACAACAGCGAGCTTGCACCGGCGCGCTGGCGCTTCTTCTATGCCATGGCGCCCTCTCTTGGCGTGCTGTCAGTCGCCCTGATCGGGGCAGTCGTGGTATTCCTGCGATACGGGCTGCGGCCGCTCAATGACCTGCGCACGGCCCTGATGGCGGTGCAGGAGCGGTCCGCGCGCAAGATCACTGGTCAGTTTCCGCGAGAAGTACAGCCTCTCGTGGACGACCTCAACGGGCTGCTCGCATCGCGTGAAACCCAACTGACACAGGCGCGTGCGCGCGCCGGCGATCTCGCGCATGGCCTGAAGACCCCGCTCGCGGCGCTTGAGGCGACCGCGCGTATTCTCTCCGAAGAGGGGATGTCGGAGCGGGCCGCGGCGATCCAGACGGAGGTGAGCCGGATGGAGGCGCAGATCAAGCGAACGCTTGCGCAAACCCGCGCAAGCCTCGCCGCCGCCCATACCGTTGGCGTCATGGATGCCAGCGCCGATCTCCAGAAGATCATCTCGGTCATGCGGCGTCTCTCGGCCGAGCGGAAAATCGATTTCGAGCTCGTGGCGCCGCCGGAGATGTGGCTGGCGATCGACGAGGCGGATTTTGCCGACATTACCGGCAATCTGATCGACAATGCCAGGAAATGGACGGCCGGCAAGGTCAAGGTTCGCCTGTCGCAGTTGCCCGAGGGCGTGGAACTGTGCATCGAGGACGATGGCCCGGGCCTGCCCGAGGATGCGGAAATGGCTTTCATCCGGCGCGGCAGGCGACTCGACGAAAGCATCGCCGGAACCGGCTTCGGGCTGGCGATCGCCAAGGATCTGGTCGAAGCCTATGACGGCAAGCTAACGCTCGCCCGTTCCAGCCTCGGAGGGCTGTCCGTCACCGTCAATTTGCCGACGCGGCTGGTCAAGGATAAGCAGACGGCGCTGGAGAACTAGTTCGCTATAGGCTCAAGCATTGCCGCCCGCCTTCTTGCTTTCGCAAGGCGGGCGGACGGATTGAATTTGGACCTTGTCGCCTCAGGCCGCGCGTCGGGTGCGTGTTTCGTTGGCGCCCTGCTCGCTAATGCGAAACTGTGCGAGCAGCTCGTTCAAGGTCGCGGCTTCCGACGCCAGACCGTGGCTCGCGGCCGTCTGTTGCTCGACCATGGCGGCGTTCTGCTGCGTGCCCTGATCCATGGTGTTGACCGCCGTATTGATCTCCTGCAGACCTGTCGACTGTTCGCGCGAGGCTCGCACGATCGCTTCGATATTGCGGTTGATCTCCTGAACGTCCCGCACGATCACCTCAAGCGCTTCGCCCGTCTGGTTAACAAGGGTAACGCCGTTCTTGACCTGCTCGCCGGAGGCGGTGATCAGGGATTTGATCTCCTTTGCCGCCTGCGCGGAGCGCTGTGCGAGCTCGCGGACTTCCTGCGCGACCACGGCAAAGCCCTTGCCCGCCTCGCCGGCACGGGCTGCTTCGACACCGGCATTCAGCGCCAGAAGATTGGTCTGGAAGGCGATGTCGTCGATGACGCCGATGATGTTGGAGATCTCGCCGGAGGATTTTTCGATCATGTTCATGGCGCCGACGGCCTTTTCGACGATCTCGCCGGATTTTTCCGCGCCGCCGCGGGCTCGCGTGACGAGTTGGCCGACTTCTTCCGCCCGGCGGGCACTATCCTTGACCGTTGTCGTGATTTCCTCGAGGGCTGCCGCGGTCTCCTCGACAGAAGCGGCCTGTTGCTCGGTGCGGCGTGCAAGATTATCCGCGGCGGCGCGGATTTCTCCCGCACCGGTGTCGATTGCCTGGGCATTGCGCCCGACGGTCGCCATGGCGTCGTGGAGCCGTGCCACCGACGTATTGAAGTCGGTTCTCAGGCGGTCGAGATCACCGGCAAAGGGAACGTTAATGCGATGGACGAGATCGCCATTGGCAAGACGGCCAAGCCCATCGGCGAGCGACTGCACGGCGGAAGCGATCTGTTCCTCCTCAATGGCCCTGAGGGCTTCGCGGTCGCGCCGCTCCTGCTCGCTCAGCATCCGCGTATCTTCGGCCTCCTTCGCAAGGCGACCACGCTGAATCATGTTGTCCCTGAAGACAGCGACCGCCGCGGCCATGCGCCCGAGCTCATCCTTGCGATCGGTTCCTGGAATTTCGGCGGAAACGTCACCGCCGGCAAGCTTGCCCATGGCGCTCGTCATCTGCAGGACCGGGCGGACTACCAATCTCGACAGCAGCATCGCCAAGACGCCGATCAGGGCGACGACGCCGATAGCGGTCGCGGCGGTCGCAGCAATCCGGAATTTGGCGACGCCGGCAAAAGCAGCGTCGCGGTCGATCTGCACGCCGAGATACCAGTCGGTGCGCGGCAAGCCTTGAACGGGCAGGAAGCTGACAAGGACGGACTTGCCGTTGAAGATCGTTTCGGAAATGCCGGAGCCGATCGCAGGCGTTGCCTGCGGAAAGGCATCGGCGAGCTTCTTGGTGACCAGCTGCTGATCCTGATGGACAAGAATGGTTCCATCGTTCTTCACCAGGAATGCCGAACCTTTGCCGCCCATGGTGACCGACTTGATCATGGAGACGAGCGAACCGAGCGAGAAGTCGCTTGCGGCAACGCCGAACAGCTTGCCGTCGCGCTTGACCGGCATGGCGGCGCTGATGATGAGGTTGCCCGTCGAGGCGTCATTATAGGGATCGGTCAGGACCAGCTTGTCGGCCTTCACGGCATCCTTGTACCAGGGCCGCTTGCGCGGGTCGTAATCCGCCGGAAGCGGCTGATTGGGAACGCTGGTGAAGACGCCCTGCTCGTCTCCGACATAGGTGGACATGAATTCGCGCAGCAGAACGGGATTGTCGAAGGCGCCGCTGATGCCAGCCGGATTTCCAGCCTTGGCGGCGGCATTGGCGGCAAGTTCGGTCAGCATGACGCGTGCGCCCAGCCAGTTCGAGATACTCTGCGACGCCTGAAGACCGGAGGATTCGATCTCTCCCTTGACCGCTTCGCTGGCGGCCGTGCGCTGAAGGCTGTCTATGTAAATTGAAAAACCGGAGAGGGCGGCGATGACGACCAGAGATGCCACCACCAAAATTCTCGTCATCAAATTGAAACGGGTTTGCACGGGATCGGTCCTTTACGGTGATCCAGCGTGTCGATGATTGAAGAAGCCGACGCGCCGGATGGGCCAAACGTCATGGTCATTCCAGCAAATGCCGTCATGGCGCCGCGAATGTCTTGATGAGACATGCGGTCAGATATGCTTGAGAAGCGTTAAGGTGCCTTTAATCATGACCGATCGATGACCACTGGGGAAGAAGCAGGCAGCAGATGCCATATTCTTAGCCCAATGAAACCTCAACCTGCGATAGCCTTCAGGTATCTCTCAGTAGAACGTTCCACCACGCGATTGCCGTCGATCTCGATCGTTCGACCGGGGAATGCACCGTATATCGCTTCGAACCGATAGGGTCGAACCGCTTCCGATATCGCCGTCACGGCCTTGGCGTCGAGCGGAACGAGGTTTGGGTAGCTGCGCATGAAGCTGACGAACTGGCGGTCCATGGTCACCTGCATCGTGTCGCCGACGAAGAGCGCGCCGCGCCCGCCTTCGAGCCAAGGGCAATAGAGCACGCAACTGCCGTCGAAATGGCCGCCGCAACGGATCATGGTCGCCTGGCCAATCGACAGTGTCTCGCCTGTCCATGGATGTAGCGCCCCATCGCGCCTTTGCACCCATTCGCTATCGTTGGCGTGGATATGGATCGGCACGCTGACGCCGGCGGCGCTCCATTCGGTCATCGACGAATAGAAATGAGGGTGGGAGATCGCGATCGCGCTTAAGCCGCCCATGGCGGTGATCCGTGCCTTGCTAGGCTCGTCGATAAGGCTGAGGCAGTCCCAGAGGATATTGCCGTCAGGTCCTTCGATCAGAAAGGCGCGCTGGCCAATGCCGAAATGAGGCGAGATCTGCAGACTGTGGACGCCTTCCGCTTCCTCGTTCCAGATTACCTCATGCTTCTGGCCGAGGCTCGCCATGTCTGTCCATTCCTGTCCCGATTGAGGTACGAACTGGCGCTCGTCTTCGCAGATTGGGCAGGCCAGAGGTGGTCCGTCGCCTTCGTCGAACTGTGTGCCGCATGTGATGCAGATAAAATGCGTCATCTCGAACTCCTCGCCAGTCTGTCTTTCCAGCCTGCGACCACGGACCCGCCGCACGGCAAGTGAAGGCTTCTGTGCTATATTGGCCAGACCTTGGACGGATCAAAGCAAAAAGGCGACGCAACAACCCTCAGACGATCTCGTTGGAGACAGAAAATCGTCGCTTTCAGGCCGACCTTTCTTGGGAAAATGGATATTCCTAACGAATGGTGGTAGGATTCATGGCAATCCTATATCTATGATTTTTAACGTAAAAATTCTTATTTCATCGATTTATGACAATCTGACCTTGCAAAAGGCGCCAAGACAAAGAAACATAGTCGGCTAATGAAAGTTTAGATAATCGCGATATTGATGCCCAGCATCGTAGGCATATGGAGGACCACTATGGCGCTTATTCTCGGCCTCGTTGCTCTGGCCGGCCACATCGCCCTTCTGCTCTGGGGCACGCGCATGGTCCAGACCGGTATCCAGCGCACATTCGGGCCTGATCTGCGCTCTTTTCTCGGCCGGGCGCTCAGCAATCGCACGAAGGCTTTTTTTGCGGGCATCGGTGTCACCGCCATCCTGCAGAGCAGTACGGCAACCGGCCTGATGGCCTCCGGCTTCGCGGCGGGCGGCCTGGTGGATCTCGTGCCGGCACTTGCCGTCATGCTCGGAGCCAATGTCGGCACGACCCTGATCGTTCAGGTGTTGTCTTTCAATGTCGCGGCGGCTTCGCCGGCGCTAATCCTGATCGGCGTGCTGATGTTCCGCCGAACCGGGAATTCACGCGTGCACGATCTTGGCCGCGTCATGATTGGGCTTGGCTTCATGCTTCTGGCACTGCATCAGCTCCTCGACCTGATGACGCAGTATGAGGGGTCGAAGGCGCTCGCCTACGTCCTTGATGCGATCGCCGCGACGCCGGTGCTGAGTATGCTTCTCGCAGCTATTCTGACATGGGCCGCCCATTCCAGCGTGGCTGTGGTTCTGCTCATCATGTCGCTTGCAAGCAAGGGGCTCATCGATGTCGATCAGGCCTTTGCTCTCGTTCTCGGTGCCAATCTCGGCACCGCGATCAACCCACTCATCGAAGGGCAGTCGGGAGCGGATCTATCGGTGAAGCGTTTGCCCATCGGCAATATGCTGACACGCATTGTCGGTGTGATCGCGATGATCGCCCTGTTGGAGCCAGCCGCACGTCTGTCGGCGATGATCGATGGCGACAGCGCCCGAGCTGTCGCCAATTTTCATACCGCCTTCAATGTCGTTTTGGCCGTGGTGTTCATGCCGCTATTGCGGCCCTATGCCGATCTATTGACCAAATTGCTGCCGCGGAAGATCGACGAGGCCGATCCGACGCGCCCGAGATATCTTGATCCGGCGGCCAAGGAAACGCCCGTGGTTGCTCTCGGCGCGGCAGCGCGCGAGGCGCTGAGACTGGTCGACGTGCTCTCGGAAATGCTTGCGGGCGCCAAGTCTGCCTTATCGGACACGGATCGAAAGGCGCTGACGCGATTGCGATCGCTGGACAATATCCTCGACAGCCTGAACACGGCCGTAAAGACCTATCTGACATCGATCGATCCCGACGAGCTTGGAGAAGCCGACCGGCGGCGTCTGAACGAGATCCTGCTGTTTTCGATGAACATGGAACATGCCGGCGACGTGCTCGACCAGAACCTTCTGCCGCACCTGGCAAAACGCCTGCGTCGCGGTTTGAGTTTCTCGAAGGAAGGACAGCTCGAACTGGCGACATTGTTCGACCGATTGCAGTCGAACCTCCAGACGGCGGCTGCCCTGTTCATGACGCAGAATGAAAGTGCCGCCCGTATGCTGGCGGAGGAGAAGGTGATTTTCCGCAAGGCGGAGCGCGAGGGGACGGAAGCCCATTTCCAGCGCTTGCGCCAGGGCGGGATCGAGACCGCCGAGACCAGCTCGCTTCACCTCGACCTTCTGCGCGACCTCAAGCAGATCAATTCCCACCTCGTCGCCGCCGCAGCATATCCCGTTCTGGAGGAGCGCGGCGAACTCTTGCAAAGCCGGACGCCGAGCCCGGTGCCACCGGTTGCAGTGACTGCACATGACTAAAAGATCTATTTCAGCCGTCTGTCGGGCGGTTGGGCCGGAATGCGCGGCGCCGATGTGGCTTCGATATGCCCATTGGTGACAGCTGCCCCGTCGGTCGCAGCGCTGCGCCATCAAAAGTTCCTTTGACCCCATCGTGAGAGCCATCGTGTAGGGAGGTAGTCAGCCAGATCGCTGGGACCTGCAGGTCCTGGCTTATGTGGGGACCCTGAGCCTTTATCATAGATAGTCAGATACTCGCTTCTGTAGGACAGCGTCCGTCAGGGGGCTCGCCGCCAATTTCGTCGCGAAGGCGCGACCGGGATGGAGAACGTCCCACGGCGAGCGATATTGCGTCGCGACGGTCTGATGCAGGTCAAAGGCTGCTTCCTTGCCGTAACCACGACCCATGGCCTCCTTCGCCAGTTCGAAGCGATGCGTGGCGCTTGGGAACCAATGGCCGAAATGCCTGATCATTTCAGCCTCGACGACCTCTGGATCCTGCGGCTTGGGTTTGGCGCGGGGAAGACCCGGCGTTTCGTAGAGCAGGATGCCGTCACGGGCGATGTCCACGAAGAAGGGTCAACCATACGCGAGCTGCTTATTGAGGTCCGTGACGGAATGAACGATGAAGTTGACCGGCGTTGCCAGATGTCTGGTGACCGTCAGTTCCCGTAGGAAGCGATCGATACCCCGGTACCAGAAACGTGGATCGGCAAAGGTTTCAGTCGTAACGACGACGAGCAGGTTATATTCGGAACGACCATCGTTTTCGCGGTCCTCTACCCAGTCACAGCGTGCAAAAGGGCTAAAGAGAAGCAGTTTGAGGATACGTCCACCCTTCTCCGTGTCCGACAGTCTGCTCTTTTGCACGTCCTCGAATTCATCGAACAGGATTCGCGCGATCCGTTCCAGTTCACGACGCCTGTTCTCGGGAAGATGGCTGAGGCGTTCAGTAAGGGTCACAGACACGGCAGCCCCCGGTGCAAATGTGCCGTGGAGGGCTTTGCCGTCTTATTTCCCCGAGCAGGCTTTTCATGATGCGCCGCCATTGGCTCCCGGGAGCCGGTCGCTTCCGGGCATGAAGAGACCCGGCTGTAGGGCTTGCCCGATGCGCACCAAATCGGCCAGCGCCGCGCTGACTTGCAGCGAGGGGAAGTCTGGGCCTTTGTCGAAGTGTTCGCCTCCGCACAAGATCACATCAAGCTTGCCGGCCACACCAGCAACCGTCGTGGCCGGCATGGCCATCAGGGCGTCGGCCAACTTCATTTCCATGCGGTCAGATTGGATCTCGGCTTTCTCGACACGACTATATCCCAAAGCGTCATCCAGACGATCCCAAACTTCCTGCCGTTCCCGGAAGGCGGCTATTGCTTGCGCCTTCACGGGCTCATGCCCGGCTGCATCGCCGCATATTCGGTCTATGTCTTCCAGGCTGAACGCACGCACCGGCTTCTTTTTTCCGGGCAGTGTGATTTCCACCTGCGGAAATCCGACGGCGGCGACCATCCTGCTTTCAAGGTCCAGCTGTATGTTCCAAAGCCGCTGCGTTTCATTGCGTGCCGCCAGCCATTGCCGCCAAAGGTCCAGCGCGGGATCGGAGACAACATCGCCGGCCAGCGCCTCGGCGGCGGCCGCGCCATAGTCGAACGGCCATGTCGCCGTGGCTGCCATCGTGCCCGTCAGCAACATCCTGCGCGTGACGGAAGACAAAGTCGTGTTATTGTCAGAATCAGCCATGATCTGAGCTCCATACAGCTTGGTTGTGGTCAGGCTGGGCGCGGTGCGCGAACACCGTGTTCAGCCGCGTTAAGGGCGATTGATCCTTTTGGATCATACTGAAATGATCTAAAGGGATCAATGGGCTTTGGTAACAGCAGGACAGATGCGGGCAGCTCGCGCATTGATTGGAATATCACAGGCAGAGCTTGCTCGTCGGGCCGGCGTCTCTGTGCCGACGATTAAGCGTTGCGAAAGTGAGGGCGAGAACATACCCGTCGTATCTTCCGAAACTCAGCGGAAGATATGTTCTGCTCTTGAAGCTGAAGGCATAGAGTTCATCCCGGAGAACGGCGGTGGTCCGGGCGTGCGATTGGCGAAGAAGACCACGCGTTGAGGCCGGAACAGCGATTGTAAGTTTTTCCTTTTTTCCGCCGTCTCTATGCACCAGTACGACGACGGCTAAATACCTATTGCAAAAGGGTAAATCTTGATTTCTCCCTGGTTCAGGAACAACCAGCAGGGGGCAGCGCTGCCATGCCCGTGCCAGACCGTATCATCCGCTTGAATACCGTGCGTTTCCGCACGGGTCTTTCCCGCTCCACCATCTACCGCAAGATCGCCGAGGGTACGTTTCCCGCGCAGATCAGGATCAGCGTCAACGGCGCGGGATGGCATGAATCCGAGATCAACCGCTGGATCGCAAACCCCGTCGCATGGCGGCGGCCGAAGGGAAAGCGCGATGATGGCCGATGATAGAAAGCTCAATGACAGAGAGGAGCTGGCGAATGACAATCAACCGCCTGATGGACAGGAGGGAGCAGGCAAGGCCGAGGCTTCCGAGCGGCTGAACGCGATTGTGCTGTCCATTGCCCAGTTGATCGGCAGGCAGATGGCGCGGGAACACTTCTAAGCGTTGCGGGCTGCCAGTGACAATCGGGGCAGAAGCGAAGACAGCGCAGAGGATGACAATGGATAATGGGATCCACCATTCAAAACATTGACATCCTATGGGATGTCTATAAATTCTCTGCCATGAGGCTGGTTCTGGATACCAATGTGATCGTAGCGGCGTTCCGCAGCCGGAATGGCGCAAGCAACCTGCTTCTGCGCTTTGCTGATCGGGGCATGGTGACGCCGCTTTGTTCGACGGCGGTGTTTCTGGAGTATGAGGCGGTGTTGAGCCGCGAGGAAACCCGACAGGCGACCGGACACAGCCTTGAGGATGTCGCTTCGGTGATGAGCGCGCTTGCCGCCATTGCCGAGGGCGTCGATATCTCGTTTCGGACGCGACCGATGCTCTCCGATGTCGCCGACGAAATGGTGCTGGAAGCTGCCTTAAACGGACAGGCTGAGGCCATCGTGACGTATAACGTCAAGGATTTCCGTCCGGCGCTTGGATTGGGCGTGACCGTGATAACACCGGGAGAGATTGTCAGGAGACTGAACACATGACGCAGACCCAACGCTATAAATACCCGCTGCAACTGCCGCAGTCGCTCAAGGAGACGGCGGCGCGTCTGGCACAAGAAGACGGCGTGTCCCTCAATCAGTGGATTATTTCTGCGGTCGCGCAGAAGATCGGGGCCGTTGAGACGGCCAGCGAATTCCTGAAAGCGCGTGCAGGTACGACGAAGCGCGGTGCGCTGACAGGCTTGCTGGACAAAGCGCCGGATGTGCCGCCGCTGAAGGAAGACACCATCTGATGCAATGCATCGGGCCTGAACGGATGCGGTGAAAGCCTTTTTGCTTGCTGGAGTGGGCCGGAACGAAACGGCGCCCACAAGCGCCCACGAAAGTGGCGCAACTCTCTACGGTCACCACATAGGCGGCGATTCCATTGACAACAGATTGTAGCCGCCGTGGCCGCCTATGATTCCATGAGGCGCTCGGCGCTGAACTTGTCCGTTATCAGCGTATCGATAACTCCGATCCTCAGGGCGCCGGCGATCGCCGCTGTCTTCTTCGCTCCGCCGGCAAGCGCGATGACCCGATCGACCCGTTCGAGATCTTCTAGCGGGAAGCCGATCACGCGCTCATCGAGCGGCGTTTTGACAGGCTTGCCGTCCTTGTCGAAGAACCGCAGCGATATATCGCCGACCGCACCGGCCTCGGCAAGATCGGCGAGCTCCCGCGACGAGAAGATATTGCCGGATCTCGCCAGCAGTTCCGACGGCTCCACGGCGCCGATGCCGACGATGGCGAGCGTGATGCTGCCGAAAAGATCCATGGTCTCCCGCACGAACGGATCCGCCTGCATCAGGAGTTTAGCCTCGCGCGAGGTCGTAACACCCTGTACTGGAAGAAGCTTCGGTTCGGCGCCGGTCAGTCGAGCGAGGCGGGTGGTCAGCTGGGTGGCATGAGTCTGGACCGACGGGTCGCCCATGCCGCCCAGCGTCTGAACGACGTACTTGGCCTGGGCGCTCTTTTGCGGATGAATGTTTTCCACCATCCTGAAGATCGTCTGGCTCCAGCTCGACACGCCGATGATTTCGCCGGGTGCAAGCGTCACCTCCAAAAGATGCGCGGCGGCTTCGCCGATCCGGGCCATGATGGCGCCGTCGCGGTCCTCCGTGCATTCGACGACGATTGCCTCGGGGAGACCGTACTTCTCGCGCAGCGCTCCTTCGAGTTCGCTGTAGGTGCCGACGGGCGGAATGACGCTCGTGCGAACGATATCTTCCGCCTCGGCCCGTTTCAGCATTCGCGACACCGTCGCCTGCGACAGGCGAAGGTGCTGCGCGATATCCGCCTGCCGCTTGCCCTCTATATGGTACATCTGGGCAACTCTTGAGATGAGGCGGAGTTCGTTAAGGCGAGCCATCGTTGATCCCGGGGTGAATTTTTATTCACCTTTAACCGGAGTTGCGCGCAACGTCGAGCGGGCCAGCGCATCATTCCACCTGTTCAGGAGGCCTGTACTGTCGATGTTCTCCGGCTCGATGATCTTATTGTTTCTCGGAAGCGCCGCGATGGCGACGAGATCCGGCCACAGGCCTATCGAGAGACCTGCGAGATAGGCTGCCCCTAGAGCGGAGGCTTCCGGTGCCTCGCACTGGATGATGGCGTGCCTCACCAGGTTTGATACGCACTGCATGAGAAAGTGGTTCTGGCTCGGGCCGCCGTCGACATAAAGCGTGCCGAGATCGTCACCGCTCTGCGCCCGCATGGCCGTAATCACGTCATGAACCTGGAAAGCGATCGAGTCAGTAACCGAGCGCGCCATCTGCGCGCGGGTTGTGCTGAAGTTGATCTGTGAGAAAAGGGCACGGGCGTCGGAATTCCAGTAAGGGGCGCCCAAACCGACGAAGGCGGGCACGAAGCCCGGGCCATCAGGCTCAGCGGTCGCCGCTAGGTCGATAAGGGAGCCAACATCCGGAAGGCCCAGGATGCCGGCCATCCAGGGCAGGCTCGCGGCGCACACGAGGATATTGCCTTCGAATGCGAAGGTCGGTTGTCCGGCGATGCGCCAGGCGACCGTCGTGGTGATGCCGTTGCGCGGCGCGATGAAGCGCGGAAGAGTGGTCATGACGGAAGACCCTGTTCCGAAGGTCGCCTTGCTGTCGCCCGGCTTGAAGGCCCCGTGTCCGAACAGGGCCGCATGGCTGTCCCCGATGGCCGATCTGATCGGCGTGCCGTCCGGAACGCCGGCAAGGCCGTGCGTTGTTCCGAAGTCCGCGGAACTGTCGAGTACCTCCGGAAGGAGCCGGATATCGACTCCGAAAATCGCACCCAATTCCCTGCTCCAGGTTTGGGCCTCAAGGTCGAACAACTGGCTTCGCGCGGCGTTCGAGGCGTCGCAGACATGCTTGCGACCGCCGGTAAGGCAGTGAACGAGCCAGCTGTCGATCGTTCCGATGCGGGCCTTTTTCCCATGCGCGACCCGATCGAGAAGCCATCGGAATTTCGGACCAGGAAACATCGGATCAAGGGGGAGGCCGGTCAGCGCCTCGACGCGCTTGAGATGTCCGTCCGCGATAAGACGCTCGCAATCCGACGCGGTGCGCCGGCATTGCCAGCTCAAGACCGGTCCGAGCGCCTTGCCAGTTTCGGCATCCCAAATGGTGACGGATTCCCGCTGATTGGAGATCGCTATCGCTTCGATTGTCGCGACGGGCGCGCTTCGCAGGCATAGTGCGATCGCTTCACAGACGGATGCGTAAATCCGATCGGGATCCTGCTCGACCCAGCCGGGCCGCGGATAGGAGATGCCTACCGGAGCCGAGCCTCTGGCAATGATGTCTCCGCTCTCGGAGACCAGTACCGCCTTGGAATTGGTGGTTCCCTGGTCGATTGCCAGAATGGCCCGCATCATATCCTCCACCCGAGCATGGTACCGAAAAGTGTGAGCGGTTCTCGAACGACATCATGCTCTATTTCTTTGATTTCAAAGCGGATTCAGACTTTGGCTCTATTCCAGCTAAAATCATCCGCCTCCAATTACTGGAACCGACGGCAATCCGCCTCGGTTCCAATGCGTCTGTTTGTCTACTTGCGCTTGATAAGCGCTTGCGCGGCGTCGGCAATAGCTGGTGGGGCCATGCCGAATTCATCGAGCAGGAATTCGGCAGAACCGGTCGGCGCGTAGATGCCGGGAACGCCGAGGCGCGTCATCGGCACGGGGGCGTTGTCGACGACAACCTCGGCCACGGCCGATCCCAACCCGCCAAAGATCGAATGTTCTTCCGCCGTCACGATCGCGCCGGTTTCCTTGGCGGCGGCAATGATGGCATCCTCGTCGATCGGACGAACCGTGGCGAGATTGATCACCCTGGCCTCTATGCCGCGTCGCGCTAGGATATCGGCGGCCTTCACCATGCGATGGGTCAACGTTCCGTTCGCAATGAGCGTAACATCGGAACCTTCACGCAAGAGATTGGCCTTTCCAAGCTCGAACTTGTAGTCCTCCGGCAGCAGGTCGGGCACGCCGACCCGAGACAGGCGCAGGAAGCAAGGGCCATTGTAATTTGCCGCCCATTCCACAGCCGCCGCCGTCTCTATGCGGTCGCAAGGCGCGATCACGGGGAGGTTGGGCAGAACTCGGGTCCAGGCGAAATCCTCTATCGAGTGATGGGTCGGGCCGAGCTCCCCATAGGCCATGCCGGAGGAAATGCCGACGAGCTTGACGTTAGCGTTCGAGTAGGAGATGTCGGCCTTGATCTGCTCAAGCGATCGACCTGTGAGGAACGGTGACGCGCCGCAGACATAGGGGAGGCGTCCGCCATTGGCGAGGCCCGCGCCCACGCCGACCATGTTCTGCTCGGCGATGCCGACATTGACCAGCCGATCGGGGAATTTGGACTTGAAGCCGCCGAGCTTCGAAGAGCCGACCGAATCGTTGCAGACTGCGACGATCGTTTCGTTCTCGGCGGCAAGGCGTTCGAGCGTCGCTGCGAAAGCGTCTCGGCAATCATGGAGCTTGGGTGCGTTCACGGGCGCGTTCATTAAAGTGCCTCCGACAATTCTGCCAATGCGACTTCGTACTGTTCCTTGTTCGGAACCTTGTGGTGCCAGTCGACACGGTCCTGCATGAAAGAGATTCCGTGCCCCTTGTTGGTGTGGGCCACGATGCAGTGGGGGCGCTCGCTTCGGCGCTCGAGCGCCGGGACGACCTCGTGCATGTTGTTGCCGTCGATTTCGCTGACGTCCCAGCCAAAGGCTTCGAGCTTCGGGCGAAGAGGTGCTATGTCGTTCGTATCCGAAAGCGCGGCACCCTGCTGGAAACGGTTGTGGTCGACGATCAGGGTGAGGTTATCAAGCCGGAACTGCGCCGCGGCCATGATCGCCTCCCAGTTGGAGCCTTCCTGCATCTCGCCATCGCCGGTGATCACGTAGGTATGGTAGCCGGCCCCAGATAATTTCGCCGCCTTGGCCATGCCAACCGCGACCGGCAGGCCGTGTCCGAGAGGACCAGTATTGGTTTCGACGCCCGGCACCTTGTTGCAATTGGGGTGTCCATTGAGCCGCGAATGCGGCTTCAGGAACGTCGAAATCTCGTCTTCCGGGATGAAGCCGCGTTTCGCCAGAGTGACGTAGAGCGCGCACGCCGTATGTCCCTTCGACAGCACAAACCTGTCCCGATCGGGATGTTTCGGCTGATCCGGCCAGACGCGCAGCACGCGGAAATACAACGCGGTCAGAAGGTCGATCACGGACATCTCGCCGCCAATATGTCCGGCCCCTGCCTCGTAGACTGCCTGGAGGTCTCGCAGACGTATCTGGCGAGCAACACGTTCAAGTTCGGAAGGCTCCATTATTTCCTCGTGTGAATAAATATTCATTAGTTTATATTTTTGCACAGGAGGGCCGTTAGTCAAGCCCCCATATATCCATTGTCAGCAAAACAGGCAGACAAGACCCGGTTGACAGCGCCAAAGTGAGTTGGTAATGAATTTTCCAGCATATGTGAATAAATATTCTAGCTTGAAGTTCTAGCCGCCAGACATGGCCGCTAGCCTCAGGTCCCTGGGAGGAATGATGGTGGCGATCGACGTTAATGAACAGAGCCGTCCGTCCGTGGCATGGCTGAGAAAGCTCACCGGTGCTACCGGACCGCTTGTCGGATTGCTCGCTCTTTGCGTTTTCTTGAGCCTCAGCACCGATGCGTTTCTTTCGCTGCGCAACGGCCTCAACATTCTCGATCAGATCACCGTGCTCGGAATCATGGCCGTCGGCATGACTTTCGTCATCCTGATCGGCGGCATCGACCTTTCCGTCGGTTCGGTTCTTGCGCTGTCCATGATGGTCATGGGCTGGACGGCAAATATCGCCGGCCTGCCGCTTGCCGCCGGCATCGTGGTTGCACTTGTCGCCTCCGCGGTGAGCGGACTGATCGTCGGGCTTCTCGTCACTCTTTTCAGGGTTCCGGCCTTTATCGCAACTTTGGCTATGATGTCGGCCGCGCGGGGCGTCGCGAACATGATCACGGATGGCCAGCAGATCGTCGGATTTCCCGACTGGTTCATGATGCTCGCGATCGATCGCCATTTCGGCGTGCTGACGGCAACGGTCTTCCTGATGCTGGCGGTCGTCGCCGTGGCCTGGGTGTTCCTTCACTTCCGCTCCGAGGGGCGCATGCTCTATGCCGTGGGCGGCAATCCGGAAGTGGCTCGTCTCGCCGGCATCAATGTTCAGCTCGTGACGATTGCTGTCTATGTCGCAAGCGCGGTACTTGCCGGTCTTGCCGGTATCGTACTGGCGGCTCGTCTCGATTCCGTTCAGCCATCCAGCGGCTTTGGATACGAACTCGACACGATTGCGGCCGTCGTCATTGGTGGCACTTCGCTCTCCGGTGGGGCCGGCGGTATCGGCGGCACGCTGATCGGCGTCCTGATCATCGGTGTCCTGCGCAACGGTCTCAATCTTCTCAACGTCTCGCCATTCCTGCAGCAGGTCATCATTGGCATCGTCATCGTGCTCGCGGTCGGTGCGGAAACGATCCGCAGGCGGCGGGCCTGACATTCTGGCCCGCGTCCGGCGGATCCCAGCGATTTCCTCTCCGAAAGGTTTGGAGCGGATCATTTGCCCGAGGGGGAGGATATGCCCAAGGGTTCACTAAAAAAGGAGGAAATGAAATGAAACTTGCGCGCATACTTCTGGCCTCGGCCGCCGTGCTGGCGATGTCGTTGGGCTCTGTTCAGGCAAAAGACACCAAGAAGATCGGTCTGGCGGTCGCGAACCTGCAGGCAAACTTCTTCAACCAGATCAAGCAGTCCGTCGAGGATGAGGCCAAGAAGCGTGGCATTCAGGTCGTCACCGTGGATGCCAAGGGCGATGGTCCGACGCAGATCAACCAGATTCAGGATCTGCTCACCCAGAATATCGACGCCTTGATCTATATTCCGGCCGGTGCCGCTGCCGCGAGTGTTCCGGTAAAGCTCGCCAAGAATGCCGGTATTCCTGTCGTCAACGTCGACCGCAATGCCGACGGCGCGCCGGGCGACACTTTCCTTGCAACGGATTCCGTCGCGTCGGCCAAGGCCGTTTGCGACTACATCCTCAAGCAGGCCGGCGGCAAGGGCAAGATGGTGATCATCCACGGCCAGAAGGGCACGACGCCTGAAGTCGACCGCAGCAAGGGTTGCGCCGAATCGCTGAAGGCAAACCCCGGCGTGAAGGTGGTTGCCGAGCAATATTCCAACATGTGGGCCCAGGACGAGGGCTTCCAGATCATGCAGAACATGCTGCAGGCAAATCCCGACGTATCGATCGTGTTTGCTCAGGCCGACGCGCTTGCCCTCGGCGCCGCGCAGGCGATCAAGGTTGCAAACCCGTCCCAGAAGATCGTTGTCGGCGGCTTCGACGGCGATACGGCGGCTCTGGAAGCGCTCAGCAAGGGTGTCTTCGATGTGACCGCGACGCAGCAGACGCAGAAGATGGGCCGCGACGCGGTCGCCAATGCCGTCAAGCTCGTCGCCGGCGAGAAGGTGCCCGCGGTGCAGCTCATGGACGCCACGCTGACGACCAAGGAAAACGTGGCCGGCTTCATCGCCAACCACCCGTAATCGTCCTGAAATCTTGAGGAGGTGTGCCGTGACTGAGCCCGTTCTTTCCCTGAGGGGCATATCCAAGCGCTACGGACCGCTTCAGGTGCTGAAGAATGTCAGCCTTGATGTCTATCCGGGTGAAGTGGTCGCGCTTCTCGGCGAAAACGGCGCCGGCAAATCGACCTTGTCGGGCATCATCGCCGGATCACGCACGCCTTCCGAGGGAACGATGACATGGCTGGGGCAGCCCTATGCCCCCGCCACTCCGCGCGAGGCGATCGACAAGGGCGTCGTCCTGATCCATCAGGAATTGCAGCTCCTGCCGCATCTTTCGATCGCCGAAAATGTCTTCATCGGGCGATGGCCGATGAAGAACGGGGCTGTCGATCGCCCTCAGATGGTCCGGCGCGCCCAGGAACAGCTCGCACGCCTGAACCTACATATTCCAGCGACACGCAAGGTCGCGGGCCTGTCGACTGCCAATCAGCAGCTCATCGAGATCGCCAAGGCGCTGGCGCTCAATGCCAAGCTGCTGATTCTCGATGAGCCGACCGCAGCGCTTGGTGGCGCGGAGACGGAAGCGCTGTTCGAGCAGGTGAGAAAGCTTCGGTCTGAAGGTGTCGGCATCATCTACATCTCCCACCGCATGGAGGAGATCAAGCAGATCACCGATCGCATCGTCGTCCTGCGCGATGGCGAGCGGGTTCAGGAGTTCGCCGACAGCGCCACACCTGTTCGTACCATCGTCGAAAGCATGGTCGGCCGTTCGCTGGACCGGATGTTCCCGGCTCTTCCCGAACCGACGGATCGCCCTGTTTTGCAGGTCAGCGGATTGAGTTCGCCTGACCGGTCCTTCGAGGACGTGACGTTCGAAGTTCGCGCCGGGGAGATCCTCGGCATTGCCGGGCTGGTTGGTGCCGGCCGCACCGAACTCGTCCGTGCCGTTTCTGGCGCTGATCCGATCATCGCCGGCTCGATCAAGCTGGAGGGTGAGGAGCTCAAGCTTCGCAATCCGGCCGATGCGATCGCCAAGGGCATCGTGATGGTGCCCGAGGATCGCAAGGAGCAGGGTCTCGTCGTCGGGCATCGCATCAGTGAAAACATCATCTATGCCAACCTCGACAAGCTCGGTGGACGCTGGATCACATCACGTGTCAAACGTGCTTTCGCCGAAAAGGCTGTGGCGAAATTCGGCGTCAAAGGCCGGGCCGAGCAATATGCCTCGGACCTGTCGGGCGGCAACCAGCAAAAGGTCGTCATCGCAAAGTGGCTGATGCGTGACCCCAAGGTCGTCGTCCTCGATGAGCCGACCCGTGGCATCGATGTCGGCGCGCGAGCCAGCATTTACGACATCATCGTCAACCTCGCAAAGCAGGGGGTGGCCGTCATCGTCGTCAGCTCCGATCTCGAGGAGGTTCTTGGTGTCTCCAACCGGATTCTCGTGCTTGCACAGGGCAAGCAGGCAGGCATTCTCAATCGTGACGAGGCCAATGACGTCTCTGTCATGGAACTTGCGACAATCTAGACAAACAGAAAGGAAGAGCGGTGTCCGACATCACTCTGAACGCCCCGAAGCTTTTCGATCTTGAGGGACAGGTCGCGCTTGTGACCGGCGCCGGAAGCGGGATTGGGCAGCGTATCGCCATCGGTCTTGCGCAGTGCGGCGCCAACGTCGCGCTTCTGGACCGTCGATCCGACGATGGTCTAGCGAACACGGCTTCGCATATCGAAGCTGCCGGTCGCCGTTCCATCCAGATTGCAGCCGATGTGACCAGCAAGTCCTCTCTCGGGGAGGCGGTTGCGCGTACCGAGGCGGAACTTGGGGCCTTGACGCTTGCAGTCAATGCCGCCGGTATCGCCAACGCCAATCCCGCGGAAGAGATGGAAGAAGAACAGTACCAGACGCTGATGGACATCAACCTAAAGGGCGTTTTTCTGTCCTGCCAGGCGGAAGCACGCGCGATGCTGAAGAACGGGCGCGGATCGATCGTCAATATCGCCTCTATGTCCGGCGTTATCGTCAATCGCGGCCTGAGCCAGGCTCATTACAACGCCTCCAAAGCCGGTGTGATCCACATGTCGAAGTCGCTCGCGATGGAGTGGGTCGGTCGCGGCGTCCGCGTCAACACCATCTCGCCGGGATACACGGCGACGCCGATGAACACGCGTCCGGAAATGGTTCATCAGACAAAACTTTTCGAAGAGCAGACGCCGATGCAGCGCATGGCAACGGTCGATGAGATGGTCGGCCCCGCCGTCTTCCTGCTGTCGAATGCCGCAAGCTTCGTGACGGGCGTCGATCTGCTCGTCGATGGCGGGTTTTGCTGCTGGTGATGCGATGAGGAAACTGATTGCCGGCAACTGGAAAATGAACGGTCTCGCGTCCTCCCTGGCCGAGATCGAGGCGCTGAAGGGAATAACGGACCACGCGGCGTGTGACATCGTCGTCTGCCCGCCCTTAACGCTGGTCGAGAAAGCGGTCGAACGGGTGCGAGGATCAGGGATTGCCATTGGGGCACAGGATTGTCACGCGCGGACCTCAGGCGCCTATACCGGAGATGTTTCCGCCGAGATGCTCGCCGAAATCGGCGCTCGTTTCGTCATTCTGGGACATTCCGAGCGGCGCTCGGCCTATAGGGAGACGGACGGCGCAGTTGCGGCCAAGGCTGTCGCGGTCCATGAGACCAGGCTGACGAGCATCATTTGCGTCGGGGAGACACGTGCGGAACGGGACGAGGGCAGGGCGATCGAAGTGGTTCGTGCCCAGCTAGAAGCATCAATTCCCAACACCGCAACCAGTTCGAACACGGTGATCGCCTATGAACCAGTGTGGGCGATCGGAACAGGGCTAGTTCCGACCCTGGAGCAGATCGAGGAGATGCATTCGTCCATCCGCCAGGCGCTTGAAAAGCGGCTGGGAGAAGAGGGGAGGGATGTCAGGATCCTCTATGGCGGTTCGGTCAAAGCATCGAACGCAAGGGCAATCTTCGGCGTTCGCAACGTCGATGGTGCCCTGGTCGGGGGCGCATCCCTGAAGGCATCGGAGTTTGCCGGGATTATCTCGGCCGCCGTTTGAAGTCGCCAGCAACAGGCGGGCGCTCGGCCCCTTGAGCCGGCGCCTGGCGTGGCTGTCACCGCGAAAGGAATAGGAATGCAGCGTTTCGAAAACAAGACCGTGGTCATCACCGGCGCGAGCCGCGGCATCGGGGCCGCGATCGCCAGACGGTTCGCGCGTGAGGGCGCCAATCTCGTAGTCTCGGCCAATGAGGATTCCGTCCATGCGGTCGCCGATGCGATCAAGGCTGATGGCGGGAAGGCGATTTCCTTCGTCGGTGACGTGACCGACAAGGCCAGTGTGAAGGGGCTCTACGAGGCGGCTGAGGTGGCCTTCGGTGCCGTCGATGTTTCCATCCAGAATGCCGGTGTCATCACCATCGCCCGCGTCGAGGACATGACCGAGGGCGAATGGGACAAGGTCATGGCGGTCAATACCAAAGGTGTCTTCCTCTGCGCCCAGGAGGCGATTGCCCGCATGCGCAAACATGGCCGCGGCGGCCGCATCATCAATACCGCTTCCGGCCAGGCGCGGGACGGCTTCATCTACACGCCGCATTATGCGGCATCGAAGATGGGCGTCGTCGGCATTACCCAGAGCCTTGCCAAGGAAGTCGCGACCGAAGGCATCACAGTGAACGCTTTTTGCCCAGGCATCATCGAAACCGACATGTGGGCCTATAACGACCAGGCTTGGGGGAAGCTTTTGGGCAATTACGGCCCCGGCGAACTCATGAAGGAATGGGTCCAGGGCATTCCGATGAAACGGGCCGGATCGGGCGAAGATGTCGCCGGTCTCGTCACTTTCCTGGCCAGCGACGATGCGGCCTATATCACGGGCCAGACGATCAATGTCGATGGCGGCTTGATCATGTCGTAGTTCGACAATGAGGAACGGTGCGTTCGTTGGGCGGATCGGATTCTCGACGTTTTGGCGATCAAAGCCTCTTGCGGAATGAGGCATTGATCCCTTATCTTTCAATTGTTCTCAGGGCGGGGTGTAATTCCCCACCGGCGGTATGGGGAGTTTCCTCGAGCCCGCGAGCGCCTTCCGAGCTTTCGGAAGGGTCAGCAGATCCGGTGAGATGCCGGAGCCGACGGTATAGTCCGGATGGAAGAGAGCAACGCAGGAGACGCCGCGTCGTGGCGGCGTTCACATGCTTGTTCGCCCAAGGGAAAATGGTGGCTTTGACCGGCCATGCACGCCGTTTCGAACGGCAACCCTTGAAAGGCAGGAAAATGGCAATTTCGAAAATTGAAGATGCGATCGCTGCGATTGCGCGGGGCGAGATCATCGTGGTTGTCGATGATCGTGACCGCGAAAACGAAGGCGATCTGGTGATCGCCGCGGAAGCGGTCACACCGCAGGCGATCGCGTTCATGATGAACCATGCCCGTGGTCTCATCTGCGTTCCGATGGAGGGCGAGAGGCTCGACGAGCTCGATATTCCGTTGATGGTGCCGCGCAACACGGAAGTCCTCAAGACCGCCTTCACCGTTTCCGTCGACTACATTCCGGAAACCACGACCGGAATATCCGCCGCCGACAGGGCGGCAACCGTTCAAGCCCTCGTCAGGGACGGATCGCGTCCGGAGGAATTTGCCCGGCCCGGTCATATCTTTCCGCTTCGCGCGCATCCAAACGGCGTCCTGTCGCGTCCTGGGCACACGGAAGCAGCCGTGGATCTGGCCCGGCTTGCCGGCCTTTCGCCGGCCGGCGTCATCTGCGAAGTGGCGAACGACGACGGCACGATGGCCCGCCTTCCAGAGCTTGAGGTCTTTGCCGAGCGGCATGGCCTCCATCTCGTGACGATCGAGGATCTGATTGCCTACAGGGCCGCAAGCGCTCCCTTCAAGGCTGCCTGATCGTTCCGATACAGCCTATTTTGATCCTGCCCGGATCGATGCTTGCGCAAGGCTCTCCTATGCTCCTTGAGGATGAAGGAGAGCCTTCCTCAGCCTATGAATATGCCCGGCGCCGATCCCGCAGCAACCACCGACCATCGTCGCGCCGGCATCGACCCATGAACAGGCGAAGCGCGAATAGGCGTCGTCATTCAGATCCTGACGGGTCGCGTGAAGGCCCTCGTTGGCGGCCGACTCGCCTTGTTCTCCCTCGAAAGCATTGGCATAGACGCCGATCCGCAGATTATTGCCGCCCTGCTTGAAAACCTCCGCTGCCGCATCGACGGCCTTGCGCATGACTTCCGGTTTGCTGCAGTTGAACAGGAGCGCGTCCGCGCCAGATGACGCTGCCCACCGAGCCGCATCCTCGACAAGTTCGCCGGAGCGGAGCTTAGGCGAGGCGCCATTCCTTTGCGCGGCGTCATCCGCAAGCGTGAAGGAGATCCAGAACGGTTTGCCGGTTTCAGCGACCGCCGTCCGAACCGCCTCTCCCTCCGCGATCAAGCTGAGGGTTTCCCCGAGCCAGACATCGACGTAAGGGTAGAGGTTTTCGACCAGAACCTTGAGATAGTCCTGAACGCGTAACGGATCGAAATTCTGTGGTTCGTAGGAGCCGAAGATCGGAGGCAGGGAGCCTGCGACCAGGATTTTTCGATCCTTGCAGGCGTTAGCGGCGTCGCGCGCCAGCCGTCCGGAAAGGGTGATGAGATCAGCCCCTTCCTTCCAGAACCGTTCCTCGCCAATGTGGAAGGGCACGAGCGCGTAGCTGTTGGTCGTAACGACATCCGAGCCGGCAGCGATGAATTCGTCATGCACCTGCCGGACAATCTCCGGTGAATCGACCAGTGCCAGCGCCGACCATTCCGGCTGCTTCAGTTCCGCGCCGAGACGCAGCAGTTCGCGGCTCATGCCGCCGTCGAGGATCAAGGGTTTGCTCATGAATGGGATCTCCAGAATGGCTCGGATCTGCGGAGAGGTTTGATCTCTCCTTCATGCCGGGGTTAGCGCCGCACCGGCACCTGCGCTTCCAGGAACCGGAAGCTTCGCGCGATGATGGCTGTGATGACGAGATAGAAGACGGTGACGACGATCAGAGGCTCGTAGACCAGCAGGGTGTCCTGACGAACCTTGGTGGCAACGGCATAGAGGTCCATCACGGTGACGGTGAAGGCGAGTGGCGTTGCCTTCAACTGCATGACGATTTCGCCGCCGATCGTCGGCAATGCGATGCGAATGGCGCGCGGCAGCCAGATGCGCCGCGTCAGCGTCAGGGGGCGCATGCCGAAGGCGCGGCCGGCTTCCAGCTCGCCTTTCGGAACGGCCAGCAATGCACCGCGCAAAACCTCCGCCTCATAGGCCGCGTAATTCAGCGTGAAGCTGACGGCCGCGAAGAAGAAACCTTCACGTAGGATCGGCCAGAACAGGCTTTGGCGGATTCCCGGGATCATCGGCAGAAGAGAGCCGACGCCGTAGTAGAGCAGCCAGAGCTGTATCAGCAGCGGCGTGCCCCGAAAGAAGGTGCAGTAGCCACGCGCAAGGCTTCGCAGGATGGGGCCGCCGCTGACCTGGGAAAAGGCGAGGCCGATCGCGATGACGAAGCCGAAGACGACGGAAATCACAAGCAGCGACAGCGTTTGCACGGCTCCCGTCAACAGAAGCGGCCAATAGGCGGATATCCATGAGAAGGTCATGCCGGCACCCCTCAGGCAAGCTTCGGCTGGCCGCGGCGTACACGCCGCTCCAGCAGGTCGAAGAGGGCGTTCGAGACGAGCGTGAGAGCGAGATAAATGAGGGCGGAAGCCAGGAAAAAGATGAAATAGTGCTTGGTGCTAGCGCCAGCGAGCCGCGTGGCGAGAGCCAGTTCCTGGTAGCCGACGACGGCGACGAGAGCGCTGTCCTTGGTGACCGACATCCATAGATTGGCAAGACCGGGAAGGGCATTCGGCAGCAGGGCGGGTAAGATGATGCGACGGAAACGCAGGCGTGCGCCCATGCCGAATGCCTTTGCCGCCTCGATCTGGCCGACAGGGATCGCCAGGATCGCGCCGCGCAGCACTTCCGTCATATAGGCGCCCTGCACGAAGCCAAGCACGGCGACCGCGACAGCGAAGCCATTCAATTCGAATGCCGGCAGATTGAGCGCAATGAGGAGCCGATTGAGGCCGTCCATCCCTGCGTAATAGAGCCCGACGATCAGGATCAGCTCGGGGACCGCGCGGACGGCGGTCGTATAGAGTTCAAGCAGCAGCCGGAGCGGCCTGATGCCGGAGAGCTTGCCGAGCGCGCCGCCCGTACCGAGCAGAAGGCCGATCAGAAAAGCGCCGGCGGAGATGGCGACCGTGGAGGCGGCCCCGGTCAAGAGTACTCCACCCCAGCCCGGAGGATAGGGGGAGAGCAGGTCCAGAATGCCCTGAGGAGAGGTCGCCATCGTTGCGATCGTTTACTTGGCGCCGTAGATATCGAAGCTGAAATACTTCTTCGTGATCTCGTCGTATTTGCCGCTGGCGCGTACCGCGGCGATCGCTGCGTTGAGCTTAGCCTTGAGCTCGGTGTCTTCCTTGCGCAAACCGCCCGAAACGCCGGCTCCGAGAATTTCCTTGTCGTCGGCGACATCGCCCATCTTGGCGCAGCAATCCTTGCCGCTGTCGCTCTTGAGGAAGGCATCAAGCGCAAGGGAATCGCCGAAGACGTAGTCGATGCGGCCTGCAGCGAGGTCCTGAAACGCCTCGTCGAGCGTTTGGTAGGTCTTTTCGTCTGCAACCTTGGCGAAGTACTTCTTGTAATATTCCGACTGGATCGTCGACACCTGGATGCCGATGGTCTTGCCCTTGACATCGTCTGCCGTCGCTCCGGTCTTCTGGTCCTTCGGGCCGATCAGCGTGCTGGGCGTGTTATAATATTTGTCGGTGAAATCGATGATCTTCGAACGCTCCGCCGTGTTCGACATCGACGACCAGATCACATCGAACTTCTTGCTCTGAAGCGCCGGAATGAGGCCGTCCCAGGAAAGCTCGATGATCGAGCATTTCTCTTTCATCTGCTCGCAAACGGCGTCCATCATATCGATTTCCCAGCCCTGCCATTTGCCGGAGGCATCCTTGGCGAAGAAGGGCGGGTAGGATTCGTTCATGATGCCGAAGCGAACCTCGGCCTGCGCCGTCATCGAAGAGAGAGCGAAGGCAAGCGCGGCGAACAGAGTGGAAGCCATTCTCATATAAGGGATTCTCCTAATGGTGTTGTCTGCGAATGGGATGTGGATCAGGACGTCAGCATGCCGGTAAATTCCCGGCATCGGCTGCTGATCGGGGCGTCGAAGATCTGCTTTGGCGGCCCTTCCTCCTCGATCCGTCCCTGATGCAGGAAGAGAACGTGGTTCGAGACATCGCGGGCAAAGCGCATCTCGTGGGTGACCAGCAGCATGGTTCGGCCCTCTTCCGCGAGATCGCGGATGACCTTGAGGACCTCGCCGACCAGTTCGGGATCGAGCGCCGATGTCGGCTCGTCGAAGAGCATCACGGCCGGGTCGATGCAAAGCGCGCGAGCGATCGCCGCTCTTTGCTGCTGTCCCCCGGAGAGAAAGGCCGGATAGGCGTCGCGCTTGTCGTAAAGCCCGACTTTGTTGAGAAGAACTTCTGCCTTGTCGATAGCCTCGCGACGGGGGACGCCGAGGACATGCACCGGAGCCTCGATGATGTTTTCGAGAACGGTCATGTGCGCCCAGAGATTGAAGCTCTGAAATACCATGCCCAATCCGCTGCGCATCCGTTCGATCTGCCGCCAGCTTTTCGGCTGCATCTGTCCATGGCGTCCCTGCTTCAGCGCGACTTCCTCGCCGTTGACGACGATGCGGCCGCGATCGGGCATTTCAAGCAGGTTTATGCAGCGCAGGAACGTGCTTTTCCCGGAACCGGACGAGCCGATGATGGAAATCACGTCCCCTTGATGGGCGGTCGTTGAAACGCCCTTGAGGACCTGATGTGACCCAAAGCTCTTGTGGAGATCTTCCACGCGAAGAGCCTGGGAGGGCAGCTCTGTCATATAGAATTCCGATGAAAAACAATTTGCGGAGAATATCGCGAAGGAGAGCGGAATTTGCGCGCAATTTCCGATTATTTTGCATATAAAAAGCAAAAATGTATTTCTTGTGCATCTTTTACGATGGAACAGAGATGTCGTCGCCTAAGTTCATCGACGCCGAAAGGAGCGGGAATGGAAAATCTGGATCGCTTTGATCGCGATATTCTCGATATCGTCCAGCGCAATTGCCAGCTCACTGCCGAAGCGATCGCGGAGGAGGTCGGCCTTTCGACTTCGGCTGTGCAACGGCGCCTGAAACGGTTGCGCGAGGACGGTATCATCAAGGCGGAAATCGCGGTCGTCCACCGCAAGGCGACCGGAACTCCAATGGTGTTCATTGTCGGCATGGAGATCGAGCGGGACAATTACGATGCGCTTGCCAAGTTCCGCCTTTGGGCGGAAAAGCAGGATCATATCCAGCAGGTCTATTACGTCACGGGCGCGGTCGATCTCATTGCGATCGTCACCGCCAGGGATGTCGAGCATTATGACGACATCGCCGCCGTGATCATGGCGGAGAATCCGCAGATACGGCGTATGCACACGAATGTGGTGCTGCGTGACGTCAAGCTTGGTTTGTTCGTGCCGCTGGCAGATGGTAACGAGGCCGGCCGGTAAGCCGCGGGTCGCGGGATGATCGAGGGCGTGCCGTACTCGCCGATCATTGACATGTACTGGGCGAGAGGGAACTGTCCTTGGTCCAGCTGATATTGCCTGACCTTCAAGATTTTCAACGAATAATGATGGGGCCTCTGCAGGCGCGCTCAGCCCGACTGGGAGGCCTTCACCGCCTCAGGCTGTGACGTAACAAGCTGCTTCAACGCATTGTTTCTATTGCTCGACACGAGGCGCTGCGGGATGACAGGTTGCTGGCGCTTTACAAAACGAACTAGTTCGTACATTATTGTTAACGAGGAGTGAGGGTGCTGCATCGTGCAGCATCGAAGATTGTCAGGATGATCTGGGATGTCCTTGCAAGCGGGTGCAGGCGGAGGCCGGATGCGCACGGTTGCGATATGTTCTCGACATCCGAATGCTCTGGGGAGGAACGACCATGAAAAGACAAATCGAACATAAAACACCCAAGCGCGCGGCTCTTGCGAGCTGGTTGGGAAGCGCCGTCGAATATTACGATTTCTTCGTCTACGGTACGGCAGCAGCGCTCATTTTCCCGAAGATATTCTTTTCGGCGGAAGACCCGCAAACGGCCGCCATCGCCTCATTCGCGACCTTTGGCGTCGCCTATATCATGCGGCCGCTGGGGGCGGTCGTCCTGGGTCACGTCGGCGACAAGTTCGGCCGCAAGAAGGTGCTGACCTTCACCCTGCTCCTCATGGGTTTTTCGACTTTCATCATCGGCTGCCTGCCCACCTATAATCAGGCCGGCATCCTGGCGCCCATTCTTCTGGTTCTGGCGCGCGTGCTGCAAGGCATTTCGGCCGCCGGCGAACAGGCCGGCGCCAGCTCCATGACGCTTGAGCACGCGCCAGAAAATAGACGGGCCTTCTTTACCAGCTTCACGCTGAGCGGAACACAGGCCGGACTGATCCTTGCAACATTGGTCTTCATTCCGCTTGGAAAGCTCGATGAAGCCGCGTTGATGTCATGGGGTTGGCGTATCCCGTTCTTCCTGAGCTTCGTGGTGGTCATCGTCGGATTCTGGGTTCGCCGCACGCTTGCCGAAACCCCGGCCTTTCTGGAGGAAACCCAGAAGGGCGAGATCGTAAAGCTGCCGCTCGTCTCGCTGCTCACCAATTATTGGGCGGATGTCCTGCGCATCATCTTCGCGGCACTGATTTCCGTCGTCAGCACGATCTTCAGCGTCTTCACGCTGTCCTATGCGGTCAATACCATGCATATCGATCGTTCGACGATGCTGACCGTTCTGGTGCTTGCCAATATCGCGGCGCTGGGCGCGATTCCCGCATGGGCCATTCTAGCAGACCGCATCGGCCGCAAACCCGTGTTCATCTTTGGAGCCGTCGGCTGCGCGGTGCTGATCTGGCCCTACATCTGGGCCATCAGCCAGAACAACCTCATGCTCGTCTTCGTCCTCGGCATCCTGCTTTCGGGCGTGGTCTATAGTGCATCGAACGGCATCTGGCCGGCCCTCTATGCCGAAATGTTCGATACCCGCGTGCGTCTGTCCGGCATGGCCGTCGGAACCCAGATCGGTTTCGCGCTCGGCGGCTTCGCGCCAACGATCAGCGCGGCGGTCATGGGCACCGGACCGATGGGTTGGGTGCCAGTCGCGGTCTTTACCTCCATCACAGCCTTGATTGCCGCCATTTCCGCGGCAACCGCGACGGAGACCTACCGGACGCCGATCGATCAGCTTGGCAGGGATGAACGACGCTTGGCAGCTGCCGTTCGCCACGCCGATCGGGCTGTCTAGCGGCCAGTCCCGATCTGCGCAGCAATGACGTGTCGCGATCGCGGATGAGTTTGTTGAAAATCGTCAAGTAACGGGATGAAACAATGAAAACCTCGATTGCGACCGTTTCGATCAGTGGTGACCTCAAGGAAAAGCTTCAGGCCATCGCCAAGGCAGGTTTCGATGGCGTCGAAATCTTCGAGAACGACTTTCTCGCTTTCGATGAATCACCGCGCCAGGTCGGTCAGATCGTGAGGGATCATGGGCTGGAGATTACGCTCTTTCAGCCGTTCCGCGACTTTGAGGGCATGCCTGAACCCTTCCGCAGCCGGACCTTCGATCGCGCAGAACGCAAGTTCGATCTAATGCAGGAGATGGGGACCGATCTCGTCCTTGTTTGTTCGAACGTCTCGTCCGTGGCGCTGGGCGGGATTGATCGTGCCGCCGCCGACTTCTTCGAGCTCGGCGAGAGAGCGGCCAAACGCGGCCTGCGCGTCGGATATGAGGCGCTCGCCTGGGGGCGACACATTCACGACCACCGCGATGCCTGGGAAATCGTCCGCCGTGCCGATCATCCAAATATCGGCCTCATTCTCGACAGCTTCCACACGCTTTCGCGCAGGATCGACGTCAATTCGATCCGGTCGATCCCGAAAGAGAAGATCTTCATCATCCAGCTTGCCGACGCGCCGCTAATCGACATGGATCTGCTCTATTGGAGCCGCCATTTCCGCAACATGCCGGGGGAGGGCGACCTTCCCCTACTCGAATTCATGAAGGCCGTCGCCGCAACGGGCTATGACGGCTATCTGTCGCTGGAGATTTTCAACGACCAGTTCCGCGGCGGCTCGCCGACCGCCATCGCCGTCGATGGCCGGCGCTCGCTCATCTATCTCGGCGACCAGGTTCGTCGCGCGGAGAACAGCGGTCTCACCTTGCCCCCGATGCCGCCGCGTGCCGAAGTGGACGGCGTTGCCTTTGTCGAGTTTACCGTCGACGAAGCCGAGGCGTCTGTCCTTTCTGATCGGCTGCGTGCGCTGGGCTTTCGCCATGTCGGGCGCCATAAGAGCAAGCGCGTCGATGTCTTCCGGCAAGGCGACATCAATCTTGTCGTCAATACCGATCAGGACGGGTTTGCGGGCGCTTCTTACGCTTTGCACGGGCAGTCGGCCTATGCGATGGGATTATGGGTGGATGATGCGGAAGCCGCGGTTGCGCGGGCCGTGGCCCTGGGCGCCGAACGCTTCGAACAACCATTGGATCCCGGCGAGATTGAAATGCCTGGTGTCAGGGGCGTTGGCGGCGGCATCCTGTATTTCCTCGATCGCAGGAGCGCGCTTAGCCGCATATGGGAGATCGAATTCGATCCGGTCCATGACGATACCGATTGGCGACCTGTCGGGTTGACGGGCATAGACCATGTCGCGCAAACGATGAAATACGAAGAGCTGCTGACCTGGCTGCTCTTTTATACCGCGATATTGAATGCGCATAAGACGCCGATGGTCGACATTATCGATCCCGCCGGGGTCGTTCGCAGCCAGGTCGTCGAAAACGAGCCGGGCAGCTTGCGCATCACGCTGAACGGTGCGGAAAATCGCAACACGCTCGCCGGGCATTTCATCGCCGAAACTTTTGGCTCCGGCATCCAGCATCTTGCCTTTGCGACCGATGATATCTTTGCCGCCGCGGCCGCTCTGTCGGACAACGGTTTTGCCACCTTGATGATCTCGCCCAACTACTACGACGATCTGGAAGCGAGATTCGGCCTGGAGCCGGCTTTCACGGATCGCCTGAAGGCGCACAACATCCTCTATGACCGCGACGATCACGGCGAATATTTCCAGCTTTACAGCCCCACTTACGGCGAAGGCTTCTTCTTCGAAATCGTTCAGCGCAGCGGCTATCGTGGATATGGCGCGGCGAATGCCATTTTTCGCATTGCGGCGCTGAGGCGGCATCTGCGACCGATTGGTCTGCCGAAACTTTAGGCCCTCCCCATTGGCGTGAAGCCTGTGTTAAAGCTTTGATCTTCAATGTTGGGCAGGGACAGACCCAGGAAGACGGGCAAGGCATGACCAAAGCGCAAGCGGCCAAGATCGAGCGTCTTACGCGAAAGAACGATCCAGACGCGACCAAGGAGAACATTCTCAAGATCGCCACCGAGGAATTCGTCGCAGCCGGGTTTTCCGGTGCGCGCGTCGATGAGATCGCCGAGCGCACCAAGACGTCCAAGCGCATGATCTACTATTATTTCGGCAGCAAGGAAGGGCTCTATCTCGCCGTTCTCGAGCAGGCCTATACGAAGATTCGTACGCTGGAGAGCGAACTCGATCTCGAAAACATGCCGCCCGTTCAGGCCATGGCGCAATTGATCGCAAGCACCTTCGATCATGATGATCAGAATCCCGATTTCGTGCGCCTCGTCAGCATCGAAAACATTCATCGCGCAGAACATATGAAACGTTCGGTCGTCCTGTCGCAGATGAATATCGCCGTCATCGATATCATCACGGAAATCCTTGAACGGGGCTACGCCGATGGCAGCTTCGTGCGCAGGGTAGACCCCGTCGATCTGCATATGATGATCAGCGCCCAGTGCTTCTTTCGCGTTTCCAATCGCCATACCTTTGGGGCGATCTTCGAGCGTGATCTGTCGTCCGAAGCCTTGAAGAAGCGGCACAAGTCGCTAATCGTCGATGCGATCCTTGCATTTCTGAGACATCCTTCCTCCGAAATGGCCTGACGAGGCCCGGGGTGATTTGATGGGCTTTGGCGTTTTCCGGCGGCGCTCCATCACGCCTCTTATTGACTTTACGTACTAGTTCGTACATTTTGCGAGCAAGCCTGCGGCATGGCTTTGTTTTGCTGCTCGGGAGGAAAGATTGAACACTCAAGCCGCCATTGTTCCTCGTCAACTTCATGTCGGATTGATCGGCGCCGGAATCGGCCGATCGTTGACGCCGGCCATGCATATGCGCGAAGGCGAGCATTGCGGCCTGTCCTATCGCTACGATCTCATCGACCTCGACGTCCGTGGTCTCTCCGTATCGGACCTGCCGGCTCTCATCGATGAGGCCGAGGCGATGGGGTTTGCCGGCCTCAATATCACCCATCCTTGCAAGCAGGCGGCCGTCGCGCTGGTGGACGAGCTTTCGCCCGATGCCCAGACGCTGCGCTCCATCAACACGATCGTTTTTGATGGGCGGCGCAGGATCGGCCACAATACCGATTGGTGGGGATTTGCCGAAAGCTTCCGGCGCGGGCTGGCCGGGGTTTCACTCGACCATGTCGTGCAGCTGGGCGCGGGCGGCGCCGGCGTTGCCGTGGCGCATGCAATGGCTGAAATGGGCGCGCATTCCGTGGAGATATTCGATCTCGACCCTTCGCGTGCGCGGGCCCTCGTCGACCAGCTTCAGCCGGCACATGCCGCTTGCCGTTTCTCGGTCGGTCATAATCTTGCCGCGGCACTGGATGTCGCCGATGGTCTGATTCATGCAACACCGACCGGCATGGCCGCCCATCCTGGGCTGCCGCTCGATGCGCAACTTCTATCCGATCGTCTCTGGGTCGCGGAAATCGTCTATTTCCCGATCGAGACCGCGCTGGTGAAACGCGCCCGACAGACAGGGTGCCGTGTTCTCGACGGCGGCGGCATGGCGGTATTCCAGGCGGTAAAGGCTTTCGAACTCTTCACCGGCATCCGTCCGGCGGCCGAGCGTATGATGCAGCACTTCAATTCGCTGCGCGCCTAAACGCCGACCAATAATCGAAGAGCCTCGATCCCAAAACTCCGGCGCCGAAGTTTCATCCTCGGCGCCGGAGACGTCACAGATGGTATCAGACCGATTGCTCGATCACCAATACGCCGTAGCCGGCGAGCTCGGTCGCGCCTGATATGGCTTTGCCCGTCAGCAGGTCGGTACCCGCCGGCAGATTGACGATCTTCGTTTCATGCTCGGTATTGAGCACGAACAGCAGCTTCCTGCCGCCACCTTCGCGCAGTGACACTTCGACGCCGTTAGGCAGATCCTGCACCAGCGGCGCGGCAACACCGTTGCTGACGAGAAGCTCGCGAATGACCTCCGCGAGCGGCGCGGTGAGATAGGTGCCGAGGTAGTAGACCTGACCATTGCCATGCCGGCGGCGCGTCAGCATCGGCGTGCCTTCCAGGAAACGGTCGGACCAGCGGCCGATGATCTCGGTATCGGCGGATGTCTCCAGCTTCTCGTAAAGGTGTCCGGCTTCCAGCTGACGATTGCCGATCGTATAGGCATATTTGCGCGAGGCCGAGGTTGCGGCCGGACGTGGGGATGGTTGGTGGCTGCCGATGCCGCCTTCGCGGAAACCGGTGAACAGTCCATCCGCTCCTGGAGCGGAGACAGGGCCGAATTCATGGACACGCACGCCGGAAAGCTCCGCGAGCGCCTTGCCCGGTGCCTGGGTACGGATGATGTGATTGTTTTCGTCGCGAGTTCCGGTCATCGCCGACAGGATGAGCGTGCCGCCGTCGGCGACGAACTTCTCCACGGCTTTCGACCACTCCTCCTTCCACATGACCCAATGGGGGACATAGAGGGCCTTGATGCGCGAGAGATCATCTTCCGGATGGATGAAGCCGCAGGCTATGCCCGCCTCATAGCATGCGCGGTGCAGATGGGCTGCATCCTGCATCGGGCTTGGCAGGCCGATCGCGTAGGTCTTGTACGCTTCCTGATTGTCGAAATCCGCGCCGGCGATGGCAATATCCATGCGGACGGTCGTGCCGAGCAGCTTGTCCTCGATCGTGCGGATGTCGGATGCGAATTGCTTGGCTTCCTCGTAGCGACGGCGCGCAACGTCGTCGTGGTCGATAATGCCGTTCCAGTAGATCTCGGCGCCGAAATGCGCCGGCCGCCAACGGAAGAACATCAGGCCGTCCGCGCCGCGCGACACCGACGTCATCGCCATGCGGCGCATCTCGCCCGGCTCCGGCACGGAGGAGGAAAAGCCCGGCTGGCTGCCGAGGCCGGAGGCCTGTTCCGGGACGATGAAATTGCCGGAATAGGCGCGGCATTGGTCGAGATGGAAGGCTTGCGTGATCGCATGCCCGCCACCGCGGCGCATCTCATCATAGAGGAACGGATAGATGTCGAAGCCGATGAAATCGAGATCCTGGCCGAACTGGCCGCGGAAATCGATATCTACAAGGCCGCCGAGATTGTGGAAGATGAACCATGCGGGATTGGTCGCCCGCAAGATTTCGACCTGATCGTGCTGGAAGAGAGCCGTCGCGAATGCGAGGAAACGATGATAGTCCTGCACGTGACCGGGGCTGGAGAAGGACGGGTTCATCGGCTGCGGGAAGACGATCTGGTCGAAGGTCTGATAGGCCGTTGCCCAGAAATCGCCGCCCCAGGCAAAGTTTAGGGCTTCGATCGTACCATACTTCGCGCGGCAGAACTTCTGGAACTCGATGAGCGCCGAAGGCGAATAGCTTTCGGAGGTCGTCGTATTGAGCTCGTTATCCGTCTGCCAGCCGATGACGTGAGGATTGTCGCGATAATGCTCGGCCATTGCGCGGGTAATCCGTTGGCTGTGCCGGCGCAGCACCGGGCTCGTCGTATCGCAATGCTGGCGCGATCCATGGCTTGCCTCTCTGCCATTGGCATCGACGCGCAGGACTTCCGGATATTTTGCCGTCAGCCAGCGCGGTGGTGTTGCCGTCGGGGTGCAGAGAATGGTCTTGATGCCATGCTTGGCCAGGCCGGCGATTGCCTTGTCGAAGAGCGAGAAGTCGAAATGGTCCTCATGCGGCTCCATGATATGCCAGGCGAATTCCGCCATGCGAACGGTGTTGAAACCGGCGGCCGCCATGCGTTCGGCATCGCGGTCCCAATAACTCTCGTCGACATGTTCGGGATAATGCGGCACGCCGACCAAGAAGCCGTCGAGATTGAGCGTCCGCCAGACGGATAGCGGCTTTCTTTCCAAAACTTTCATGAGGTCACAAGCTTTCTTTACAGAGAGGCAATGATTGATTTCGGCCGGCTGAGGGTTCTGCCATCAGGACCGAAGAGATAGAGGGACGATGTCGAGGCGGATAGCTTGATCTGCTCGCCGGCCGAAAAGCCGGCGGCATTACCGAGCTGAACGGTGAAATTGCGCGTGCCGCTTTCAGACCCGATCGTTGCGAGCGGACCCGCATCGACATAGAGAATGGTTTCACGGCCGAGCTGCTCGACCAACCCGACCTTGCCGTCAAAGGAAATCGCGGCGTCTTCAGTGGAGGAGCCCATCTTCAACGATTCCGGCCGAATTCCCAGCGTCAGGCTGGCTTGCGCCTTAAGATCGCCGACATCGGCCACCGGAACATGGACCGTCGTGCCGCCCCCTTCGAGCGCGACTTCAGCGATACCGTCGCTGAGGGAAACGAGCTTCGCATTGACGAAGTTGATACGCGGTGCGCCCAAAAAGCCAGCGACGAATTGGTTTGCCGGATTGTGATAGAGATTGAGCGGCGCGCCTTCCTGCTCGATGATACCCTTGTTGAACACCACGATGCGGCTCGCCATGGTCATCGCCTCGACCTGATCGTGCGTCACATAGATCATCGTCGAGCCGAGCTGCTGGTGCAGCGTTGAAAGCTCGACGCGCATTTGCGTGCGCAGCGCGGCATCGAGATTGGAGAGCGGTTCGTCGAAGAGGAAGACTTCCGGCGAGCGGGTGATGGCGCGGCCGATGGCGACGCGCTGGCGCTGGCCGCCCGAAAGCTGCTTCGGGCGCTTGTCGAGCTGGTCGGATATTCTGAGGATCTCGGCCGCGCGCTTGACGGCAGCGTCGATCTCGCTTTGCGGGCGCTTCGCCATCTTCAGGCCGAAGCCCATGTTCTCAGCAACCGTCATATGCGGATAAAGCGCATAGGACTGGAAGACCATGGCAATGCCGCGGTCACCAGGCTCCTCGCGCGTCACGTCGCGGCCGTTGATCCAGATCTCGCCGGAGCTGATGTTTTCGAGCCCGGCGATCGTCTTCAGCGTGGTGGACTTGCCGCAGCCCGAAGGGCCGACCATGACAATGAACTCGCCCTTGTCGACGGAAAGATTGACCGAACGCAGGGCGTGATAGCCGCCATAATGTTTGTCGATGTCGATCAGCTTTACATGGCTCATGAGTGATACTCCAAATCTGTTCGCGCGGTGCGGAAAGCGTCAGCCCTTGACGGCGCCCATGGTCAGGCCCGCGATGAAATGTTTCTGCATCAGGAAGAACATCAGGACCGGTGGGACGGCGACGAACAAGGTTGCCGCCGCCACGATATTCCAGGCGGAGGTCCACTCGCCTCTGAGATTGTTCAGGCCCGCCGTTACCGGTTTCACGACATCGCTCTGGGTGAGCACGATCGCCCAGAAGTAATCGTTCCAGACGAAGGTGAAGATCAGGATCGCAAGGGCTGCGAGCGCCGGCCGCATCAGCGGTATGACGACATGGCGCATCGTCTGCCAGGGGGACGCGCCTTCCGCGCGCGCGGCCTGAAACAATTCGTCGGGCAGAGCCGCTATGAAATTGCGCATGAACAGGGTGGCAAAGCCGGTCTGGAAGGCGACATGGAAGATGATCAATGCGAAATAGGTGTCGTAGAGGCCAACCGAGACCATGAGATCGCGCACCGGGATCATCATGATCTGCGCGGGCAGGAAGTTGCCGCCGACGAAGAGCGAGAAGAGCAGGGCGTTGCCGCGAAAATTATAGCGCGCGAGCACATAGCCGGTCAGCGTCGAGAATAGGAGAACCAGCAGCACCGAAGGCAGCGTGATGATGAGGCTATTGATGAAATAGCCCCACATGTTCGTCTGCTGGAAGACCGCCTGGAAATTCTCGACGAGATTGACGTGCTCGGGCCATGTCCAGTATTTGCCGGCCATGATTTCATCGGCCGTCTTGGATGCGGTCAACATGACCGCGAAGAGGGGCAGCAGCCAGAGGATCAGGATCAGGCCGACGAAGCCGGCATAAAGGCCGCGAAGTACGGGCTTTTCTTCGGGGATGGGGCGAGGATACATCAGCGTGTCTCCCGTTCCATGCGCACCATGACGCGCAGATACCAGGTGATGAAAACGATCATGATTGCAAAGAGGACGGTGGCGATCGCCGCGCCGTAGCCAAAACGATAGGAGAAGATCGACTGCTCGTACATCTGGTAGGCCAGCACCTCCGACGAGCCGAAGGGCCCGCCTGATGTCATTACCGCGATCATGTCGAAGGATCGCAAGGCGCCGACAACGGTCACGGCAAGAGCGATGAAACCCACCTGGCGCAATTGCGGCAGGACGACGTGCCAGAGCATGTTCCAGCCGCGCGCGCCATCGACCCGTCCAGCCCCGATGATATCGGAACTCAGATTGTTGAGGCCGGCGAGAAACAGCACCATGCAAAAGGCGATCTGTGGCCAGAGCGCGGCGGCAACCACGGCGAAGGTGACGAAATGCTCATCGGCGAGCAGGGCAGGCGCCGTCGCGCCGAAGAGGTTGAAGATGAGCGCAAGAAGCCCGTAATTCGGATCATAGACCCAACCGAACACGACACCGACCGTGACCGTGGCGAGTACGAGCGGAATGAAGAAGAGCGACTTCAAGATCCGCATGCCGGCGATCTGCTGGTTGACGAGTAGTGCCAGCGCCAGCCCAAGCGGCGGCGCGGCCATGAACATGACGAGCCAGATGATGTTGTTCTTCAGCGAGACGTAGAATTGCGGGTCGGCAAAAAGCTCGGAATAGTTTGCCAATCCCACCCAGCTCTTCTGTCCGACGCCGTCCCAATCGAAGAAGGAAATCCAGATCGATTGGATCGAGGAAGCGATGATGATCGTTCCGAACAGGATGCATCCCGGCACGATGAAGAGGACAGGCGTCAGCCAGTTCCTGTGTTTTTTCCACATGGCTCAGACTTTTTGGTTCGATAATTCAAGGCACGCGCGGCGGGGTGAGGGCTTAAAGCCGATGCCCGCCGCGCCTTGGTCCGGGAGGACTATTTGAAAATGCGCGCGCGGGTCTTTTCGAGCCGCGCCAGGATCTGGTCGCGACGCTCGGGCTTGACCGTGAATTCCTGGAAGCCTTTCATGCCGTCCTGCGCCATGTCCGGGGCGGTGTCACGGTCATAATATTGCGACGTTCCCTTCACGCTCCTGAGCGACTCCACGGCGATGTTGACCAAGGGGTCCTTGCTGGGTGGGCAATCGTTGCGCGGCGGAATGGTGCCTTCGGCTTCGAGGAATGCGCCGAGATTGTCAGGCTGATAAAAGTGAGCAAGGAAATCGCGCGCGCCCTGCCGGTTCTTCGCCTTGGCCGGGATATGCACGGAGTTGACCGAGAAATCCTCGTAGCGTTCGACGCCGGAGACGATTTCCGGGAAGGGAGCGAAGGCAATCTGGCCCTCGTCGCCTGCCGGGAATGCGGACTTGATGAAGCCTCCAAGGTCCATCATCGCGGCCTTCTTCTGCGCCAGGGCCGCACCCGCCTGTTCCCAGCCGAAGGACGGCGCGTTGGCAGAGAAGAAATTGGCCCTGATAAGCTCTTCCCATTTGTCGAAGACCGGCTTCAGCATCGGGTCGGTATAGGCGATCTTGCCTTCCATCAGCGCAAGGTGCTTGTCGAGACCGTTGATGCGCAGGTTCATGTGATCGAACCAGCCTCCGGTCGGCCAGAGTTCCTTCGTACCCATGCTGATCGGGGTCATGCCGGCGGATTTCGCCGCCTCGCCGAATTTCAGGAACTCGTCCCAGTTCTTGGGCGCCGTCCAGCCCTTCTCGGCGAAAACATCCTTGCGATAGAAAAGTCCCCAGAGAATGCCGCCAAGCGGCAGACCGTACTGCTTGCCGTTGACGGTGACCGCCGTCATCGTAGCGCCGAGCTTATCGCTATAGCCTTCCTTGGCGAACAGGTCGGAAATGTCGTCGAACAGTCCGCGGTCGACGAAAGCCTTCATGCGATTGCCGGAGAACCAGAAGCAGATATCCGGGGCACCGACGACGAGATAGCTGCGGATGGCTGTCTTGTGAGCCTCGTGATCCATATTGTTGATGGTGACTTTCGTCCCTGTCTTCTTGGTAAAATCGGCAGCGATACGGTCAAGGACGGCGCGCTGATCGGCATTGCCGATATCCGAAATGATCGTCACCTCGCCGCCATTGGCAATTGCCGGCCGATAAAGCGCCGTGGCGGCCAGGGCAGCGCCCGTGCCGATCATGAACTGGCGCCGAGACGCCCTGATTGCATTGACGAGTGAAAGTTCGTTCTTCGATGCCATCTTTTTCCTCCCGAGGCACATCAAATCCAGGCCCGCCCACCGACGTGAGCAGCCACTAACCTTCAGAAATTACGCAATAAACCGGCAATTCCGCTTGTGCTGATACAAGCAGACATTCCTCCATTGCCATGCGCTATTGCATACCGTATCTTCCAAGAAGCGACAATAGTTAATTTACAAAATAAATTTAAAGGATCACCGTGCGCGGCAACCCTAGTACCTCCCGAGCCCTCAACCGGCGGCTCATCCTCAACCTGCTGCGAAACCGCGGAGCGATGCCGCGCGCCGAAATCGCCACCGTGACGGGCCTCAGCCCGGCGGCCGTGACTTTCGTGGTCACGGAGCTGGTCGAGGAGGGGCTCGTCATCGAGGGAAAAGCGCAGACGGGTGCCACGGGTCGGCGGCCAGTGCCGGTCGATATTAATTATGATGGCCACCTCGCTGTCGGCTTCAAGCTTCGCCATGACAGCATCGATTGCGTCCTGACCGATCTCGCCACGACGCCGATCGCCTCCTTCGATATGCCTGTGCCGGATACGCGACCGGAAACAATGGTCGAGGCGATTGCGACGGCCATCCCGAAGCTTCTTGCCGATGCTGGCCGCACCGGTTTGCCGGTCATGGGGGTCGGCGTTTCCATCCCGGGCGAGGTGGACGCGGTCAACGGCATCTGCGTCCAGAGCCCGCGCTTCGGTTGGCGCAATCTTGCTTTTCCCGAGCTGCTGCGTGAGCGGGTCCATGTTCCGGTCTGGATCGACGACGATATCAGCGCCTTCACCGTCGCGCAGCGGCTCTTCGGCGCGGGCCGCAACTACAGCAATTTCGCGACGATCGCCGTTGGCACCGGCGTCGGGTCATCGCTCGTTATGGGTGGAGAAATCTATCACGGAAGTCACGGCCTAGCCGGGAAACTCGGCCACATCATCACTGTTCCCGGCGGCCGTCTTTGCGAATGCGGGAGAAGGGGCTGCCTTCAGGCGCACACAGCCGAGGCCGCGATGATCGAGGACTGGGGCCGACAAAGAGGCGCAAAGGCCAATCGCGATGAATTCGCAGCCGCGATCGATGGCGGCGATCCGGCGGCTCTCCAGGTCATGGCGGAGGCGGGGGAGCTGATCGGGCGCCATCTGGCCGATCTGGTGAACCTGTTCGATCCCGAGGTCCTCATCGCCGGCGGCGAAGCCATGCAGTTTGGCGAGGCGATTCTTGAGCCGATCCGCCGTTCGATGGCAAAATATGTCTTCTTGAATACGCCGGAATTACTTCCTGACTGGGTGCCAGGCTCCTGGGCGCGGGGCGCCGCAGCTCTGGCGACCCAGCATTTCTTTGATCTGGACGTTGAATGATACCGCTGCGCGCATGATCCGCATATGCGCACCATGTCGCCAAGATCGCCTGCCTGAGGCGCGGCTCGCTCCTCATCGGGAGCATCCTTGGTGGATGCCGGCAGCCATTGTCACGTCACGTTTCGACGGCTGCTTCAGGCATGCGCGCGACGCAACTCCTTGGGAGATTGTCCGTAGAGCCGGCGAAAGAGCCTAGCAAAATGAGACACGCTATCGAAGCCGACCTCCAGTGCGATTTCAATGAGCGGAGCCTCTGTCTGGAGAACCAGCTGCTTGGCCCGTTCCATGCGAATACGGGTGTAGACGACGCCGGGAGAGGTTTTCATTTCCTCGGTGAACAGACGTTCAAGCTGCCGTCGGGACAGTCCGACCGATGCGGCAAGATCTTCGGTCGGCACCACGTCCTCGATATGGCTTTCCATGGTAATCAGCACGGCCTTCAGGCGTGGGTCCTGACATTCGATCGCGAGCGGCTTGCGCGGTTGGATATCCAGCCCGGATCGAGCGCGCTCGATCTGCAGCACTTCAAGCGCGTTTCGCTCGGCGTCCCGGCTGATGTGTCGTCTGACGAGAAAGGCGGCCATATCGGCGGCGCTGCTTCCGCCGGCGCATGATCCGCGGCTCCGGTCGAGATTGAACAGGCGATCGGAGCGAACGGGGTTCTCGGGGAATTGCTCCCGATAGGCCTGATAATGCAGCCAGCTGACGCAGGTCTGGTGTGTTTTCATCAAGCCAAGGCGTGCCAAGATGAACGTGCCGGTGCAGACCCCGATCAGCGGGATCTTCTGAGCCGCGGCCTTCTTCAGATAATCGGAAGTCTGCTGATCGATCGTGATGTCGGCATTCAAGAGTCCGCCGACGACGACAATGTAATGGAATTCCTTTGGGTCGATAAAGTCCGACGTCGGTGCGACCTGAACACCGCAGCTCGATGTGATGAGATGCCGGGTGCTACCCAATACCTGCCAGTCGGCCAGCACCCTGCCGGATTTATCGGCTTCGTCGCTCGCCAATCTCAGCGTATCCACGAACAGGGCGAAGGCGGAAAGCGTAAATGATCGCGCGAGGATGAATCCGACCTTCAAGGGATCGTGCTTAGCTTCTTGTTTGACGGATTTCATGCAATGCCTCGACGGACAGACCTCTTCTATTTGATCTGGAAACCATAGGCCAAAGGATCTCGATCGTCGACGAAGATCGTATTGTGGCCGATGATCCGCGCCCAGCCCCCGACGCTGGGCCTGACGTCGCGGAAATCTCCGATTTCAACGTCGGACTCGATGTATGCTTCGAATACCGTGCCGATATCAGTGGCTCAGTGGTTCCCCGTAAACTGGAGATAGGCCGCAAGGCTGACGGCGGAAAGCGCCACAATCGCAGCGGGGTGGGAAAGGCTCTTGCTGATGGCCGCGAGCAGCAGGCCGAGCAAGACGATGGCACTTCCCAGTAACGGCCCCTTATCGGCAAAGGACAATGCAAGGGCCGTCAGGCTGACTGCCGCCGCGACCATCGTAACCGGCATCTGGTTTTGAAGGCTGTCACCGCGGCTTGCGAAGGTCAGCAGAAACCTGTTCCAGCTCAAGCCGAGGGAAATGCTCAAAAGTAGCGGCAGGAGAATGGACAGCATGAATATCGTCTCTTCCGATGGATCAATCGTAAAGACGCAATTCATGTGCCAATAGGCGCAGGCGTTGATCCGGCCGGGTATATCGGAGCTCAGGTGTAGACTGCTGCCCGTTTGTGCGGCGATCTGCCGCTCCGTTCAGCATCCCGTCGGAATCGGCAGGCTTAATGCCGGGCAGGAAAGGGGCTTTGAGTTCATCGATAGCGCGGTCCCGCTTGCGTGACGATCACGTCCATCGGAATGTCATGAGCGAGCGGACGGATGGTATCGATCCTCTGCGATTCGAAGCCGACGCCGATGACCAAAGGCTTGCGCTCGAGGGCCGCAAGGGTTCTGTCGAAAAATCCGCCTCCATAACCAAGACGGTAGCAGGCTGGATCGAAGCCGACCAGGGGCGCGATGACAATATCGGGAACCGCTTGCCTGTCCTCTGCCGGCACGGGAATGTTCCATACCCCGCGTTCGAGCCGCTCTCCTGTTTTCCATGATCGGAATATCAAGGGTTCTGCCTTGGCGACAACGACCGGCAACAGGCAATCCGCGCCGCGTGCCGTCAAGGCCGCCATCCATCCTCTCAAGTCCGGCTCTCCCGAGAAGGGCCAGAACAGGCTGATATGTTTGCCATCTATATCGGTGACAATCTGATCGAGATAGGTGGCGATCGCGCCTGCATATTCTTCACGCTTTGCGATTGGCAGCGCCTTTCGCTCGCCGATCAGCCTTTGCCGCTCAGTCCTTCGCCACGCGAAAATATCCGAAGTCCGGTCTTCATCGGGTGAAATGCCGCTATAGGCTGGGTCGACCTCGTGCAACATGCAGGCAGGCGATGCGTATTCGCGGATTGCCTCGTCGGTTTCACGTTGATCTGGTTTTGCCATCCGCCCGTCAGAACTCCATTTCCTGGCTCGATACCGAAACATGCTTGAGCTGCGACAATGATTTTTATATAGGGAATAATAAGGCAACTTAATTCCTGAATCGAGATCTTTCAATTGGACCTCTCATCAATCGAGATCTTCCTTGCCGTGGCCAGTGACCGCAGCGTGACCAAGGCCGCGAAGGCCGTGGGGCGCGTGCCGTCGAACGTGACGACGCGCATTCAGCAGTTGGAAGACGATCTGGGCGTCCTGCTCTTCAGCCGCGACGGCAAGAAGATGACCCTGACGAAAGAAGGCGAGACATTTCACCGCTATGCCAATCGGCTCGCCGCGCTTGCGCTCGAGGCGCGTCAGGCGGTCAGGCCCCAGCGCCCAACGGGCACATTGCGTCTGGGGACAATGGAAAGCACGGCGGCAAGCCGGCTGCCCGCGGCGCTCAGCCGGTTCAACCAAATGTGGCCGGATGTATCGCTCAAGCTGACGCTTGGCGCCTCCCGCGACCTTGCTCAAGATGTTCTGCGCGATGTTCTGGACTGCGCGCTGATCGCCCGGCCGCCAAAGGCAATGCTGGATGAAGATCCAAGTTTCGCGGCTGAACTCAAGCAGCTCGAAGCCGAACCGGTATTTGTCGAGGATCTGCTGCTCCTGCTGCCATCCGGGCATCCGCCGATCCGGTCGGCTGCCGATTTGCGCGTTGGTTCGATTGCTGCCCTTGAGCCCGGATGCACTTATCGCGGGATTGCAGAAGGCTGGGCGCGCAGGTCGAGCTCTCTGCCAACGACCGAACTTGGCTCCTATCATGCGATTCTGGCCAGTGTGGCGACCGGCAACGCAGCCGGTGTCATGCCAAGATCGGTTCTCGATCTCATGCACTGGCCGGCGACATCGGTGACGCACCAGCTCGCCATGGTCGACACGATCCTTATCTCGCGCAAGAATGGTCGTCCGAGTTCGCTCGATGCGTTTCAAGAGGTCCTCGGCGCCACCAGGGGCAAGGGCCTGCCGCTACCGTCGAACTAGCCGGCGTCCCGCCGTTCATCCAAGGAAAGCCCTTCTCTAAAACTGGTTTCATCATGCAGCATCCAGAATCCCATAAGGCGGGATCCAGCCGGTTCCGCTTGTTTTCCCCGATCCTGGCCGGAGCCACCTTGCGCGAACGGCTGATCGCGTGCCTTGGTGCCTTGATCGGCATCGGCCTTACCGGCGTGATCAGCGGCTATCTCTTCGGTCAGGGGCCGCATCTTCCGCTCATCGTCGCGCCGATGGGAGCATCCGCGGTGCTGCTTTTCGCGGTTCCAGCAAGTCCGCTTGCCCAGCCTTGGTCGATCATTGGCGGCAACACCATTTCAGCCATGATGGGTATCATCGCCGCCTATCTCATCCATGATCCGATCATCGCGATCGGGGCCGGCGTCTCGCTTGCGATCGGAGCGATGTCATTTACGCGATGCCTGCATCCGCCAGGCGGTGCTGCCGCCTTGACCGCCGTTCTCGGCGGCCCGGTCGTCGCAGGCTGGGGCTTCCTGTTTCCGTTCGTGCCGGTTGCCTTGAACTCCTGCATACTCGTCGGCCTCGGACTTATGTTTCACAAGCTTTCCAGGCGCAATTATCCGCATGTCGTCGCAAAGCATGCCGAGAATATCCATCAAACACGTGATCTGCCGCCGCCCTTGCGGGTGGGCTTTCGAGAAGAAGATGTCGATGCGGCCCTGGGCGTGCTGGACGAGACCTTCGATATCGATCGCGCCGACCTCATCCGCCTCTTGCGGCAGGTCGAACTGCAGGCAGCGGTGCGATCGCATGGAGATATAAGCTGCGCCGACATCATGTCGCGCGATGTCATCGCCATTGGCGAGGATGCCGAGCCGGATCACGCGAGACATCTTCTGCTGAAGCACAATATTCGAACATTGCCGGTCAAGGATCGGGAGGGCCGCCTGATCGGTACGGTCGGTTTGCGCGAGCTCTCCGGCGGCCTCGACGCCATCGCGCACGCCATATCGAAACCGGCTGTCGCCGATGCGACCGATCCTGCTCTTTCGCTCCTGCCTGTTCTGACGGACGGACGCACACACGCGGTCATCGTCATTGATGCCGATCGGCGCGTTCTTGGTCTGATATCGCAGACGGATTTGTTGAGCGCGATGGCGCGACTTCTGCCGAGCCGCGATGCCCCGGCTCAGGCCGTCGCCTGAAATCCGCGCGGAGGTTTCGACATACTTCCATCTTCGGGCGATGACAATGCCGGTCAATGATCTACCGATTGGTGAGGAAGTCCATAAGCACGACAGCGTTATTGTGCTCGGTGTCTCTCGCACCATAAAGAAGGGTTGCGGTTGATTGTCCGATTTGGTCCCTAAGCTCTTCCACTGCCTTCGAGTTCTTCTTGAGCTCATCCTGGTAGCGCCGGCGAAACTCATCCCATTTTTGGGGATCGTGACCGAACCAGCGTCGCAGCTCAGCGCTCGGCGCAAGGTCTTTCAACCAGGCGTCAATATGAGCATCGTTCTTGCTGATGCCGCGAGGCCATAGACGGTCGACCAGGATACGCTTGCCGTCGCCGTCATCAGCGGGTTCGTAAATTCGTTTGATGTGTAGAGGCATGTCCATCGCCTTTCCGGGGCGGCTACCCCTTGCCGATGATAACATCCGTCCGCGGAGCTTGGTCAATAATCAGAAGACCAGTGTTTTTGTGCCTCAGAAATCGGCGACCTTGCCCCAAACGGATGAGGCGAAGCGGCTTGGATGATAGGGCGTCGGATCGACGACAGGCGCAGCACCGGTCACGATGTCGGCAATCAAATGGCCGGCGCCAGGCCCGATCCCGAAACCATGGCCGGAAAATCCGGCGGCGAGGATGAAGCCGGGAAGGCCCTGGATTTCCCCAATGCCGGGAACACCGTCCGGCGTGCTGTCGATATAGCCTGCCCAGGCGGCCGTGATCCTCGTCATGTGAAGCTCCGGCAGGAGTTCCAGGGCTCTCGCATGCGTCAGTTCGATCGTGGCATGGTCCGGTCTTGGATCGAGAATGCGCATATGCTCCATCGGCGTCGTTCGATCGAGCCGCCAGCGCTTCAGCGATTCATGACCGGAGCGAAAGCCTTCGAGACCGCCGGGCGACAGGCTTTTTCGCCGCTTGAGGAACATGGGAATGAATTGCGACGAGAACCGCAATTGCTGAGGTGTCACGTCCACCCGGCCGCGACCGCTGATGGCCAGCGTATAGCCGCCGTCGCCACGTCGCGTGACCGATACGCCGCTGGTGTGCAAGGCATCCGGCAATCCTTCGGCACCGGCCGAAACGGCCAGAATGGATGAACGAACGGAGGCTTGAGGAAAGCGAATGCCCAGCTGTCGGCAGAAGGATGACGCCCAGGCGCCACCGGCGAGAATCGCGGTCTTGGTGCGGATCACGCCGTTTTCGGTGATCACGCCGCTGACGCGCCCCGCTTCCGTTTCCAGACCTCGGGCAGCGCAATTCTGATGGACCGTGCCGCCTAGCTTCATGATCGCGCGTGCCACCGCCGGCGCCGCATTGGCCGGATCGGCAACCCCGTCCGTCGGCGAGAAAACTCCGCCTTTCCAGATGCGCCCCGTGGCGCGGCCACGTTCGCTCGCTGCAGCGCTGTCGAGCATATGCGTCGTGACGCCGACGGTTCTCGCAAAGTCGTGCCAGCGCGCCCAACCGGCGATCTCCTGTTCGTCATTGCTGAGATAGAGCAGGCCGCAGCGGCGGAAGCCTGTGTCCTCGCCGCTATCAGGAGCAAATCGCTCCCAGAGATCGAGGCTTTTCGTCGCGATCGGCAGTTCCCGCCCATCGCGGTTCTGCTGCCGGCACCATCCCCAATTGCGGCTGGATTGCTCTGCCCCGATCCGGCCTTTTTCGACAAGGGCGACGCGCAGGCCCGACCGTGCGAGATAGTATGCGGCGAAAACGCCGACAATTCCCCCGCCGATCACGACGACATCGGCTGACTTCGGCAATATCGGCGAGCTTTCGACAAGGCAAAGCGGTGCAGGCATGCGCGATCTCCACGTTCGAACCAAATCTACCCCATTGCTTCGCCAGACGTTGCCGGAGATGGTGGATCCACAAAATTTTATGCCGTGATTGATGCAGTCTATAAACTATTGTGCTTCAAAGGAGATTTGTCTTCCCGATAGACATAACCGGGCAATATGCTAGGCTCTGCTTTGCGTGATAACAGCATTTTGTGCCGTCTTCTCCCGGCGCTCTTTCAATGGCGGACCTCTGATGAAACTGGATCGGATCGATATCAAAATCCTCTATGAGCTTCAGAGAAACGGCCGCATCACCAATGTCGAGCTGGCGGAACTGGTGGCTCTTTCACCCAGCCCATGCCTGATGCGAGTCAAACGGCTGCAAGCGGAAGGATATATCGAGGGCTATTCGGCCCAGATCAACCTGGCCAAACTCGGGCAGACGCTGACCGTCTTTACCGAAATCACCCTGAAGAACCACCGGCAGATCGATTTTGCGCGCTTCCTCAACGTGGTCGAGAAAATCGACCAGGTGATCGAGTGTCATCTCGTCTCCGGCGGCTACGACTATCTCATCAAGTTCGTAACCGCTGGGATCGGCGAGTACCAGACCATCATGGAACGGCTGACCGATATGGATATCGGGATCGATAAATATTTCAGCTTCGTCGTGCTGAAATCACCGATCGTCAAGTCGCATATGCCGCTGACCAGCCTGTTTCCCATGTAACGACCTTTCAAGGCCAGATCGGCGGCTTGAGCCGGATGATTTTAGATCGAGTCGACCTAAAATCTGAATCCGCTCTAGAATCAAAGAAATAGAGCGTGATGTCGTCCGAAATCCCCTGACACTTTTCGGCATCACGCTCTAGCCATGCCCATATTCGCGCTTGAGCTCCGGGTCCTGGACGAGATTGTCGAGCCAGGTGGGATCGAGCTTTGGAACCGATCCGAATAGCAGCTGCGAATAGGGGTGGCGAGGCACATTCGCGGTCTCGCGCGTGATTTGCTCCACCTTCTTGCCGCCATACATCACGACGATCTCGTCGCAGATTGCCTCGACGACCGAGAGATCATGACTGATGAAGATGTAGGACAGATGCAGCTCACGCTGCAGTTCCTTGAGGAGATCGATGATCGCGGCGGCAACGACGGTGTCGAGAGCGGAGGTGACCTCATCGCAGATGATCAGGCGTGGTTCGGCGGCAAGGGCGCGTGCGAAATTCACGCGCTGCTTCTGTCCGCCTGACAATTCCGACGGATAGCGATAGCGAAGCGCGCGGGGCAATCGCACCATATCAAGCAGTTGATCGACCCTCGCCGCCCGGGCCGCGCGATCCATTCCGTGATAAAATGCCAGGGGCCGCTCGAGAATGTCGGCGATCGACTTCGCCGGATTGAGTGCGGTGTCGGCATATTGAAAGACGATCTGCATCTCCCGCAATTGATCGCGCGTACGCGATTTGGCGGCGCGATTGATATCGCTGCCATTGAAGCCGATGGTGCCCGACACGGCCGGCAGTATTCCGGCGATCGCACGCGCCAGCGTCGACTTTCCACATCCGGATTCGCCGATGATGCCGAGATTCCTGCCTTTCTCCACCTCGAGACTCACGGACTGAACCGCGCAGACCGCCGGCAGGCCGTTGGGTTGGAGATCGCCATAGCCCGCAACCAGGCTGTCGATCCTCAATACGGGCTCAATCGACCCGCCTGTCTTGCTATCCCGGATGGCCTGCTTCGGCTCGAAGGCGGCCAACAACTCGCGCGTATAGGGATGGCTTGGTCGCGTCAGGATCGCCTCGGTCTTCGCAAGTTCCTGGATTTCGCCGCCCTTGAGCACGGCGATGCGATCGGCGATCTGGGCGACGACCGCCAGATCATGTGACACATAGACTCCAGCAATATCACCGGCGCGAATGACGGATTTGAATGCTTTAAGCACGTCGATCTGCGTCGTCACGTCGAGCGCGGTGGTCGGTTCGTCAAAGATAACGAGCTTGGGTTCGCCGATCAGCGCCATGGCCGCTGCCAGCCTCTGCAACTGGCCGCCGGAGACCTGATGCGGATATCGTTCGCCGATCGTCTCGGGATTTGGCAGCGACAGCGCCCGGAAGAGCTCGATCGCGCGACGACGGGCCTGTTCGGGAGGCATCAGCCGGTGAATGCGGGTAACCTCGATCACCTGTTCCATGATCTTCGTGGCCGGGTTGAAGGCGGCGGCCGCGCTTTGCGGGATATAGGCAACCGTCGTGCCGCGAACCTTTGCGCGCTCGCTTTCGGAAAGCGCGGCCATGTCCTGACCATCCACGTAAATCTTGCCGCCGGAGATGCGGCAGCCCTCCCGCGCATGTCCCATGAGCGTCAGCGCGATCGTCGTCTTGCCCGAGCCGCTTTCGCCGATGAGGGCGATGATCTCGCCCTTCGCTATGTCGAAGCTGACATCCTTGATAATCTCGATGACGCGGCCGGAATCTGTTCTGGCCTCGACTTTCAAATTCCTGATTTCAACGAGGTTGGTCATCGTCATGCGCTCCTGTCCCTGATCCTGCGTGGCAGGTTGTCGATCAGCAGGTTGACGCTGATGGTGAGGCTGGCAATGGCGAAGGAAGGCACGATCACGGCAGGGGCGGCGAAGGGCAGGCCGCCGATGTTCTCGCGGACCAGGGCTCCCCAATCGGCATGGGGCGGCTGCAGGCCGAGGCCGAGAAAGGAAAGGCCCGAGAGCAGGAGCACGACAAAGACGAAGCGCAGGCCGAAGTCCGCCAGGACCGGTCGGATAATGTTCGGCAGGATTTCGGAGGCGATGATATAGCCGACCTTCTCGCCGCGGATACGCGCAACGGTGATGAAGTCCATCGTATTGATATTGACAGCGAGCGCGCGAGCAAAGCGATAGGCGCCGGGCGTGTAGATGACGGCGAGCGTAATGATCAGGACGGGAATGGAAGAGCCAACGGCGGCAACGACCACCAGGCCGAAAAGCTTGCTTGGAATCGAGTTCAGGGCATCGAGAAACCGGCTCAGGATCGTGTCGAACCACCCACCGATGACCGCGGCCGTCATGCCAAGCGCCACGCCGCAAAGACAGCAGAGCGCCACCGCAGCCAAGGAAATGCCGACCGTGTAGCGTGCGCCCATCAGGACGCGCGAAAGCATGTCTCGTCCGAGATAGTCCGAGCCGAGCCATAATTGATTGCTTATCGGACCGAAATAGTCCGTATCGACGATGTCACCGACGGAATAGGGGATAATATAGGGTGCGAACAGGGCGATGATCGTCCAGCCGAGGATAATGGCGAAGGCGACGATGCCAACGGGACTAACCTGGTAGCCAAACAGGGATGTAGTGCGGGGAGCCAAGCTTTTCGTGGTCATCGCAGCCTCGGATTCGACAGGATTGCAATGATGTCGGCGGCGGTGATCAGCAGGAGATAACCAAGGCAAAAGATCATCGCGCAGCTCTGGATCAGCGGCAGATCGCGGGTCGCGACTGCGTCCACCATCAGCTTGGCAATGCCCGGATAGTTGAAGATGGTCTCGACGATGATGACGCCGCCGACGAGATAGGAAAGCGAAAGCGCGATGGCATTGACGATCGGCCCGAGAGCATTGGGCAATGCGTGCCTGAACACCATGCGGCTGCGTGAGGCGCCTTTGAGCAGCGCCATTTCGACATAGGGGGTCTTCAGCGTCTCAATAAGCGCTGCCCGGGTCATGCGGATCATTTGCGCGGAGATCACGAAGGTGAGCGTGATGACCGGCATGGCATAGATTTTCATGAGGTCGAAGAGCGTATGCGCCTCGCTCGTCGACGACAATGCCGGCAGCCAGCGCAGATAGACGGCAAACAGCAACACAGCGAGCGTCGCGACCATGAATTCGGGCACTGATATGACACCGATCGAGATGACGGTTACGAGCCGATCATAATAGGAGCCGCGAAGCATGGCGGATGTGATACCGAGCAGCAGCGCGAGCGGCACCGAGACGAGCGTCGTTATGGCGGCAAGCTCCAAGGTCGCCACCAGGCGGCCGCCGATCAGCTGCGCGACAGGCATGTTATTCGCGTAGGAAATGCCGAGGTCGCCTCTCATCAGACCCAAAAGCCATCCCATGAATCGCAGGATCGCTGGCTCGTCGAGGTGCATGGCCTTGCGCAAGCCCGCAACCGCCTCGGGCGTAGCCGCCTGGCCGAGCAGGATCGAGGCGGTGTCTCCCGGCAGCATGCTGGTTGCAAAAAAGACGGCGAACGACACGATCAACAAGGAGATGATCGCAATTAAAAGCCGGTTCAGGACAAGAATGGAAACCTCGGATCTCAAACAAATCGCTCCTGCGGCGTTCTACGAAACGAATGGCGTTCGCGGGACGGCTCCCGGTGGCGGCCGCGACCGTCCCCGGGAGAGATGTCCAGCAGGGGTCAGGCCTGGAGCCAGAGATATTCCGCCATCGCGTAGCCCATCATGCCACCGAGCGGATTGGCTTCCAATCCGTGTATCTTGCTCGAAATGGCATCCACATTCGAGATATAGGCAGGGATAATGGTGCCCGCCTCGTCGGCGATCATCACCTGCATTTCGTCGTAGATCTGCTTGCGCTTGGTCTGATCGAGCAAGCCGCGAGCTTCGATCAGCATCTTGTCGAATTTCTCCGACTTGTACTGGCTCTCGTTCCATGGCGCGTTGGAGGCATAGAGGAGCGAGAACAGGATATCGGGCGTCGGGCGCGGATTGATGTTGCCGAAATGGATCGGCGCCTTCAGCCAGTAATTATCCCAATAGCCGTCAGACGGAACGCGCTGAACATCGAGCTTCATGCCGATATTCGCGCCCGCGGCCTGGATGATCATTGCCATATCGATCGACGAGCCTGCCGCGTCGGATGCGATCACCGGAATGGACTGTCCGAGCACGCCCGCCTTCTGGAAATGGAACTTGGCCTTGTCCGGATCGAAGGCTTTCGGCTTCAAATCATTGTTATGGTAGATGTTCGCCGGGGAAACGGGCTGATCGTTGGCCACTTCGCCAAAACCGCGCAGTGCCGATTTGACGATCTGCTCGCGATTGACCAGGGACTTCATCCCGTCGACGAAGTCCTTCTTGTTCCCCGGCGTCATGTCGAGGCGCATGTTGAGGTTGGTATAGTTGCCGCTTGTCGTTTTCGAAAGTGCAAAGCCGGACTGGCCATCGACCAGCTTCACGGCGCGGGGATTGATGGCGGCGGCAAGATGGATGTCGCCCGAGAGCAGGGCATTCACGCGGGCATTGTCATCGCTGATCGCGAAGAACTCGAAGGAATCGAGATAGGGCTGGCCGGACTTCCAGTAGTTCTTGTTCTTGACGACGACTGACCGATTACCCGGGTCGAAGGTTTCGAGAACGAAGGCGCCGGTGCCGTTGCCTTTCGAAAAGTCCGTCGTGCCATTGGCGACGATCATGAAATGATGCAGGGCCAGAATGGTCGGCAGGTCGGCATTGGGGTCGGCAAGCGTGATTTCGACCGTCGACTTGTCGATGGCCTTGAAGCCGGTCATCTGGGCGGCGATCTTGGCGACCTTGGAGCCGACGCCCGGGTCGAGATGGCGTTTCAGCGAGAAGACGACATCGTCGGCCGTCAGTTCCTTGCCGTCATGGAAGGTTACGCCCTTGCGCAGCTTGATCGTCCAGGTTTTGGCGTCCTTGCTTTCGATGCTCTCGGCAAGCTCCATTTGTGTCACGCCGGCCTTGTCGATGAAGGTCAGGCGATTGTAGAGCGAGCAGCAGCGCACATAGTCCGTCGACAGGGACGCCTTTGCGGGATCCAGCGTGTCGGCGGTCGAGGACGACCAGCCGGCCCCCTTGAACGCGCCGCCGGAAACCGGCGCTGCTGCGATGGCCTGCGTGGCGCGGCCAAGAATGATGCCCGCCGATGATACCGCAACACCTCCCGCCAGCATCAGTTTCAGGAGGTCGCGCCGCGTTGCACCGCGCCGGATGGCGTTCTCCACCATCGCGTCGTCGGCGGTGGTCCAGTTCGTGATTCCGTCAGTCATCTCATTCCCCTTTTTTCTGTTGATTGATGGGATGCCCGTCTTGGTCGCAAGCTCTCCCGGGTTGCGTCACTGTCTTTCGGTCAGCCTTTCCTTGACCGCCGAGGCGAAGGCCGCCATCGACGTGAAATGGTAGTCGGGTTGGGTGAAGCTCTCTGGCTCTATCGTGCCGCCATAGCCGTCCTGCGCATGACGGCGCTCGATCCAGCAATTGGTCAGCCCGAGCTTTCGCGAAATGCCGATATCGTGGTACTGGCTTTGAGCGACATGCAGAATGTCGTTCTTGCTCGCTCCTTTGCCGCCGACGAATTCGAATACCTGTTCGAAGAAGGCGGGATCTGGCTTTTCCGTGCCGGTGTCGTCGGCCGTGAAGCTCGCGAAGAACGGCGAGCCGAGCTTTTTTTCGAAGTGATCGAGCGCCCAGCGGCGAGCGTTTGTCATGGCGACGAGGCGATGCGTTTTCTTGAGCTCGGCAAGCGCTGCCGCGCTATCGTCGAACGCGTTCCAGTTGGCGACGGAATCACGCAGTCGCTGCGCATATCGATCTTCTGCCGGCAGGCCAAGGGCGGGTGCGATGACCATGTAGACCCGTGAGAGATCATCCGGAAAGAGTTCCGCGTCCTCGCTGTAGCGCGCCTGGCGATAGAGCCTCAGCGCTTCTTCGCCATCGATGGAGGTGCCAGCTTCAGCCGCAATCTCGGCGAGGCAGGTCTTTATGCCACCTTCGAAGTCGATGAGGGTGCCGACGACATCGAAGGTAAGATATTTGAAGTCCTGAAAGTCTTTGGCCAAGTCATGCTCTCCTTCATGATCCGCTGCGGACAAGCCGCTTGCAGCATAAAATTCTGACCCAAAGGGCGGAAATCGTCCTGCCAAGGCCCGGAAAAGCCGGCTTTCAGCCGTTCTAGGAAGCAGTTTGGCAGTTCCTGAACGGCGAAGTCGCCGAATCGATGGTGTACAGCGGCACAAAATTCCGAATTTCCGGCCCTCTCCGACATTTCGCCAACCAAGAACGGCATACGCCGCTTCAACGCATGGCTTCCCGAACGTCCGGATCTTCCAAAGTCTGGTCGAGGGTCTTTCGTGTGCGCTCCAGGATCGCGTCGATATCATCATCCGTGCAGCAAAGCGGCGGTGCGTATCCAAGCACGCCATGGGCGAAGGCGCGGATGACGAGGCCATTGTCCCAGGCGCGATCGAAAATTCTGCGCGCCGGCGCGGCAGCACTTGGCAATGGGGTCTTTCTGGCCTTGTCGACGACCAGTTCGACGGCCGCCAGCATGCCGCGACCGCGGACATCGCCGACCAGCGGATGGTCACGCAGATTTTCCAGTCCTTCCATCAGACGCGCACCAGCCTTGACACCATTTTCGAGGAGGCCGCCCTCATAGAGCTTCAGTACTTCGAGCCCGACTGCCGCACTGACGGGATGGGCAGAATAGGTGTAGCCATGGCCGACCGCCGCACTACCGGCGCTGTCAGCGATGACATCATAGACGCGATCGGACATGAACACGGCGCCCATGGGCACGTAGCCGGAGGTCAGACCCTTGGCCGTCGTCATGAAGTCAGGGACGATTTCGTCATACGAGCAGGCGAACAGCGGACCGGTCCTGCCGAAGCCGGTAATGACCTCGTCGGCGATGAAGAGAATGTCATATTGACTGCAGAGATCGCGGATCGCCTTGAGCCAGCCTTTCGGCGGTACGATGACGCCGCCCGATCCCTGGATAGGTTCGGCATAAAATGCCGCCACGCGCTCGGCGCCGATCGCTTCGATCTTTGATTTGAGGTCCGCGATCGAGGCGGCAATGATCGCATCTGCCGTTTCGCCGACCGGATTGCGATACGGATAGGGCGAGGGGATCTTGTGCTGCCAGTCGAAGGGGACGCCGAAGCCTGCATGGAAGCCGGGTAGCGCCGTGAGGCCGGCTCCAACGGTCGAGGAGCCGTGGTAGCCTTGCTCGATCGAGATGAACTGGTCGCGCTCCGGCTTGCCCTTGGCATGCCAGTAGTAGCGGACGAAACGCACCGTGCTGTCGACGGCATCCGATCCGCCGAGCGTGAAGAAGATATGATTGAGATCGCCGGGCGCCCGGTCGGCGAGTTCGGCCGCAAGGCGAATGGCCGCTTCGCAACCGATATCGAAGTAACCCGTCGCATAGGGCAGTTCACGCATCTGGCGGGCTGCTGCTTCAACGATGCTCTCATGCCCGTAGCCCGCGTTCACGCACCAGAGGCCGGCAAAGCCGTCGACAAGCTGATGGCCCAATGCGTCGGTGACGGTTGCGCCCTTTGCGGATCGCAACACCCGCACGCCCAGTTTTTCATGGCCGCGATAGGATGAGACAGGATGGATGAGGTGCGCGCGATCAAGTTCGATGAGCGAGTTGGCGAGCATGATGATCTCCAAATTATCCAAGAGCCTGATTGGCCAATGCAAATATTCTCGCGTCCCGGTCGAGGGCTCCAGCGCCGCCCGGGCGCCGCATCGCGATACCGCCACCCACATGGCTAAGGCCGATCTGCGCCAGCCAGCCGGTCAGCCCCGAGCTTTCGTTCGTATCGACGCGCAGGAATTCGCTCGGCTTGCGAAGGGCAAGCGCCGTTATCAGCGATTTCGCATCCTCGGTATTCGATGCGACGACAGGCCCGATCACATCGCCGCGTCCAAAGGTGCGCAGCGCGCCGAAAGCCTCGACACGACCATGTCGTCGAATGACGACCACCTGCGCGACATCTGTGAGCACGTCGATCAACGTGCGGCGATCCGCACCGAAAGCTGCGCGGTCGAGCGCTTTGATCGCGGAAAAATCATCGGTGGTCGCGGCCTCGACATCCCCAGCCGGCGCGAGGTCGGCGAGATGTCCCTGATGCTGAAAGATCTGGCCCTCGGCGACAAAGCCGAGCTTGCGATACAGCGGCAGTCCTTCCGTGGTTGCAATGAGCCTCAGAGGGCGGTGGCCAGCCAGCGCCATTGCCGCATCCATGAGCTTGCGGCCAAGCCCGCGGCCGCGCAGGTTTTCGTCGACGATCACCATATTGATCGTCGCGCAATCCTCTCCATAGGGGGTCATCAGGATGGTGCCCACGACGCGACCCGTCTCGTCCACGGCTGCTGCGCCTTGGCTCAAACGCAAGGCAAGACGCCAGTCCTCGGCACGATGAGGCCATTTGGCTTGACGTGAGAGGGCGAGGGCGCCGTCTATATGCTCCGGTGTGAAGCTGACCAAATTTATGCTGTCGGTTCGCATGGGGCATCCTTTCCTTACCCCAAGTCTCGGCGATCCCCGCATGGCAGATTATCTGAAGGCATGGTTCGTCGTGATATCTTTCGCCGTAGCGGGCGCGCTTGGCCGCATCTTATGCTGAAGATCCTTTTTCGGTCGCTCCGCAATGGTCCAAAAACCACGTCGCGACGCATATCCGCTGCAACACTCTGCCAAAGGACGCCGCGCATACGAAACAATATGCTTTGCGGACACGCCAATTCGATCACGTCCGTCGTGGGACTTCAGCCTATGATCGTCTCATAAAGAACGCAGATGCCCTTTAGATAGAGGACGAACGGACATGGCGCCTTTCCGGCCGAAATACATCACCTTCGATTGCTATGGCACGCTCATCAATTTCGAGATGGCCGAAGCGGCTCGCGACATCTATGGCGCCGAGCTCGATGAGGCGAGGATGCTGCAATTCATCAAGAATTTCGCCGCCTATCGGCTGGACGAGGTTCTCGGTGATTGGAAGCCATATGCCAACGTCGTTCACAATGCGGTCGAGCGGACCTGCCGCGCGAATGGCGTCAAGTTCCGCGCGGAAGACGCCAAAGCGATCTATGAACGCGTGCCCGGCTGGGGGCCGCATCCCGACGTGCCGGCCGGACTGGCGAAGGTTGCCAAGGAAATCCCTCTGGTCATCCTGTCCAACGCGATGAACAGCCAGATCATGTCGAATGTCGAGAAACTCGGCGCGCCTTTCCATGCCGTCTATACGGCAGAGCAGGCCAATGCCTACAAGCCGCGCTTCAAGGCGTTCGAATATATGTTCGACATGCTGGGCTGTGGGCCGGAGGACATCCTGCATTGCTCGTCCTCTTTCCGCTATGATCTGATGTCGGCGCATGATCTCGGCATCAAGAACAAGGTCTGGGTCAACCGTGGTCATGAGCCGGCAAATCCCTATTACGGCTATGTCGAGATCGCGGACATATCCGGCCTGCCCGGCGTCGTCGGACTTTAAGGGAAAGGCAGATTCATGAAATTCGTCTCCTATTGGCATGACACGGCGCCGGCCTTTGCCGGAGGCCGGCAAGGCCCGGTCGAAGGGCATTACGACGCCTGTGTCATAGGAGCCGGTTTCACCGGACTGTCCGCGGCCCGGCAACTGGCCAAGGCCGGTGCGAGGGCCGTCGTTCTCGAAGCCGAGCGTGTCGGCTGGGGCGCCTCGGGCCGTAACGGCGGTCATTTGAACAATGGTCTTGCCCATAGTTATCCAGCCGCCAAAGCCGAACTCGGCAAGGAGAGGGCGATCGCGCTCTATAAGGCGCTCGACGCCTCCATCGATACGATCGAGGCGCTTGTCGCCGAAGAGGGCATCGACTGCAATTTTCGCCGGGCCGGAAAGCTGAAGCTGGCATCGAAGCCGCAGCATTTCGGATCGATCGCCCGCAATTTCGAAGAGGTTCATGCCGAAGTCGATCCGGATACGGCGCTGCTTACGCCGGACGATCTCAAACAGGAAATCGGCTCGCCTTTCCATGGAGCCATGCTCTTCAAGAAAAGCGCGATGATGCATATGGGCCGCTACGCTGTCGGCCTCGCGGATGCAGCGGTTCGCCATGGCGCGGCAATTTATGAGGCGGCGCCGGTGACGAACAGGCTGCGGGAAAAGGGCAGGCATCGGTTGGTGACACCGCGCGGCGAGATCACGGCCGACAATGTACTGGTGGCGACCGGCGCCTACACGACCCCGAATTTCAGCTATTTCCGCCGGCGGATCATCTCGGTCGGCAGCTTCCTGATCGCGACCCGACCGCTGACGGCGGATGAGATCGCATCGGTCATGCCGGGAAATCGCACCTGCGTCACCTCGATGAACATCGGCAACTATTTCCGCCTGTCCCCCGACAACCGGTTGCTATTCGGCGGCCGGGCACGATTTTCCGCGACCTCCGACCATCGTTCCGACGCCAAGAGTGGCGCAATTCTGAGGGCGGGTTTGGCCGAGATATTCCCCCGGCTTTCCGGAGTCGATGTCGATTATTGCTGGGGCGGTCTCGTCGATATGACCAAGGATCGCTATCCGCGCGCCGGCTATCATGATGGAAGCTGGTATGCGATGGGCTATTCCGGCCATGGTGCTCAACTGTCGACCCATCTCGGCATGATCATGGCCGATGCCATGCTCGGCCGCGAGGATCGCAATCCCATGAGGGATGTCGATTGGCCGGCCGTGCCGGGTCATTTCGGCAAACCATGGTTCCTGCCGTTGGTGGGCCTCTACTATAAGGCGCTGGACAAGTTCCAGTAACGACAGTTGCCGGGACCATGGCGGGCCGATCGCGAACAGAGTGACCCGCTATGGTCCTGGATTCTGATCTAGCCCAGCCCGCCCATGTGAAAGCTTTTCATCTCGAGATATTCCTCGATACCAGCTTGCGCGCCCTCACGGCCGATCCCGGATTGCTTGACGCCGCCGAAGGGGGCAACTTCCATCGACACCGAGCCGGTATTGAGCCCGACCATGCCGAATTCCAAGGCCTCGCCGACGCGCCAGGCGCGCTTGAGATTGTCGGTATAGAAATAGGACGCCAGGCCAAAGGGCGTGCCGTTGGCGATCGCGATCGCCTCGTCTTCGGTCTCGAAGCGGAAGAGCGGCGCCACCGGTCCGAAGGTCTCTTCGCCGGCAAGCTCCATCTCTGTCGTTGCCCCGGTCAGGACGATCGGAGCCGTATATTGTCCGCCGTCGGGTAGCTGCCGGGCGGCTGTGATGATCGTTGCGCCCTTTGCCAGCGCGTCGCGGACATGCCGGTCGATTTTCTCGATTGCCGCCTGGTTGATCATCGGGCCGATCGACACGCCGGCCTCCGTGCCCGGCCCGACCTTCATGGCATCGACCTTCGCTTTCAGTTTCGCTGCGAAGGTGTCATAGACGCTCGATTGCACAAGGAGCCGGTTGGCGCAGACGCAGGTCTGGCCGCCATTGCGGAACTTGGAGGCAAGCGCGCCTTCGACGGCCAGATCGAGATCGGCGTCGTCGAAGACGATGAAGGGTGCGTTACCGCCAAGTTCGAGGCTGAGCCGCTTGATGCTGCCGGCGGCACCGCGCATCAGCAGCGCGCCGACCCTCGTCGAGCCGGTGAAGGAGATCTTGCGCACGGTTTCGTTGCCCATGATCTCGTTGCCGATCTCGGCCGGCATCCCGGTGACGATATTGATGACGCCGGCCGGGATGCCGGCGCGCTCGGCAAGGACCCCGAGGGCGAGCGCGGAATAGGGGGTGAATTCCGAGGGCTTGATGACAACGGTGCAGCCGGCGGCAAGGGCGGGCGCGACCTTGCGCGTAATCATCGCATTGGGAAAATTCCAGGGCGTGATGATGCCGCAGACGCCGACCGGCTCCTTGAGCACGATGATGCGGCGATCGGGTGTGGGAGACGGTATCGTATGACCGTTGATGCGGCGGGCTTCCTCGGCAAACCATTTCACGAAGGAGGCGCCATAGCGGATTTCCCCACGGGCTTCATCGAGCGGTTTGCCTTGCTCCGTTGTCAGAATGAGGGCGAGATCGTCGACATTCTCAAGCATGAGATCGTGCCAGGCTTCGAGAAGGACGGCACGTTCCGCATTCGTCTTGCGCTTCCAGCTGCGCTGCGCGCGCTCGGCAGCCGCGATCGCGTTGCGCGTCTCCCTAGAACCCATGTCGGGCACCGTGCCGATGGCAGCCTGTCTGGCGGGGTCTTGAACATCCACCGCCGCGCCTGAGGCCGCCGCGACCCAGGCTCCATCGATCAATCCCTTGTCACGAAAAAGCCGCTTGTCTTTCAAATCCAACATGAGGTCCTCTGCAATCAGGAGAGCGCCGCGATGATGCCGGCGGTGATGGTTTCCGTTCGATCCTTGCCCGGAAGTGTGCCGATGCCGCGCGCAGTTGCTGCCTCCATCGCCGCGATGATGCAGGTGGCAGCATCCCTCTCGCCCAGATGATCGAGCATCATCGCTCCCGACCAGATGGCGGCGATCGGGTTGGCGATGCCGCGCCCGGCAATGTCCGGGGCTGAACCGTGAACCGGCTCGAACATCGATGGGGCATTGCGCTGCGGGTTGATGTTGGCTGAAGCCGCAAATCCAAGGCCGCCCTGAATGGCCGCGCCAAGATCGGTCAGGATATCGCCGAACAGATTGGAGGCGACGACGACGTCAAGGCTTTCCGGCGCCATCACCATGCGGGCCGCCATCGCGTCGATGTGATAGCTCGTGACTTCGACATCGGGATATTCGGCCGAAAGCCTGGCGGTGATTTCGTCCCAGAACACCATGGAATATTTCTGGGCATTGGACTTGGTGACGGAGGCAAGCTTGCGGCGCCGGGCACGCGCCTGCTCGAAGCCGAAACGCAGGATGCGCTCGACGCCCGCGCGGGTAAAGATCGACGTCTCCACCGCGACTTCATCACTCGTGCCCTGATGGACGCGACCGCCGGCGCCCGAGTATTCACCCTCGGTGTTTTCGCGGATGCAGAGAATGTCGAATGTCTCCGCCCGCAGCGGTCCCTGGACCCCCGGCAGCAGCCGGTGCGGTCGGATATTGGCATATTGCACGAAGGCCTTGCGGATCGGCAGCAACAGGCCGTGCAGCGAGACCGCATCGGGCACTTCGGCCGGCCAGCCGACGGCCCCGAGTAGGATCGCATCGAATGACCTTAGCGTCTCGATCCCGTCTTCCGGCATCATCCGCCCCGTCTGCTTGTAGAATTGGCAGGACCACGGAAATTCGGTGCTATTCAGTGCAAAGCCGCCAGCCTTGGCGGCAACTTGCAGCACCGACCATGCGGCGTCTGTCACGTCCTTGCCGATGCCGTCACCAGGGATCAGAGCGATCGAATAGGTCTTCATGGTATAGGTCCCTCAAAGGCTGATGAGCACGCTCTTCGTTTTGCGATTGGCAAGATAAGCCTCGCGTCCCAGGTCCTTGCCGATGCCGGAGCGCTTATAGCCGCCGGTCGGTAAGATATGATCCCGCGAGCGGCTGTAGCGATTGACCCAGACCGTACCTGCCTGGATCTGCCGGCTGAGGCGGATGGTACGCGACAGGTCGGATGTAAACAGGCCTGCGGCAAGCCCGTAGGAGGGGTGATCGGCAAGCACCATCGCTTCGTCTTCGTCCTCGAAAGTCTGCAGCGTCAGGACCGGCCCGAAGATTTCCTCGAGAATGGCGGGAGAAGACGGATCGAGATCGGTCAAAAGCGTCGGTTCGTAGAAGTAACCCGGCCTATCCATCGGCTTGCCGCCGGCGATACAGCGGCCGCCTTCGCTAATCGCGGCAGCGACGATCGCGTCGATCCGGTCGCGCTGGCGTTCGGAGATGATCGGCGAATAGCGTGTCGCCTCATCCCAGGTGGGACCGGGACCGATATCCGCCATCCGCGCGATGAGGGCTTCCGTGAATTGGCCAGCAACGCTTGCCTCCACGATTACGCGCGTCGCGGCGACGCAAGCCTGGCCGGCATTGAAGAGAATGCTGCCGGCGATCGCATCGGCCGCTTTCGAAAGATCGGCGTCCTTGAAGATGATCTGCGGGCTCTTGCCGCCAAGCTCCAGGGTCACCGGCTTGATGCCAGAGCGGGCGATATTCTCCATGATCGCGGATCCCGCTCGGGTGGAGCCAGTGAAGCTGACCTTGGCGATATCGGGATGGCCGGTGAGCGCCGTACCGGTGGCGAGCCCGTCGCCGAGAACGACGTTGAAGAGGCCGGCGGGCAATCCGGCCCTCACGGCGAGCTCGGCCAGGTAAACAGTCGAAAATGGCGTCATTTCCGAGGGTTTGAGGACGACGGCATTGCCTGCGGCAAGCGCCGGACCGAGCTTCCAGCCGGCCATGGAGACCGGAAAGTTCCAGGGCGTGATCGCGCCGACGACCCCGTAGGGTTCGCTGAGGATCATGCCGAAGGTCTTGTCATCGGTGGGCACGACATCGCTGCCCTCCTTGTCGGCGAATTCGGCAAAGAAACGAATCTGCTCCGCGGTGACCGCTATGTCGCCGGCCGGCAATTGACTGATCAATCGGGTGGAGGACAGAGCCTCTATTCGAGCCAGCGTCTCCGTCTCCGCTTCAATCAGGTCCGCCCAGGCATGCATTACGCGGACACGTTCGCGCGGCCGCAGGCCGCTCCAGTTGCTGGCCTTCAATGCCGCCTTGGCCGATTCGACGGCGCGGTCCACCATCTCGTGGCTCGCAATCGGGCAACCTGCATAAGGCTTGCCGTCGGAGGGCCTTTTCATGTCGACCTCGCCGGGAGCTTCAATGAGCTCCCCGCCGATGAAATGGCCGATCGGCAATGGCAAAGTGTCAGGATCGAAGCTCAAGCTCATGGGAAGCTCTTTCTTAAGGCTTTGCCAAAGCCTAGCGCCGGCTTACGAGCAGCTTGCTCCGTATGCCGGCGCGCGGGCCGACGAATCTTGCGTTTCAGCCGGGGCGAACAGTGATTTCTGTTGCGGCAGCCAGCAGCTTTTATCCCACCGTCACGTAGATCTTGCGAACGGTCTCGATCGTCTTCCATCTGCCCACGAAGCCTGGCTTCATCACAAAGCTGTCGCCGGCCCGGAAGATGACCGGTTCGCCGTCATCGGGGGTGATTTCGACGACACCCGCGAGGATGTGGCAGAATTCGAAGGTCTCGCCCTTGATCGACCGGGTCTCGCCTGGCGTCGCCTCCCAGACACCAGTGCGCACGGCACCGTCCTTCGCCTCATCCTGCGCCCAGGTCTTGAACGAGGGATCGCCGGCAATCAGTCTTTCCGGCAAGGCTTTGGATTCACGCGGGGCCGTACCGGGATTGGTTACGACGGTCTTGAGGAAGGTCATGGCGAGCCTTTCATTGCTATGGGTTCAATATCCGCGCCGCCGGTCGACGAGCCCGATGGGATCCTGGCCTGCGCGATAACGACGGATGTTGTCGATCACCGCGCGTGCGGCGGTATCGGGCTGTGTAACGCTGGCGATATGCGGAGTGAGCATGATTTTCGGGTGTCGCCATAAAGGGTGACCCGAGGGCAGGGGTTCTGGGTCGGTCACATCGATCACCGCCGCCGCCAGACGGCCGCTATCGAGCGCCTCGATCAGCGCGTGCGCATCGAGCTGTGGGCCGCGACCGGCATGCACGAGCATCGCCCCCGCCGGAAGGCCGCCAAGAAGCGTGTCGCCCAGGAACCCCGTGGTCTCCGGCGTCAGAGGCAGCAGGCAAATGAGAATGTCCGTCGCAGCCACCATTGTTCTGAGGCCGGTTTCGCCGTGATGGCACTCGACGCCCTCGATCGTCCGGGGCGATCTGCTCCAGCCGGCGAGTGGGAAACCGAAGGGCTTCAGCCGCTCGAGCACGGCTGTCCCGAGAACGCCCAATCCCAGAACTCCGATTCGTCTTTCATGCGCCTGGCGCTGAGGCAGGCCGCGCCATTCCCCGGCGCGCTGCTGCGCAAGATAGGAAAGAAGGTCCCGATGCAGCGCGAGCACCGCAAGCGTCACATATTCCTGCATCATCCTGACGATGCCATCCTCGACCATGCGGACGATCTTCACATGTTCAGGCACGAGATCCGTCTTGAACTGGTCAACGCCCGCGCCGATCGAAAACAGGATTTCCAGATTGCGGTAACGGGCGAGGTCGTCGGGCACCGTCCAAGTGATAAGGAAGCGAACCTCATCAGGATCGACGCTCGCCGCATTCATCGAAAATGCCAGATCCGGCAGTTCCTCGGCGAAAGCCCGCGCGAAGATCGCTCCGCGCTTGGCATCCGAATTGAAGAGAAATGTCATGGCGATCGCTCCCTCAAGCCCGTGCGCAGCGCGCGGCCAGGGCCAATATCATCTGGCGGCATTCCTCGAGTTCGTCCTCTAGAATGTATTCGTCGGGCTTGTGGGCGCGCTCTATGTCGCCAGGCCCGCAGATGATCGCATCGATCCCGGCTGCCTGATATAGGCCAGCCTCGGTCCCGTAGCTGACCGCCGCAAGCGACGGCCTGCCGGTCATTTCTTCCAACAGGGCTGCAAGTGGCGCGTCCTTCGCAAGCGACAGCGCGGGATAGGCGCTGAGCGGCGTCCAATCGACGGAAAAGCCCTGTTCCCTGAGCATGTCAGCGCAATGGCGGATCGGGGCCAGCAGTTCCTCAGGGGCCACGTCGGCGATAGCACGTGCCTCGAGGTCGAGCCGGCAGTTGTCGGGGACGATGTTCAGCGCCAGTCCTCCGGACACAATACCGGCCTGAAGTGTCGAGTACGGCGGCTCGAATACGGGGTCGAACGGGCCGAGCGTCAGCCTCCGAGCTTCATCGACCGCCGAATTGAGCACCCGCGACATGGCATGGATGGCGTTGAGCGCCAGGTCTGGACGAGACGAATGGCCCGCCCGTCCGCCGACGGTGACGCGAGCCGCCGCTTTCCCCTTATGGGCGCGCACGGCCTGCATGCGGCTGGGCTCGCCGATGATAGCGCCTTGCGGGGGTGCGCAGAGTTCCTTCATCCGCGCCAGTAGATGCGGCACGCCCCGGCATCCCGCTTCTTCGTCATAGGAGAGTGCGAGATGAATGGGACGGGCAAGATTTGCCCTGGCAAGTTCCGGCGCCGCGGCAAGCGCTGCGGCAAGGAACCCTTTCATGTCGGTCGTACCGCGCCCGTGGAGCCGATCGGCCTCCTTTCTGAGCGCGAACGGTTCCGACGTCCAGCCGGGCTCTCCAGCGGGAACGACATCCATATGGCCAGATAGGATATAACCCGCGACATCCCTGGGGCCGATCGTGGCAAAGATGTTGGACCTGTCGCCTTCAGGCCCTGGAAGCACGGCGACGTGGATTCCGAGGCCTTGCAGATACGTCCGGATCCAGCCGACGATCCCGTCATTCGGCGTGCCGACGACGCTCGGAAAGGCGACAAGACGGGCGAGGATTTCAACCGTGTCCATATGCTCCTCGGCGGCTGCGGCATTTGCTGACATTTCCCAATAGCATTGGCCTGCGCTTTCATAATTGCATGCCGAATGTCGAAGTGTTTCAGTCGATTGTTGTGCAGGCACACGCAATTCGAGCTAATTGTATCGGCGGGCGTCGCCTATCCTTGCTGACGGGGAGCGCGTCTGTTTTGGCGCATGGGTATAGGTAGCAGGTTTCGAGGTGGTCCAGTGAAGGTATCTGACAGTTTGCGGGTCGATGCTTTCTCCATGCATATCGGCGACATCAGGGACGTGGAGCTCGATCAGTTGCACGCGCTGTCGATCTCGGTCCGTTGGCCGCATCGAGCCGAAGACTGGGAATTTCTGAGGCAGACGGGTAGCGGCATCGTCGCACTCGATGAGATCGGTCGCGTCATGGGATCTGCCATGTGGTTTCCACACGGAGACGAGTTTGCCACCGTCGGCATGGTGATTACCTCTCCGCGTTTGCAGACCAATGGCACCGGCCAATGGCTGATGAGCCGGATCCTCGACAAGGTTGCGGGACGCCGCCTCAGCCTCAGCGCGACACGGGCGGCGCGGCGTCTGTATCTTTCGCTGGATTTCAAGCCGGAAAAGACGGTCTACCAATGTCAGGGGGAGGCGCGGATCGCGAAGGATTTCGCGCCGCTGCCTTCGGACGGCACGGTAAGGCGGCTTGGCGCCGACGATCTTGCAGAGATCCTGCGGCTCGATGCCATGGCCTTCGGTGCCGATCGCTCGGAGCTGGTCAGGCGTCTCCACGAGCAATCGATCGGTTGCGGCCTGTTCCGGGGAGCGGATTTGCAGGCTTTCGCCTTGTGCCGGCCCTTCGGACGCGGCCATGTCGTCGGGCCCGTGGTTGCGTCAAGTGATGCCGATGCGATTGTCGTGGTCGAGCCACACGTGGCGCATCATGCCGGCCAATTTCTCCGTCTCGACACGCACATGGAGAGCGGCGATTTCGCCTCTTACGTGTCGCAGTGCGGGATGCTTGTCTACGATACCGTCCTGACCATGTCGCTTGGAAACCATCCCTCCAATAGAAACAAGGCCAGCGCCGGTATGGCGTCCAAATATGCTCTTGCTAGCCAGGCGCTCGGCTAAAATCTCGCCGCGCGCAGGCCCTGCGCGCGTCGGCCAAATGTTATTTAGCCAAACCGAGGAGGTGGCGTGGCGTCATCGTCAGCCGCCTTCCGCCCTCCGGCGTAACGACCACCGTCTCGCTGAATCCAAGCCTAGCGGCTGTCGTATAGACATGGAAAACCATGCCTTCCTCCAGCGGCCAATCCGCATCCGGCAGAAAGACCCGGGAGAAATCGCTGGTGCGCGGCGTGCGGGTATAGAGACCAAGCGTATAGGCCGTTACATTGTCGTAACGCTGTCTCAATCCCGACGACATGAGACCTTGACGGACTATGGCATCGACCTCGCAGGCAGGAACGCCCGGCTTCATGGCTTCGATCTGCCGGTCCTGCAATGCGATGATACGCGAGGCGATATTCTGAAGCCTTGCCGATGCACTGCCGATGACGATCGGCCGCATGAGACGGGCACCATAGCCGCCCACGCGCGGAATAAGCTCCACGTGCAGAATATCGCCTGCGTCAAGCAATTCACTCTTGAAAGAGCCGTGCAGGAATTGGTGGTCGCCGCTGGCCTTGACGATAGGACCGGTCTCGCCGCTATCAGCACCTTCAAGCAGGAAGGTGGCAGCCGCCGTCGCTGCGGCCGTACGGGTCGAAGAGCCGGCTCGCGTATTCTGCGCTATCGCCAGCATGGCTCTGTCGGCGATGCCGGCCGCTTGCGTCAGAACGGCAATCTCGCGAGCCGATTTGACCCATCGCAGACTGTCGCTGATGCCGGGAAGAGCGACGAATTGCGCTTGGAGCAGGTGCGCCCGAAGCTTGGCCGCCGTATCGGCGCTGAAGCTATAGGAGGCGAAGTCGGCGCCGATGCGGGCGCTGGCGAAACCTCGAGCATGGACGCTGCTGGCGATCGCCTCGTGCGGATTGGCTGTATCGGCGAACCCGATGATATCGGAAATCCAGGTTTTTTCCCTGCACGGCGCTTCGTCGAGCTCGCGCAGGACGAACCAGGGCGAACCGTGTCGCGGGAGAAAGGCGGCGCGGTACATGGTTTCCGAAACGGTATAACCGGTAAGCCAAGCAAGGAGCTCACCGCTGTCGATCAGGAGCAGATCGACGGCGGCGGCGTCCATGGCGGCATGTGCCTTGGCGATACGCCAATCATATTCGTCGCGAGGAAACATGCGGCCTCAGGCAGCCTCGCAAATATCGAGAATGGTGAGCATGTAGACCCGGATCATGTCGAGATAGTCGACGATGTCGACGCGTTCGTCCGGCATGGTGTTGTATCGGCCGCCTGGTCCGCAGACGATGCCTTCCATGCCGAGTTCATGGTAGAGATGGCCGGCGTCCGTTCCGTAAAAGCGCGTGGGCGTAATGGCGCCCGTCGGCTGCGTCTCGCCGCGGACGGTCTCATAGGCGGCGTTGATCGAGGTCACGATGCGTGAAGTCGGCGAGACTTCGAAAGGAGGCATCAGAGGACGGCCTTCGATCATCTCAGGCACCAGCTTGGCTTTCAGCCCGGGAAAGCGCTTTTCGAGCGCGACCAATTCCGCGGCGAGATCGGCAAGCACGCCTTCCTGCGTCTGGCCGGGCGCATAGCGGGCCGAGCCTCGGATACGGACGAAATCGGCGACCTGCGGCGGGCGCCATTCCTCCAGCTCACGCCCGAGCGCACCATGGATAACACCGACATGGCCGCGATTGATCGAGCGGTGCACTTCGCTTCTCGCGCCGCTGAAGGTCATGGCGTTGATACGCGGAATGAGATCGCAGGCGGCGGCGATGGCGTCGACCGATTGTTCGCGTTTGGACAGGTGCCGTGTGTCGCCGGTAAGCTCGATCACGAAGCTTAGCGCGGCGGCATGCATCGTCACGGCGGCAAGATCGCTCGGCTCGCTGTTGATGAAATAGTCGGCTTTAACGCCGTTGCGGATGGCTGCAAGCGTGCCCACGCCGCCCTGAAGCTCGCCGACGACATAGGTCAGGATCACATCGCCCTTCAGCTTGACGCCGGCGTCGAGCAAGGTCTTGACCGCGCAGAAGTAGGCGGCATCCCCCGCTTTCATGTTGGATACGCCGATGCCATAGATGAATTTGTCGTCGACGAGGCCGCCCCAGGGATCGACGGTCCAGCCCTCGGTAACCGGGTTTGTATCGAGATGGCCGTTGAAGAGCAGGCTCTTCCCACCGCCGGTTCCCTTCAGGCGTCCGATCGCATTGAAGCGCTCGCCATTATCGAAGGGTTGCAATTCGGACTGAAGTCCGATCGCCTCCATCTGGCGCGCCATGATGCGCGCAAGCTCGCGTTCGCCTTCGGTTTGGGAATGGCTCTTCTGGCGAACCATCATCGACAGGAAGTCGAGGCAGCTCTTCTCATCGATTGTTCCGATGAGCGATTTCGGGTCCATTTTTGATGCTCCTTAGAAGTCTTGTTCTGTAGGTGCGGCGCCGACAGGCGTCGGGACCGCGGCAAGCAGCCGGCGCGTATAGTCGGCCCGCTCGGGGCTGGTGATGTCTTCCGCCGGCACGACTTCGAGGAGATCGCCGCGATACATCACCGCGATGCGGTGGGCGATCTGGCGGATGAGGTTGAGGTCGTGGGTGATGAAGAGGAAGGCGGTGGAATGTTCGCGATGCAGTTCCAGCAGCAGCTCGATGATGGAGGCCTGCACCGAGACGTCGAGCGCCGAGGTGATCTCATCGCAGATCACCAGCTTCGGTCTGGATGCGAAGGCGCGCGCGATGGCGACGCGCTGCTTTTCGCCGCCGGAGAGCTGATGTGGATAGCGATCAGCATGGCTACGCGGCAGGCGCACCTGCTCAAGCATGTCGCCGATCCGTTGGGCGATGGCCCCATTCTCGCCTTCGCCATAGAGTTTCAGCGGCCGCGCCAGGATTTCGCGAATCTTCTGGCGCGGATTGAGCGAGGCGTCCGGATGCTGGAAGATCATCTGGACGTTCTTGCGATAGGATTTGTCCATGTCGGCAAGGCCTGAAATCGTCCGCCCGGCGAAAGTCATCCGGCCCTCGAAGGGATTGAGCCCGGTCATTGCCTTGGCAAGCGTCGATTTGCCGGAGCCTGATTCCCCGACGATGCCGAGGATCTCTCCCGGCTGCACGCTGAGGCTGATGGCACGATTGCCCGCGAAGCGCTCGAAGGACCGGCCGGTCAGCGTCGACAGGAACGGCTTGCGGCCGTAATGCACGCTGACATTCTCGACCTTCATCAACGGCTGGTCCTCATAGGACGGGCGTGTCTGCGTACGGCGGTCGCTCGGCCGCGGCACCGCGGCGGTCAGGTGGCGCGTATAATCATGCTGCGGCGCATGGAAGATCGAGTCGACCGCTCCCTGCTCGACGATTTCGCCGCGCCGGATGACGGCGACCCGTTTCGCGGTGCGCGACAGCAAGGCGAGATCATGCGAGATATAGAGCGAGGCGACGCCCGTCTCGGCCTGCAGGTCGAGGAAGAGGTCGAGGATCTGACGGGAGGTGATGACATCGAGCGCCGTCGTGGGCTCGTCGAAGATGATGCATTCAGGATTGCAGGCAAAGGCGGTGGCGATAACCACGCGCTGCTTTTCGCCGCCGGATGCCTCGTGCGGCATGCGCTTCATCATGTCAGCGGGGCTTTTAAGGCCGACGCGATCCAGCATGGCTTCGCCTTCGTTCCACGCCTGCCTTGCGGTCAGGCCGCGATGGCGCCTCAGCGTTTCCGTGAGCTGCGTGCCAAGCGAGAGCGTCGGGTTGAGCGAGGTGCCGGGGTCCTGGAACACCATGCTGATCCGTTTGCCCCGCATGCGATTGACCTCGGCTGGCGATTTCGCCGTTAGATCCTCGCCGCGAAGCCGGATGTCGCCACCCGCCTCCCGAGCGTTCGCCGGCAGATAGCGCATGATCGACCAGGCCATCGAGGTTTTGCCCGAGCCGGACTCACCGACGAGGCCGAGAATCTCGCCGGCTCCGACTTGGAGATCGATATTCTTGAGCGCATGAAACACGCCGCCCGCCGTCAGATAGTCGAGCGAATAATTGCGGACCTGTAGGACGATATTGCTTGCCGTTTCTGTCATCTCAGCCTCCGGTGCGCGGGTTGAGCGCATCGCGCAGGCCGTCGCCGAGAAGATTGAAGCCGATGGCGACAATGGCGATGGCGAGACTCGGCCAGATCAGGATGCCGGCGCTGAGGTGCATGTATTGTCTCGCCTCCGAGACCATCAGCCCCCATTCGGTGGCGGGCGGCTGGGCGCCCAGACCAAGGAAGCTCAGCGTCGCGAACAGCATGACGGCGAAGGAAACGCGGATCGTCGTTTCCACCACGATGGGTGCGACGACATTCGGCAGCATTTCGCGCAGGATGATGTAACGCGAGCTTTCGCCGCGGGCGATCGCCGCGCTCACATAGTCCTGCTTGCGCACGGCAAGGGCTACGCTGCGAGTGATGCGCGCCATGCCCGGCGCGAAGGCGACGGCGACGGCGACAAGCGCATTGATGCTGCTGGACCCGAGCAGATTGACGATCAGCAGCGCGAACAGAAGGTTCGGGATTGCCATGATCGCATCGATGGTGCGCATGATGAATTCGTCGGCGCGGCCGCCCAGGAAGGCCGATACCGTTCCGATGAGGGCTCCGGCAAGCGTGCCGGCAAGCGTGGCGAAGACCGCCATCGTTACGGTCGAGCGCGCACCGATCAGCAGGCGGCTCAAGATATCGCGGCCGTATTGGTCGGTGCCGAGAAGGAAATTCGCGCTCGGGCCCTTATAGCGGGCAAGGATCGACATGGCTTCCGGATCGCGTGGAGCAAGCCAGGGACCGAAGACGACGACGATGAAGACGAGGACGACCAGGAAAAGGCCGACCGCGCCCTGCGGCGTGCGCAGCAGCCGTTTGAGAAGCTCAATCATACTGGATCCTCTTGTCGAGCCATGCGTAGAGAATGTCGGCGGCGAAATTGACGATGGAATAGGTTGCCGCCATGAGCAGCACGCCGGCCTGGATTGCCGGCAGGTCGCGCGTCTGGATGGCGACGATCAACTGCCTGCCGATGCCGGGAAGTGCGAAGATTTCCTCGACGACGATGATGCCGCCGAGGAGATAGCCGACATCGAGCGCGACGACGGTAATGGTCGGCAGCAGGGCGTTGCGCAGCGCATGACCGAACAGCACTCTTGATGTGGAAAGACCCTTCAGCCGCGCCGCGCGGATGTAATCGGTATGCAGCACATCGACGAGTTCGGAACGCACCATGCGAGAGACATGCGCGATGAGGATGATCGACACCACGCAAACCGGCAGCACCAGGTGGGCAAGGCCGTCGACAAAATTCTCGGTCAGTGGCACATAGCCTGTCGGTGGCAAAAGCTTCGCCCAATCGGCGACGAAGAGCACCGCGAGCGTCGCCGTCACGAATTCCGGCAGCGATACGCCGGCATAGGAGATGAGGCTGACGATCATGTCGGCGAGCTTGCCGCGGCGGATCGCTGCGAGGACACCGAGCGGTATGGCAAGCGCGAGCATCAAGGCGATGGAGAGCACGGCGAGTAGAAGCGAACGGCCGAGAGCCTGGAGCATGGCCGGCCCGACGGGCTGGCCGGTGCGCAGCGACTGGCCGAAATCGCCATGCAGGACGCCGCCCAGCCAATGCAGATATTGCAGCCAGACGGGATCGTTCAATCCCATATGCTGGCGCAGTGCCTCAAGCGCCTGGTCGGTGGCGTTCTCCCCAAGCATCATCACGGCGGCATCCGCCGGCAGGACCTGGGTGATCGCGAAGACGACGAGCGACACGATGAAGAGCGTGTAAACGATCATCAAAAGCCGCTTCAGGAGATAGTTCGGTGACAAGGGCCATTCCCTGGCGTTGGAACGACCGGTCGCTTCAACATAAGCGCCGATCTTCTTGCTATGGGATGCGTCGCGAAGGTCGTTGGCCTCGCGACGCTCATTCAGCTCGCAGGTGCTATCAGCTCCGCTTCGGCGCCTTGTCCGTCAAGGAGACGTAATCGAGACGGAAGACGGAAGCGCGCGGATGGACCTCGAAACCGGCGACCCAATCCCGCTTGGCGGCGAGAACATCGAAGAAGACCGGAATGATGGAAGGAACGTCCTCATTCATCAGCTTCTGCGCCTCGGCATAAAGCTCCTTGCGCTTGGCTTCGTCGGTGATGCCGCGCGCTTGGTTGACGACCTTGTCGAAGGCGGCATTGTTCCAGCGTGTTTCATTCCAGGCGGCGTCGGAGGTGTAGAGAAGCTTGAACATCGCATCCGCCGTCGGCTGCATGTTGTAGAAGCCGACATAGAAGCTGCCCTTCTTCCACACCTGTTCGAGATAGGTCGCGTGCGGCATCGTCTGGACGTTGATGTTGATGCCGGCTTCCTTCGCCATCTCGCGCAATGCGACGGCGAGCTGGGTGCGCTGGCTCGGCTTGTCCGATGCAATCAGCGTCGCCTCGAAGCCGTTCGGATAGCCGGCCTCGGTGAGCAGCTTCTTGGCTTCCTCGATATTGGCCTGGCGCAGCGGCAGGTCGGCATAGAAGCGATAGGAGGAATTGAGGGCGGTATCGTTACCCGGCGTGCCGAAGCCTTCGGTGACGAAGTCGACCATTGCCTGCCGATCGACGGTGAGCGCCAGCGCACGGCGGACGCGCGCATCGTTGAAGGGCTTTGTGTCGCAGCCGAAATTGATGTTGCAGAACTGGCCCGAAGGCACGCGCAGCGGATTGACGCCTTGGGCGTCCTTCATCCGCAGATATTCGGTCGGCTGCACGGTCGAAATGATGTCGATATCGCCGGCAAGCAGGGCCGAGGTCTGTGCCGAGGTATCTGGAAAGACCTGGATTTCGACGCGATCTAGATAGGGACGCTTCGGATCGTAATAATCGGGATTGCGCTCGACGACGATCAGACGGTCGGGTTCGTAGGAGACAAGCTTGAACGGGCCGGTGCCGACGGCCGTGGTCGACAGCTTCTTGAAGTCGCCTGTGGCGATGGAGGCTGGGATGATGCGCGCGACCGTGTAGGCAGTCGCCACTGGGAAGTCGGCGTAAGGGGTCGAAAGTTTGAAGACGGCGGTCAGTGGATCGGCCGCGACCACATCGGCGATCGGGCCGACATTGTTGAGTGCCGGCGAAGCGTTCTTCGGATCAAGGATTGCCTTGAAGCTCTGGACGACATCGTTGGCGGTCAGCGACGATCCGTCATGGAACTTGACGCCGCTACGCAGCTTGAAGGTCCATTCCGTCAGCGCATCGTTGGCGCTCCAGCTTTCGGCAAGATCCGGCTCGACGGACATATCGACCTTCAGCCGGGTTAGATTGCTATAGAGCAACTCGGTGACCATGTATTCCGGGTTGACGCGCGTCAGCAGCGGATGGATCACGCTTGCGGCCTGATCGACGGAAATGCGCAATGTGCCGCCCTTGGCTGGAACGGCGGCTTGAGCAAAGCCGATGGCAGGCGTTGCCAGAATGGCGGCGGTGCTCGCCAGGAAATGACGTCGATTCAGCTTCAGCATTGCGATGTTCCCTTATTTTGATGGTGCGTGTTCTGGAATAAGGCCGGTCTCAAAGTCGCGGGCGAGATAGGCAAGGATGCTCTGCGCCAGCGCGACGATATCCGTGGTCGTCGTATGTTCGTCGGCGCTATGGATGCAGCTCTCCGGACGTCCAAGGCCGCCGAGCAGGACTTCCTGCATCGCACCCGTTTGCTGCACGTAGCCGAAATCGGAGCAGCTGGCGGCACCCCATTTGCTGAAATCGGAATCCTGATAGCCGAAGCCGAGGCTGAGCGCCTTCTGCCAGCGCGGCCAATGCGGACCGTCCGGATCTGAGGTCGGAATAAGATGGCCGACAAGATCGATCTCGACGCGCAGCTCGGGCGATTTTGCCATGATGGTGCGTACGAGCTTTTCGATCTCAGCCCTTGCCGTTTCGTAACTTTCCTCGGGTGCGTAACGGCGGCTGACGAGGATCTTCAGTTCCGCGGGAACCTGACCTCCCGACGTACCGCCATTGATGGCGGCGATGGAAAGCTGTGGCCGCAGCGGTCCGCTCGCATGCGGCGGCGCTGGCAAGCCGGATGCGAAGGCGGCCACCTGCGGCTTCAAGGCGTGCAAGGCATTCAGAAGCGGAAGGGCTCCGTCGATGGCATTGATGCCCGAGCCGGTGCGGTTGCCTTCGCCCGCGTGAACCGCATGGCCGCGAATAGTGATCTGAAGATTGAAGACGCCGAAGCAGCCCGCCCAGATGCGTGGTGCCGCCGAACCGTTGAAATTGACGATATGTCCCTTGAGCATGCCCTGCTCGGCGAGATATCGGATTCCCGGATAGAGGCCGCCTTCCTCATCGGTGCAGAGGAGCAGCATCGGATCGTAGGCAAGCTCGACCCCACACGCATCGGCGGCACGCAGCGCAAGGAGGGTCGCCGCGATGGTGCCTTTCATGTCCGCGGCTCCAAGCCCGAAGAGGCGTTGGCCTTCGCGGCGCAGACAGAGCGGATCCTGTTGCCAGGCAGGGGCGGCCGGAACCGTGTCGACGTGGTAGTACAGCCCGCAAACCGGCTTGCTGCCGGATCGCTCGGCAATGAGATTAACCCGCGCCCCTTGGGCAGGGCCATTGCTGACCCGCCATAGCTCTTCCGGCACGGTAACCTCCCGGCAATGAAAGCCCATGGGTTCCAGCAGGCCCGACATCAGCGCCGCAAAAGCGGGATAGCCGTCTCCGGGCGGAAATGAGGTATCGATCGCGACCATCCGCGCGAGGTCGCTGACAGCGCTTTCGACGGTCTCTTCAATGATTTTCAAGGCGCTTGCAAATGGCTCCTCGAAAGATGACAAGATTTGATCGCGCATGCTCGAATTCCGAAAAGACGCGCAGAAACACATGGAGGTTCCGCACTCGTATTTATATAAACTATATAGTAATGATGCTGCTGCTCACGCTTCGAGTCAACTCCAAATAAGAGGCAAATAATTGCGCGAAATGCCCAAATTTTCAGCAGATGTACCGCGTGCATCCGAGCTCTCCGTTCCGCTCTATGAAGTCGTGAAACGTCAGATCACGGAAGCGATCATGATGGGCAAATGGCCGGCCGGGACCGTGCTGCCGAGCGAGATCGCGCTGTCGCAAAAGTTTGGAGTTGCTGTCGGCACGATCAGGCGTGCCCTGCAGGACCTGACCAATGAGGGCTTGCTCAGCCGCCGGCGCAAGACGGGGACGGTGGTCACCGGTCGCACGCCGCAGCACAGCCTTCGCTTTTTCTTCCAGTATTTTCGCCTGCACGGGCTCGACGGTTCGCTGCAAAACTCGACATCCGACATTCTTTCGCTGAAACGCCGTGGGGCGAACGAAGAAGAGCGGGCCGGACTGCGGCTTGACGATGCGGCTGAAGTCATCTCGATTCACCGGCTGCGCAGCGTCGGAGGCAAGCCGGTCATGCATGAAGTCATGGCACTTTCGGCGAGCATGCTGCCGGAGTTTCCCGATAAGAAGGAGGAGATTCCCTCCCTTCTTTATCTCTTCCTTCTCGATCGCTACGGGATTCGCATTTCCGCCGTCAGAGAGCAGATTGCCGCCGACATGGCGACGGAGGAGGATTGCCGGCTGTTGCAGTTGAGCATGCCCAGCGCCGTACTGACGATCGACGAAGTGGCCTATGATCAATCCGCGGTTCCGGTTCTCGTCGCAAAACATCGTGCGACGACCAGAAGCCATCGCTATGTGCATGAGGTCCAATAGCGGGCGATAGGCTAGCTCTCCGGCACCACAATCCGAAGACCCGGGCCGCATTAACCCGTTGCGGGTGCGCCTGCCATTTGCGCGAAATCCAGAAGGCCCGTCTGCGCTCGTTCACGGTTTGAGTGTCGTGATACGCAATGTTCGCGATTTCGAAGGCACAGACCCCTTCGTTGAGGATTTCGGCCTGACGATCGGCTTTGGAGATTTGCCGCCGCGTCTTTCAGCTCTTTCGTCGGGGCGGCAGAATAACTTCCGTTCTTCTTGTATCACTTGCTGCTCACTGTGCGAGTTGCCCAATGATATAGAGTTAATGGTTGTAATGAAGTTTGGCTTGATTACAGCATAGCGATAGTGTGACTAGGTACGGGGCTATGAAAATCTCGGGGCGTCCTTACGGATTTATTTTATGTTGGGAATGTGATAGCTGACATATATTAAGGCTGCGAGAGCGCGAATGGCAGAATTCAAATTTAGTGAACCACCTGTAGGAAACGGGGCCGATGACATTTCAAACGAGTGCCAGCGCCAATTGCAGCCTATAGTTAGTGAAATCGTTCGGGCCGCGGCTGCCGCTGGATGGAATCAGAAGGATGTTCTTCTAGCGATGGTGGATGTCGCTTGGGACTTATATGAAAAGCGCCGAGGCGATCTTTAGCAGCCGCAATGATCGGCCGCAGGCGGTCATGCTCCGTGAATTAATATCCATATCCCGTGCGATCAGGTGCCGAAGAGCGCGCGGTCTGTTCGAGCGGACTAAAAAGTGCCGTGCCCTGCTGGCTTATACTTTCTTTACCATCCGCATATCTCCCCTTCCCAACTCGGTAAATTATACTATTTAATCTTGCGCTATAAGCTGGTTTACGGCGGTATCCGGCGGGCAGTGTTGGGAATAATGAGATCTCGGATGATGTTGGGATCTCGTCTGCTTGTTAGTAATTGCATGATTTCGTTCGGGCGGGGCGATGAAGAATGGACTATGCGGGTGAGGTGCGGGAACGTACCGATCGATATGTGTTCGACATAATTCCCGAAAGCGCGGGTCCGAGAAAGGCCACCATGCGGGGGAGCGTCATCAGCTCCGTTCGCGAGCCTGGATCACAAACGTTCCTGGCCAAAGAACATGCGATGGGAATCGTATTGGCTCCCATGCGTGGCTTGCGAGCGTCTCTCGGCAGCGACAAGATCACCCAGTATGACGCGCCTGTTGGCTGCCTCATCATCAATCCTGCCGGCGTGGACAGCACTCTTGCCTGGTCGGAAACCAGGGAAAATCTGGTGGTCGCGATTCCTCCCCAAATCTTGTCCGAGCTAGCGCTCCAGGAGTTTGATCTTGCCGACGTAGAACTCGAACCTCCAGCATTTGGAACCGTCGACCCTATCGCCCTCGGCATAGGGCAGAGGATTTCCGTCGAGCTAACCGGGAAAGCAACTCCGAATGAACTCTATCTGGATTCATTGGTTACGCTGTTTAGTACCCATCTTCTCCGTACCTATGCGAACAATATGAGACAGCTTCCGTCGCCCAGGGGAGGGCTCTCCGCGAAAAGCGCTCGACGCGTGGAAGAGTATCTTCGCGAACATTTCACCGAAAAGGTTCACGTCGCTGAACTTGCGGCGGTCGCTGGCATTTCGCCCAACCATTTCATCGTGAGATTCGCCAAGACCTTTGGCATGCCCCCACACCGGTATCTGATAAATCTGCGCCTGGATCTTGCGGAAAAGCTGCTAGCCGAGGGCGAGATCGCGATTGTGGAAATCGCCTACATGACGGGGTTTTCGGATCAAAGCCACCTGGCGACCACGATGAAGAGATACCGTGGACGGACGCCGACGGAGCTTCGATACATGCGATAACCGCGCGGGTTTGTAGGCAAGCCCCGGATTCGTCCCAAGCCAATTCGAATATTCCGTAACCCTATGTTTTCCGCGGGCTGACCGAGAGGTGCATGTGGGCATGGGGTTTTTCTGCTCACGCGGCAGAAGAGATTTTCGGAATGAAAAGAATCGTTTGGCGCCGAACATCAGGCGATTCGCCTCTTCATGCGGAACAGCTTCAGGTTAAGTGTGGCAAAGCGGTTACACCTGCAACCGGCTAAGCAAAAAACCGTAATTTCCTAAAAAAAATCCGGAATTTTCTAAAATACCGTTGTGCTGAAATAAGGCCATGTTCGTGCTGGTAACCATCCGGTGCTTCATGGACATTCAATTCCCTGAATTTGAAATCTTTGCTCCGAAAATCGAGGTAGCCTGGACTGCCTTGCAAGAACGATATGCCAGCCGCCTGACCGGCCCGGAAGTCGATTATCTATTTGCCTGCCTTGTCTTCGGTTTGACCTCTCCGGCTTATGGGGAAGGAGAACCACTATTCCATTTCGATGTCTGCCGCGCCCTGGTGACGATGAAGCTTCCGCCCGATCGGGCTGACGCCGCGTTGTATTCCGTTCCGGAACTGACGCAGCCATGGGCCGACACCGTGCGCGAACAGCTCGAAAGTCAGGCCGCCAAAATGGGCCGCGCGCTTCAGGAAGCGCAAAATCTCAACGACGACACAGCCGCAGATGCGGGTTCACGCGCGCTTGGTCGTCCAGATAGCAGCGAGGAGAAAGCAGCATGAGCGAGTGCGTTGGGGAACATCTGCAGACTAAATCGCGTGTCGGATTTGCACGAAGCTGGATTTCGGGCGGTGATGGCAATCGCCTGGTTCGCCGTCGGCTGATGGCGGTGCTGCGGATGGCATCTCGCGTGCTCGGCTTCAAGCGGAGCCGTCTGGGGCACGGGATGCTGGGTGTTGGTGGAGTGGCGGCACTGGGAGCGATCGTATTCGGGGGCATCGCCACGCCGGCTCTGGCGCAGTATGCCGCCGGCGGCGGCACGGCGACCGGCGGCAACGCCGTCGCTATCGGTAACGGTACCGTAGCGAATAATCCGAACAGCATCGCGTTGGGTACCTCCAATAGTGCAACGGGGGATGCTTCGATCGCCATCGGCTATTCGATGGGTGTCAATGGCCTCAATGCCATAGGCATGGGTGTTTTCGCGAACGCCACCGGCGTCAATGCTCTTGCCGTGGGTGGAAATGCCCGCGCATTGAAGGACGGCGCTTCGGCCTTTGGTGTCAACACCACGGCAAATGGAGCGAACGCCGTCGCCCTCGGCTCGACTGCGAGCGCTTCCGGAGGCGCCTCGATAGCGGTTGGATTGTCCTCCAACGCCTCATCGTCAAACGGCGCCGCTATCGCCATGGGCGTCGGCTCCAAGGCTAACGCTGGAACAGGCGGCGGCTCTCCGATTGCCATCGGCACCAATGCTAATGCAAGCGGCACCGCTCCTTCCGGCTTCACGTTCGAGTCTGTTGCGTTAGGCTCCGCTGCGACGGCCACGGGAGCATGGGCGAATGCGGTTGGTTCCAGCTCATCTGCTACGGGGACAGGCGCCAGTGCCTTCGGCACGTCGGCCACGGCATCAGCCAACCAGTCCACCGCAGTCGGAAATGGGGCGACCGCTTCCGGCTTGAGAGGCTCGTCCATGGGTTATCTCGCCAATGCCTCGAACACCGATACCATCGCCCTTGGCACATCAGCCGCTGCCTCGGGGACCAACTCTCTTGCCGTAGGTTCCACCACCGTTGCGTCAGGTGCCTTTGGGGTCGCCTTGGGCAATCAGGCACAGGCGCTCGCTGGCGGCGGTGCTGTCGCAATAGGATCGGGCGCAACCGTTGCCGCCACCGGGACCTCCAGCGTCGCGCTCGGCAATAACGCGAGTGCCGGTGGTGTCCTTTCGGTTGCCTCGGGCGCCGGTGCCAATGCCAGCGGCGACAATACCGTCGCCACAGGGCGTACCGCCGTCGCTAGCGGCACAAATGCTTCCGCGTATGGATCTGGAACGAAAGCGACAGGCGACAATTCACTCGCTGCTGGTGTCAGCGCCAACTCCAGCGGGCTCGGTAGCACCGCGCTCGGTATCGGCACCGTTGCCAGTGCCAGCCAATCGCTCGCTGTGGGCTCTCAGGCCGCAGCTTCGGGACCGGCGGCCACTGCCATCGGCAATACGGCCAATGCCTCAGGACAAAACGCAACAGCGCTCGGCGCCGAAACCATAGCCACAGGGGCTCAGTCGTCCGCGATCGGCCGCAATGCGCAGGCAACCGGCCTTGCGTCCAGTGCAGTCGGCAATCTGGCGCAGGCGCAGGGCGATTACACGATTGCGGTCGGATCGGGTGCCGTGGGCGCAGGCCAGGCTTCGGTTTCCGTTGGCCAGGGCGCGGGTTCCGGTTCGACGACAGCCAACGCCAACTCCGTCGCCATGGGCACGGCGGCGGGTGGTCTCGTGAGCGGCGCGCAGAACACCGCTATTGGCGGTGGTGTCGCCGGCAGCATGAGAGGCGCTGGCTCCGGTGTTACGGGAACGCGTAACGTTGCGCTCGGAACCGGGGACGGGACCGTCGCCTATGATGCTTCGGTGAATGCAGCCGTGGGTAACCTAGTAACCGGCAACGATAACGTCGCGATCGGCACCAATGCCGGTATCGGCGTTGCCAGCAACAAGACGACCTCGATCGGCTATAATGCCAATGTCACGGGAGACAACGGCATCGCCATGGGCACCAGCACGACCGCGGCCAACGACGCAACTGCGATCGGCAGCACGGCCAAGGCCACAGGCGCCCGTGCGTTCGCTGGCGGCCGTTCGGTTACGGCCTCAGGTGATGACTCCGTTGCCATCGGCACGACGGCCGTTTCGCAAGGGGCGAGCTCGACAGCAGTCGGAGCAGGCGCGGTGACACAAGGCGTGAACGGGATCGCCATCGGCACCGCCGCCGGCTCGCTCAGCGATGATTCCGTCGCAATCGGCACGGGCGCGATCGCCGATGGCGGTCAGGCCGTCGCAATCGGCTACGGCAATAGCGCTTACGGCGATGGCGCGGTCGCGATCGGCGATCCAAGCTATGCGAGCGGCACCGGCGCCTTCACCGGCGGCGCCAACAACATCGCCAATAGCGATGGCACGGCGACCGCCACCAGCGCCAACCAAGCCGCCGGTGCGGTCGCGATCGGCAACAACAACAAGGCGATCGGTCAGGGCTCTGTCGCGCTCGGCAACGGCTCCACGGCGGGCGCTTCTGGCTTCGTCGGCAACGTCGCCTTGGGTAACGGCGCAACGGCGGCGGCGAGTTCCGGCGACGTGGCCTTGGGCTCGGGCTCCTCGACCTCCACGGCGGTCGGCACGGCCAGTGGGGTGGTCAACGGCACGACCTACGCCTATCAGGGCACCAACCCGACTTCGACGGTCAGCGTCGGCGCAGTTGGCGCCGAGCGCACCATCACCAATGTGGCGGCGGGCCGGATCAGCAATTCGTCCACCGACGCCGTCAACGGTTCGCAGCTTTTTGCCACCAACCAGGCGGTCGATGCCATCGGCACGACGGTCAACAACATCACCACGGGCGGCGGCATCAAGTATTTCCATGCTAATTCGGCAGCGGCAGACTCATCGGCGACGGGTGCGGAATCGGTTGCGATCGGACCTCTCTCGACTGCGGCAGGGACGAATGCCATCGCGGCCGGCAACAGCGCGACGGCTTCCGGTCTCGACGCGACAGCGTTCGGATACATATCCCAGGCCACGGGTGACTACAGCACGGCCATCGGCCCCAATGCCAATGCCACGGCCATCTCCAGCACCGCGGTCGGCCAAAATGCCTTTGCCACCGCCGCTCAAGCAACCGCTCTCGGCAAACAAGCGAATGCCAGTGCCGCAGATGCGCTCGCTCTGGGCGTCAACGCTACCGCCGGCAACGCAGGCGCAGTGGCGCTCGGTTCGGGCTCTGTGACCGACGTCGCCGTCGGCACGGCTAGCACGGTGATCGGCGGCAATACCTATAACTTTGCTGGCACGACGCCGGCTTCGACGGTCAGCGTCGGCGCAGTTGGCGCCGAGCGCACCATCACCAACGTGGCGGCGGGCCGGATCAGCGGCTCGTCCACCGACGCCGTCAACGGCTCGCAGCTGTTTGCCACCAACCAGCAGGTTGACCTGAACACAACCGCGATTAACAACATCACCACCGGTGGCGGCATCAAGTATTTCCATGCTAATTCGGCAGCGGCAGACTCATCGGCGACGGGTGCGGAATCGGTTGCGATCGGACCTCTCTCGACTGCGGCAGGGGCAAACGCCATCGCGGCCGGCAACAGCGCGACGGCTTCCGGTCTCGACGCGACAGCGTTCGGATACATATCCCAGGCCACGGGTGACTACAGCACGGCCATCGGCCCCAATGCCAATGCCACGGCCATCTCCAGCACCGCGGTCGGCCAAAATGCATTTGCCACCGCCGCTCAAGCAACCGCTCTCGGGAAACAAGCGAATGCCAGTGCCGCAGATGCGCTCGCTCTGGGCGTCAACGCTACCGCCGGCAACGCAGGCGCAGTGGCGCTCGGTTCGGGCTCTGTGACCGACGTCGCCGTCGGCACCGCCAGTACGGTGATCAACGGCACGACCTACGCCTTCCAGGGCACCAATCCGGCTTCGACGGTCAGCGTCGGCGCAGTTGGCGCCGAGCGCACCATCACCAACGTGGCGGCGGGCCGGATCAGCGGCTCGTCCACCGACGCCATCAACGGTTCGCAGCTCTTCGCCACCAACCAGGCGGTCGATGCTCTCGGCACGACGGTCACCACCATCAACGGCAACCTGACCAATCTCGGCAATACGATCAACAATCTCGCCGGTGACACATCGACGACCTATACCGATGCAAACGGTAAAGGTATCCGATATGTGCGCACCAATGACAGCACGCTTGCCGTCAGCGACTCCTCGGCTCAGGGCGTCGGCTCCACGGCGGTCGGCTATAACGCCACCTCGACCGCCGACAATGCGCTCGCGCTTGGCATGAACAGCCAATCGACCATCGTCGGCGGCGTGGCGCTTGGTTCGGGATCGGTTGCCGATCGTGCCCTGGCGCCGGCCACCGGCCAGATCGCGGCCGGGCCGACGAACTTCATCCAATACAATACGACGGACAAGACCCTGCTGGGCGCCGTTTCGGTCGGTTCGAGCACGGCCTATCGACAGATCATCAATGTGGCTGATGGCACCAACGCGCAGGACGCCGTCACCGTTCGTCAGCTCCAGGGCGCCATCGCTTCGGTGGCGACGACACCAAGCAAATACTTCCATGCCAATTCGGCGGCGGGTGACTCGCTTGCCGTCGGCGCAGAGTCGGTAGCAGTCGGCCCGACGACCGTCGTCAACGGCGACAATGGCATCGGCATCGGCAATGGCGCAGTCGTCGACCAGGTTGCCCCTGGCGGCACGGCCATCGGCCAGAATGCCCATGTCATGCTGGCTGATGGCGTCGCGCTTGGCACGAACTCGCTGGCTGCGGGCGTCCAGTCGGTGGCGCTCGGTGCTGGCGCGCAAGCCAACAACATCAACAGCGTCGCTCTCGGCGCACAATCCGTGACGACCGTGGGCGCTCAAGCCGGCTACACCGGCTTTGCCCTTACTGGCCCGCAAACCTCTGTCGGGGAAGTATCGATCGGCTCGGCCGGCTCGGAACGCAAGCTGACCAATGTTGCTGCCGGTTCGGCAAATACGGATGCAGTGAATGTCAGCCAGCTCAAGGGCCTCGGCACCAACATCACCACCCTGATCGGCGGCGGCACGACGGTAAACCCGGATGGGTCGATCACCGGTCCCACCTACAACATCCAGGGCAACAGCTACAATACGGTCTATGATGCCTTCGGTGCGGTCGATAACACGCTGACCAACATCACGAGTGGCGGCGGCATCAAGTATTTCCACGCCAACTCGACGCTAGCGGATTCCAGCGCCAGCGGCACCGACAGCGTTGCGATCGGTCCACAGAGTGTAGCCAGCGGCGTGAGCAGCCTGGCGGCAGGACTTGGATCTACGGCGACAGGGCAGGGCGCGGTCGCGCTCGGCCAGGGGGCGCAGGCCAACAATGCAAATGATGTGGCGTTGGGCTCCGGTTCCACAACACAGGCTGCCGTCCCGACCACCGGTACCGACATCCAGGGTCAGCACTACAACTTTGCCGGCACCGCACCAGTCGGAACAGTGAGTGTGGGTTCTCAAGGGGCTGAAAGAACCATCACGAACGTAGCCGCTGGTCGCATCTCTGACACCAGCACTGATGCCATCAACGGATCGCAGCTTTTTGCGACCAATCAGGCGATCAACAGTCTGCAGACGGGTGTCGGAACGATCACCAAGAACGCAGTCACCTATGACCTCAATCCCGATGGCAGCAAGAAGAACAGCATCACGCTGCAGGGTGGTGACGTGAATGCGCCGGTGGTCATTTCCAATGTCGGCAAGGGTGTCGCCCCGACGGATGCCGTCAACGTCGCTCAATTGGGTGACAGCATCACTCAGGTCAAATCCTACACGGACACGGCCGCCGCCACTACGCTGGCTTCCGCCAACAACTACACCGACCAGAAGTTCGGGCAATTGAACCGAGAACTCGGAGACGTACGGTCGGAAGCGAGACAGGCAGCCGCGATTGGACTTGCCGCGGCATCGCTTCGCTATGACGATCGCCCCGGCAAGGTGAGCGTGGCAGTTGGCGGCGGTGTGTGGAGAGGCGAGGGCGCCTTGGCCTTCGGTGCCGGCTACACCAGCGAGAACGGGCGGGTCCGGGCGAATTTGTCCGGTACGGCAGCCGGCGGCCAGGTGGGTGTCGGCGCTGGCCTCAGCTTCACTCTGAATTGAGCCTGTCATGGTCAAAGGAGCGCTTCTCGGCGTCCCGACTTTCCTGATGTGCATGCTCCTGTTCGGCTCGATTGCAGCCGGACAGGAGACTGCCGCTCCCGCGTATCGCATAAAGCCGTCCGACGTCGTCGTTCCTCCGGAAGTGAAGCCTGGCGATTATCAGCGGACCATTCGTCCCTTCGAAAACTGGACGCTGATCTGCGACGAAAATCTCAAAATTCGCCAGCGGGTCTGCAACGTTACCCAGATCATCGAGAACGAGGCGGGACAGGTCGCATTCAGCTGGTCACTCGCCGCGACGAAAAAGGGTGATCCCTACATGATCTTGCGTGCGGCCCCGATTGCCAAAAGCGACGGCGGTATCCTGTTGCAATTCGAGGGCCGCAAGGAGCCGATACAGGTCCGGTTCAACGGCTGCAACAACACGGTATGCGTCGGCATGCTGCCGGTCGGCCCCCTACTGCGCGAGCAGATTTCCAAGAATACCGCGCCAACGGTTTCCTACCCGACCGCGGACGGGAGAACGATCAGCGTGACCGCAAATCTCAAGGGCCTTTCCACAGCCGTGAAGGCGATAAAGTGATGGATGGATTTCAATGACCCAGCAATCAATTCACGATCGCATCATGTCGCGAAACACCAAGGACGCCGCAATTCAGAACCTGGCCGTCGAGCAAGTCAGGCCGAAGCGAAGCTGGCGAAAGACCGCCGCCCTTTCGGTGCTGGCGATCGCAATCGTCGCCGCTGGCGGCTATGCCGCCTTCCGATATGATGTGTTGGGTAATCTTCTCTCCCAGCCGGCGGTCGCGGCCGCGAACGATGCCAATCAGGCGCTGCCCGATACGCCATTCCTGCAGCACGCCAAGCAGGCCGGACTGCATTCCTGCTCGACGATTTTCCCGGTTCTCGGGCAGCTGTTGACCAATGGCACGCAGTACAATGTCCAATCGGTGTGGAACAAAGAGGCAGCCGACAAGCATGCCGTGCAAGCGCTTGTCGGCATGAACTATGCCACACAGGGCTATAGCGGTCCGGCCGCCGGCATCGTCTTTGCTGCACCCGTCGCATCCGGCTGTGAAGGATCAATGGTTCGCGTCGCACCGTTCACGATGTCTTGCCCGGAAGTTTCGGCCAAGTTCCCGAATGGAAGCAAGCTCGTCAACAATCTCGACCAGGTCGGTGTCTACCAGCTCGGCAACGATGGCGGTGACGCGATGCTTTTACCGACAGGAAGCGGCTGCGTCGTCATTTCCGTGGCTTCGGCAGCAGGAAACCAAGGGAGCGCAAAATGAGATTGAAATCCGCGATTGCCGCGATAGGCATGCTGCTTGTCTCCGCCGTCCACCCATGGGCAGCCGATCTCTTCACGACAGAACAGCCGCCGGCTCCCCCGCCTGAAGAGCGCGGCATATGGGCAGCTATCGCCTATTCGGCACCGGATGAAAAATACGGCTTCTTCTGGGGAGCCGACAAGCGCCAGGAAGCCATGGATATCGCCCTCAAGCATTGCGAGCGGGATAAGGGCAAGAGCTGCATCGTCGTCAGCGTCTTCCGCAATCATCGTCACTGGGATGACGACGACAAGACCGGCTTTCCCTACAATCATTGCGGCGCACTCGCCATCGGCAAGGAAGGCGGCAAGCGCGTTACGCCATGGGGTGCGAATTCGGCACCGACGCGCCGCGAAGCCGAAGACCTCGCGCTCAAGGCCTGCGAGAGCTCCGGCTCCCGCTGCAGCGTACGAGAGTGGGTATGTACCTGAACGCTTTCGAACATGACCGCCTTTGGGCGCGCCAGTTCGCGTTCAAAGGCGGCCGCCGCCGCTAGCCCGTTATCTTGGCCTTTTGCGCAACCGATTGCACAAGGTCATGTTTCAAGCTGAGAGATTTTATCCCTTGTCAAATTCCGCATTCATTTCATCTCGGACCATCAGCCGCATATCCCATGCGGTACTTGCCTTCATCTCCGCGGGCTTTGCTCTGACGCCCGCACCTTTGGCCTTTGCCCAATCGGCTCTGCCGAACGGCGCATCCAGCCTGCAAGAGACCTATCAGGATTGGCATGTCGCGTGCAATCAGCGCGACAAGGCTGCGTCTTGTGCGCTCTCGCAGGATCAAACCCAGCAGAATGGTCAGAGATTGCTCGCCGTGGAAATGCAGATGCGTCCCGACGGCAGCGCGCTTGCAACGCTGCTGCTGCCGTTTGGTATTGTGCTCGACTCGGGCGTCACCCCGAATATCGACGATCAGCCGCCTCTGAAGCCGGTGCGCTTTCGCACCTGCCTGCCGAACGGCTGCATAGCCTTGCTTCCGATCGATGCTCCGACCCTTGCCAAATTGCGAACCGGCTCGGGCTTGAATCTCAAGGTTGTTGCCGATGGCGGCAATGCCCTTGGATTCCAGGTGTCTCTGCAAGGCTTCTCAGCGGCGGCCGATCGCGTAGTTGCATTGGCCAGCCGATAGAAAGTGCACGGTGCTGATGGCTCGAACGAGTGGCCGCACCGAAGACCCGATGAGCTATTTCTCGAACAACGAGCTGTCTGCCAGCAGCTAGCTATCGAAGATGAGGCTGGCCGCACCGATCAAGCCGGCATGGCGCCCGAGCTGTGCGGCAACGATCGGCACGTTGCGGTAAGCGGGCATGGCGACGCGCGGTGACTTTCGGGGAAGGTAACGGCGCGACGATAACGCCAGCGCTTCGCTCTTGACCAGCTCAGTGGCAAACCTATTGATTTTTTCGACCCGTCGCGTGGAACAGCCGGGCCATTAGCCTATATGGATCGCGCAGCGAGGTTGCCTGCTCCAGCGCAATGAGTGCATCAGCCATACTGTCGTCAAAGCTGTCCGCATCGAGGTGATCTGAGAAAATGCGGATTCCCCTCCACTGGCAGTCGTTGAAACCACATTGCTTCATGCAGTCAACAATTACTGAAGGATCGTCGCCGCGCGTGCTGATGCCGAGATTGCCGATGCTGCTCGCCGCGCGGGTCTCGATCAATTGCCGAGCCAACTCATAGTCTCCTCGGAGTGCTTCGCGAAAACCGTTGGAGAGTGCATTCTTGGTTAGAATACTAAGCAGGCCGCCGGGGCTGACATGGTTTGCTAATGTTTGAATGGCAGCGCCGCTGTCATCCAAGTACATCAACACTCCGTGGCAGCAGACCGCGTCGAATGTCTGCTTTGGCTTGAAATTTTCGATAGTGCCGACTGCAAAATCTAGTCGATTGCGGGCTCGCTCCGACAATTGATCCTTACGCAAATATGCTCGACGCAGCATTTCGGGCGATGCATCGACACCAAGAACATTGAAACCCGCCTCGCATAGACGCACGGCTATTTCACCATCGCCACATCCCATATCCAGAACCGTTCCTCCCGCAGCTGTCAGTTCAGCAACCACCTGGAACACCAGTTCGTGTCGTATTCTGCCGCGTATCCCCTCCGAATATCTCTGATAGGCGCCTCCGACATTTCCGAAATCATTCAGCGACATATTGTCCTCCATGTGTCAGTCGATAAGGCTATAATCGTTCCAGCCTGCCGCCGTAAGTTTTGGCCATACGCTGTTTCATCGGTTAGCTTTCTGCTCAATATCTCACGAGTGGTCTGCTTTTTGTTCGGACGAACGATTCCACCAAGCAGATCAGAGAGCCGAAAGGGGCGCATTGAGTTCCGAGACGCACCATGGCCGGCAAGGCCATAAAGAGCATTGCACGTTCAACGCCGGTCAAGCAGCCCATGCAGGACGAGATCCATATGTGCTTTCACATAGCTTGCCTTGTCCAGAGTTCGCCGCTCGTCGAAAAGAAGCTTGAAGAATAGAAAGGCAATGGCAGGAGCGACGACCGCGTCGCAGAACGCCGCTGGTGCTTGACGGAACTCCCCAAGCTTTACCCCTTCGTCGATAAGGGATTGCATCTGCCGTTCGAGAGGATCGATGAATATGTCGTGGTGCCTGTCGACGATATGTGGAAACCGCGAACCTTCGGCAATGACGAACCTCATCAATTCGCGCAATTTGCGATCATTGATTATGAGATCGTAGATCAGCTCGATATTTTTCCGAAGCCGCTCCGTAGCGGTCCCCTTCAGCTCATTTCCGCTTATCAATAGATCTTCGAGGGGCGTCGAAATGTGCCGGATCATTGCTTCGAAAAGCTGCTCCTTCGTCTCGAAGTAGACGTAGATGGTTCCCTTCGTAACTCCAATCCTGGTGGCTATATCTTCGACGCGCGTCGCGACGTAACCACGTTCGACGAACTCCTCAAACGCAGCATCCAGGATCTGAACGGGGCGGCGGGCTTTCTGCTCCGCGCGCGTCAGCTTTTTCGTATCGGGCATATCCCACCTTGAGCGTTATTCGTCGTTTGGCGTCAAGACAATTTCCATTGACTTCCTAGTCAGTCAATAATATTCGTCTGCCGAACGGATGCAAGAGGTCAAATTCATGAAAACTGTCCTTGTCGTCGCCTGGCTCGGTGTCAGCGCCGTCGCGCTTGCCTCATGCGAAGAGCAAAGCGCGAGCGAGGCCAAGCCGAAGAATGTGGAGACCGTCGTCGCCAAGGTGACGCCGGTCGTCGAAAACAACAGCATCACCGGCGAAGTCAGTGCCCGGGTCGAGAGCGATCTTTCCTTCAGGGTCAGTGGGCGCATTGTCGAACGCCTCGTCGATGTCGGCTCGTCGGTGAAGGCGGGGCAGGTGCTTGCGCGCATGGATGCAGAAGAACAGAAGGCCGATCTGGGCGTCGCCACGGCGAACCTGCAGTCGGCGCTCGCCCAGCAGACACAGGCTCAGCTCGCCTTCGACCGGCAGCAGAACCTCTTCAAGACGCAGGTTACGACCCGCGCCGCGCTTGATCAGGCCCAGGAAACCCTCCTGACGGCGCAGGGGAGCGTGAAATCGGCGCAAGCGCAGCTCGACACCGCCCAGGACGCGCTTTCCTATACGGAACTGCGCGCTGATGCCGACGGTGTGATCACCGCCAGAAACGTCGAGGTCGGCCAGGTCGCGCAAGCGGCGCAACTGGTCTTTACCCTTGCGCATGACGGTCCGCGCGACGCGGTCTTCAATGTCTTTGAATCCCTTTATCTGGGCCGCAATCTTGAAAACAAGGTCGCTGTCAGCCTCCTTTCGGCGCCGTCTCACAGGATAGAAGCCTCCGTCCGTGAAATCTCGCCCACGATTGACTCGTCGACCGGGACGATCAGGATCAAGGTGGCGCTCGAGGGGGCGCCGGACATGCCGCTCGGCGCTCCGGTGGTCGGGCTGTTTCGGTCCGCGGCGCGGGACGCAATCGAGCTGCCGTGGTCGGCGATGGCGTCGAAGAGCGGCAAGCCGGCCGTCTGGATTGTCGATCCCGCCTCGTCGAGCGTCTCTCTTCGCCAGGTCGAAGTCTCCAGCTATGAAACCGGCCGCTTTGCCGTGCGGGCGGGAGTGTCGCCGGGCGAGATCGTTGTCGCTGACGGTGCGAAATTCCTGCGATCGGGCCAGACCGTCACATATGACAACGGAGCTGCAAAATGAATATCCGCATCACGACTGGCCTGGCGATCCTCGGGTCATTGCTGCTGGCTTCTTGCGAAAAACAGGATGAAGCCCATTACGAGCCGCCGCGTCCCGTGCTTTCCGTTGTCGCCAAGTCCACGGCGGCTTCGGCGCTGACCCTGCCGGGAACGGTCGAGGCCAAGATCGAGACCCAGCTGGCATTTCGGGTCCTGGGACGGGTCATTGCGCGCAAGGTCAGCGTCGGCGACATCGTCAGGAAAGGCGATGTCGTTGCCGCCATCGATCCGCTTTCGCTCGAGCTTGCGGTCAAGAGCTCTCAGTCCGAGCTTTCGAATGCCCAGGCACAGCTGGTAAATGCCGCATCCACGGAAGAACGCCAACGGTCCCTGCTCGAGAGCCGATCAGGAAGCGAGGCGGCCTACGAAGAAGCCGAACTTGGCCGCAAGAGCGCGAGTGCGGCGGTTGCCAAGGCGCAGGCCAATCTGGACAAGGCCGAGGAGCAGCTGGGCTATGCGCAGCTGCGCGCGGAATTCGATGGCGTCGTGACCGCAACTTCCGCCGAAGTGGGCCAGGTCGTCTCGGCTGGCCAGAGCATCGCCACCGTCGCACGTCCCGACCAGCGCGATGCCATCATCGACATACCGGTGGCAAGCTTCGACGGTCTCAAGGTGGGCTCGCCCTTTGAAGTGGCGCTCCAGCTCGACCCGACCATCCGCGCGAGCGGTGTGGTCCGAGAGATTGCTCCGGAAGCCGAGGCCACCACCCGCACGCGGCGCACGAAAATCACGCTCATCAATCCGCCGGCAGCATTTCGCCTTGGCTCCGTCGTTACCGCGACCGCGACTGTTATCGCGGATCCGATGATCCTGCTGCCGTCCTCATCCGTGCTGGTGAAAGACGGAAAGCCAAACGTCTGGGTGGTCGATACCGAGGCTCGCAAGGTCTCCATTCGCGCGATCAAGATCGACGGGGACCTCGTCGAAGGCGGTTCGGTGAGGATCGCCGAAGGCATCAGCCCCGGCGAACGCATCGTCATTGCCGGAGTTCACAAGCTCACGGACGGCCAGGCCGTCAGGGTAGATTAAGGAAAGATCCCCGTGAAAAAATTCAATCTGTCCGACTGGGCGCTCGAACATCGTTCGCTCGTCTGGTACTTCATGATCGTCTTCATTCTGGCCGGCGCGTTTTCCTATATTGGTCTTGGTCGCGAAGAAGATCCCGCCTTCACCATCAAGACCATGATCATTCAGGCCCAATGGCCTGGCGCATCGGCCGAGGAGGTGACCAAACAGGTCACCGACCGCATAGAAAAGAAGCTGGAGGAGCTGGATTCGCTCGACTATACGAAGAGCGAGACGGTTGCCGGCCAGACGACCATTTTCGTCGAGCTTCTGCCGACGACCAAGGCCAAGGATGTCAATGCCATCTGGATGCGGGTCCGCAACATGGTGGGCGACATCAAGGGAGATTTTCCAAGCGGCGTCGTCGGGCCGTTTTTCAACGATAACTTCGGCGACGTCTATGGCAATATCTATGCCTTCACCGGTGATGGGCTGACGCAGCGCCAGCTTCGAGATCTGGTCGAGGATGCGCGCGCGAAGGTGCTGACGGTTCCCAATGTCGGCAAGGTCGATATCATCGGCGCGCAGGACGAGGCCATCTATCTCGAATTTTCCACACGAAAGATCGCCGCTCTCGGCCTTAACCAGCAATCCGTCATCGACACGCTTCAGGCGCAGAACGCCGTCACCCAGTCCGGTTTCGTCGACGCCGGTCCTGAGCGCATCGCCTTGCGGGTGAGCGGACAGTTCACATCCGAGGATAGCCTCAGATCGATCAATCTTCGCGTCAACGATCGCTTCTTTCCGCTGACCGACGTCGCGACGATCAAACGCGGCTATGTCGATCCTCCTTCATCCCTATTCAGATTTAACGGGCAGCCGGCCATCGGGCTTGCCATCGGCATGAAGACCGGGGCAAATCTGCTTGAGTTCGGCAAGGCGCTCGACAAGGAAATCGAGCAGGTCACGGCCGATCTTCCCATCGGCGTCGACGTTCAACGCGTATCCGATCAGCCCGCCGTCGTCGATGAGGCCGTATCGGGCTTCACGCGCGCGCTGTTCGAGGCGATCGTCATCGTGCTTGCGATCAGCTTCATCAGCCTTGGCGTCCGGGCGGGCCTCGTGGTCGCCATTTCCATTCCGCTCGTGCTGGCGATTACCTTTCTCGTTATGGCCTATGCCGGCATTTCCATGCAGCGTATTTCGCTTGGAGCGCTGATCATCGCCCTTGGCCTTCTTGTTGACGATGCCATGATCGCCGTCGAGATGATGGTAGCCCGACTGGAAGTGGGCGACGACCTCAGAAAGGCGGCGACCTACGTCTACACCTCGACCGCCTTCCCGATGTTGACGGGCACGCTTGTGACGGTGGCGGGCTTCATCCCCGTCGGCCTCAACACCAGTGCTGCCGGCGAGTTCACCTTCACTCTCTTCGTGGTCATTGCCGTTTCGCTCCTGGTTTCATGGGTCGTCGCGGTGTTGTTCACGCCGCTTCTAGGCGTGACGATCCTTCCGAAGACCATGAAATCCCACCATGAGCAGAAAGGCCGCTTTGCGCGCGTCTTCGCCTGGCTCCTGAGCCTTGCCCTGCGTTGGCGCTGGATAACCATCGGTGCGACCGTGGCCGCGTTTGCCCTCTCCATCGGCGGGATGAGCCTGGTGCAGCAACAATTCTTCCCTTCCTCCGACAGACCTGAACTGATCGTCGACTGGAACCTGCCGCAGAACAGCTCGATTTCCGAGACGAACAAGCAGATGGCCAGGTTCGAACGCGAGATGCTGGCGAACAACAAGGATATCGATCATTGGACGAGCTATGTCGGGCAAGGCGCTCCTCGCTTCATCCTGTCCTTCGATGTGCAAACACCCGACGTTTCGTTCGGTCAGACAGTGATCGTCACCAAGGGTCTTGACGTTCGCGACAAGGTCAAAGCCGAATTGCAGGATTATCTGACGAAGACCTTCCCCGGAACCGACGCTTTCGTGAAGCTGCTCGACATCGGCCCTCCGGTCGGCAAGCCGGTGCAGTACCGGATCAGCGGACCCGATGTCCAGAAGGTCCGGGACATCGCCCAGCAATTTGCGGGCATCGTCGGTCAGCATCCGCTGCTGTCCAACATGACCTTCGACTGGAACGAACCTTCGCGCGTCGTCAAAGTCGACGTTCTGCAGGACAAGGCGCGGCAATTGGGCGTCTCGTCCCAAGATATCGCAACGGCTCTGAACGGCATCGTCGAGGGAACGGCCGCAACCAATATTCGCGACGACATCTATCTGATCGATGTAATCGGCAGAGCCCAGACGGCCGAGCGCGGCTCGATCGAGACGCTGCAGAACCTTCTACTGGCCGGCTCGAACGGCAAATCCGTGCCCCTCTCGGCGGTTGCGAATTTCCATTACGAGCTGGAGCAGCCGACGATCTGGCGGCGGACGCGCATACCGACCATCACCATCAAGGCCGCAGTCGTCGGGTCGACGCAGCCGGCGACGATCGTCAACGAACTGCAGCCGAAAGTCGACGAATTCCGCAAGACGCTTCCAAGCGGCTACCATATCGTGGATGGCGGCTCGGTCGAGGAAAGCGCCAAAGCGCAAGGGCCGATCGTGGCGGTGGCGCCGCTGATGCTCTTCATCATGGCGACTATCCTGATGATCCAGCTGCAAAGTTTCAGCAGGCTCTTTCTGGTGTTCGCTGTCGCTCCCACAGCACTTATCGGTGTCGTTATCGCACTTCTCTTCAGCAACGCGCCGATGGGGTTCGTCGCAATCCTTGGCGTGCTCGCTCTCATAGGGATCCTGATCCGCAATTCGGTGATCCTCGTCGTGCAGATCGAGCACCTTCGAAGCGAGGGCGTGCCGGCCTGGCAAGCCGTCATCGAGGCGACGGAGCATCGAATGCGGCCCATCATGCTGACGGCCGCTGCGGCAACGCTTGCGCTAATCCCGATCTCCAGGGAGATATTCTGGGGTCCGATGGCCTATGCGATGATGGGCGGCATCGTCGTCGGCACGGCTTTGACGTTGCTTTTCCTTCCCGCCTTGTACGTCGCCTGGTTTCGCATTCCCCGTGATGGCGCGCAGCACGAGGTGATTTGATGTCTGGCGTTCGAAAGGCGACCTGTGCTGCTAGGCGGCCATGTCTTTCTGTCCTGATGGCCCTATCGGTATTGGCCGGATGCGCGGGGCGGCTGGAGAATGTTCTCCAGCCGGTCGCCACGGCGGGACCGGGCACCAGCACCGTGGACATGATGGTGGCGACGACACGCCAGCCGACCGACAAGCCAGGCGAGCTTTACTCCGGCGAACGTGGAACGGCGATTTCTCTCAACGATATCGTCGTCTCCATTCCTCCCGATCGAAATCGCAAGATCGGCGAAGTGCAATGGCCATCGCATGCGCCGGCCAATCCCGAAAAGGAGTTCGCTGTCCTCAAGGTCGGAAGGGTGGCGTCCGAGCGTAATATTTTCGAGTGGTTCAGCAAGAACCGCAATGCCAAGCGCCAGGTCGTCATCTTCGTGCACGGCTTCAACAATACCTATTCCGACGCGGTCTTTCGCTTCGCGCAGATCATTCATGATTCGGGAACCGACGCCGCGCCGATCCTCTTCACCTGGCCCTCGCGCGGCAATGTCTTCGACTATCTCTACGACAAGGAGAGCACGAATTTCTCCCGCCGGGCATTGGAGGATCTGATCCTGCAATCTGCCAGAAGCCCTGACGTCGGGGAAGTGACCATTCTTGCCCATTCCATGGGATCCTGGCTGACCGCCGAGGCGCTGCGCGGCGTCGCGATGCGTAACAAGACAATTCCGTCGAAGGTAAAGAATGTCATCCTGGCGTCGCCCGACATCGATATCGACGTCTTTCGCCGGCAGATGATCGAAATGGGGCCGCAGCACCCGCATTTCACGATCTTTTCATCGACAAGGGACAAGGCTCTCCAGGTCTCGCGATGGCTCTCCGGCGGCGTCAACCGTGTCGGCGGTTTCGATTCGACACCTTATGCAGCCGATTTGGCCAAGCTCGGTATCACGGTGGTCGATACGAGTTCCGTTAAACCCGACGATGCGCTGGGCCATAATACGTTTGCGGACAATCGCGATATGGTCCAATTGCTTGGACGCCGGCTGGCAGGACAGTCGTTGGACACCGGGCAAACCTCGCTTGCGGATCGGGTCGGCATGGCGGCGGTGCGAACCGCGGACCTGGCGGGCTCCGCAGCGAAAGTTGTGGTCGCCGCTCCCATGTCTATTGTTAGCGACGATGCGAGGCAGGTGTTGAAGCAGCAGCTTTCATCTGGCTCCTCGCCCATCGTCGATGGACGTATTTCCTACTGAACTGCGGTCGTGAAGCCGTTGTTCATGAGTGGATCAAGTCGAACCTGTCGATATTGAAGAGCGCGGCCGCATATCGCGGCCGGCCCAAACAGCAATCAAACTCCAATAGCAGCCGAAACGTGAGATTAAACACGCGCATGCTCGGCAGGATCGCGGAAGACTTAATCGGCTACAGAATTGAGGACACGGCAGAGATTGTCGCTCATGTTGGGAGCGACTTGGCCCTGCGGCATCATGAAAAGCGCATCAACCCGGCTGCCCTTGCCGCTCTTTCTGACGACGACGCGCAGGGTCTGAGGCCGACCCGAACCGGTCGTTTCCTGCTGCGCGGTTAGCGTGCCGAGCTGCTTCTCGACATTCACATCCACAAAACCTTCGGCCAGGACCGCCCGCGAAACCTTATCAAAGGCGACGGCTGGGCTGATTGACGGGAATTCCATCCAGGTCTTATAGGTCACGCCGGTTACAAGCGGAACGCCGGTGCTCTGATAGTGTTGCGAGCATGGGCTGGCGGCGGCGGGGCCGAGAGAAATAGTGGCGAACGCAAAAGCGTAGAAAGCTGTCTTATACAAAGCGAAAACGTCCTCTGTTGATGATACGACGATAGATCTATGGGGCAGGGCTAGGACAGTCGCGGTGGCCGACCCCACGTGCCGTGCTGCGGCGCGGTTCGTGGCGAAGCTGGCGATTAAATTCATCTTTTCACCGATTCTGCTGCCAACAGCATATTGGTGCGGCCTGGATCATCGGCCGACGTCAATGCGAGCGCCTTCTGAAAATCGGCCAATGCGGACCTGAAGGCCGATTTGCATCGATAAACTTCGGGCGATCGCTCCGTATATGTCGTTCGGTTCGATCAACCTCATAGGCAGAAGGTCGGACCTGATTGAGCCATCGCCTGGTGGATAGGATAAAAGGACCAAGCGCCGCGCTGCTTGCTTCTGTGTCGAACTCGATGGGAGCATCGTCACGCGATATACAATCGCAGTTGTTGTCGCTGACCCAAGCATGAAACCGATCTTTTTCGGGAAAGTCGAGTATTGAGAAATTGAACATGAAGGTCGAAGGCGTCCGGTTCACGGGAACTGTCTACTTTCAGGCCTATGGCCTTTGAGCGATAAATAGAGCAACCGGAGAATGTGGCAATGGGCGCGCGATCAAACGTTTTGCGTGTTCGCGCAAAATCTCGTTCGGAGCCGATTATCCGAACATCTGTGCCCTCGCCATTCGATGCAAGAAGACCATGACGGCATTGATGGCCGACATGCTGAAGGCGCTTTTACCGGAAGCCGCCGCTGCGCGCGTCGCTTCGATCCTCATGATACTTCTCGGCGGTGCAACGATCGACACGCGCGCTTTTCATGATCCGATCATCGCGACAAAGGCGTGGAGTGGGAGCGGGTGCTCGCCCGTTCAAGCGGAATTCTGTTCGGTTGCTACACCGTCTCGATGGTCCGCTCGACACAATACGCGCGGCTGATCTTTTCGACCTCCTGGCGCGAGCCAAAAATCACCGGAACCCGCTGGTGCAAGGAAGTTGGTTCGATGTCGAGGATCGCGGTCTTCCCGGCAATGGCGGAACCGCCCGCGGCTTCGACCAGAAAGCCGATAGGATTTGCCTCATAAAGCAGACGCAAACGGCCGCCGGAGGCAGGCTTGCTTCGATCAGCGGGATAGAGAAAGATTCCGCCGCGGTTGAAGATGCGATGTGTGTCGGCAACCATCGAACCGACCCAACGCATATTGTACCCAGGAGTTCCAATGGACCTGTCGACATATCCGGTAATGACGTCGTCCCAGGACGGGCGACGTGCCGCGTTAATCGCAAACTCCTTGGTTTCCGGAACGATCTTGGCGTTCGCGGTCGTCATCACGTAGACGTCGTATTGGTCGAGCGTGAAAATCTGTACGCCATCTCCGATCGCAAGCACGAGATTGGTTTGCGGCCCGTAAGCCGCGTACCCCGCAGCCAACTGACTGCGGCCGCTTTTCAGGATCTCAGCCGCGGAGCTAGCCTCGACGATGGAAAAGATCGTTCCGACCGTTACGTTGACATCGAGATTGGAGGATCCATCGAGCGGATCGAAGATCATCGCATATCTGCCAGCGGGATGAATGAGCACTTCGGCATCGAGTTCTTCCGATACGGCAAATGCGACCGCCGGCGATTTACGGCATGCCTCGAGCATGATCTCGTTGGAAAGTATATCGAGCGGTTTCTGCGTCTCGCCCTGAACGTTGACAGCATCGGTCGCGCCCGTCAGGCCTGACAATGACGAGCTTCTGAGCTTGTTCGAAATCTGCCGGGTAGCCTCGGCAATATTGCGAAGGATGGCGACCATGTCCTCATTCAACAATGTTCCCTTATGGGCATCGAGATAGGCTTCGAATGTCGTCATCAATGTCTTTCTCCTGCGGAAGTGTATCGTTATGGAATCAAGCAATGCCGGGCGGATGCCAACAACGCGGCCTGCGCCGAGGTCAAGCTTCGGATCTCCACACTCGAAACAGGCTTAATGGAGGAACGATCAGGTCTACCACGCGGTCCGGGCGGTGCTGAGCGCATATGAAAGGCACGACGAAACGTGCGCGGCGAGGGGTTTGACGGTGATGGCGCAGTTTCCTGGACAGAACAGCTTATGCGCGTTCAGGTGCTTCAGCAGCTCATCGACAGTACGTTTGTCTGTAAGCGGAAATGAAATCGTCATTGCGCGTTTCCTGAGAACGGACAGAACAGCTGAGGCAATTAGGGGTGATTTTCTTCGCGCCGCAACAAGAATTTTTTAATACGCAAATTAAAATCGATTAGCTTCGTATCTCGCTTTTTTAAAATCGATTTAAAAGCTGCGCGGTCGGATTTGACCTCCGCACGGAGCTCATGATGGGTGTTGTCCACTCGATATCCGCGAGCAGGGAGCCTTCATGCTATATTGCGGAGCTCTGTTTCATGCGCGATATCGATCGACAAGCGAAACGAGCCGCTCCACCGCGGCTACTGCGGCAGCGTGGTCCTGCGAGAAGTTCAGGCGCACACTGCTGTCGCAGAAAGGGCTGAACTCGGTGCCGGGCGTTACGATGACGCTTGCCTGCAACCGGAGGATCCGCACGAAATCCCTGCCGCTGACGGCAAGGGGAGGCAATTGCGGGAATATATAGCTTCCTGCCTCGGTGGTGCGAACCTTGATATCCTTGCCGGCGCGAAATAGCCCGAGGAGATCGTCCCGAATGGCCTCATGTTCGCGCACGCGCCGATCCATCCAGCCTTGCGGTTCGTTGAACCAAGTACGGAAAACCGCCTGACTATAGCCGCCGGCGCGCAAGGATACGATCGCCTGCAGCTTTTCCATCCGGTTGATGATCGCCTTCGAGCCGAAGGCGACGCCCAAACGGTAACCGCTCAGCGACTCTGTCTTCGAGGGCCCCATGATGGTGATCACGTTTTCCGCGTCGACGGCTTCCGCGCGCAAATGCGCATAATCGACGCCGGAATAGAGCAGCCGCGAATAAAGCTGGTCTACGATGATGGTCGCGCCATAACGGCTGGCCAGCGATGCGATCGTCTTGATTTCTTCGCGCGAATAAACGACGCCGGCCGGGTTGTTCGGATTGGAAAACAGGAAAACTTTCGCCCCGGCCGCGAAGGCATCTTCCAGCTGGCCGAGGTCGAGACCCGCACGCCCCTCGACATTCAGGTAGTCCATCTGAATGGGCATCATATGGCCCTCGCAGAATTCCACCAGCTTGCGGTTGGCGAAATAATCCGGCTGCACCACCGCGACCTTGTCGCCATGGGCGACGGTGGAGGCGACGGCGAGGAACAGTGCGCCCTGCGTGCCGGGCGTCAGAATCATGCCATCGGCGGGGTCGACCGGGGCGGCTGTGAAGCTCGCAAGACTAGGCGCAAGCTGCTCGCGGATCGAGAGATCACCGCGGTATTCGGTATAGGCCTGCTTGCCGCCGGCCTCCACCCCAGCGGTGAAGACTTCGAAAGAGCCTGGCGTCGGCGTAAACGCATCGACGTCACCATGGGAAAAATCGACCTGACGTCCCGCGATCCGTTCACCCCGCAACAGCGCTTCGATGCCTTCGACCTGCTGGCGCACTTCCTGGCCTGGCGCGGCGTCGGTGCCCATGCGCTCGAACTTGGCTTGAATGGTCATTGAAACTCCTTCTATCGGCGAGGGCGTAAGACTGGAAAGCTAGGATAGCCTGGATTTAAAGCAATAAAATATGCTTGCCAGTTTCTTCAGAAGATAGAAAATATATCTTATGGACACGAAATTCCTCGAAAGCTTCCTCATCGTCGCCGAATGCGGATCGGTCGCCGAAGCCGCGCGGCGCTTGAATATGACGCCGGCGGCGGTCGCTCAGCGCATAAGGGCGCTGGAGACGGAGCTCGGGCAGCCATTGGTTTCTCGCGTGGGGCGCACGGTCCGACCCACTGCGGCGGGACTTGCCGTGCAGAGCCATGGACCGGCGCTTGTGCGCATGGCAAGGGACCTACGAGCAATAGCTGCGGGCGATCTCCCGAGCGGGCAGCTTCGCCTCGGTGCGACGGCGACGGCCATGACGGGTCTCATTCCCCAGATTACCGCGGCCCTCAGCGAGCGATTTCGGCAGATCGACTATTTCCTGCAGCCGGGTTCGTCTGTGAACCTTTATCATGCGGTTCTGTCAGGTGAGCTGGACGCCGCTCTCATCATCGAGCCGCAATTTCCGATTCCGAAAGCATTCGGCTGGTCGACCATCCGGCGCGAACCTTTGGTCTTGCTGGCGCCCGCGGACCTGGAAATTCACGATTTTCATCTCGCGCTTACGCAGCAGCCCTTCATTCGTTATGACCGCAATCAGTGGGGAGGCCAGATCGTCGACCGTTATCTGCGCCGTCATGCCATCAGCGTGCGCGAATGGGCGGAACTGGACGCACTGGATGCCATTGCGGCATTGGTCGATCGCGGACTGGGCGTCGCGCTCGTTCCCGACTGGGCTCCGCCGTGGCCGGAGGGACTGCGCCTGCAAAAACATCGCATGGAAGATGGCGAGCTTCGCAATATGGGAGTGCTGTGGGCGAATTCCGGCCCACGGATTGCGGCCATTCGCGCGTTTGTCGAGGCCTGTGAAGGGATCTCCAAAACTTGAAATCCATGTGGAGGGAACAATGAAATATAGAACTATAGGAATTATCGGCGCAGGCGTGATCGGCAGGAGCCTGTTCGACTATGTCAGCAGTCTGGATGGGGTCGAGGTCGCTTATATTCTCGTATCCGACAAGGACAAATACACGCAGAACGCCGCCATAGCTGCATTCGTCACGGATGAGGCCGAATATGCGCTCGACCGGAAGGCGGACCTTGTGCTCGAATGCGCGACGCCGGCTCTCCTGGGTATGCTGGGGCCGGACATCCTCGCCCATTCGGACCTCTGCGGATTCAGTTGCTCCGCGTTGGCGGATCGTACCTTGGAGGCGGCGATGCATGCGGCAGCCAGCAGGAGCGGACGACGCTTCTTCGTTCCCCACGGCGCCGTTCTCGGTCTCGATGGTCTGCGCGATGGTCGTGAGCAGATCGAAGAAGTAGTGATAACCACGACGAAAAGCGGCGCGAGCCTAGGTCAGCCGGCCGATGCCAGCGGAACGCTCTTCGATGGCTCGACCCGCGAAGCCTGCATGCGGTTTCCGCGCAACGTCAATGTCCATGCCGCCGTTGCCTTTGCGGGGATCGGTTTCGACCGTACCCGCAGCATCGTTGTCGCCGATCCCGATACGAAAGCGATGCGACACCATATAGCGGTTTCCGGCAGGGGTCTCGAATGGGATATTTCGGTGAGTTCGCAGTCGCTCGGCGGTGTGACCGGCTCCTATACCCCAGCCTCGGCCATCGGATCGCTGAAGAGAATTCTCGGCGCCGATGTTTTCGCCAACGCCTGACATTGTACGGCAGCCGGGAACTGCTGCGAAAAGACATCGCCGAGGCGGCTGCAACCGCCAAGAACGATTTCGCCATTGTCTTGATACGATGATCGGAAACGCCCTGCCGCTGTGTAAAATTGACTTTGAGTGTCTTGCTGGAAGATTGTGAATTCAAGGGAAACCTGCGAACATGAAAGAAGTTTCTCTTCTGGCGGTTCCCTCATGGACAAAAAAACCGATGCGATCGATGTCGAGGTTGGATTACGTATCCGATTGCGTCGGGAGGAATTGTCAATCGCGCAGGATGCATTGGCCGAGAAGCTTCGCATAAGCCCTCTACAGCTCGACAGATGCGAACGCGGCATCGAAAAAATCAGCGCTGGCCGCCTTCTGCGCATTTCAGAACTCCTCGCTGTACCGGTCATGTTTTTCTTCGAAAGTGCATCGGACGACGCCTTTCCCTCCAAGGAGGCGCTGGCCGATTTTCGACTTGCGAAGCATCATAAGGCGGTTCTACGCACGGCCTTGTCCGGGATCGAGGATAAGCGTTTGCGGGCGAAGATCCTCGCTTTCGTGCAATCATCCGAACCCGACAACGAGCGCTGACCTGGCAAGATGACATTTCATTTAACGACACTCGGCAGCTGCGCCCTTTATGATGAGATGGGCGATCGCGTGAACGTGCCGAAGCAGGCTCTGCTCATGCTGGTCTATCTCTACGACCGTCGGCAGCCGATGCCGCGGAAAGATTTGGCGGCTTTTCTTTGGTCCAGCAATCTTCAGGCCGCCGGCGCCAATTTGAGGTCGACCCTGCTGCGTTTGGCGACTGCGACGTCCAAATCCTCCCAGCCGCTGATCGGCGGTGTCACGACGGACATTACCTTGAACTTCAACGCGTTGCGGTGCGATCTGGATAGCATCGAAAATGCGTCCGGCGTTGCCAAGCTCAGCGTACTCGCCGATGCCGTCGCCAAGACGTTTCTACCGGCTTACGGCAATGGCTCCGGAGCTGTGGCTATCTGGGTACGCGATGTTCGGGCACGGTTTGCACGGGAGCTGCGAGCAGAATTCTTCAAGGCGATGAGCCAACCTTCCTTGTCTCAAAATCGCGGCGAATTGAAGCGTGCAGCCATGCTTCTGCTGGACTGGGACCAGACCGATGATGAAGTCAGGGTCGCGCTCGGTGAAAAAATCACCTCCTACAGTCAGTTGATTAGCGTAACGAGAGATCCGAATCCCGGCCCGTCGGCTCAGGATACGATTGCGATCACCGACAACGCAGTGCCACGTATCGCTCTGCTTCCTCCCGAGACCCTGGAGGATTCGGAGCGTGCCGGATCAGTCGCCAATGCTGTCATCGAAGATCTGACGATCAGTCTTTGTGTCGATCGAAGCGTATCCGTAGTCGCGCCCTATACCGCTGAGCAGATTCGCTCCTCAAACGACAAGGCCGGACTTCTCAAGCAACATAATGTTGTCTACGCGCTCGATACCAAGAGAACGGGCGACAGCCTTTTCGCGCAGCTGATTTTCATGCCGCGCGACGAAATTGTCTGGGCAACGCGCGTCCAGCTGGACAATGCGGCCATAACAGAACAGCGCAACGCGATCGCCACTGCGATCCAGCACTCCATCATCGAGCGTGTGGGAGCCTTCCACCACATCGTTTCTGACTTTAGCTGCAAGCCGGAAGCCTATTTTGCCTATCTTGAGGGCGTACAATGTCTGTCCCGCCTGAGCCTTCAGAATGTCCGTCGCGCGCGCAAGCATTTTAAGGAGGCGCTCGAGCACGAGCGGGGTTTTGCAGCGGCACTTGCGGGCATTGCCAGAACCTTGACGATGGAATGGGTTCTGACGGCGCGCGGCGATGGCGATCTATTGCATCAAGCGGAAAAAATGGCGGCCGATGCAATCCGGGATGACAACCAGTTTGCCGGAGGCTTCAAGGAAATCGGCGTCACCAGGCTCTACCGGGGAAATATCGACGGCAGCCTCGAGGCCTTGTCGAATGCCGAGAACCTAAGCCCGCATTATGCTGATGTCATTTGCAGCCACGCCGACAGTCTCACCCATGGCGCCAATCCAAGAGCAGCGTTGGCGAAAGTTGCAACGGCTCTTGATCTCAATCCCCTTGCTCCGGACTATTATTATTGGACCGCGGCAGGAGCTAGCTATTTCATTGGGGAATATACCCAAACGCTGGCCTATCTGGACAGAATGAGAGACGCGGGACCAGCAAGCAGGCTTGCGGCGGCAAGTTGGGCAATGCTGGGGGATCTCGCGAAGGCCAAGATGTATCGACAGCGCACCCTGCGCGACAATCCGAATTTCGATCTTGAGGCATGGCTATCCATGATTCCAATCAAGGAAGAGTGGCAGATTGAGCATTACAGGGAAGGCCTTGTGAAGGCCGGTTTTTGAGAGGTAGAGATTATGGCAAGGGCAGTTCTGATTGGAATTAAGGGTGAAAAGGGACTTTGGTTGGCTGACCTCGAAAAGGGGACCATCGTTCGATACACGCGGCGACTGACGGGCGATCTGGGGAAGGCTGAATCCTGGCGAGCCAAAGGGATTAGAGTGGAGAAAGATGTCGATTTCGCTGTGGCGTTGTCGTCGGCAAGTGACGTGGCTTCGGGCCTCTTTGAAGGCTAGGTACTCGTCGATCGGTGTCAAGCAACTTTAGAGCATTCCCGCCTGGCGAAACCTTGTCGAGGGTTTGGCCCTATCTGGGACGACTTGGCATAACCCGTGTTGGCCGACAGACCGAGCTCGATCGCATAGGCATTCCCGTTTGGTGCGCCTATGCCCCGAATTCCAGGGCGATCGTCATCGCTCAAGGCAAAGGCCTTGACGACGTCTCCGCAAAGACATCCGCGGTGATGGAAGCGATCGAACGATCGGTCGCGACCCAACCCTATTGTTCAGCGCTCATGGCAAGCCAGAATGAGCTTGCCGCAAGTGGCCATGCCACGGATTGCCTGGAAGATCTGCTGGCGATCGGCGCGCAACCGATAGAGACCATGGAACAGATCAGATGGTCTCAAGCCCACGATCTGGCAAAGAACGCCTCGATATTCGTACCTTTCGAGGCCGTTCATCTTGACCGGACGCATGTCAGCCCGCGATTTTGGGTATCATCAGATGGACTGGCATCGGGGAATACTTGGCACGAGGCGGTCCTGCACGGGTTGCTGGAGCGGGTAGAGCGGGATGCTTGCGTCCTCTGGAATATTGGCGATCCGGCGTGCCGGCATGCGCGCCGGATCGATCCGCATAGCATTGAAGATGAGGGTATTCGCGAGATGCTGGAGAAGATTTTCTCGGCCGACTTCGATCTCGCCCTTTTCGATGTGACGAGCGATCTGGCCGTTGCCTCCATCGTCGCGCTGCTGCGGCCGAAAGGCGATGACGGCTCGCTCAGATATGTCGACTTGACCATGGGGGCAGGGGCATCCTTGTCCCCCGATGTGGCAGCAGCCCGCGCCATTTCCGAGGCTGTGCAGTCGCGGATGACCTTCATCGCCGGGGCCAGAGATGATCTTATCCCGGAGCTGTTCTCACGCCGCGCCGATCCCGACCATCTGCAGTCGTTTCAGGCGCGATGCTCGACGAGCCTGGCCGAACTGCCGACGATGTCGGCCACGTCGGCGCAAGATGCGCTCGACCAGCTTATCGAGACGCTTTTGGAATGCGGAGTTGACCAGCTTTATGCTATCGAGCTGGCACCTGAATGGCTACCGGCATCGGTCGCAAAGGTTTTCGCGCCGCAACTTGAGCATCCAGACGGGGATCGCCGCATTCGTCTCGGCAGCCGGGCATTGTCAAAGGGTTTCCTATGAAAGTGATCTTCGTGGGTCCGAGCCTCCCCGATGCAGAAACGTTCGCCGATGACACAATGGTCATACGGCCGCCGGCATCCCAGGGCGACGTTGTCAGAGCACTTGAGAATGGCGCGACCGCTATCGGTCTTGTCGACGGCCAGTTCGAGTTCGTCGCGCCGGTCTGGCACAAGGAGCTGCTCTTTGCCCTATCCCAGGGCCTTCCCGTGCTCGGAGCAGCCAGCATGGGAGCGCTCCGCGCGGTGGAGTGCCAGGCCTACGGCATGGTCGGCATCGGGAGGATATTCGGTGACTATGCCTCCGGACTCCGGGAGGAGGATGCGGATGTCGCTCTCCTTCATGGCCCAGCGGAATTGGGCTATCCCCCTTTGTCGGTGCCGTTGGTCAATGTCGATGCGACACTAGAGACTGCGATTGACCAGGCCATTATCGGCAAGGAAGAGGCTCTGCGGCTCTCCCGGGCGGCACGACGTCTATTCTTCAAGGATCGGACCTGGAGACGTCTTGCCGAAACTGCCGATATGGACATAGGGCAGGTGAGGGCTCTCGTCGCAACAGCATGGACTGATCAAAAGCGCGACGATGCCATAGAGCTTATACGCGCCATTGCCAGGGCACCGTTGCTGGCACCTATAACGGACTGGTCATTCAATGCAACTCCGCTGTGGCGCAAACTTTTCCCACAATTTTACCGTATATAATTTATTCCAAAATACAGGCACTGCGTGTGCAACGCTTTTGCAACGCACCGTGTCGATCGAAATATGCCAATCTACCCCAACGAAATCATTTGTTGGGGTTTTAAAAGTGACTGATTTTGAGGAACAGGAACGCCAGGGAGAGATTTTGGCGCTTGCAAAAATGATGCAGTATGCCGGAGGCGTCGCAAGTGAGCTGAACGCATCGCAGGCCGTATTCCTTATAAACGCCGCACAAGCTGCTCTTCTTTCGCTTTTGGAAACCGAGTTCCCGAGGCTGTCCGGCGAGCATCTGAACGGGCTTGTCGGCGACGCACGTGGTCACTGTTAGCAAGCTCTGGTCTTTCTCTTATCAACGATTGATGTCGCGCTGACACACGGAAACTTCGAGAGATCCAGTTTGCTGAGAAGAATACTAACCAGGGTGGGATGGTCCGTGAGAAAAGTAAGCTCCACCGATACGGCAGGCATCGTCGCGGATTTCAAAGAAGGGAATATGAGGGTTGCGTTCGTAATATTTGGAGCAATCATCGCTGCATGGCTTGCGATTGCCTACAATATCTGCCGTTCGCTGAACTGGCTCTGATCCAAGGCTAAGAATAGGAATCGTGAAGCGACCCCGATCACGCTGGCAAGACAATCGTTGATAGTGCCTATCGCTGTCGCAATTTCATGCTTGATACCGCCGAGTGTGCTGGTCCACCCCCAAACTCTATGGGCACGGTCAACGGCGGAAAGAACCTAGGAGAACTCGGCCGGCATACGTGGGGTTGCCGACAGTCTCGCGGTGGAGACGATGATGGAAAGGTTGCAACGCCTCGCAAAAGGCGCTTTATCGCAAAGCGAGCTCGAAGTCATAAAGCGGGTGTTCGACTTAGCTACGACACAGAGCTGGTTCGATGACGCTGAATACAGCCGGGAGGGCTTTGCCGTCGCGTTGATCGACCTGTTTCGATGTGGAATAGTCAATCCGACCCAGCTCGAAAAGATCGCGCTGTTCTGGGCATTGAGCGACTTTTCCCAGACAATGTCGAGCACTCAGCGAGCTAAGCTGAGATCGCTCTACGGCGGATGCGAGATAGAGAGAGAGGTTTCCTGTTGAAAGGAGCCTAGCACAGTTGGCGTCGTAGTTTCCTCAAGCGCCCGCGGCGTTCCTTGGCGATATCATCGGTAAGCATAGAGAAGTAGCCGCTATATCGCGGAAACTCGCAGTCATGGAACATGTTACGTAGCTCCCGGCTGATCGTCGAGCGGTCGCGGTCAAGGGTGCGGGCGATTTCCGCCTGGCTGATCTTCTTCTCATGCATCCGCGCGATGACGCGACGTTCGTCCATACTCAACTGCACAAAAGAGCGGGCCATTCCATCCTCCTCAAATAATGGCCATTATTGTCTTCGTTGCATTTGAAATTGGAATCTGCCCCGCTACACGGTTTTCGCACGTAAGATTTATTATGGAACATAAGCGCCGTGTATCTACTTCATCTTCAAGGGCAAAGTGTCGCCCGAACAGCAGCACGATCGCGCACGCGCTCGCCACGATCATCTTCTGCATCTTTCCAGGATGGCTTGCTGGCAAGCTGAAGATGATGCGCGTCGAACATGCCAGACCGTATCGAGAGCGTCGGCCGCCCATCAGAACGTTTCCCCGGTTGAAGTCGAGGTCCTGCGGTCATACTCCTCTTGAGACTGTTCCATGGCCGCGCCGTTCGCCATCGCCCATTGGTAGAGCGCCGCGAAGGGCTCGCGAAGAGACTCGGCCATTGGCGTGATGGAGTACTCGACGCCCACCGGGGCTGTCGGCAAAACATGCCTTCGAACGAGTCCGTTTCTCTCGAGACGCTTGAGCGCATCCGCGAGGGCCTTGTGCGTTATACCGTCGAGACGACGCATGATCTCGTTGAAACGGGACGGTTTCGTGCAGAGTACGCTTAGGATCAGGAGTGACCACTTATTTGCGACTTGCTCGAGCACCGGCCTTGCCCTTCTTGCATCGATCATTGCCTCGTCGATCAACTTCTTTGTCGACTTTTGGGTCCGCCCCGCGGTTGCGGTTCTCGTATCGATAGAACTTGGCACTGATATACTTTCCTATATCTGATTTACACACGGTGCGTATTTCGCACTAGATATAGGAACTATATCTGACTCCTCGTGTTCAATCGCAAGGAGTTCACGATGAGACTCGAAGACAAGATTTCAGTGGTTATTGGTGGTGGAAGCGGTATCGGAGCCGCGATCGCGGCTCGCTTTGCGGCCGAAGGGTCAATTGTCTACGCGACCAGCCGTAAGCCATTCGTGTCCCCTGACCAAGGCCGGATAATCCCGGTCGTTGCAGACGCCGGCCTCGCCTCCGATGTGAAGCAGCTATACGACCGGGTTCGCGAGGAACGCGGCGGAATTGACGTCTTGGTCTTGAACGCGGGCATGTCGGAATACGCAGAGCTCGGCGGCATCTCGGAAGATCTATACGATCGCATATTCGACCTAAACGTTCGCTCTCTCCTCTTTGCCGCACAGAACGCCTTGGAACTCATCCCTGATAACGGTTCGATCGTGTTGATCGGATCCATAGCCGATGCGATCGGTCCGAAAGGATACGGTGTCTACAGCGCGAGCAAGGCGGCGGTTCGATCGTTCACCCGCACCTGGGCAAACGAACTTGCCCCCAGAGGGATCCGCGTCAACGTCGTTAGCCCTGGACCTACGGACACGGCCATGATGGCGGCGACTACAGACGAAGTTCGTGCCGCACTTACCGGGATGATCCCGCTAGGCCGTCTCGGCAGACCTGATGAAGTGGCGGCGGCGGCGCTCTTCCTCGCAAGCAGCGAAAGCAGCTTCACGACCGGCGCGGAACTGTGTGTGGACGGCGGAGCTACCCAGGTTTGACTGTCCGGGGTCCAAGCCTGCCCTTCCCCTGAAGGCAGGATCTACAAAGCCGCCAGCCGCCGGTCAATCCGAGTTTCGGCTCAGTGTTGATATTGCCTCCAATCGACCCAGTCTGACACTTCACTCCGATCTTACAGAAGCAAAAGACCAATTCTTTCAAAAAGTTGGGAACGCAGCAGGTGATCGTAAAATGTGCAGCTGGGTCATTTTCAGCTGATAATCAACCGGCAATACGCTGAGCGTCGCTCGAGAGATGCCTGTCCTATCGCAGAGCGCTTTGTGCTGTGCAAATCCTGTCGATCAGAGCGTCGAGCTCACCCTTTGGGGGACGATTTTTGGAGAAGCGATGCTTCAAATGCATGATCGGTTCGGCGAGGATCTCTTCCAGGTTCTCGGCGCAGCTGAAGTCACCGGCAACGCGCTTGACCTTCGAATTGTCGAAGATCGCGGTCCAGGCCTTGTCGCCGACCAAAGGGCCTACCCAATCCGGATTATACTTGATCAGCGTATCCGTCGGTACGTGGACGATTTTCGCCTCGACACCCAGCAATCTGGCGATCGCCTTCTGAATATCATCCCATAAATGGGCGCGATCGGAGGTGATGTGGAAGATTTCGCTTAAAGCTGCCTGCTTGCCGAAAAGCCCAACGAAAGGCACTGCGAAATCGACCGAGCGCGTCAATGTCCACGGCGTGTGGCCATCACCCGCGACGATCGTGGGCTCGCCATCCAGCATGCGCCGCGCCATTATATCGCTGTCGCCCATCATGATCGGCAGGCCCGTGCGCACGGTGTGACTGGGGCGAACGATCGTCCAGGCCAGCCCCTTTGACGCCATCAGCAGCTCCTCGCAGGCGATCTTGGCCTGACTGTAGGGCCAGTAGGGATTGATGGCCGGCGTTTTTTCGGTGATGACATAGTGGCGTGCCGGTTTCTCATAAACCGAAGCCGAAGAGATGAAAATGTACTGGCCGCAATTGCCTGCAAACACCTCGATGTCTCGCGCGATCTGATCCGGCGTGAAAGCGATAAACTGGCATATGACGTCATAGTTGGCTCTGGCCAGATTAGCATAGGCAGCCGATCCGAGCTCGCCGGTGATCGAAGTCACGCCAGCAGGCAACGGGTCCCCTCTCAGGCCGCGGTTGTAGACACTGACGCGATGTCCCTCGCCAACAGCACGCTCGACGCAGGGATATGAGATTTGGCCGGTACCGCCAATGAAAAGCACGTTCAAAGCCATGTGAAGGACCTCAGCGTCTGATTGGTAGGATCAATGACTACCATTCATACCGCGAAAATGCCCGATCGTCTCCCGCTGATCACCCTCATGATGACCATCACCATCAAAAAATTGGGAAAGGCTTCAGATCGGCAGCATGCCTGCAGCACCTCGGCAGGTCAAAACGTACCTACCAACGTAGACTGAATTTGCCGACCAGGCTTCCGGCCAGCCCGCTCAGCAAGATGCCGAGCGTGTACCATATCGCGATGAATGGAATGCCGTTTTCGACGCAGGCCCAGGAGTAGACCCAGCCGCCGACGCCCCCGGCGCAAGCGCCTGCAACGAAACCGGCGAGTGCCGGGCGCGTGGGGGCTGCTCGTCTGAGAAACCACATGTTGGCGCAGAAAGCGGGAATGCCGAAAGCTATGATCAGGAAAGGGCAAAAGGACGCCGAATATCCGATGATCAAACCCGGATAGGATGAAGCCGGCGACAGCCCGAGTTGAGCGATGGCCAGAAGCGCGACGATGCCGAATGCCACGACCGGAACCCGAGCCATACTCCCAATCGAACCCTCTGGGCGCGCAACCCGTTCAAGGGCCACGATCGTCGCGCTCAGTAGTACGGCAGTATATAAGAACTTCACCCAAAACGCCGCCACCGTCACGTGGTGCAGATGCGGGCGAAAACTTAGCGATATCAGCAGTGCTATGGCCGCGCCGATCACGCCGACAATGATTGTAAGCGCAAGCCTCACTCGCAGCGCATGATGGCGAACCGGAGTGAGATCGCTTACCAGAGCGTCGATCAATTCATCATTTTTCGTCATTGGCAAAACCCAGCTTGCGTCCAATCGCGCGCATCCCTCGGTGAATGCTGACGCGAACCATTGCTTCCGACTGGCCGCTCTCGCTCGCGGCTTCAGCAGTGGTTTTGCCAGCAATCTTTACCTGGCGCAGAAGCTCCCTTTGTTTGGCAGGCAATTGGTCGAGAAGACGGTCGATGTCGAGGTGAGCAAAGAGTGTCTCCTCTCGAAATTCAGCGGCGATCTCGTCTTCCAAAGCAATTTCTACGCCTCTTCTGCTGCCATTTACCCTGAAGTGATCGATCAGCTTGTATTTCGCGATTTGGAAAAACCACGCGGTGAACGGCCGTTCCCGATCATAAGTAATGCGCCGGCTATGCACCGCCAAAAGCACCTCCTGGACCAGATCCTCGCCATCACGGTCCGCATTCGATCCAAGCCTCCTTCGATAAAATGCCAGAAGCAAATCTCGCAAAATGACGAGCAAGCGCCTGTATGCAGCCTCATCGCCGTCAAGCGAGAGAAGCATCAAGCCTTTCAGGACCTGTTCCGATACCGATTTCGTCATTCGCGTGCAGTCATTCGTTGATCGGCGCTATTTGTTACATCCCGAACCGGATTTTTTGTCGCCCTTCTTGCGATCACAACGGCGTGATCGCTGTAACGCATTCGCACAAGCGCCGAATGAAGGGGCGGAATTGAGGGACGATCGGTTGTCGCCGGTAGGATGCCATAGCCGCTTTGCCTCCTTTCCAAAGCGATCGCCCTACCCGCTCCAGATAGCTGGATGGGCATCATGTCAAAAGATGCGAGATATGGAGAGCAGAATGTCGCTCACGAAGTTCAAGATCATGGGTATGGTGCTGGCGCTGGGTGCCGCGACCACACTATCCGCACAGGCAGCCGATAAGGCGCGCGTTCGCGGCGTCGTGGAAAGCCTTAGCGGCGATACGCTGATGGTCAAATCGCGCGAAGGCAAGGACGTGACGATCAAGCTGAAATCCGGCTGGGCCGTCAACGGCATCGTCAACGCCTCCGTGACAGACATCAAGCCTGGGGATTTCGTGGGCATCGCGTCCGTTCCGACCGACAGCGGCATCAACGGGGCGCTTGAGGTACTGATCTTCCCGGCCGCGATGAAAGGCACCGGTGAGGGCGATTACGGCTGGGATCTGAAGCCGAAGAGCTCGATGACCAATGCGACGGTTGCCAGCGCCGTCACCTCGGTCAACGGTCCCACCCTGTCGCTCACCTACAAGGGCGGAGAGAAGAAGATCTCGATCCCGCCGGGCACGCCGGTCGTCACCTTCGGCAAGGCGACGAAGGACGACATCAAACCCGGCGCAGGAGTCATTATCAACGGCACGACCGATGGAGACAATACGGTTGAATCCGACCGTGTCGTGGTCGGCATAAACGGCGTCATCCCGCCAATGTGACGCATCGATGCCGCCATCATGGGCTGCCCGGTTGCCGATCGCATCCGGGCAGCTCAATGAGCGGCGATAGCGTCGCAGCATATGATTTCGGACACCGCCTCCGGCGGCACGTCGGGAGAATTATCCATGACAAGCATCGAGCAGATCGGCACAGCGCCGCCCCCGCCCCCGGCCAAGATCTTCATTCGCCGTCATTCGGCTCTCACGCGGATAACGCACTGGATCAATGTGCTGTGTCTGACCTTGCTGCTGATGAGTGGCATGCAGATCTTCAATGCCGATCCACAATTACATTGGGGAAATTACGGAGCGGTCGAAGATCCATCGTGGTTCGAAATCGCCAGCAATCAGGATGGCGACAGCATCACCGGAATACTGCGCATCGGCCGTCTGTCGATCACCACAACCGGCATACTCGGTGCCTCCACGGCCGACGGCGAAATGGTGCCGCGCGCATTTCCGGCCTGGGCAACGATACCGAGCTACCAGGATCTTGCAACTGGCCGACGCTGGCATTTCTTCTTCGCCTGGCTGTTTGTCATCAATGGGTTCGTTTACATGACCTACAGCCTCATCGGCGGTCATTTCCGCCGCGATCTGGCGCCGACGATTCAAGACATCAAGCCCGGGAACATCTGGCATGAAATCAAGGATCATGCCCGATTGCGCTTCCCGCAGGGGGAAAAGGCGCGGCACTATAATGCGTTGCAAAAGCTGTCCTATCTCATCGTAATCTTCATCCTGCTGCCGCTGATGATCGGTTCAGGATTGACCATGTCACCGGCGATAGACGCCGGTTACCCCTTCCTGCTCGATATTTTGGGTGGTCGCCAATCGGCCCGCTCCATTCATTTCATCACCGCCTGGAGCCTGGTGGCCTTCGTCGTCGTGCATATCGCGATGGTCATTCTCTCCGGGCTTTGGAACAACATGCGTTCGATGGTGACCGGCCGCTACGCTATCATCAATGAGGAGGCCGACCGATGAGCTCCATCTTCACCCGCCGCCGTTTTCTCATTGGCTCGGCCGCCAGTCTGGGCGCCGTGGGCCTGACGGGATGCGATGACATTTCCCAGAACCAGCACGTTCAGAAGGTGCTCGCTCTGGCTGAGCGGCTGACCATGGGCACACAGCGGCTCATAGTTTCGCCGCAGACGCTTGCTCGAGAATATACCGACGTAGATATTTCACCGAGCTTTCATCCGAATGGATCAATTCAGCCAAACAGCGCCGAATATATCCAGATGGTCGAAACTCAATTTGCCGAGTGGCGGCTCAAGATCGATGGCATGGTCAATAGGCCGATGGAATTTTCGTTGGCCGACCTAAAGAAGCTGCCTTCTCGCACCCAGATCACCCGCCACGACTGTGTCGAAGGCTGGAGCGCCATCGGGAAATGGCAGGGCGTTCCTCTCGGGCTTATCCTGCAGACTGCGGGTTTGAAGCCAGGCGCTCGTTACGCCGTCTTTTATTGTGCAGATGAACTGGAACAAACCCTCGATGGCAGCGGTCGCTACTACGAGAGTATTGACCTGATCGACGCCTTTCATCCGCAGTCGATCCTCGCCTATTCTCTTAACGGGAAGGATCTGGAAGTCGAACACGGCGCTCCTTTGCGGCTGCGCGTCGAGCGTCATCTTGGTTACAAACACGCCAAATACGTCATGCGCATCGAAATCCGTGACCGGTTTGATGATTTGTGGGGTGGTAACGGCGGGTTCTGGGAAGATCGTGGCTACGAATGGTATGCCGGTATCTGAGATGTCGTAGCAGACGTCAATAATCAGGCACGGCGATCGTAGACGATATCAGTGACATAGGCCGACGATACGTCCACGGATCGAGAACCTCGAAACCGTTGTGCTGCCCATTCCGCTATAATCTGCGCCGTCATGTCGTATCCTGCTGCGGAAATGGTAACGGCTACCGCTCGCATTTCAAATCACTCCGCTACTAAATGGAGAGCTTGATCGCATCGACGTTTTCTAGCGAAATTGACGAAGCCGCATCATGGGATGGAGGTGTTGCAAGCCCGACCCACATCTACCACAGCGACGCTTCAATCGGCGGGCCGGCGCAAAGATGCAACGTCGACCCGCTTGTCAGATGCGAAGATGGTACGAGGGCCTTCTTCTCTATGACGCCATGCGATGGCAACTGTCCGCACAACGGCGGCAGGCTTTAACGCAATCCCGCATGTCACCGATCCGTTCGCAATCATCCGCGCATTGAGCGCAGATCTCCGCGCATTCACGACAGACGTGGCGATGATGTTGAGAGCCTATCAGCATGAAATGCGCGGCCGTCCGGCATATCTCGCTACAGGCCATCATGAGCTTGAAATGCGGCGGACTGGTGTGCTCTCCTCCAGCCTGGAGACAGTGTCCCATCGCAGTGGACAGGCATTCGCCGTAGCACGCGAGGCAGTCTTCGATGCAGCTCTTCATTTCGGCTGAAACGTGGTGCATTGGCATCCTCCTTACTTGGCTTCGCTGTGGAGCAAGCCGCTCATCTGTTTGATTTCCTTCGTCTGATCGTTAATGATCTTGCGAGCCTTTTGCCGCGCCAGTTTATTATGGCCGTACTTGAGTTCGACCTGCGACATGCTGATCGCACCCATGTGGTGAGCGATCATGGCGCAAAGGAAGGACACGTCCGCATCCTTCTTCATCATTCCCTGCATCATGTTGGAATTCATGCTCTTCATTCCGTCCATGGCCGCTTTCTGGTAGTCGGTCATGTCGCCAGGCATTTGCATGCCCGCCGACGACATCTGCATCTCCTCGGATTTACACGTCTCCGGATAGGCGATCTGCGCCGCTGCGCCGGCAGGTTTCAGCGCGAAGGCTGCCATGGTGATGACCGCTGCAAATGCGATCTTCCTGGTGATATTCATGTCGATCTCCTTCTGATTTGGTTCGATTCTCTTAACCAAACGAAGATCGAGGCGGCGGATCCAACGCCCTGATAAGGAGGAGAGGACTCGGCTGGATCGTTCGGGCCACGAGATTGTCGGCTTCCCTGATGAGTAGCCCGCCTGCAAAGTAATCAGGAACTAGCGCACAACAATGCGCGACGGAACAACAACACGGCCGCGGTGTGCCTTCTGTCTGAACCTCACGCGGACCGCTCCGTTCGATCATGTAGCCAGCACTAGTCTCTTCAGGACATGCATGGCTCACCGCCGCCACCTTTAAGAAGATAGCGGCGGCCATGGCGACGATTCTGAGACAGTGCGAGATTCTTCGAAACGGCATCATGGCGGGTGTTCCCTTTTCCCCGCCGAACGATATCGCCACAAAAATGTTCCGACTGCGCCGCGGAATGCGCGAGACCATGATCGCCAAACTGCGGAGGAGTTCACAAACGCTGAAGTTGGATGTGGTTTGCCGCTTATCACAAGGGCGCTATGCGCCATGTCACATTCAAGTCCGTGTCGGCCAAGACTTGACAATGTACTTGCCTGGTTTAGCCAAAAGGGCCTCTTTCGGAGGCCCTCTCGGCATTATTCAACGATGCGAACAATCTTACGCGTCTTCGGTTGGACGATGACGCGTTCATGGTTCACGACAGCGTAGCCATATGTCGGGTTGTCCGGAACCGGTGTGATGGCAACGGTCTCTGGGAGAGTTCGACCGACGACAATCTGGTCCTGCACGACAGTCTCGGTTGGAGGCAGTGGTTGCTCCTGAACATAGGTGATCACTTTTTGTGGCGGCGGATCGATCGCGGTACCGGCAATCGCTCCGGCAACACCGCCAACTGCAGCACCGACAGGACCCCCTACAACCGCTCCAGTGGCCGCGCCGCCCGCGGCTCCAGTGACCGTGGAAGACTGCGCCAAGGCTGAACCAGCGAGAAGGCCAAAGGCGGCAACCGCTGAAACGATGAGTCTCGTTCTCATAGCATTCTCCTTTGCATTTTAGTTCTTACGAACTGAAAGGAAAATTGCACAGCCATCAGAATGTTCCTCTTTGGCTACCATCTGCAGCCATCACGAGTTTACCTCATGCGACAAACTTCGTGAGCGGCGAGGGTTGCGAAAAATGCGCCGGGCGAGACGTGATATTTGCCGATGACTTCTGTCAACGAACGTTGGCCGCGGCGAACGCATGCATCCCGATGAGTGCGGGAGAAACGCAAGGCAAGCAACGTGTCGGGATCGTAGCCGTACTCGTCATTCAGTCCAGCGCCATCCTTCACCATTCTCGCTAGGGTCGCCCTTTCCAACCTAAGGGTCTACCCTCCTCCGATCGCTTCATTCGCCAAGATAACGCTCGCTCGGAAACAGCCATGGAACTTGGTGCACGACGAACGTCCGCCAGCGTACGCAAAATCATCCCCAACATCAGGGTGCTATAGAATCATGATCCGCCCACAAAGCTAAGGGCAGGCCGGCGAGGACCCAATTCCCATGCTCGATCTTTCGCGAGAGCCATGCTCGACCTAGAACGTTTAATGACAACGAACCGGCTTCTCGCTCGCCTGCCCGCAGATGAATTTCGCAGCATCGGCAAGCAGTTGGAGCAGATCGATCTCGAGCGCGGCTTCAACATTGCCGGAGCCGATTGCCTGATCGACGATGTCTATTTCCTTTCGAGTGGAATTAGCTCCGTCGTTGCCATTTCGCCTGACGGCCAGCGCGCCGAAGCCGGCATGGTGGGGCGCGAAGGTTTTTTGCCAATGCCGGCCGGCGTCGGTGGGACGATCAGCATCCACGAGGTCTTCATGCAAATGGACGGTCAGGGCGTACGGATGCCGCTGCATGCGCTCCTTGCAGCATTGCCGGAAAATCCGGTTTTCTCCAACCTTTTGGCGCGTTTCATTCAGACCTTTGCGACACAGATTTCCTATACGGCCCTTTGCAACGCAAACTATCAGGTAGACGAACGGCTCGCCCGCTGGCTGCTCATGTGCCATGACCGGGTGGATGGCGACGAGATTGCTTTAACACATGACTTCATCGCCGCGATGCTGAGTGTCAGAAGGCCGAGCATCACGACGGCCCTGCACGTTCTTGAGGGAAGGAAGCTCATCAGGGCCGAGCGTGGCCGCATTACGATCCGCGACAGAAGAGGACTTGAAGAATTTACTGGCGGCTCCTATGGCAAGCCGGAAGAGGAATATCGTCGCCTTATCGGTGATTTCTGACGGAGCGCTATTTCAAATGGTCGCGAACGACCGCATGAAATGAAACCGAGAACTGCAGCTTACCGGTCTCGTCGTGAACCTCGATATGCTCATCGGGGACCATCTGGCCATTCTTGATCCGCGCGGCGACGAGTTCCCGCACTGCCTTTATTGCACTCGAACGCGCATCATCGATGGTGGCAAATTCATCGCCTTCGCCATCGCGGACGGTTTCGCCATTTCGGCGAATATGAAAGAAGTAGCGTGTCATGCAGGCTCCTTCAGCACTTGTCCACCGCCAGCACCACTGGCGCCATTGCCGCCGCGATCAAAAGAGATCCTTCATCAAACGCCGATATTCCTCTTCCGGCTTGCCGTAAGCGTCATGGGCAAACTCCTCGAGAGCGGCTCGATTTCGAATGGTGATGCTGCCGCGCTCCGCTGTGATGAAGCGATTGCCTTCGAGAATATGCAGCGAGGTGGTGACGCTTGGTCGCCGCACCGCAAGCATTAGGGATATGAATTCATGCGTCAGCGCTATCTCGTTGCCCGATACTCGGTCGTGGCACATCAGCAGCCATCGCGCCAATCTCTCGTTCACGTCATGAAGAGCGTTGGAAATAGCGGTGTAGGCCAATTGGACGGCGAAGGCCTCGATGGAACGGATTATAAGTTTGTTGAAATTTCGATTCCGATCCATGAAATGACGAAACGATCCATAGTTCATCCGATAGGATTCCGCTTCGAGCTGCACAATAACATCATGAGCATTAAATTCGGTGCCAGCAACGGCCGATGTCGGCACATAGCCATCAAAGCCGAACACGCCCGCCTCGGCGCGGCGGCCTTCCGGTGTCACGGCGACGATTGATCCGATGCCGGATGTCAGAAAATAAACATAGTCGATCGACTGGCCGGCTTTTCCGATGAGCGTGCCGCGCGGAAGCGCCACATATTCAAGCTCTTGCGCAATCTGTTCATAATCCGCCGACGGAAGAACGGAGAGCAGTTTGTTTTGCATATTGGACTGGTGGGGGGCTGGCATGACAGCGCTTCCTCCTGGTTAGGCAAGAGCATGGCATGCACGCCTTGCCGTCTGAGCTGCAGCCGGGCAACATGAAAGAAGCTACTCTTCTTGGAGCTGCGTCACAAGGAATGTACGCTAGCAGACAGAAGAGCGGATTTTGTGGCAAAGCTCGCAATTTGGCCTATTTTACACTACGCGGTCGCTCGTTGGATGACGCCTATAAGCCAGTAGCTATTACCGTCCCTGAAATGCGGCAGCGCCCTTCGGCTGAAGAGCTGAAGGCTTTACTTAAATGATATCGGCTCAGGAATGCGGAGCACAAATATCATCTGCGAGATAAAATCTCGCTGGCATGACTTCTACATAGGCGCCACAGGAGCATCGGCAACGGCATGTGACCTTTTCTGCCGAAAAATGGGAGGTGGAGATGCCTGGGAAGATTGATCGGTCCACGCCGTCAACAGATACCCCTTATAGAGCACCAAGAATATCCATATCGATACCCTCCGCTGTTGCGACTCCACGGGGCGGCGGCGATACTCCCTCAGCTCAAGCTCTGCTTGCAGCCATCGTCGAAAGTTCGGATGACGCGATCGTCAGCAAATCCCTTGATGGCTTCATTACCAGTTGGAACAGCGGCGCCGAACGGCTTTTCGGCTTCAGCGCAGAAGAGGCGGTCGGACAGCATATCACCATCATCATCCCGGAAGATCGCCGGCATGAAGAAGACACGATTCTCGCCAGCATCCGCGAGGGAAAGCGAATAGAGCACTATGAGACCGTCCGTCGCCACAAGGATGGAAGTCCGCTCGACATCTCCCTGACGGTTTCGCCCGTTCGCGACAGCAGCGGCGCCATTGTCGGTGCATCAAAAATCGCGCGCGACATTTCCGAACGCAAGCATGCGGCCCAACGCCAGATGCTGTTGCTGCGGGAAATGAGCCACCGCATCAAGAATATCTTCGCCATCATGAGTGCGGTCATTGGAGTAAGCGAGCGCACGGCAACAACCGTCAAGGAACTAACGAGCGACATCCGTGCAAGGGTAAATACCTTGGCGATCGCCTATGAACTGACGCTGCCAGACATCGGCCTCACCGCCGTTCAGTTTCGCGAGACGTCGCTATTTACACTCGTTAAAGCCCTTTTCGCCGCCCACCAAGGCGCCGACATCGAACGGGCCTCCATTCGCGGCCAGGATGTGCCAGTCTGCGGAACGACGCTGACATCGCTCGCGCTTCTGCTCCACGAATTCTCAACGAATGCAGTGAAATACGGCGCGCTCTCCGCGCCGGCGGGCCGTATTGAGATCGAAGTGCGGTACGATCCGGATTTTGTTTTGACCTGGACTGAAATAGGTGGTCCATCGGTCAACCAACCCGAGGGGCCGGGCGGCTTCGGCTCCCAGCTCGAGCGCGCGACGATTGCATCCCTCCAAGGTGCAATCAGTCGTGATTGGGATCCGGCGGGATTGAAGATTACACTGCGAATTCCAGCCGATGTTCTTCCCCGAACGAGACCGCCGGAAGAGGCTTGAACCGCCCGTTGATCAGCTTCCTAGAGCGGTTCAGCTTTTCGCGGAATCCCTGAACCGCCCTATCTTTTTGTTTTCACGCAATTGCGGGCGAAAGACCGCTACACACTTTTCCTGTAATTGCTCTAGAGGCGGTGCGCGCGATTGCGCTCGCGCTCGGCCAGGATCTGTTCCGACGTGTAAGGAGGTGCCGATTCGTCAAAGCCGGTCCATCCTTGCTCCACATAGCTCGCGCGCCGTTGTGCAATGTCGACCGGACGAGACGCGGCAAGAATCGATTGAGCCTGCGCTACGCGACTGTCTTCGACATGAGCAGCGACCAGCGATCCGCCGCGACGAATACCCTCTGCATAGAAATGCGCATCCTCTTCGGGAATGCCTTCCGTGATCATCGCGCCAATAATCCCCCCCACCGCTCCACCGGCCACAGCGCCCGCTATTGCACCGGCGGCCGTCGCAGCAAGCCAACCGGCTGCAACGACCGGTCCCACTCCGGGAATGGCGATCATGCCGAGACCGGCGAGCAGGCCCCCGGCTCCACCTGCAACGGCTCCGATGCCAGCACCGGTGCCGGCGCCTTCCGCGCCATAGCTGCCTTGCCCTTCGACATCGACGCCATCGGCCTTGTTCGTGATGATGCTGATCTCGTCAGACGCGACACCGGCATCCTCAAGGGTCTTTACGGCCGTGCGGGCATTATCATAGCTGTCATAAAGTCCAGTAACGGTCTGCATTGGATGCTTCTCCCTTTGTTGTGGATTATTTCGCCATTGTCACGTTACCCTGGAAATCCAGGGAGATGCCGACTGGTCTGCCATCCTTGTCGGCGCTTGCACGCCAGACGCCCTGGCTATCGAGCTTCAGATCACGAATATTCCTGTATCCGGCGTTTTCGAAGCGCGATTTCGCCTGCTTCTGACTGAAGCTGTTTTTGCCGGCGATCGGAGCCCCGGGATTGCGGTCAGTGTTGACGGCGGGCGTTGTCTGCGATGTGGTTGGTTTCTCACTTTGCGCGAACGATCCCGTCGCAAAAGCCATCGCGACAAATGTGATGCTGATAAGCTTGTTCATGTTCAAACCTTTCGTTACTGCCGATGCGAACCACGCGAAGGGCCCATTGTTCCCGCAATTCAGTGGGAGATGGATTTCAGGCAAAGAGCGGCGCGATTGCTCCTCGCCATGCACGGCAGGGCTGAAATAATCTGATTGCAACAACTGGCGACCAGCGGCTCGCCCGGATATAGTCAGGTTCCCTCATCCTTAAGAGCCAGGTACGTGATCTCCATTGTCAGAGTGAGCCGCACTACCGGAATCTTGTCACTCCTGGCGACTTCGACAGCAAGGCATTCGCCGTTCTTGTTCGGGATACCATCCAACGCCATCTCCGCCAGTATTCGCTTCGCCTCATCAACGGCTGATATGAGATCCGGGAGATCTTGGCCCTCGTCATCATCAAGCACTGTCTCGCGATCTTTCGTTGCGAAATAAAAGTTCGTCATGTTCGACCTCAGGCGGTGCGCTGCCAGGGGCAACGCACCGAAGAAGAAGTGCCGGCTGTAGTCCTATGCCGCCTTTTTGGCTTTTGCATTGGCCGCTGTTTCCGCCAGCTTCGTCAACTTCTGATCCGTCGCCTTTTCTTCCGCGAGCGTCTGCTGGAGAAGAGGTACCGCATCCTTCAGGCCGAGCTGCTTGGCCCATTCGATCAAAGTGCCATAGCGGGCGATCTCGTAATGCTCGACGGCCTGCGCCGAGGAGATCAGACCTGCATCGAGTGCCGGAGTTCCCTTGAACTCTTCGATGATTTCGTCAGCTTCCGCGATGATGCCCTGGATCGCTTCGCAGGTCTTGCCGCGCGCTGGCTTTCCAAGGAGCTCGAATACCTGTTCCAGGCGTTCGACGTGACCTTGGGTCTCATCGCGATGGTGGAGAAAGCCGTCCTTGCCTTCCTGCGCTTGCGCTGCGCGTGCCATCTTCGGCAGGGCCTTGAGGATTTGCTTTTCCGCGTAATAGATGTCTTTCAGCGTTTCCAGAAAGAGGTCGTTGAGTGTCTTTTCGGATGCCATGGATGTCCTCCATCGAATAAGGATTGAAAGGAAGTCCGCCATGCGGACCTCCCTAGCGAGCTCTATCAGGAATTCTTGTGGCTTTGCTGGCCAGCCTTCACATGCTGTTCGTGGCTACCGCCACGGGTGCCGCCCGACTGCTCGTTACGAGACGAAGCGTGCTTCGTGTTGGTATCCTTGTCGGCGTTCTTGTGGCTCTGCTGGCCGGCTTTGACGTGCTGTTCGTGGGACCCACCTTGGGAAGCCATGATGTTTCTCCTCTTGTTTGATTGCGAGACCTTCATTGGTCTCGCGGCTTCAAACAGGCTTTGGACATGTTGGTTCCCAGCAGCGATCAAAAAAACGCAGTTGCCGCCATTCCTATCACGGCAACGAACATCGCTAGACACGCCGCCCAGCCGACAGCACGCAGGGCCCTGCCGATGACGAACTGTTTCATGACATCGCGATTGGAAGCGATCAGCATGAGGATCACCATGACGGGAACGGCGACCACGCCGTTGATCACCGCACTCCAGAACAAGGCCTTCATCGGCGGGATGGGGGTGAAGTTCAAAAGCATGCCAACGATAGTCGCCAGACCGACGGTCGTGTAGAAAGCCTTGGCCTCGCTGGGGTCGCGAGATAGGCCGACTTTCCAACGAGCCGCCTCGCCAATCGCATACGCAGCTGAACCTGCAAGAACGGGCACTGCCAAAAGACCGGTCCCCATAATGCCTGTTGCAAAGATGATCTTGGCAAACGGTCCGGCCAGTGGTTCGATCGCTTTCGCCGCGTCGACGGAGCTTTCGATATTCGTTGAGCCTGCTGTGTTAAGGGTCGCGGCGGTCGTCGTGATGATCGCGAGTGCGACGATATTGGAAGCGGCCATGCCAACGAGCGTATCCAGTGTGATCCGTGTATTTGCCTTCTCCGCCTCCGCCGGATGCTTGACGAGAGGTTCTTCACGAGGCTTCTCCTTGAGGTCCTCGGCTTCTTGAGATGCTTGCCAGAAGAAGAGATAGGGGCTGATGGTGGTTCCGAAGATCGCGACGATCATTGACCAGTAATTCGGATCCGCCTTGATGGTTGGGAGCAGGAGACCGCGGCTAAAGGCCAACCAGTCGACACGCACCACAAAGAGGGTCGCAATGTATGACAAGAGCGCCAGGCTCAACCATTTCAGGACGGCGACGTAACGCTTGTACTTCAGGAGGACCTGCAGAAGGATGCAGATCACGCCAAAAGCCGCGACGTAAATGAGCGAATTGCCATTCAACAGCAAATGTGCCGCATCCCCCATCGCGCCGAGATCGGCGCCGAGATTGATGACATTGGCAATCAGGAGCGGAACGGTGACACTGACGCCCACCCAGCGCGGATAACATTTCACCATGCTGCCCGCCAAACCTCGGCCCGTCGTTCGGCCAATGCGGGCACTGATCATCTGCACCGTCACCATCAGCGGATAGGTGAACACCAGCGTCCAACTCGCGAGGTAGCCGAACTGCGCTCCGGCCTGTGAGTAAGTCGCGATCCCGCTTGGGTCGTCGTCCGAGGCGCCGGTGACCAGGCCTGGTCCCAGGATTTCCAACAGACGTGGTTTTGAAGATTCGACGACAGAGCTTTTGTCGTCCATCTGATAGCCGCTCATGACTGCCTCCTGCAGAACCGGACCGCGCATCTTGTCGGTCGCGGTGCGAACAAACCGTGCTTATTGATCATTTGTTCCCGGACACGCAGCCCGCGCGAAAGCAATCCAATTTCAAAAGCTTGGAAGGGCGGCACGATCAATTCCTGCTTGCTCCTCGCAATATCTTCTCCGCGCGGGAACCTTCTGCATCCAGATCGATTTGATCTACAACGCAACTAAGGAGACCGCGCATATGGAAAAGCAACGGCGCTTCGAGCGACGTCGACCGTTAAGAGGCTCAGCATATACGCTCACCGATTTTCAGAAAAAGTATGACCTCGACGACCGCAGCGCCGAAGATCTCTTCATCCGCTTCGGTCCATCCTCGATCGAACTTGACCTGCTGATGGCCGCAAAAGGGCGGAAGCCGTCTTTTGACGAGCTAACGAAAGAAATGCCGCAACAATAGATAAGGACCGGGCGGAAAATCCTATGTCAGGACGCCTTGAGGAAGTGCAGCAGCGCGCGTGCAAGATGCATGGGGTTCTCCTCCGCTACATGGTGTCCGCTCTCGATGCCATGACCCGAGACATTGGTCGCCCACGATCGCCAAATTTTTCTCGGATCGCCGAAGAAATACTCGAGATCGTCACGTGTCGACCATAAGCAAAGCAACGGGCATGCAATTTTTTTTTCGGCTTTGCGATCCTGCCATTCGTCTTCGCGATCGACTGTCAAGCCAGCCCTATAATCTTCGATCATTCCATGAACGACGGCCGGATCATGGATCGCCGCCATGAGATCCTGATAGGCTTCCTCCCCCATGAACTCAGGTGTGATCGCCTTGTACCAGCCTCTTGGATCGGCATTGATCGCCTGTTCCGGTTTGTCTGGTTGAGCAAAGAAGAACCAGTGATACCAATCGCGCGCGAACCGCCAATCCATCCGTTCGAGATGTTCGATAATGGGGATACTGTCGATCACGACGAGTTTCGTGATGATCTCGGGATAATCCATGGCGAGCCTGAAAGCGACGTAGCTTCCACGATCATGGCCCGCGACGGCAAAGCTGCGATGGCCCAATAGCTGCATCAAGCTGACGCAATCGAGCGCCTTTGCCCGCTTTGCCGAGTGCCGGCTATCGTCTGTGTCAGGTGGTTGAAAGGATTTCCCGAACCCTCGGAGATCGGGACAGACGACGGTGAAATGCGGCGACAGCAAGTCCGCCACCTGGCCCCACGTCATGTGCGTTCGCGGATGCCCGTGCAGCAGAAGCAGGGGCGGCCCATTGCCTCCATACCGAACCCGTAAACTGCCAGGTCCGACATTCACGGTCTCGACTGCCATACCGTCAAACAATTCTCGCCTCCCATGCTCAGTCCGCCGATCACCTCATCCAAGAGGATGCGGACTCCCTTTTAAAGGCTGACATCCCTCGCCGCCCGTCTTTGAAGCCACCGCAATACGCGGATCTCCTCCATGTCCATCCAATTTAAAAGCCGCTCACTGCGTGTTTGAATCTTAAGCACATCACCGAGGCGCTCATTCCGGAAATCCTCGAAGACCGCGGGATGAATATAGGATGTCTTACAAACCGCGCGCGTATTGACGAGCATTGCTGCGACAGCATCGACCACCTGATTAAGCTGCCGCGTGATCGCGCTTTCCGACGATTCGACCTTGAGAGGAGCCAGCGCCGAGACTGCCAAACAGGTCGCGCCCCACGTCCTGAATTGGCGCGAGGTGAAATCACTTCCCATGGTTTCCCTGATATACGTATTGACATCTTGCGACGAAATCTGGCGACAACCACCGTCATCGCAGACATACTGAAAAAGTTGCTGACCTGGCAGTTCCTGCAAACGTCGCACGACATTGGCGATACGCCGGTCGCTATGAACCAGATTCCATTCTTTACCTGATTTTCCCTTGAAGCGGAATTTGACCGTCCCGCCCTCCACCCGGACATGACGGCTCTTCAACGTCGTCACTCCATAGGACTGGTTCTCTTCGGCATAGGCGGTGTTGCCGATGCGAATATAGAGGTTATCGAGTATCCAGATCACCGTGGCCAAAGCCTTTTCCATCGTCAAGCCGCGCGAGCGCAGATCGACGTCGACGCGCTGGCGAATTTCGGGAAGGGTATCGCCGAAATCGGCGAGACGATCGAACTTCGCGCGGGCACGCTCGGACTGCCATTCCGGATGATAGCGATATTGTTTGCGGCCCCGGGCATCGAAACCGACAGCCTGAAGATGAGACAACGGATTGGTTGAGATCACAACATCCGTATAGGCGGGAGGAATGGCCAAGGCATTCAGGCGAGCGATCTCATCTCGATCCCTAATCCTTATTCCGTTTGGAAGGTAATAGACGAATCCGTTCCTTCCGGGCTTTCGGGTGATGCCGTCTTCGAGATTGCCAATGTAGATCAGTCCGGAATGGAGCTTTGCTTCGGCAGCCGCGGCAGCGGCTTCGACTTTGGCGACTATCTGGTTCATGGGCCGTTAACTCCCATCCGGCGTCGCGGTTCCCGGAGCGCCTTATGTCGTGACGGGAAACTGCATCGATCCCGGAGAAAATCCATTAAACGGGTGAGTGATCATCTGGAACAAACAATGTCGACCGCCGTTGCAATAGGCGTGAGTTTCACGTTTGGAGGATATTCAACATGGGTCGAGGTATTCTGCTCTGGCTTCTCGGCATCCCGCTGCCAATCGTCATTCTTCTCGTTCTCTTCACGCGATAGGAGGTGCGGATGTCCTCTGTCGAAGAAGTACCCGCGGGAACCGTCCCAGTCGAGTCGTCCAAGCCGGCCATCGTCTGGGGCCCGATCATCGGTGGCGCGCTCGCAGCGACCGGCATTGCTCTTATCCTTCTTCTCCTCGGATCCGGGGTCGGCTTGACGATGGTTTCACCGTGGTCCAGCCAAACCAGCTCAGCGGCGACGGTTGGTATAACCGCCGCGATCTGGCTGATAGTGGTTCAATGGCTATCATCCGCGATCGGCGGTTACATCACTGGCAGGCTGCGTACGAAATGGGTGGAGATACACTCCGATGAGGTCTTTTTCCGTGACACGGCGCATGGATTTCTAAGTTGGGCGCTGGCAACAGTGTTCGTGGCTGGATTTCTAGCGTCTTCGCTAACATCGCTGGCGGGCGCGTCAGTCGATGCCGCGGGTAAGGTCGCGCAGACCGCGGCGGATGTTAGTGCCTCTGCTGCACCAGCGACGAAGACGGACGCGACAGCTTACTTTACCGACGCCCTGCTTCGGCCCGCAAAGGTTTCAGACCGTGCCCAATCCGATGATCGCGCAGCAGCGGCAGAAATCTCACGCATCCTCCTGCAAGGGGCGGCCAGTGGAGAAATTCCCGATAGCGATAAGTCCTATATGGCAGCAATTATCTCCGCGCGTGCTGGCCTTTCTGAGGCCGATGCGCGCAACCGCGTCGATACCGTGCTTAAACAGATCGATGACGCGAAGTCAGCTGCGAAAGAAGCGGCTGACAAGGCTAGGAAGGCGGGCGCGACGACCGCACTGGTCGGTTCTCTTTCGCTCCTGGTGGGCGCTTTCATCGCCTCCGCAGCTTCGGCCCTCGGCGGCCGGCAGCGTGACGAAGAAGAAGACCTGGTCGTTACAACCCGCGGCCGGGTCTCTGAAGTAAAACGGTAAGTTAACACGTACCTAATGAACAAGGTTCATTACGGTCAAACAAGTCGATCGCCACGAACGGAGCCTGAGATGCCCAAACGGAACGATTCTCCTGCAGTTCAATCCCTCTCGAACGAACGCGAGGAGCAGCAGCAGCAAGCAACGCAAAACGAACTCGAAAGGGGCCTTGAGGACACATTCCCGGCGTCCGATCCTGTTTCTGCGACCCATACAGCAGTCTTACCGAAGCATGCCTCCTCAGAAGCCTCCGAAAGAGGCAGGGCGCGGCATCATGTTGATGCATTTGAAGACAGACTTCCTATCACTTCAGACGGGCACGTAACGACAGGCGACGGAGCCGGTGACAAAGGTGCCGCAAAAACCGAGGTTCGTGCGCTTTACCGAGCAGCGCGCCAAGCGAGTCGAACTGATCCGGCGCCAACTGCGCGTGACGCTTCCGTCCCTTTGCCAGATGGCGCCGGTCTGCTAAGCGAGTTCAAGCATAGGATTCGCGAGCGACCGATCGCGACAATAGTTGCGGCCGCGGTGATAGGGTTTGCGTGTGGCATGACACGCTAACCAATTCGATCATCCATAACGCCGCCGAGATACCGGTGGATTGAGGATGACGCGCAATAACTGAGGTGCCTCAGGTGAATGGGTCTGGCTGGAAGAAGTAAGTGCCATCAATGTCGCCAAGCTGATTAGGGATTTGCTCGATCCTATCACCGGCACTCCGGTGTTCGTCGACGTTGGGCAAGGACTGTTGCGGTAGCAGAGTCTTATTTGCCACAAGGGAGAGTACCAGATGAATCAGAATGACAGCCTCGAGGATACAGCTAAACTCGAAACCCATCACCAGGCAGAGATCGGCCCTCGCGAGAAGCTCCAGCTGCGATTGCTGGAGCTACGAACCGAAATTGCAATCGTGCGAATTCGACTGCTGACGATTAAATATCGGGCAAGGAATGTCGCCTGGAGTGGAATCCGATTGGTTGATGCCTCTGCGCATGACCAACTTGGAGCTTATCCATGGCTGAAGTTATCCGCAGCATCACTGGCGGCCTTCATAACAGGGCGCGTCCTTCGACGGCTACCTCTCAGCCTCATGATGATCGCGGCAAGACCGCTCCTTGCGACAGCCGTTGGGTCTGCTTCGAGGCATATCCGCTAAGCGGATTAGCGCCTACATTACCGATCGTCTCATTTCGCTTTCGGATCATTCGTAGATGAATTGACAATTATAAAGCCCGCCATTGCGATCGAAACAAGACCAAAGTCACAATCGAATATATCTTGTGAAGACAACTCGCGAAGCAGATTCGCCATATCTTCAAGTCAGCGAATAATGCTGATTGACCACCAAGAACAAGGCGATGCTGCGGCGATTCCTATCGTCTTTCTAGCTGCAAATACGATGATGCGATGTCTTTTGTGAACACTGCACTGATATCAAACCTAGATGGGAAAACATGCTGGGTCGTGATCGGAAAGGACAAGCTCTCTGTAATTATCCGAACATAGTTTTGTCTGCTTGCGTACGGAAAATATGAAAGGGGAACAAGCTAGGCGAGTAAGCATTGCAGATTTATCCAGGAGGATAAATCAAATGCTCATAACCGCATGTTCTACATTGCAGGACGAAGTTGTCGCCCTGCTGCCAGCCTTGCGCAACTTTGCCCGACGGTTCGTTTTTAGCGAGACCGATGTCGACGACCTCACGCAGGAGACTGTCGGCAAAATGCTTGCCCATCTCGATAGCTTCACTCCGGGAACCAAGCTCAGGAGCTGGGCATTCACCATTATGCGAAACACCTACATGACCGAATACAAGCGCCAAAAACGGGTCCAGCTTCGTAATAGTGATGATGGACTTTTCGAAATTCCAGTAGCAGGCCGCCAGCAGCTCTGCATTTATACGGCCGACGTCCGTTCTGCCTTAGCTCGCCTTCCCACATATCAACGAGACGCACTTCTTATGATTGTCGATGGTTTGTCATATGACGATGCGGCGAGACTTTCCGGGTGCGAGATCGGGACGATTAAAAGCCGCGTGTCACGCGCACGCGCGACCTTGGTTAAAATCCTCGGCGAGAATTCGATACGTAGTGCCGCCTCGATCCAGTAAGATCCTTTGTGACCTGCGCGCGAATGGAGCTTGGGTTCACCTCCGGAGACTGAGAGAACCGAGCGCGATGTCTGGACAGTCCGTCGTGTCGACGACAGCACATTTGCTGGATGGTTCCGCCTGTCTCTAGAAAGGAGGGGGCAGAGATTGGCTATGGGCTACGACCAGGCGCATGAGGCAAGGAATATGCTTCCTGATATGCAGGCAAATGACATCGCATCCCCTTGGCATCGAAAAACGACGGGCTGCTGGAGTGCTTGTTGAGAATCTCTGGGGCGATCGCGGTCCAGCCCCTTCCCATCATCGGCCCGACATGCGGCACGAACCTCGTTGCTCGCGTAATCGTCAAGCGCCTGCACCTTACCAGGGCCCTTGTCCAAGGTGGCTCCCGCAAACGCATCTCTATGGCGGCTCTCACCTTCTTTGGGAGATCAGACACCGGTTTGATCAAAGGAGGCGCCCGTTCAATGGTGCGCTCCGTCACCGTGCGATGTTGGCCAAGCTCCGCCTTCGGTGCCCTCAAACTGGAGCCCGGTCAACGAACCTTCCGGCCTCCGCGAACCTGAACATTAGAAATCGTTCAGGTTGATTGCGGGCGAGAACAGTCCGAAGTCTATGTGATCAGGTGTTGGCCAGGACCTGTGGTTCTGAAGTTTCTGATTTCCAACGTTTATTTTCGCTGAGGCCTAAAGTTGATGAGCAGAGATTTGAGCTCAATTTCACGTACGCGTCTAGCCGCCTCGTCGAGGCTGACCCAATCGATCCGCCGCTGGCCTCGCTCCTTGAACTCATTCCGGATTTCTTTCACTTCCACTTGAAACAGGTCAACGACGCATGGCACGACTTTTCCGTCGTCAAGTTCTTTCAGATAGGTGTATCGGCCGATCGGCGCTCTTCTCACCTTGCCGCGGACACCAGCTTCCTCCCATGCTTCGATGGCGGCTGCCTCGTGAGGCTCCTTGCCTTTCATGGGCCAGCCTTTCGGCACGATCCAGCGCCCGCTTTCACGCGAGGTAATCACCAGAACTTCGATCTCGTCACCGCCCTCCTTGTAGCGAAAACAAAGCGCGCCATATTGGTTTCGAAACGCACTGGAAAACAGCCGTTCCGGCGTGCGTGCCAGCTGTTGCAGCAGGTGCTTTGATTTGGGGAATGTTGGCTTGCCGCTGTCTTTTTTTGATGTCATATCATTCAACTTATCAGCCTATCCAGCGCCCTATCCTCCTCTAACCGAGCCTCGCCACGCCAATTCGGCGTGCAATGTTACGGAATGGCCCTCGAGCCTGTCCGATGACGGGCTCTCGCCCAGCCATGTCACAGCGTGTCGTGCGATTGCCACGACGGGCTGAGCAAAGGTCGTCAAATCATAGGACGACCATGAGGCCTGCTCAATATCGTCGAAGCCGACGACGCAGAGCTGATCCGGGATCGAAAGCGAAAACTGGTGCCGTGCCGCGTCCATGAGGCCGCAGGCCAGCAGATCGGTTGCACAAAACACCGCGTCCGGTCGTTCGCTTAGGGTCAGCAGCCGCTGCGCGACGACCTTGCCAGCCTCGTATCCGGTCCAGCCATATCGTTCGACGATCACATCCAGTCCATGGGCCTTCGCCGCCGCGATGAAACCGGCCTCACGCGCCATCAAACTCGGCGTGCCGGCTTCCGAGTTTGCGAACGCCAGCCTGGTGCAGCCGGCGCGAACGAAAGCGGTCACAACGCGCCCTGCCGCCTCGCGATCGTCGAGATTGATCCGCAAGGGTCCCGGTTGATCGTCGTCTCTGTTGATCAGAACGAGGCGCTGGCCGTTTCTCAGGCAGAGCTGGGTGATCGACTTGTCGGGCAGGCCTGAGAGAATGATCGATGCATCCGCCCTATATCGGATCGCCTGCTGAAGCGCGCGATCGACGCTGCCGTCGGAGCGGTCGGTATTGACGAGCATGGCGACCTTGCCGACGATCTGCAGCTGCTGTGTCAGCTCGCGCAGCAATGCAGACCGATAAGGTGTCGCCACCTCCGAGACAATCAGACAGACGATGCCGCTTTCATTGCGCATCAGCCCGCGGGCGAGATGATTGACCTGATATCCAAGCTCCTCCGCCGCCCGCAGAACCTTTTGGCGGGTGGCCTCCGAAACGCTCGCCCCTGGCGTGAATGCGCGAGAAACCGCCGAGCGCGAAACACCCGCCCGCCGCGCAACTTCCTCGGCACTGACAAAATCTCGTTGCGACACACCGCCTCTCCTCTTCCATCCAAACTCCATCATAGTTTGCAATCGCGTGCAATATGGTGATCTCGGTGGTTTTGTGAAACTTTTATGACAGCGGTAGTTGACAGTGTGAGATAACCAATGCAGCATTTGCACGCGCTTGCAAAAAGCGCTCGGCGTGGAGGCGCCGTAAAGTAGGAGGACATCATGCGATTGGTCAACATGGCCGCGACAGCCCTTGCCGCGGGAATTTCGCTTATTGCCTGGTCGGCGCATGCCGCGGGCGATTTGAACGTGATCTGCTCGGCGGATCCCGAAGTTTGCGACCTGATGAAGGGGCTCTTCGAGAAGCAAAGCGACATCAAGGTCAATATGGTTCGGCTTTCGGCCGGCGAAACCTACGCCAAGATCCGCGCCGAGGCGCGCAATCCGAAGACGGATATCTGGTGGGCGGGAACCGGTGACCCGCATTTGCAAGCCGCGGCCGAGGGCCTGACGCTGGAATATAAATCACCGCTTTTCGACCAGCTTCAGGATTGGGCGAAGAAGCAGGCCGAAAGCGCCAATTTCCGCACAGTCGGCGTTTATGCGGGAGCGCTTGGCTGGGGCTATAACACGGATATCTTGAGGAAGAAGGGCTTGAAGGAGCCTAAATGCTGGGCCGACCTTCTTGACCCCTCCTTTAAGGGCGAGATCCAGATTGCCAATCCGAACTCGTCGGGAACGTCCTACAATACTTTGGCGACACTCGTGCAGATCATGGGCGAGGACAAGGCCTTCGATTATCTTTCGAAGCTCAATGCCAATGTCTCGCAATATACCAAGTCGGGCTCCGCCCCGGTGAAAGCGGCAGCGCGTGGGGAATCGACGATCGGCATCGTTTTCATGCATGACGCGGTTGCACAGACCGTCGAAGGCTTTCCCATCAAGGCGGTGGCACCGTGCGAGGGCACGGGTTACGAGATCGGCTCCATGTCGATCATCAAAGGCGCCAGAAATCTCGACAACGCCAAGAAGTGGTACGACTGGGCACTCAGCGCCGAGGCACAATCGCATATGAAGGATGCCAAGTCCTACCAGCTTCCCTCCAACAAGTCGGCCGAGGTGCCGAAGGAGGCCCCGAAATTCGAGGAGATAAAGCTGATCGACTACGACTTCAAGAAATACGGCGATCCCACGATCCGTAAGGCGCTGCTTGCCCGATGGGACAGGGAAATCGGCGCCAAGGCCAACTGACGGCTTTTTCGATTGCCCTCGCAGGCCGGCTCCTCGTGCAACCGGCCTGCGTCATCTCTGATTTTTGCTGAACGGGATGCGAATCCGACCATGACCAATAGCAAACGCCGGCTGGATGTTACGCTGATCTTCGGCATTGCCGCCCTGATACTACTCCCATGGTATCGCATAGAGGGCGGCTTCTTCGGCCTTGGCTGGCTGAGCGGCTTTCCCGGCGACCCCTCCACAGCGCCTGGAATCCTGCAAATCGTCAGTCACGGTCGATGGTGGCTCGCGATCGCCGCCGGGCTCCTTATGCTCGGTGGCATCGCGCGCTTCATCTCCAAAGCGATGCCGCGCGGTGCGCTGATGGCGCTCGCCGGTGCGTTGGGTTTTGCCTTTTTGTCGCTGCAGGGACTAGCGATCACACCGTCGGGCTGGAGTTGGTCGATCTTCGAGACCATCTTCGGTGCGCTGGCGGACGGCCAGCCAGCGATGGGTGCCGGCGCCATTATCCTTGGCATCGTCTTCGTCCTGTTCTTTTCCTTCGGCCTTGCCGAACGCGGCGCGATGAAGGGCGATGCCTTCGTCGTCAGCGCCATTACCATGCTGATCGTCCTTGTCGCGATCTTCGTCTTTTATCCCGTCGGCAGCATGTTCCTCGGAGCCTTCCAGTCGTTCGACGGATCCTTCGATCCCAGCGGCTTCACGACGAACATCCAGGACCCGTCGATCTGGAGCCTCAGCTGCATTGTCGGCGGCGACCGCTGCGGCGTCGCCTGGCGCACGCTTTGGCTTGCTATCCTGACGGCAAGCGCGTCGACCTTGCTCGGGCTCTGCTTTGCGCTTGTCGCCACCCGCACCCGCTTTCCCTTCAAGAAGGGACTGAGGCTTCTCACGATCCTGCCGATTATCACGCCGCCCTTCGTGGTCGGTCTCGCGCTGACCCTGCTGTTCGGACGGGCCGGCGTCGTGACACAGGCCGCGGCTTCGATCTTCGGAACGGAACCCAGCCGCTGGCTCTATGGCCTGACCGGCATTTGGATCGCGCAGGTTCTCTCCTTCACGCCGATTTCCTTTCTTGTCCTCATCGGCGTGGTCGAAGGCGTCAGCCCGTCGATGGAAGAGGCTTCTCAAACTTTACGCGCCAATCGTTGGCGCACCTTCTGGCGGGTGTCCCTGCCGCTGATGAAACCAGGCCTCGCAAACGCCTTCCTGATCGGCTTCATCGAAAGCATGGCCGATTTCGGCAATCCGATGGTTCTCGGCGGCAGCCATGGAGTTCTGTCGACGGAGATTTTCTTCAGTGTCGTCGGCGCACAGAACGATCCTTCACGCGCGGCGGTCCTTGCCATGATCCTGCTCGTCTTCACACTGAGCGCCTTCCTCGCGCAACGCCTGTGGCTACAGGGCAAGAGCTTTGCGACGGTGACAGGCAAGGGAGATTCAGGCGCTCATGGCGCCCTGCCCCGCGGCCTCTCCATCGCCGTCCATGCGCTCGTCATCCCTTGGATGATCTTTACCGTCGTCGTCTACCTCATGATCCTCTTCGGCGGCTTTGTCCGCACTTGGGGTCTCGACAACACGCTGACGGTGGAACATTACGTCAAGGCCTTCTCGATCGGCCTGCGCGACGATGGCGGTCTTGCCTGGACCGGCGTTGCATGGAACTCCTTTTGGACGACGATGGAGATCGCCCTGATCTCCGCGCCCTTGACGGCTGCCGTCGGCCTGCTGACGGCTTATCTGATCGTGCGCCAGAAATTCGTCGGTCGCGGCCTGTTCGAATTCGCGCTGATGATGAGCTTTGCCATCCCCGGCACGGTCATCGGCATTAGCTACATCATGGCCTTTAACCTGCCGCCCCTGGAGATGACCGGAACGGCGCTGATTCTCGTTGCCTGCTTCGTGTTTCGTAACATGCCGGTTGGTGTGCGCGGTGGCGTTGCCGCCATGAGCCAGCTCGACAAAAGCCTCGATGAAGCATCGCTGACATTGCGAGCCGACAGCCTGCGCACCATTCGGAAGGTGATCCTGCCGCTGCTGCGGCCGGCGATCACCGCGGCGCTGGTCTATTCCTTTGTACGGGCCATCACCTCGATCAGCGCAGTTATTTTCCTCGTCAGCGCCCAGTACAACATGTCCACTGCCTATATCGTCGGTCTGGTCGAAAACGGCGAATATGGCGTCGCGATCGCTTATTCCTCCGCGCTTATCGTCGTCATGATATCGGTCATCGCCGGGTTCCAGCTGCTCGTCGGAGAAAGGCGGCTGCGGCGCGTGAACCGTGTCGCGATAATACCGTCGCCGACCGCGCCTACATCCCTCGTTCAGGAGAAAACCGCATGAATCCGAAGGCTCCCGGTTCCGTCGTCTTCGAGAATGTTCGAAAAACCTTCGGAGCGTTCACGGCCATTCCCGATCTCTCGCTCACCATCGAGCCCGGCACGCTCGTCACCCTGCTCGGCCCCTCCGGCTGCGGCAAGACGACGACGCTTCGCATGCTGGCGGGGCTGGAACATCCCTCCTCCGGCCGTATTCTGATCGGCGGCAAGGATGTCACCATGCTTCCGGCAAACGAGCGTGACGTCTCGATGGTCTTCCAGAGTTATGCCTTGTTTCCGCATATGACGGCGCTCGACAATGTCGCCTATGGATTGGAATCCTCCGGCATGAAACGCAGTCAAGCGCGCGAGAAGGCGGAGGGTGCGCTTGGTCTTGTCGGCCTTGCCGGCATGGGCTCGCGTCTTCCGGCCGAGCTCTCCGGTGGCCAGCAGCAGCGCGTCGCCGTGGCCCGTGCGCTCGTCGTTGAGCCGCAGGTTCTGCTTCTCGATGAGCCGCTTTCCAATCTTGATGCCCGGCTGCGCCGGCGCGTGCGGACGGATATTCGCGAATTGCAGCAACGGCTTGGCTTTACCGCCGTCTATGTGACCCATGACCAGGACGAAGCGCTCGCCGTTTCCGATCGCATCATCGTCATGAAGGATGGCGGTATCGCGCAGCAAGGTGCGCCGCGCGAACTCTACGATGCCCCGGCGTCCGCCTTTATCGCCGACTTCATGGGCGAGGCCAATGTCATGCCGTGCGACGTTGTCGAAACCGACAACGATGGTGTCACAATCGCCATCGAAGGACTTCGCCACAGGATCAGCAACCGTTCAGTCAAACACGGCCCCGCCCAGCTTGCCGTCCGGCCGAACGCGATCATTCTGACGCCAAGGACAGGCAACGGCCAGTTCCATGGCCAGATAACTCATTCCGCATATCTCGGCGATCATGTCGAGTATGAGGTAAAGACCGATCGCGGATCGCTCTTCGTTGTCGATGCCACGGTCGATTCCGCCCTTCCTCCCAACACCGATGTCACGATCGCTTTCAAGGATCGCGGCATTGCCGTCATCAGCGGCTGATTGCCGTCAAACATCAGACGATTAAGGACATAATTGCATGACCTCCGCTCCCCTCGCCGATCTCGAAGCACGTCTCGCCCTTGCCGAGACCATCGCCCGTGAGGCCGGCAAGCTCGCGCTCGACTATTTCAAGCGCCGCGAGACCCTGATCATCGAAACCAAGCGCGACCCGCAGGATGTCGTTTCGATCGCCGACCGGGAGGTTGAAAATCTCATCCGTGGACGCATCCATGAAGCGCACCCGCAAGATAGCATTCTCGGCGAGGAATATGGTCTGGAAACGGGCAGCTCCGGCTACACCTGGGTCGTCGATCCGATCGACGGCACAAGTCCCTTCGTCAGCGGCATGCCGAACTGGTGCGTTTCCATCGCGGTATTGCATGACGGCATTCCCGTGATCGGCGTCATCCGCGCACCATGCCACGATGAGCTTTACGTCGCCGCGCACGGCAAGGGTGCCACCTTGAACGGCAAGAGCCTCAAGCTGGATGTATCGCGCAACATCCGTAACGCCGTGACCGGCATCGGCGCCAACAACCATGTCTCACCGGCCTTTGTCGCGAAGATGGTCGAGCAGGTTCTCGAAGCCGGCGGCAATTTCATCCGCAACGGCTCGGGCGCCTTGATGCTCGCCTATGTCGCCGCCGGCCGCTTGGTCGGCTATTACGAACCCTATATGCATGCCTGGGATTGCCTGGCCGGCTATTGCCTCGTGAAGGAAGCCGGCGGCTGGTACCATCCCTTTCCGACGGAAGGTGAACGTCTGACCAAGGGATCGGTGGTTCTGGGTGCTGCCCCGGGTGCGATCGATGATCTTAAAAAGATAGCTGGCTTATAAGTTTTCCCGGTAGACAACAGCCGAGTAGGCATTAGTTTAAATGAACGCGCTTGCAAATCTGCCGCCAAATCGGGTGGCCACGCTGCGCAAAGCGGGACTGGCTGATCAAGGAGGGTTAGCCAATCGTTTCATGGAAGGGATCATAATGGGAGGAAAAATGCCTAATCGCCTCGCGTGGAGCTGCCTTGTAGCGGCTGCCATTTCATTCGGAGGGACGTCGCACGCGCTTGCAGTGACCGAACTGCAATGGTGGCATGCCATGTCGGGTGCCAACAACGAAGTCGTCGAGCAACTGGCCAAGGAATTCAACGACGGCCAGAAGGACTATAAGATTGTTCCGGTGTTCAAGGGCACCTATCCGGAAGCGCTGAATGCCGGTATTGCGGCGTTTCGCGCCAAGCAGGCGCCGGCGATCCTGCAGGTCTTCGACGCCGGCAGTGGCGTGATGATGGGTGCGGAAGGCGCGATCATGCCGGCGGCTGAAGTTCTGAAAAAGGGCGGCTATACATTCGACAAGTCGCTCTACCTGCCCGGTATCGTTTCCTACTATTCCAAGCCGGATGGCACGATGCTGTCCTTCCCCTATAATTCGTCTTCACCGATCCTCTATTACAACAAGGATACCTTTAGGAAGGCCGGGCTCGACCCCGAGCACCCGCCGAAAACCTGGCCGGAGGTTTTCGACGCCGCCAAGAAGATCAAGTCGAGCGGGGCATCGGCCTGCGGCCTCACCTCGACCTGGCTGACCTGGATTCAGACCGAGAATTTCGCCGCCTGGAACAATATCAGCTATGGCTCCAACGAAAATGGTCTCGGAGGCACCGACGTCAAGCTGGCGTTGAATACGCCTCTCTTCGTCCAGCATTTCCAGTCGATCGCCGATCTCGCCAAGGATGGCACCTTCCGCTATGGCGGCCGCACATCGGAGGCAAAGCAGCTCTTTACCTCGGGAGAATGCGGCATTCTGACGGAATCGTCGGGAGGCCTCGGCGACATCATCAAGAGCGGCATGAATTACGGTATTGGCCAATTACCTTACTACGAAGGCGAAGGCCGCCCACAGAATACCATTCCCGGCGGCGCCAGCCTCTGGGTGTTTGCCGGCAAGAGCGACACAGAATACAAGGGCATTGCCGAATTCTTCCATTTCCTGTCTCAGACCAAGATCCAGGCACGCCTGCATCAGGTTTCCGGATACCTGCCGGTGACGATGGCCGCCTATGAGGAAACAAAAAAATCCGGCTTCTATGACAAGAATCCCGGCCGCGAAACGCCGATCCTGCAAATGCTCGGCAAGGCGCCGACGGCCAACTCCAAGGGCGTTCGCCTCGTCAACCTGCCGCAGGTACGCGATATCATGAACGAGGAGTTCGAGGCGATGCTGGCCGGCAAGGAAGATGCCAAGACGGCGCTCGACAAGGCTGTCCAGCGTGGCGATGCCGCTATCCAGCAAGCCATTGGCAATTGATGGGCTGATGCGATTTGACCCGCGGCCGACAAGGCTGCGAGCCGTTTTCTCGTCCTAGGAGATCGCCGTGCAGCGCGTTGTCTTTCCCAACAAGATCCTACCCTATTTCCTCGTCGCGCCACAAATCGTCCTGACGATCGTGTTCTTCTTCTGGCCGGCAAGCCAGGCGCTTTATCAATCGACGCAGCGCGAAGACCCTTTCGGACTGAAGAGCGGCTTCGTAGGGCTTGCGAATTTTCGCACCATCTTATCCGACGAGACCTACCTGCATTCCCTCCAGGTGACGGTGATCTTCAGTATCGCGACGGCGCTGCTGTCGATGAGCGTCGCGCTCGCGCTTGCAACCGCCGCCGACAAGGTGGTGCGCGGCCAGACACTCTATCGAACGCTGCTGATTTGGCCTTATGCCGTCGCACCCGCCGTCGCCGGCATGCTCTGGCTCTTCATGTTCAATCCTGCAATGGGTACCTTGGCCTATATCCTGCGTCGCAACGGACTTGCCTGGGACCCCCTGCTGAACGGCAATCAGGCCATGGTGCTGGTCATCATCGCCGCCGCCTGGAAGCAGATTAGCTATAATTTCCTGTTCTTCGTTGCCGGACTGCAGGCAATCCCAAAATCGTTGCTGGAAGCCGCATCCATCGACGGCGCCCGCGGCAACCGGCGCTTCTGGACGATCGTCTTTCCCCTGCTTGCGCCGACGACCTTCTTTCTCCTGGTGGTCAACACGGTCTACGCCTTCTTCGACACCTTCGGCATCATCCATGCCGTCACCGGCGGCGGGCCGGCGAAGGCGACGGAGACCCTCGTCTACAAGGTCTACAATGACGGCTTCGTCAATCTCAACCTCGGCTCTTCCGCGGCTCAGTCCGTCATCCTCATGGTGATTGTCATAGCGCTGACGGCATTCCAATTCCGCTTCGTCGAGAAGCGTGTGCATTATGCGTGAGGATTACCGATGATCGAAAAGCGTCCCGTCGCCAATCTCATCGGCCATCTGATGCTGGTCATCGGCATTATCATCGTCGCCTTCCCGATCTATTATACCTTCGTTGCCTCGACGCTGACGTCGGCCGAGATTTTGCGGCCGCCGATCTTCCTGCTGCCCGGCGGCCATTTCGTCGAGAACTATGGCGAGGCGCTGAACGGCGGTGTCGAGCGCGTGGTCGGCGTCAGCCTTGAACGGATGCTCTGGAACACGTTTGTTGTCGCTGTCATCATCGCCGCCGGCAAGATCGCGATCTCCTTTCTCTCGGCCTTCGCCATTGTCTTCTTCCGCTTTCCGCCGCGGATGGTGTTCTTCTGGATGATCTTCGTCACGTTGATGCTGCCGGTGGAAGTACGCATCCTGCCGACCTACAAGGTCATCGTGGATCTCGGCATGATCGACACTTATGCCGGCCTGACCCTGCCGCTGATGGCATCAGCGACCGCGACGTTCCTGTTTCGGCAGTTCTTCTTGACGGTGCCGGGTGAACTCCTTGAAGCCGCCCGCATCGACAATGCCGGCCCATTCCGCTTCATGCGCGATATCCTGTTGCCGCTATCGAAAACCAATATCGCCGCCCTGTTCGTGATCCTCTTCATCTATGGCTGGACGCAATATTTGTGGCCACTATTGGTCACGAATGACGCGAAGATGTCGACCATCATCATCGGGCTCCGGAAGATGGTGGATTTCGCCGACGCGGCGACACCGTGGAATTTTGTGATGGTAACGGCGATCTTGGCGATCATTCCGCCCATCCTCGTCGTGGTGCTGATGCAGCGCTGGTTCGTCAAAGGTCTGGTGGAGACGGAGAAATAATGGCCGGGATCACTCTCAAGGACGTCCGCAAAAGTTACGGCGGCAACGTCGACGCGATCAAGGGCGTGTCGCTCGATATCGCCGATGGCGAACTTATCGTCCTGGTCGGGCCTTCCGGCTGCGGCAAGTCCACGCTCCTGCGCATGATCGCAGGCCTTGAAGCCATCACCTCAGGCGAAATCAACATAGGCAGTCGTATCGTCAATCGTCTGGAACCCTCGGAGCGCGACATCGCGATGGTCTTTCAGAACTATGCGCTTTATCCGCACATGACGGTGCGACAGAATTTGGCATATGGCCTGAAGAACAGGAATGTCCCAGCAGCCGAAATAGACCAGCGCATCCAATCAGCGGCACGATCGCTTGAAATCGAATCCCTCCTTGAGCGCAGACCACGTCAACTCTCCGGCGGTCAGCGGCAACGCGTGGCGATGGGTCGTGCCATCGTGCGCGAGCCGGCGGCGTTTCTGTTCGACGAGCCGCTTTCCAATCTCGATGCCAAGCTGCGGGTGCAAATGCGTGTCGAGATCAAACGGCTGCAACGATCTCTCGCGACCACGAGCGTCTATGTCACCCATGACCAGATGGAGGCCATGACGCTGGCCGATCGCCTGGTCGTCTTGAATGGCGGACGGATCGAGCAGGTCGGCACACCCATCGAGCTCTATGAACGACCGGCCACGACCTTCGTTGCGACCTTCATAGGCTCGCCTTCGATGAATCTTCTGAAACCTACCGAAAACAGCACAATTGTGCTTTCGCCTGACAGCCGCCTTGGCGCCGCTGACATGACGGTCGGCGTCCGGCCCGAGGATCTTCACCTGGCCGGCGGTGCGAGCGATGCGGCTTTCAGCGCGAAAGTGCGTATCCAGGCGGTGGAGCTCGTCGGGGCGGAGAGCTATGTCTACGGCACCCTGGCGGACGGCCAAACCGTCGTCTTTCGAGTTTCGGGGCGGTCCCGGCTCGCAATGGACACAGAATGCCCGGTTACCGCTTCCGCCGAGAGCCTGCATTTCTTCGACGGTCACGGGAACCGACTAGACCGCGCATAAGCAGTTCAAATCTTGTGATGAGGCTGTCAGAGAGCGCCGTTTTGCGGATGTCTCGGCTTTCCATGTCGGGCCTCCTCATTTATGACGGATTTATGACAACGCCTGTTTGGAGTGCGGAAAGTGAACTGGTTTCGTAGACTGATGCCGAGAGAAGACCGGTTTTTTGATCTTTTCTCTCGACATTCGCGCACGATCGTCAGCGCGGCGGAAGCTCTGAATGAATTGCTGGCCGGCAAAGACACGGAGCAGCACTGCCAGCGCATTGTTGAGCTCGAGAACGAGGCCGATGACATCACGCGCGAAGTTCTGCTTGCCACTCGGCGCAGTTTCATCACGCCCTTTGACCGTGGCGACATCAAGGATCTCATCATGTCAATGGACGATGCTATCGACATGATGCATAAGACGGTCAAGACGATCCGGCTATTCGAACAGGACAGCTTTGATCCCGGTATGCAGGAAATGGGCAAGGCGATCGTCGAGGCCGCAAAACTGGTAGCCGAGGCAATCCCTCTCCTTGATCGCATGAGTGCCAACTCTTCTCGCCTCAGCGCGCTCACCGAAGAGGTCGTAAAGGTCGAGGGTCGCTCCGATGAGCTACATGATCAAGGTCTAAAAGATCTCTTTCGCCGGTATGGCGCCACCAACCCGATGGCCTACATCATCGGCAGCGAGATCTTTGGTGAATTGGAGAAGGTTGTCGACCGTTTCGAAGATGTCGCCAATGAAATCAACGGCATCGTAATCGAGAACGTCTGATGGAGGCCACTCTCGCTTTCCCATTGCTGGTGGGCCTCGTCGCGGTGGCATTGTTCTTTGATTTTTTGAATGGGCTGCACGATGCAGCCAACTCAATTGCCACCATCGTCTCGACCCGGGTCCTGCGACCGCAATATGCCGTGTTATGGGCCGCATTCTTCAATTTCATCGCTTTCCTGTTCTTCGGGCTTCATGTCGCCGAAACCCTCGGCACCGGCATTATCGATCCCAACGTCGTCACGCCACAGGTCATCTTCGCGGCCCTGACGGGGGCGATCATATGGAACATCGTGACCTGGGTACTCGGCATCCCATCAAGCTCGTCGCATGCTCTGGTCGGTGGCCTCGTCGGTGCCGGCGTGGCGAAGATCGGCATGGATGCCATTGTTTGGTCCGGCCTGCTGAAGACGGCCGGCGCCATCGTCATGTCGCCACTGCTTGGCTTCGTGCTCGCGCTCTTCCTTGTCCTATGCGTGACATGGATATTCGTTCGCCAGACGCCTTTCGCCGTCGACAGCACCTTCCGCATCCTGCAATTCGCCTCCGCTTCTCTCTACTCCCTCGGCCATGGCGGAAACGACGCCCAGAAGACCATGGGCATCATCGCCGTACTGCTCTACTCCCAAGGTCATACCGGAGCGGAGTTCCACGTGCCCCTGTGGGTAGTGTTATCCTGTCAGTCCGCGATGGCGCTAGGGACACTGTTTGGCGGTTGGCGGATCGTGCACACGATGGGCTCGAAGATCACGAGGCTCAATCCAATGCAGGGCTTTTGCGCTGAGACCGGTGGCGCCTTGACCTTGTTCGCCGCGACATGGCTTGGCATCCCGGTCTCGACGACCCATACGATCACGGGCGCAATCGTCGGTGTCGGCGCCGCGCGGCGGATCTCGGCGGTTCGATGGGGATTGGCGAGCAATATCGTCGTCGCATGGATAATAACCCTGCCCGCGGCGGCGGCCATCTCGGCAATAGCCTACTGGATCACGAACTGGGTGGGATAAAGCCGCCAAGCCCTATTGCGCAACCGCGAGATTCAGTCCCCTTCCCCGCCGGTATCGTCCTTGTGCTTGCTTTTCTTGGAAGACGGCTTCTCTCCCTTTTTCATGACCGGTGGGATGGCCGGCCTTTCGATCGCACCGGTCGCGCCCTCGGTTTCCTCATATTTCGCTGGTCGCGAGCGAGGGAGATCCGTCATCTCTTCATGCTTCCGCTTCTTCATGACAGCCCTTTCCAGGTGGTCATCCGCCGGACGGAACTATTCCGCATTGAGATGGTTCCCAAGCATCGTCTGGATGATCGAAAGGCTTGGCATTTCGGATCTCGAATAATGTCGTTTTTCCGACGATATTGCTGCCCCACCTCCACGAATAGTTGTGCTTAAGAAGATCTGAACCATCTAACCTTCGGTCGTTCGATTGTTAACCAGCCCGCGGCGGAAGCGCTGACACCGAGCCAGGGACGGCGTGTCGCTCGTGTCATCCCATTCGCTGGTATTCCAGATCGCCTCAAAGGAGTAGCATGCCAATCGACGCGGTCACGTTCGCGGCGTTCACTTGACGGATCGCCGCTTTATCCATCGTCAGCGGCTAAAGAAGGATTGAACGACGTCCACAAGACGTTTCATGTCGGTGGGCTTCCCGAGATTGAGTGCCTTGGCCAAAACATCATGCCGGGCAAGTTCCGCCGCATCGCTTGCACTGGCGAGGACGAACGGGACATCCCATGATTTTAAAAGGAAAGCGACCGGAGTAACCTTCTCGCTGCCGAGAGTGACGTCCAGAACAGCGGCATCCGGACGTTGGCTCCTCAGCAGGTTGAGGGCTTGCCCGACCGAACTCGCCGGACCCAGGACCTCGAATCCGCTACTGGTCAACACGCTTTCCAGCTCCATGGCGATAAGGAACTCGTCTTCAACCACAAGAACGATCCTGCCAAGAGCCTTGTCATTTTCAGGTTCGCTCATGAACGTTTCCAAGGGAGCTTGATGATGGCAGTCAAACCTTTTGGATCGAAGTTAAGTTCCACCGTTCCACCAAGATGGCGGCAAGTGCCTTCGATCAGCTCGGTGCCGTAGCCTCTTCTCGTCGGCGGCATGATCGCGGGGCCGCCCGTTTCGCGCCACCGGCACACAAAATAAGAGCGGCTCTCCGGCACTTCCTCCAGCGACCATTCGACATGCAAGGCACCGCCTGGGGCGGATAGCGCGCCGTACTTCAACGCATTCGTTGCCAGCTCATGGAACATCATGCTGACTGGCACGATCTCCGAGCCCCGAATCTGCACTCTTGGCCCCTGGTAATGGAGACGATCGATTCCAAGCTCGCTGACCGATTGCCTCAGCAGGGTTTCAAAATCGGTCGTTTCATTGATGGCCGCGATCTCCTGGGCATGAAGAGTGACCTCTAGGCGCCCCAGGAAACGATCGCGGTAGTCAACGCCCGTCAGATCTTCCGCATCCATCTGCATCGCTAGTGATCGCACGACCGCGAAAAGGTTCTTCATTCGATGGCGCGTTTCCGAAATGATGAAATCCTTCTCGGCCTCGTGCCGCTGCATTTCCGTCACGTCGTCGAAGAGGACAAGGATGTTGGTGCTATTGTCATCCGGGTGCACAAGACGGCGCGCATCGACGTGGAACGTGCGTCTGCCGATAGTTGGAAAATCATGCGCGACTTCGTACCCGATGACAGCGGCTGCTTTTGGGATAACCGCGGCGATCAGCTGCCGGAGCTCGGCAATATCCCACTGACCATTGCCGAGATCAAAGAAACTCTCTCCCAGAATATCATCCCGCTCGACCTCGAACGTTTTCAAGAAAGCGTTGTTTGCGGTCGCGACGCACAAGTTCTGATCAAGAACGACAATCGGCTGCGTCATCGTATCGACCACTCCCTGTGCCTGGACATGTCCGGTTCGCAAAAGGCGGTATAGATCTTCCAGCATCATTCCCCTTGCTCCAGCAGATGCACCCGACATATGTCACAGGTTTCCCGGTAAAAGTAATGGCCGCCCGAGCCCTGGCAAGACCGGCAACGAAGGCGATGCCGTCGAGGGAATTCGATCGCCTCCCCGCCTTCCTCGCTGCACTATCCTCAATGAAGAGACATTTCGTTAGAATGCGGTGAAGCCGAAGAGGTGCACACCTTTCTAACCAGGCCCTGAAAAGGTATCAGCACATGCCAAATCCGAACAGACGACGTTCATTGCGAAGAATATTCATCCGGTTCTCGAGTGTCCCAGCGATCCTGTTTCTTTGCCAACACTATGTCCGCAATTCAGTTCCCCGATGCTTGTCCACCTACCGGTTTCGGAACCCCTAGGCGCTCCGCACTTAGCAGCCGGCCTCGAATGATGGAAGCATGACAAGCGCTGCGGCGCGCCAAGGGGGCTGGGAGGGAGAACATTAAATCTTCGAACCACTGGTATTGACCATCGTGCCGACGTGGGGCGTCACTGGCGGGGGCGCGACGACGTACCGAAAAGCGACCGCTGTGATCCGCACCTTCATGAGCATTGGCATGCTCGCCGGTGGCCAAGGCGGAAATGCCGGCAAGAATGGCTTGCCGGCATAAGGGAACTGTGGCCCCATCCGGGTGCCTGCCAATGGGAACAAGCACGTCTTGGCGCGAGAAAGTGCCTACGTTGACATTAGCCAATCAGGTTATCGATGCGGATCGGAAGTTTGCGGATACGCTTGCCGGTAGCGTGGTAGACCGCACTGGTGATCGCGGCCGCCGTTCCGACGTTGCCGAGTTCGCCAAGCCCCTTGACGCCCGCCGGGTTGACGTCCGGATCGGTCTCCGACACAAGGATGACTTTTACGTCCTGGATGTCTGCATTCACCGGCACGAGATAGTCCTGCAGATCCCGATTGACGACGCGGGCATCGCGCCGGTCGAATTCGGTCGCTTCGTGAAGGGCCGACGAAATTCCCCAGATCATCCCGCCCATAAGCTGGCTGCGAGCCGTCCGGGTATTCATGATCCGGCCAGCGCCAAAGGCGCCGACGATCCGAGGGACGCGAATTTCCCGCGTTCTCCGATGAACGCGGACCTCGACGAATTCAGCACCGAAGGCATATTTCACCTTCTTGCCTTGATCACCGCTCACCATTTCCAGCTTGCCCTTGTAAAGGTTGGAAACGGCTTCCGCGGAAGCAGCGTCAGGACGAAATTCGCTATATTGCTCGATGACGCCGGCGCCCAACTGCTTGAAAGCGTCCTTGAGGCCCTGCGAGCTCTCGCCGATGACGAGCTTACCCTCTCTGAGCATGATCGAATGCGGATCTCGGCCGGCGAGTGGCCCGTCATTTGATGTCACCGCCGCGTAGGCGAGCTTTTCGCGGATTTCCCAGCAGGCTTTGATGATCGCTGAAGAGACGCTGGCCGTCGTATTCGAGCCTCCGGCAACGGGCGCCGGCGGAAGCCGCGTATCACCCATCTCGACCTCGACGGCGCTTACGTCGAGCCCCAATTGTTCCGCCGCAACCTGGGCGGCAATCGTGCGCACCCCGGTGCCGATTTCATGGGAGGCGGTCTGGACCCGTGCCCGCCCATCATCGGTCAGGGTGACGCGAACTGCGCAAGGCGCGATATTGGTCGGATAGATCGCTGTCGCGCAGCCCATGCCGACAAGCCAGTCGCCATCCCGCATGCTGCCTACATCCGGATTGCGCTTCGACCAGCCAAATTCGCGCGCCGCCTCATCGTAGCATTCCATCAGCGAGCGGCTGGAGAAGGGGCGGCCTTCGATCGGCTCCTTCACGGCATCGTTGACGCGCCTGAACTCTACCGGATCCATGTTAAGAGCAACCGCCATCTCGTCCATCGCGCTTTCCAGTGCATAGACATAGGGGGTTTCCGGTGGGGAACGCATATAGCTCGGCGTCGGCCTGTCCGCCTTGACCAGAAAAACCTTAGTCAGTACCGATCCATAATCATACATGAGGCCGGTTGTCTTCGTTCCGCCGACCACATAAGGATCCGGACGGGACGTCACCTCCCAGCCCTCGTGCTTTAGAGCAGTTATCTTGCCGTCCCGCGACGCGCCAATCTGGATATGGTGGCGCGTTTCGGCACGGTAGGTCTGCGTGGTGAACGCCTGTGGTCGGGTAACGACACACCGCACCGGCCTACCAAGCCTGCGCGCGGCAAACGCGACGATGGCTGTTCGCGGCGTTATCGGCCCCTTCGATCCGAAGGCACCCCCGATGTAGGGACTGACCACCCTTACTTGATCAGGTTTGATCTTCAGCTGCCGCGCGATCTCGACTTTCCAGCCGTAGACATTCTGGCTCGGTTCATGAACAACGAGTTCATCCCCTCGCCAATAAGCAGTCGTGGAGAACAGTTCGATCGGATTGTGATGTTGCGTCGGCATCTCGTATTCGGCGTCGATCTTGACGTCCGCGGCAGCAAAGGCGGCGTTGAAATCGCCCGCCTTGACGTCTTCCTTGAACTGCTTGCTCGCTTCTGCCGCAGCCACGGTTTCCGTGCCCTCCGACCCGAAGCTCGTGCTCGGCTTCTCCGCCTCGTAATCGGGGGTGATGCGCATGGCGCCTTCGCGGGCGGCCTCGATGGTCTCGGCCAAAACCAGCGCGATGATCTGGCCGTCATGCCAAATCTTCGTATCATGGAGAGGCCCAATTGAAGTCGATCCCGATGTCCCGAATTCGGGGGGTTCCAGCTCATCTCGGATGCTCTCATGAGTAATGATGTCAATTACACCTGGCACGGCCCGCGCCTGGTCCAGATGCAGCGATGTCAAGCGACCCCGCGCTACAGCACTGGTCACCAGCATCGCATGCGCGAGATTGTTGACCGGAATGTCGGCGGGATAGGATGCCTTTCCCGTAACCTTGAGGCGGGCATCGATCCGCGGCAGTGGCTCACCCATGTTTTCCTTTGCAGGTGGTGCGGCCTCGTTCATGGTCATATCCTCATATCCCGAACCTCGAGCAAGGCCCGTATCAATGTCTGTTTTCCAAGCTCGATCTTGAAGGCGTTATGCTCGCGCGGCCGGGCGTCCGCAAACGCGGCCTGTGCCGCGATTGAGGCGCTTTCCTCCGTGAGTGGCTTGTTCCGGAGCGCCTCCTCGGCCGCCGTGGCGCGCCAAGGAACGGTAGCCAGCCCGCCAAGACCGATACGCGCATCGCGCACGATATCTCCATCGAGGTTGATTGCGACGGCTATGGAAGCGAGGGCGAAGGCATAGGACTGACGGTCGCGTATCTTGAGGTAACGAGATCGTGCAGCCCAGGCCGGGACATTCACCGCGATGGCCGTAATGATCTCGCCTGGCCGCAGCGTCGTTTCGACATCCGGCCGATCGCCCGGCTGGCGATGCAGTTCTGCAAAGCCGATACGCCGTCTGCCGGATTGGCCTGATATGTCGACGGAGGCATCGAGAGCAATCAGCGCCTGGGCAAAGTCTCCATGATAGGTCGCTATACAGGAGTCGCTAGTCCCGAGCACCGCATGCTGCCGGTTGAAGCCTTCGATGGCAGCGCAGCCGGAGCCGGGATCGCGTTTGTTGCAAGGCCATGAAATCTCGCGGAAATATTCGCAGCGCGTCCGCTGCAGCACATTGCCGCCAAGGCTTGCCATATTGCGGATCTGTCGGCTGGCCGCGAGTTTCAGGCTTTCGGCAAGCATCGGGCATCTTCGGTTGATTTCCGGATGGTCCTCGACCTCGCTCATGCGGACCAGAGCGCCGAGACGAATATTGGGATCACCGATCTCGATCGTCTTCAATGATCGATCCTCGATGCAGTTGATATCCACCAGACGCGACGGCCGATTGACGCCGAGCCGCATGTAGTCGGACATGTTCGTGCCACCGGCGATGAACTGTGACGGCGCGGCGGTTGGAGGAATTTCCTTTGCTTCGCTCGCCTCCGCGATGGCCCTGCCGACATCACGAGCAGTTTGATAACTGAAAGGTAGCATCAGAGCTTCTCCATCTCGTCGCGGGCCTGTTTCACGGCAGCGAGGATGTTGGGGTAAGCCGCGCATCGACAGATATTGCCGCTCATGTATTCGCGAATGTCGGCATCGTTACCGGCATGTCCTTCGTGCACGCAGGCAACCGCGGACAGGATCTGACCGGGCGTGCAGTAACCGCATTGGAAGGCGTCGTGGTCGATAAACGCCTGCTGCATCGGATGCAGACGCCCATTAACCGACGAAAGACCTTCGATAGTGGTGATCTTGTGCCCGTCATTCATCGCCGCGAAACTCATGCAGGACAAGGTCCGCTTTCCATCGGTGAGCACCGTGCACGCTCCACATTGCCCGTGGTCGCAGCCCTTTTTTGTACCCGTCAGGCCCGCATGGTCACGAAGGAGATCCAGGAGCGATGTGCGCGGGTCAACGCTGAACTGATAGGATTGGCCATTGATCTTCATCTTTATCGGGACCGTGGACTGCGTCGACACCGCAGCGAGCCGCGCTTCTTGCTCTTTCGAGGCAGCACCGACTGAAATGGCCGTTGCAGACGTGATTGTCCCGGCCAGGAGTGTGCGCCTCGTGACCCCCGAGGCCGGGGCTTCTTCTGGATTAGACATCCGATACCCTTTCCGATGTCGATTTCAGCAGGAAGACCACACGGTCCGAAGGACCGCCGTGAGCACGCCTAACCATGAATTCGCCACAGGGTTCCCGGCGACTTCGCCACGAAATTGTCCTCGCTCAGTCAGTCGCCCTTTTTCTCAGCGTCGACGATACCATCGACCTTCCGGTGGATATTGGCCAAAGACGCCGCCCAATCCCGGAGATCGGCGACGACGAGATCCGGCACTTCCATGCTGGCGAAATGCCCGCCGCGATCGTGTTCTCGCCAATGAACGACGTCGTAACCCTTTTCGACCCAGCTCCGTGGCGGCCGCGGATGACGCGGATCGGGGAAGCTTGCGAACCCCACCGGGACGGGGACCCGACATCCTTCCGGCAGGCGTCGTGCACCCTCTGATTCTGCACCGGCATACATCCAGGTCGCCGATCCGAAGCTATCGGTCATGACGGTCAGCATGAGGTTAGTGATGAGGGTATCGAGACCGAAGACCTCATCGATCGCACGCCCACGCAGATCCGCCCAGTCATGGAAGCGCTCGAGAATCCAGGCCGCCTGTGCGACGGGGTTACCCGCCGCCAGGAAGGCGAGCGACTGCGGCCGCGTCGCGTGGAGCCGGCTGTATGCACCGAGCCGGTTTTCGGCCGCTCCGAATGCCTCGAGATAGGCGCGTTCCGCGTCGGTCGTCGGCGCCGCCGCGGGTTGCGCGCCGGGATAGTCGATGTGGATGCTACGTACGTCTTCGCGGTGATCCAGAGCGAGCCAGGCGGCGATGACGACACCCCAGTCGGTCCCCGCCACCAGATAATCTTGATAGCCAAGCGCGTCGCGCATTAGGCGCGCAAGCCACCCGGCGGTGACGCGCGGGCCGACTGGCGCGGCCGGCTTATCCGAATAGCCGTAGCCGGGCAGCGAAGGGATGACGAGGTCGAATGCATCCATCGGCGTGCCGCCGAAGCGTGACGGGAAAGCCAGTGCATCGATGACCGGCCAGAACTGGTAGACCGAACCCGGCCAACCGTGGATCAGCAGGAGCGGACGCCGCCCCTGCGCCTCGCCGCGTACATGAACGACGTGCAGCCGCATCCCCGGCGCGACTTCGGCGAGCAGCTGCGGATAACGGTTGAGTATGCCCTCGCCGGCTTCGATATCATAGCTGTCTGCCCAATGACGGCAAAAACGGCGCAGGAAATCGGGATCACAGCCATAACGCCATCCGCTGTCCGCAGCGTTGTACGGCCATTCAAAGCCGCGAATGCGCGACCGCAACAATGCGAGCGCGGATGCATCCCAGCGTATATGAAAGTCATTGTCCGGCATCTACAGGAAACACTCAGCGGCCATTGAAGTTCCGCATGAGAGACCCTCACGACAAGCCGGGATGCGGGCGGGTAAGCAGGGCGATCTCGTCGACGATGCACGAAAACGTCAAACGCCACCGATGTCGCGATCGCCGGCGCTCTGCTGACGAAATGGAAACTCCTCGATCGATGCCAACATATCGTTCTTTCTCAGGAACCGCTCGAAGTTCTTCCTCACTGCACTCAATGGAAACTGACCGGCTACCACATCTCTCCAGGCCCTCAGCATGACGACATGCGCGACGTCGCGTTTCTCCTCCGGCCATTCCTCAAGGAAATCAATGATGTCGTCGAGGCAGCATATTTCCTGAATGAAGTGCTTCCCTCTCACGAAAAGAGGGCGGTCAAACACGTGACTTGTCATTGTTTCCTCCCTTTACCTGGTGTGCCGATGGCCGAAAAATTTAGAAAGCGCATTTTTCTCCGCAAGAGGTGAAGCTCGCAACGAGCTTGGCCAGGACACGATCAATGTCGCGAAGCATCGTCTATTCACCAAAGGGATAGGTTTCCGGCATGCCGCGATGGTGCTCAATCCCAAGCGGCTCCACTGCCTGCGTCTCATCGAACCAGACATAGGCATCGAATTGCTCGGGAAGGATCGCCTGGCTGTAATGGCTCCACAGTTCGGTGTCGGGCCGATAGATGACGCCGATGAAGCGCTCCAGTCGTGGCTCGGAAAGGCGGCGCCGGAGTGGCTCGTGCTTGCCAGGCGACAGGTCGAGCAGGAAGCTGTCACCTCCCGCATCATGACAGATCCGCTCGTAGCTGTCAGGTCGGGAGGGATTCACATGCATGACTTCCATGTCTCCATCCCAGTCATGCGCGGCGGCCACCGTGCCAGTATGGGTGCCGAAACCGATGAGAGCCGCCTCACCTCCGAAAGCCTCTCGACAAAGCTGGCCGATATTAAGCTCATCACGCGTTGCACCCATATCGGTAAAGCGTGCGTCACCGATATGACTGTTGTGCGCCCAGACGATCGCCTTGGCATCCGGTCCCTTCGCGTCAAGCAGGCGTTGCAGCGTTTCAAACATATGGGTGTCACGCAGGTTCCAGCTTTCCGCTCCGCCATAATACATGATGCGGTAGTAGCGCTCCGCGGAAGCGATCAGCCGGGCATTCTGGGCGGCATCGAGGAAAGCGTCGCCGTCGTGCCTGGCATAATCCAGCCGCCTGCGTAAAAGATCCTGGCATTGGTCGATCACCGCCTGCTCACATTCCGCGTAACCGCGACTGAGTGCCGCCCGGCCATAGGTCGCGGGGTTTTTCTGCCAAGGCGTCAGGCAGCCGTAGCGCTCACGGGCGATCGCTGCCGCCTGCGGGTCGACCGTATCAAGATAGTCAAGCACTGCACCGATCGAGCCGGACATGTTGTAGATGTCGAGCCCGTAGAAGCCGGTGCGGTCCTCTGCGTCGATAGCTGCGTTATGCTTGCGCATCCATTCGATCAGCGCTTGGATCTCTGTGTTGCGCCACATCCAGGTTGGAAACCGTTGGAATGGTGTCTTCTCACGCCCGGACGCCGACCGATGTCTGACATATCGATCTACTTTCGCCGCGTCCGGCCAATCCGCTTCGACCGCAACAATTGTGTATCCTCGACGGGTGATCAGGTAGCGCGTGATCGCAGCCCGGGCACGATAGAATTCGGCGGTTCCGTGGCTCGCCTCCCCGAGCAAAACCACACGCCGGTCGCCGAAGCGGTCGAAAAGGTGCCCGAAGGCAGGATCATCGAAGTTCGGTAGGTCTTCCGCTGCTTCGGCAATCATTTCCGGCAGGCTCTGCTTTCGAGACGCACCCGGCTTATGATTGCTTGCCGCGCGCCGGCCATCCTCGGACCAGCCTTGCTCGCCGATCAGGGGCACAAACATCACAGCACCGAGATCCGTCTCCTCATAGCGTACCGCCGTGCGCCGAACGATCTTGCACAACCTCTGACCGAACTCCTCGCCCACGGGGATTACAAGCCGCCCGCCAATCGCGAGCTGTTCCTTCAGCGCTTCCGGCACGGCAGGGCCGCCCGCAGCCACCAGAATGGCGTCGAATGGCGCCTGGTCGGGAAATCCACGCGTACCGTCGCCGGCAAATATCTCCACATTGTCATAGCCGAGGTCGGACACGCGCCGTCTCGCCGGCACCGCCAAGGCTTCATGGCGTTCGATCGCATAGACATTCGCCGCGATCTGGCCGATCACCGCGGCCGCGTAGCCCGAGCCGGCTCCCACCTCGAGCACGCGATCGCCCGGGCGCACCTCCGCCGCCTCGATCATCAAAGCCACGATATAGGGCTGGGAAATGGTCTGCCCCTCCCCGAGAGCGAGAGGCGCATCCTCATAGGCGAACTCGGCCATGCCCTCGGCGACGAAGCGTTCTCTTGGTACGGCACGCATCGCATTGAGAACATACTCGTCGCGTATCCCGCGCCGCTTAATGTGCGCCTCAATCATGTGATCGCGCATGCGCTGGTAGTCGGCCATCTTGGCCTCCTTGCCCTTTCCTCACCGTTCCAGCGACGTTCGCGCGTGGTGTAAGGGCGAATCCGCTCCTATGGATTGTTCAAGAACGACACCGACCACGTCTGCTAAGCTCAACAGCGATCGACATAGCGGTTCCCGTTGCGGTCGCGGTAGTAGCAGCGGCCGGGCTGTCCTGCGACGTTCCCGATCAAGGCGCCGGACACTCCGCCCACGGCTGCACCGACCGCGGCGCCGCGAACATTGCCTGTTGCTACGCCGCCAACCACGGCGCCCGTGGCGGCGCCGATCCCGGCGCCTTGCTCTGTCGAAGAGCAAGCCGTGAGACACAACGCTACGCTGGTAACAATGATAAATGTTTTCATTTGAACCTCCATTTCAGTTCGTTCCAGCCGGCGTATCAACAACGACGATCAAGTAAGCGGATCTTCTCGCCGAACATATTACGCAGCCTGGTCAAAATGCCCGGCCGATCGCCTGCAGCAATGATTGCACGAACGTTATGCGCGGCCGTCGATGCACGCACCGTTGGCCCGAAGTGGCAATGACAGAGAAGCCTATGCAATTGATTGTCACTCAGTTCGAAGAATCGCTTGGCTTCGCCGTAGCTGTCGTCTTTCAGGCCCGCTTCATGCATGAGCTGGTCGGCAAACGCTACTGACAGAGGCGAGTTGTCCGCGCGCATGACCGCGCGTTCCCTCGCAGGCTGAAATTCTGTCTCGTCCAGGGTTGAAAGTGCTTGATGCCCACAGTCATCGAGAAGATCCACCCATCGTTCGAGACGTTCGCGCCTGGTCATCGCGGGCAGCCGGTGCGGATATCCGAGATTGACATTGGCAACGGTCTGAATGTCTTGAAGGGCATGGTGTTTCATTGAATGCTCCTTTCAGATAGAGCTCGCAGCCGGCTATAGTCACGATAGTGGTCCGTCAGTCAGACGGCAGCGCATCTCGATTTATTTCGCCTTTGGCCAATCGGGTCAGCAGGATGTCCGTCTGCTTCTCCTCTTCGAGGTTCCGGTGCAGCACCTCCTGATCCTCCCGCAGGTCCAGCTGGCCGGCCAGAGCGGCGGCCGTGCCGTATGCCGCGATCTCGTAATGTTCGAGCCTCTGAGCGGAAGCGATGAGACCAGCATCACGCAGGTCATTTCCCTTCAGCATGGAAGCCATTTTTTCGGTCTCATGGATCAGAGCCTGCATTGCCTGATCCGTATGGGCTGCCGGGGCGGCTCCATGCTTCTGCAGGAGTGACACGAGGCGGTCCTTTTGCACCTCGGTTTGCGCGCGATGGTGGACCAGTGCATCCTTTAATGACGGATGTGCTGCGACCTCAGCCATTCGCAGCAACGAATCGGCGAGTTGACTTTCGACACTGACAAGCTCCTGAAGCTCGGCGAGATACATGTCCTTGAAACTGCTGATCTGCATCACAGCAATCCTTTCACCGCTTTGATCGGGTAATGAGCTCCCTAACCGGAGCAATGACCAAATGTTCCGATCAAATTCCAAAGCGGGTTTGAGCGATCCTGGAAGCCTCCCATTGAGCTGCTGCTCGGCTCAATACCGCGTTCCACGCCAACAAGGCTTTCGCCTCCCTCGCCCTTTCATAATCCCGCATTCCAGCTGTCTGACCCGACCATCAGCCTTGGAACAATAGGCATGCGCTATGGTTAGTCGTGTGACCATTTCGTCCGCCACGCGCCTGAGGCCAAGGAAGTGATTAATCGATCATGGACATGCCGATGACGAAACATATTAGAACACGCGATCTCGATATCGCCTATGAGGAAGCCGGTGACCCGCGCGGGAAGCCCCTCGTGCTTGTCCATGGTTGGCCCGACGATGTCCGGTGTTGGGATAAGATCGTTCCTGCTTTAGTGGATGGCGGTCATCGCGTCATTGCTCCATATCTGCGCGGCACCGGTCCTACGACCTTTCTCTCGGCAGACACGATGAGGAGTGGCGCGGTCGCGGCGCTAACCGAGGACCTAGCCGAATTCCTCGAAGCGCTCGACCTGAGTGACGTGGTGATCTGCGGTTATGATTGGGGTGCGCGTGCCGGTTATGGCGTGGCGGCACTCTTTCCCGCGCGTCTGCGCGGCCTGGTGGCAATGGCTGCGGGTTACGCTACCTCCCAGCCCATCAAGGAGATAAGCTACGACCTGGCAAAGGCATATTGGTACGAGTGGGTAGTTGCACTCAAGCAGGGACAGGAGGCAATGGACAAAGACCGGCTCCGCCTTGCCAGATTTCTCTGGGCGACCTGGTCTCCCGATTGGCAGACGAAATGGCAGGATTTCGACGAGATGGCACCCTCGCTTCAGAACGACGATTGGGCGCCGATCAGCATTCATGCCTATCTGCAGCGTTGGGAAGAGACACCCGGCGCCCCCGAGCACGAGGATGTCGAGCAGGCTTGCCGAAAACCCGGCGATCCAAGTTGCGACCCTGGTACTGCACGGCGCTTCCGACGGGTGTAATCTCGTTGATACCTCGGCTGGCAAGGACCAGTATTTCACGGCACAATATGAACGCGTCGTTCTCGACGCGATCGGCCATTTCATTCCCCAGGAAGCACCGAAGCAGACCCTTGATGCGATCTTGCGCCTCACCTCCCGTTGACGAGGACCTTCGGTGTTCGCCTCCGGGGCCAACGGCATCGCCGGCGCGGTCTAAAATCGTTGGGCACACATCCTCGACAGGATGACCAGGAAATCAGGCGCCCCGTCTCGATCAGGCGATGCTGATTTACCTGCCGCTTTTCGCACGTGCACACATCATTACGCCGCCGTCATTTGACCTGGGACGACACCGCCCCCGCGGTCGGCGGAACCGGCTCGCCGGGATGAAGTGCAAAGGCAAAATAGACAGCGATGAGGCAGGCAAGAACGAAAATCGTCACGACGAAAATCATCATGCGACGGCGTGCATCTGAGTGGTGGTCCATGTGGTCTCCTCGCGAGCTACTAACGCATGCTTGTCCGTTCGGCATCTCTCGTCGACCAGGGTAGAACCCTACCCGGCCGACAATGTTCCGAAGAGGTTTTTTCACGGGCGCGCATATCTCCATCGCTTGCCACGATCGCGCGTGATGATCCGCCGGCGAACGTTGCGCGTTTTTTGCCCGAGAGGGCTCGCATGTGGCTAGACGAGCGCGCGGGTCCAGTAATCGACGCCGAGAAAGCCGAGCAGGATCAGCAGCCAGAGACCGGCGGCAAGCGCGGCAATGCGGTTAAGCGGCGTCTCCTCGTTCAGATGCATATAGCGCCAATAGATCATCGCGGATTTGATCGCCGCGATCGAAAGGCTGACGACGAGGCCCACCGGCCCGCTCAGCACGAAGCTTGCCGCGATAGTGGCACTTAGCAAAACCAGCAAGATTGCCCAGATAACGACGAGAGGATTTACGAGGCGCGGCATCTAAGGTTCACCTTGCAAGATAGAACACAGGATAGAGGAACACCCAGATCACATCGACCAGGTGCCAATAGAGGCCAACGGTGACGAGAACGATCGCCCGCTCCGGTAGCTTGATCGAGCCGAGCGTCAAGCGAAACGATAGCGCGATCAAAAGCACGATGCCGATCGACAGATGCACCGCATGCAGGCTGGTGGCGATGAGATAGAGGTTCATGAAAAGATGCTGAACGTCGTCCACATAGCGGGAATGCACGCCCTCTATCGGAAGCAACCCTTCTGTAAACTCCATCCAATACTCGTAGGCTTTCATCACAAGGAACACCAAGCCGAGGGCAGCGGCGCCAACGAGCCAGCCGGACGCGATTTTGGCGCGGCCCTCCTTGGCGCTCTCCACGCCCAGGGCGACAAAAAGGCTTGAGGTCAGCAAGATCGCCGTGTTTATTCCGCCGATACCGGAATGTAATGCATGGGAGGCGCGGACAATCTCGGGCGCATGCGCCAGACGCACGGCGGCGGCAATGCAGAACAAGCCGCCGAAGAGCATGATTTCACTACCGAGAAAGACGTACATCCCCATCATCGCGGCACGATGCTGCTGGAGGGGATCCGTGAATGGCTCGGCGACGGAGGGCCTTGCGTCAGACATGCTCGTCCCTCATCTCGATCTCATAGTCGTAAGGCGGGCGATCGACGACTGGCAGCGTTTCGAAATTATGCTTCGGCGGCGGCGATGGCGTCGTCCATTCCAGTCCGGTCGCATCCCATGGGTCGTTGGGTGCCGGCTTGCCATAGCGCATCGAATAGATCAGATAAATCAATGGCATGAGGTAGGCGATCCCAAGAACGGCGGCGCCGCCGGTTGAAACGACGTTCAGCACCTGAAATTCCGGCGGATAGACATGATAGCGCCTCGGCATGCCAAGATAGCCGAGCAGAAATTGCGGAAAGAATGTCAGGTTGAATCCAATGAAAAAGAAGATCGCAGTGACCCGCCCCCAGGCCAGGGAATACATGCGCCCGACGATCTTCGGCCACCAATAATGCAGCGCGCCGAAGAAGGCCGATATCGTTCCTCCGACCATGATGTAGTGGAAATGCGCGATCACGAAATAGGTGTCGTGCACGTGGACGTCGATTGCAAGCATCGCCAGCATCAGCCCGGTCAATCCGCCGAAGACGAAAAGGCCGATGAAGGTCATGGCGAAGAGAAACGGCGGATCGAGCGAGATGTGACCTTTGAACAGCGTTGCCGTCCAGTTATAAACTTTCACGCCGGAGGGGATCGCCACCGCGATGCTGAGAAAGGAAAATGCGGCACTTGCATAAAGCGATTGCCCCGAAACGAACATGTGGTGGCCCCAAACGAAGAAACCGAGGGCCGCGATCGCGATCGAAGAGCCGGCCACGAACTGATAGCCAAAGATGGGTTTATGGGCACCAGCCGCGACAAGTTCGCTGACGACCCCAAGCGCGGGCAAGACCATGATGTAGACGGCCGGATGGCTGTAAAACCAGAAGAGATGCTGGAATAGCAGCGGATCGCCGCCAATCGCGGGGTTGAATATACCGAGACCGAACAGCCGTTCCAGCGAGATGAGCACGAGCGTGATCGCCAGCACCGGTGTCGCCAGTACCAGGATCAGCGATGTCGCATAGAGCGACCAGACGAAAAGCGGCAGTCTGCCCCAGGTCATGCCGGGACAACGCAGGGTATGAACCGTGACGATGAAGTTCAACCCCGTAAGGATCGAGGAAAAGCCGACAATGAACACCGCGGTTGCGGCCAGGATCACGTTGCCATTGGCATACATTGTCGAAAGCGGCGTATAGAACGTCCATCCCGTATCGACGCCGCCCGCGATCAGGATGAATACCGTAAACAGTCCGGCGAGCATGTAGATATACCAGCTCAGCAGGTTCAGCTTGGGAAAGGCGAGATCCTTGGCGCCGATCATCAACGGGATCAGGAAATTGCCGAAGGTGTTGGGGATGGATGGAATGAGAAAGAACCAGACCATGACGACGCCATGGATCGTGAAGGCGCGATTATAGCCTTCATTGGTCAGAAGGTCTCCTGCCGGCGTCAGCAGATCGAGCCGGATCAGCGCGGCCGCGGCCGCACCGATGAAGAAGAAAAACGTGATGGAGAGTGTATAGAGAACACCGATGCGCTTGTGGTCCGTCGTCAGCAGCCAAGACTTGAGACTATGTCCGGCGCGCAGGTAGCTGACACGCTGCGCCGTGGTTTCCGTTGAGCCGCCTCCGCCGACATTGGCCTCTTCAAGCTTGGGATCAGCGACATCGGTCATTGTGTGCCCCCCGCCTGCCCTAGTGATTTGACATAGGCGACGAGCTTCATGACATCCTCCTCGCTCAGAAGGTTCTGAAAGGTCGGCATTATCGGCTGATAGCCGGCAACGACCTGCGATTGCGGCAGCAGGATACTGTCGCGAATATATTGATCGTCCGCAGTGACGATCTCTCCAGATTGAAGCGGCACTGGATTGCCATAGATGCCAACCAGTGAAGGCGCTCGCACCGACGCCCCCGGATCGTGACAGCCGCTACAGCCACGGCTGCGAAAGAGTGTCGCCCCTTCCGCGGCGAGGCTCACGTCATTCGAGGACAGGGACAGCCATTTGGCATAGTCGGTGGGGTTCATGACGATAAAACTGCCGGTCATCTCGGAATGATTGCTGCCGCAATATTGCGAGCAGGCAATGCGATAGGTGCCTGGCTTGTCGGCCACGAACCAACTCGACGTATATCGCCCAGGCACGACATCCTGCTTGATGCGCAGGGCCGGGATGAAGAGGCTATGAATGACATCCTGCGACGCCATTGTGAGCTTGACCGGCTGACCGGACGGTACATGCAGTTCGTTGATTTCGGCCTGTCCTTCGGGATGCTGGAATTTCCACATCCATTGCTTGGCAACGACGTCGATCTGCATGGCGTCGGCAGGCGGATGATAAAGCCTGGCGAAGAGATCCGTCGACCAGACATAAAAGCCGAGCAAGGCAAGAAACGGGACGATGGTCCAGGAAAGCTCCAGGGGAATGTTGCGGTTCGGCGCATGCCTGCGATCGGCCTCCTTGCCCCGCCGATATTTGACGATGAAGATGAGGAGCAGGACGAACACCGGCGCCGACAGCGCCACGATCAGCACGGTGAAGGCAATGACGAGCAAATCGATCTGATGACTGTAAGCGGACGCGCCGGAGGGCCAGAGCGGAATGAAATTCACGGCAGCCTCCTTCCGGCATCTTTCGAACGGCACTCGCGAAGGAGCAAGATGACAAGCACACCGATGCCGAGGATCGCGACGAGGCCGCATGCGACACGAAGCGCAATCAGAATAAGGGACGAATATCGCCCGGTAAGCGGATCATAATGATAGCACAGCAACAAAAGCTGGTCCTGCCAGCTACCGATGCGCCCCTCACCGGCCTCGGTGAGCGCAAGTTTCAGGTCTCCGCTGGTCGGCGCAAGTCCGTAGAGCCACCGGCTTAACCGCCCGTCCGGTGTTAAGACGGCGACAGCGGCATCGTGGGCATATTGGCCAATGTCGGGATCCCAGGCATAACGATAGCCGAGAGCATCGGTGACGCTATGAATGGCGGCCACCTCGCCCGTCAGCGCATGCACGCCGTCGTTTGTGAGTGAGGGAAAGCGGCGCTTCAGCTGTTTGAGCGAAGCCGAAGCCTCTTTGGGACCCTCGCCTGCATCTATGCCAAAGGCGACAATTGTAAAATCGGTAGCCGGCCGAAATGACTGTCCCTCTATCGCCTCCATCAGCCCCGACAAGGTGACACCACAGATATTGGGACAATTATGCAGGACGGGCGCCAGCACGATCGGCTTGCCGCCCCCAAGCTGGCGAAGGGTCACGACGCGATCGGCCTCATCATGGAAAGGCAGATCGAGGGGGATGAAGGCATCCGGCTTCTGATCGATTCCGGTCACCGAGAATGGATCGAAGGCGGCTGCGCGTGCCTCGCCGGCGCAGACAAGCAAGGCAAGAGCCAGCGTGAATGCGGCCGTCCTCATCGCGCTTCCTCCCGTTCATCGTGATCCGGCCAGCCGCGCGCCGCCAGGATGACCATGGCCCTGTCGATCGGAATATGCGCCGCCCCGACTTGGCGATCGATCCAGCCGTAACCCTGAAGACGCTGTTCCGCCTGCCGCTGAAGCAGCTCGCGATTGGCGGATGGTGACACTTCGAGGCGTGGGCCTAGCTCCGCCTGCCTAGACCCGAACTTCGTCCGTGGCGGCGCGGCGTTCGGCGCAATCCACCACAAAATGCCAAAGACAAGGAGAACCGAAAGACCCATGCCGAGGAAGAGGCCAAGCGTCACCCAGAGCACCAGCCGAGGAGAGACATCCTTCGGTTCGAATAGTGGCGACGCTTTCTGCCGCCGCGGCTTCCTGGAAAGCGAGGCAGCCATCATGAAACCTCCGCCGTCGCGGTCGCCGCCAGCCGGCGCGCGACCTTGCTCGCGCGGGAAAGAATGGCAAGCGTGATCTGCGCGAGACCGGCAAGCGACAAGCCATAGGCTGTGATGGCGTAGCCCAGATGCGCTGTCAGCCTCGGCAGGACGAGCCAGGCGTATTCCAGCAACCGCCCGGCGAGGATGATCGATACCAGACCCACCAACCACCGTCTGGATCGGCGGATCGGTGGAAAGAATAGAAGGAACAGTGCCGTCAGATGCAGGAAGGTAATCGAGACCTCGACCAACGACCAAATGCCCGTACCACGGCGCTGAAACCAGAGGGCGCCTTGAGCAAGATTGCCCGACCAGATGATGAAATATTGCATGAACGCCAAATAGGCCCAACAGAGGATGGCGGTGATCAACAGCGAACCGACAACGCTCGGCTTGGCGACACCACCCTCCCCCAGGCTCATGAGCACCAGCAAGGCAAGCGCGGTCAGCATCTGGCCGGCGAGTACATAGAGCGCGAAACCGGAGGAATGAAAGTGGGGATCGAGCGACATCAGCCAATCGGTCGCAAGGATTTCCTGCAGGAGGATGAAACCGATGAGTCCGCTGATCGCAATCGATCGAGATTGGCTGCGCAACAGTGCCTGCGCAAGCAGATAAGCGGCGGCGAGAATGAAGAGGGTTCTGAGGTCAAAGAATAACGGCGTCAGGTAGATCGCCTTGAACGGTTCCACTGGAGGCTGCCGAACCCATTCATAGACGGATGACAGGCCGAACAGGATCGGCAGCCAGGCGATCAGCACGAGCGGCAGCAGCGACAGCGACGATCTCGCCGCATGATCGAGATCGTGCCGCCAGATTCCGGGAATTATGCGCATCATCATGACCAGACAAAGCGCACCCAGCGGGAGCGCGCTTACGAAGACCAGCGCCGAAAGCCAACCGAGCAAGGCAGACGCGGGCGCGACGAGCGCCAGGGAAAGAGCCGCGAGGCAGAAGATCACGCCGCTCAGCGCCAGCAAGCGGGTCGGCAGGGCTTCGACCCGGCTCATGATCCCGTCCTCTTCAGCTGCGCCTGATCCTCCGGCGGCAGGCTCGCGACACTGGCGCCCTGACTTAGCTGTAGCGCCCGGATATAGGCTGCGATCGCCCAGCGATCCCCTGGAGAAACGCGGTCCGCATAGGAATACATCACGCCGTGGCCCTTGGAGATCACCTCGACGAAATAACGGGATGGCGCCTGTCGCAGTCGGTCGATGTGAAAACTCGGCGGATGGGGAAAGCCTCGCGCCGGCACCGTGCCATTGCCGTAGCCGGCGTTGTCATGACAAGGCGTGCAATAGATGCCGAATTCCTGCTGCCCGCGCTGGAGAAGCTCGATATTCATCGCTGGACGATCGGCAAGCGCCCGCGCATTCTGAAGATCGTCCCGCGCGACCGTTCCATCCGGCGGCGCCTGCAGGGCTTTGCCATCGGCAAAGAGCCGGCTCTTTTCATAGGAATCATAGCGCGGCTGATGGTTCATGTCATCGCAGCCGGCAAGCAGAAGCATCGGCGCAAGAATGAGAAGACCGCACCTCATTCCGGTTGCTCCGTATGCTCGACGGCGTCCACGCTGATTGGCTCGAGCATGCCGAGAAAGGCGCGTGTGCGCTTCGCATGGAAGCGCTGGTCGTTACTCAGAATGATGAGAAAGAACTTGTCGGACTGCCCGAGCTGAAACGCCTCGATGTCGAATAGCGGGTGATGCAGTCGCGGCAAGCGGTTCAGAAGCAGCATGCCGAAAATTGCTGAAAGTACGGCAAAAAGAACCGTGAGTTCGAAGGTGATGAGCATGAAGGACTGCCAGGCAAAGAGGGGCCGACCGCCGATTTCGATCGGATAGGCGTAGTTGGCGTAGAGTTGCAGCCCGTAGCCGAGCACCGCGCCGAAGAGACCGCCGGCCAAAGTCAGCCACGGAATGATGTTCTCCTCGAAGCCGAGCGCCTCCGTCAGTTCTTCGACCGGATACGGAGAATATGCCTCCATGGCGGTAAAGCCCGCCTTGCGCGCGCGTTTCACCGCCTCGATCAGTCGCTCTGGCCTGTCGAATTCGGCCAGCAGCCCGAACAGATCTCCTCCAGGACGCGGCTCACGCATGCCTCAAATCCCCCGTCTCGCGTAAGGCCTCCTCCACTTCAAACGTGGAGATCACAGGCAGGAAGCGCACGAAGAGAAGGAACGGTGTCAGGAAGACGCCGAGCATTCCGGCATAAAGGCCCCATTCCCAAACGCTCGGATGATATTGGCCCCAGGAGGAAACCAGATAGTCGCGATATAGCGATGTCGTCAGCAACATGTAACGCTCGAACCACATGCCGATCGTGACGGACAAGCCGATCAGGAAGAGCATGGGCGGCTGGCGTCTGACGCTTTCGAACCATAACAGCTGCAGCGGTAGGAAATTCAAAATGACGGCGCTCCAATAGCTGAAGGCATAGGCGCCGGCCAGCCGGTCCATCAGCGTTCCCACCTCCTGCAATTCACCGCCGTAAAGGCTGTCGAACACTTCCGCGACATAACCGTAGGCCGTCATCAGGCCGGTTGCGAGCAGGAAGCGTCCGAGCAGGTCGAGATGGCGGTCGGTGACCAGCATGCCAAGACCGAGGGCGTGGCGCAGCACGACCGCGATCATGGCGACGACGGCGAAACCGGAAAAGGCCGCCCCAAGCACGAAATAGGGCGGGAAGACCGTAGAGGTCCAGCCCGGTATCGGACCGGCGGCGAAGAGAAGCGAAATTTCCGAATGAACCGAGACCACCAGCGGAACGGCAATCGCTGCCGTCAGCCTGTAGGCCTGGTTCCAGCGTGCCCAGTGCCGGGCGGATCCCCGCCAGCCGAGCGCCGCGAGCCCGTAAATCACCTGCTGCCAGCGTCGCCTGGCGCGGTCGCGTACCGCCGCTAGATCCGGGATAATGCCGATATACCAAAACAGTATGGAAACAGTGAGATAGGTCAGGACGGCGAAGAAATCCCAGCTCAGCGGGCTCTTGAACTGCGGCGAAATCGTCATCGTATTGGGATAGGGCGCGATCCAGTAGAAGAACCATGGCCGGCCAAGATGCAGGATGGGATATAGCCCGGCGCAAATGACGGCAAACAGCGTCATCGCTTCGGCGAAGCGGTTGAGCGAATTGCGCCAGTGGGCACCCAATAGAAGCAACATTGCCGAGATCAACGTCCCGGCGTGCCCGACGCCCAGGAACCAGATGTAGTTGGCGATCGCCAGACCCCAATTGACGGGAATATTGTTGCCCCAGACGCCGACGCCCGAAATGAGAAGCACCGTCGCCGAAACCACAAAGGATAAAAGCAGCAGCAGGGAAAATGCGAAGCATATCCACCATGCGACGGGTGCCGGATATTTCAACGGGATCCGCGTGATCCGCTCCGCGGCCGCGGCGTCCTGATCGCGAATTTTCCCGCTCATCCCGCTGCCTCCGTCTTTGCAAGGGACGGATCTTCGATCCGGGCGAGATAGGTTGTTCGGGGCCGGGTGTTTGCTTCCTCGAGCAGGCTATAGTCACGCAAACCTGCCTTGAGTCGACTGACACCAGAATTGGGGTCCGCGACATTGCCGAAAGTAATTGCCTGCGTCGGGCAAACTTGCTGGCAGGCTGTAACGATCTCGCCATCGTGCATCGGCTGGCCCTCCTTGTCGGCTACGATCCGTGCCTCAGCGATGCGCTGGACGCAGTAGGTGCATTTTTCCATGACACCGCGGCTGCGCACCGTTACATCCGGATTGCGCATGGCCTGGATCTGCTCGGCATCGTCGCCCGTGAAGTCGAACCAGTTGAAACGGCGCACCTTATAGGGACAGTAGGACGAGCAAGTGCGTGTGCCGATGCAGCGATTATAGATCTGCAGGTTCAAGCCATCGATGCTATGGACCGCGGCATTGACAGGGCAGCCCATCTCGCAAGGCGCCTGCTCGCAATGCATGCAGGGGACCGGCTGAAAATAGGACTTCGGCGCCGTGGCATCGCCTTCATGGTAATGATCGATCCGCAGCCAATGCATTTGCCGCCCTTCGGCAACAAGTTCCTTGCCGACCACCGGAATGTTGTTTTCAGCCTGGCAGGCGGTCACGCAGGCATTGCAGCCGATGCAAAGATCGAGATCGATCGACATGCCCCAGGAGGGATCCGATATCGGCCTGTCCGGATAGAGCGATGGCGGCTTTTGCTTTTGATCCGGCCGGGAGTGTGGATCAAGCTGCCCGACTTCGACCGTCCGGATGAAGTCGAAGCCGTCGATCGCCTGGTGTAATTGTGTCGTTGCCACCTGCAGCATTTTGTCCGTCGGCTCGATGGTGACGCCGGCTATATGCCAAGGTGTTGCCGATCGCCGCAGGCCGTAGGCGTCATAGCCAAGACCATCCGCGATCGAATCCTTCAGCTTGCGTCCATAACCGAGCGTGATGGCGATTGTATTGGCTTCCTGACCTGGCATGATCCAGACAGGCCCGTGAATGGAAGCGTCCCCCGCCGTCAATTTGACCTCGGCGCCATTTTCCAGCTTCCGTTCAGATGCAAGTTGCGGGCTGATGAGGATCACGTTGCCCCATGTGATCTTGGTCAGAGGCCGTGGCGTCTCCTGCGCCCAGGCATTCTCCGAGAGGGTACCGTCCCAGACGCCGGCATCCGGACGAATGACTAGGGACAGGCCGGAAGGGGCGTCCGGCGCAGCCGGCGGGACGGCGCGGTCCAGAATGGTCGGGATGAGCGACGGTGCGGCACTATCCGAAACGAAGCCGCGATAAAGCGCGTCGCGCCAGCGCTCGTCGAACTCTCCATCCCAGGCCGCGCGCCAGGTCTGCTGCACCAGATCCCTATCGCTCAATGCGCGGCCCATCATTGCTTCAAGCACGACATGCGCTGCGCGCACCGCATAAAACGGCCGGACCAATGGCTGGATCAATGTCACGCTGCCGTCCACAGCACGCGCGTCACTCCAGCTTTCAAGATCATGTTGAAGCGGCACATGCCAATGCGAAAGAGAAGCCGTTTCATCGACATAGAGCCCGGCGTGAACGCGGAGCTTCACCTTCTGCAAAGCATCGCGAAACGCGAGATCGCCCGGCGCAAAATAGGCGGGATCGCTACCGATAACCGTCAGTGTCGACACCTTGCCGTCGTTCATGTCGGTTACGAGCACGTCGAGCGATCGCGGGCCGTCCGGCGCTTGGGCATTGACCGGCTCGGAGAAGTGAAGCGTGTTTCCGAGACTTCCCAATCTCTCATTGATCAGCAAGGCAAGCGCCTGAAGATCGTCTCCATGATGGACGCCGACCAGCACCAAGGCATTGGCCTTAGATGCCTGGAGAGCGGTTGAGGCGCCGATCACCCATTGTCGCTCGTGATCAGCGAGGCTGACATCCCCCACGCCCTTGAGACCAATCCGCGCGCCTATGGCGCGCAGCAGGCGATCCATTCCCGAATGCGATGCAACGAGGTGCATATCCGCAACCGCCCCAGTGGCCGAAGGTGTCGGTTCGGCCACGAAGAGCCTGCTCGCCCCTTGCATGTGTTGGCGCAACCGCCGGCGATCAGCGAAGGCACGGGCATATGACGTCTGCCGAGGACCAGGGCCGAGGAAATCGTCGTCGAGACTGACGATGGTTTCGGCGGCGGCGAATGCTGGCTGAAACTCCAGCGGGCGACCGAAAATGTGCTGCGTGGCGTTCCATCGGCCGGTCTCAGGCAATGGATCGCAGATATGCCACCGTGCCCTTGGCCACCGCTGCATCATCGCCTCGATCTGGCGGCGCAAGGTCGGCGAACTAAAAGGTGCGGTCAGCAGCCGAAACCCTTCCCCTCCAGTCTTGTCCAGTTCATCAGCTTTCGCCGCCATCTCGGCATCGAATGCGTTCCAATCGGCGGGCTTGCCCAGGTGCAGCGGCGTTTGCGAGCGACCGGGATCGTAAAGCCCGAGGAGTGAGGCCTGCGTGAAAGCATCGGTGGCCCCGCCGCATACGGGATGATCGGGATTGCCTTCCAGCTTGACCGGTCTGCCGGTGAAGGTCTTGCCGAGGGTAGGCTGCGCGTAGCCGCCAAAGGTCGCGGCTGTGGCAAACCACTTGGCGACGCCGACGCTCACGCGCTCGGGCGCCTGGACGTATGGGAGCGCCTCCTCGTCCTCCTCGCCCTTGCAGGCCGAAAGGCCTGATAGCGCAAGCGATGCCGCCATGATCTTGAGGAGGGTACGGCGGTCGAAGGTGATACCGCCTCTGTGCATCATCGGAAATTCACGCCTGGAGAACCGATGAAACTCCTCCGTATCGGCGAGCTCCTCCAGTGCCCGCCAGAAATGCCTCCCCGTCTTGCCGATCAGCCGCTCGTGGACCGTGTCTTTTTGAACCGGACGATCTATCATCGGATCACCTGTGACAGATGTTGCATTGGATGAGTTTCCTAGGTTCGATGCCATAGGCTTTCACCACCTGCGCGCCGAAATCCTTGTGCTGCTCGGGATTGGCGTCCCAGTCGGACCAGTCCATGCGCGTCACCTGATCGGGCGGGCGCAGATTGGGCGCCGGATTTCGGTGGCAATCCAGGCACCACTGCATCTGGAAGGGCTGCGCGCGCGACATCAACGGCATCCGATCAACCTGCCCGTGGCACGTCACGCAGGCAACGCCGCGAGCGACATGAATCGAATGGTTGAAGTAGACATAGTCGGGCAACCGGCTGACGCGGTTCCATGTGAGCGGCACGTTGGCCGCGAGGCTGTGTCGGACCGGCGCCAGCATGCTGGCACCGGTCCAGATTTGCGAGTGGCAGCTCATGCAGATATGTGTCGCCGGCAGTCCTGCGCGGGCGCTTGTCTCGACGGAGGTGTGACAATACCGACAGTCGATACCGAGACCTCCGACGTGATGCTCATGGCTGAAGGGAACCGGCTGATCCTGCACCCAGCCGACCAGGGTGCCATAGCTGGAACTCGCGTATCCGCCGACAAACAGGACGATCAGGAATATCAGGATGGCGGCAACGAGCAGAGATGCGCGCAGCCTCGTATCAGCCGATGCCGTAAAGATCTGCGCCACGGAATTCCCCTGAATTCGCCCTCGCAATGGGGTCAAACGAAAACCGGGGTTGAAAGTTCCACCATCTGTAGTGTCGGCCGTAGATGGTGCATTCCATCCCGTTTGCCTGGAACAATGCGGGATACCGGCAGTTTTTAAGACCAAGGCGGATCGTCTTTGGCGCTATCGCCGCAAAATACATCCCAGAGGAGGCCCCGCTATGAAACATCAGCAACCTCGTGAAGGCGCGCCAGGAACGACGGATCAATCGCCGCGATGGGAAGGACCGGCTGGATCAAAGCCAGCTGGATACCTACCGGCCAAGGATGGCGGTGAAAAAGCGCGCGATGCCCACGGCGAAAATATCGATCATCCACGCAAGCGTCGCGTATCCGACGCACTGAAACAAAAAGGCGATGATTGACGATGCCGCCAGGCCATGGCGCCGCCACGAAAACTGCCAAGAAGTGGCGCAAGCTTGCGATTGGTCGCGATGAGGAGGAGAAGGATTCGACCCCGGCCTGAACCAAGGCGTATTAGATTGGCCCACGGTGAAATTGCAAGACGATGCCCACGGCTATTGCTTAATCCGTCTCCGTAGGCCTTGTTTCCTCCAGCACAAAGCGCATCAATAGTCCCTTCAGTTCAGGTTCGCGCACACGGCGGGCTGCCTCTTCCGGCATCATCCATTCGATTGTCCGCTGCCCACTTTCAGGAAACTTTCCACATTGTTTTCGGACCTCAAGCAGGTGAACTTCGACCACTGACGGTATCGTCTGCCTGTCAGCCAGCATCTTCAAATATGTGAAATATCCGAATATCCCCTTTTTGACCTTGCCCTTGACGCCTGCCTCTTCCCAGGCTTCGCGTCGCGCCACCTGACCACCATCAAGCCCTTTAATCGGCCATCCCTTCGGGATCATCCATCGTTTGGTCTCCCGTGTGGTGATAAGCAGCACTTCACGCGAATTATCGTCGCGATGCCGAAAGCATAACGCGCCATATTGCTCGGCCATCTCTCCGGCGGCGATGGTCTCTATATGCGCGGCAAGTCGCGCAAGATGGGGTCGGCGGTTTGACATGACACCTCTAACTTACCGGCCCATGGGTCGGCATGATATCGAAACCGACAAGCTCCCTTCAACGCTGTCGCACGAAGCATATTCGTGACCGGGGCGTCCCCTGACGGTGCGCTGCTTCCGCAACGCACCAAAGATCAAAGGCAACCATGTTTCATGCGGCCTTTCTGGCCTTCGCATTGGCCGCCGTCTCGGCGAGTTTCGTTAGTTTCTGATCCGTCGCCTTTTCTTCCTCCAGCGTCTGCTGCAGGAGAGTGACGGCGTCCTTCAGACCGAGTTGCTTGGCCCATTCAATAAGCGTGCCGTAGCGGGCAATTTCGTAGTGCTCGACGGCCTGCGCCGAAGAGATAAGACCGGCATCGAGCGCCGGCGTGCCCTTGAATTCCTCGATGATCTCGTCGGCTTCGGCGATAATGCCCTGGATTGCTTCGCAGGTCTTTCCGCGCACTGGCTTTCCAAGCAGCTCGAATACCTGCTCCAAGCGTTCCACGTGGCCCTGGGTTTCGTCGCGGTGATGAAGGAAACCTTGTTTGCCCTCCTCGGCCTGTGCCGCGCGTGCCATCTTTGGCAATGCCCTTAGAATCTGCTTCTCGGCATAGTAGATGTCTTTCAATGTTTCCAGAAAGAGATCATTCAAAGTCTTCTCGGATGCCATTTGGAGTCCTCCAACATTTTGAGAAAAGATCATTTTGAAGCAGCGCGCCGATGTGCCGGTCTTTTGCGCGTGATGTTTCTCCTCTGGCTTCTTCTTGAGATCTTCATTGGTCTCCTCCCGAACGGACGGCCTGAAGATTGGTTCCCGTCTCATTCCTGGAAAAATGCTGTCAGCACCGCCCTGAACGGAAAATTGCTTCCTGACCTAGCGATGCGGCAACGTAAATGCCACGATGTCGTCACCGTTGCGCGACTGCAAGCCGCCGTGCCCACCAGCTGCAACGACGACATATTGTCTTCCGTCCGAGCCGAGATAGGTCAAGGGGGTGGCGTTTCCACCTGCCGGCAGGTGAAACTGCCAGACGACCTTTCCCGTCTTGCCATCGAGCGCGCGGATATATTGATCCGTCGTTGCGGCGATGAAGATCAAGCCGCTACGTGTCGCAACACTCCCGCCCATGCTGAATATTCCCGTGGGCAGACCAAAGGGCAGGCGCAGTCCAAACGGCCCCATATCCTCTGTCGTTCCAAGGGGATGCTGCCATGCGACCTTTCTTGTCAACAAATCGATCGCCTGCATCTGACCCCAAGGCGGGCGGGTACAAGGAATGTCAAGCACACCGAGCCAAGCTTTGACGACAATGGAAAAAGGCGTGCCATGCTCGGGATTATTTTGGAAGTCAGGCTGCGGATATGGCTGCGTCCATCCGCCCCATGGCGCGAAGAGCCCTTTGGCGAGAGCAGACGCATAGGGCAGCATCTGCAGTTGAAACGGCATGAATGTCGTATTGATAAACAAGAATTTGCGTTCCGGATCGACCGTCGCGCCATACCAATCGGAGGTCCCGTCGAAGGCTGGCCAGCCGATGGTCGGTTTCAATCCTGGCGGCGTAAACAAACCGTCGTCCCGCATCCGCCGAAAGGAGATCCGGCAGAGAAGCTGATCGATGGGAGTTGCACCCCACATATCCGCTTCGCGAAGCTTGGGCGCGAGCAATTGCGGCATGCCGGTCGAGAAGGGTTGTGTGGGCGAATAGCGTTCGCCCGGTATATCGCCCGGCGGTACCGGCCGCTCGTCGACCTGGGCCAAAGGATGGCCATCGCGGCGGTCAAGAAGAAAAAGCTGGCCTTGTTTGCTGGTTTGAACAAGCGCCGGGATACTGCCGCCCCTATCGTCGGGGAGATCGACAAGCGATGGCCCCACGGGAAGATCGAAGTCCCAGAGATCATGATGCACGGTTTGAAAATGCCACCTCTCCTGCCCGGTGGTAAGGTCCAGCGCCACCAGCGAGCTTGAGTAGTGGTCGTCGAAAGATCTGCGCTGCCCTCCGAAATAGTCCGGAGTTGCGTTACCTAGGGGCACGAAGACGAGATTGAGCTTTGGATCGGCCGTATAGACGCCCCAGCCGTTCGGCGTTCCACGTGTATAGGTTTCATCTGCACCCAACGGCCTGTTAGCGGGATTCTTCCCCATGTCCCAAGACCATGCAAGTCGCCCCGTGTTTGCGTCAAAGGCGCGTATCACGCCCGAAGGCTCGCCGACGGTCTGATTGTCATAGACCCATCCTCCCAGAACTATACGCCCGTTCAGGACAAGCGGCGGCGACGAAATGAAATGAAACCCTGGCGGGACCGGCCCCATGTGATCGCGCAAATCGACCGTCCCCCGCTCACCGAACTGTTCGCAGGGCTTGCCCGTATCGGCATCAAGTTCGAACAGCCTTGGAAGATCCGATGCCGTCGAGATTATGCGGTGCGCGCATGGTCCCGCGGATGCCACGGACGAGGCGTCGTAATATGAAACCCCGCGGCAAGCTTGATAGACATTGTGCGACATGTCGCCGCCCGGATCATAACGCCATTTCAGCTGTCCCGTCGTTGCATCGAGCGCGATAACCTCGCGATGCGGCGTGCAGAAATAAAGGCTATTTTCAACCTTTATCGGGGTCGCTTCAAAGCTGAACTCCCTGCCTTTGGAATTCTCACCCGGCCTCGGCTTGTCGCCCGTCGAAAACGACCAAGCCTGTTGCAAGAGATTGACATTGTCAGGCGTGATTTTGTCGAGAGACGAATACCGGTCTCCCGCTGGCGTGCCTCCGTAGTAGGCCCAATCGCCTGCTGAACCAGCATCGCTGTGAGCTCCATCCATGACCTTCCAGCGGGCGGGATCGCCGAAACTGATGGTCCTGGCTTCGCTGATCCGATAACCAGAGCCAAAGACGAAGATCAGGATCGCCAATGAAAAAACGAGATTGGTGACGAGGATCATTCTTGCCCTTGCCAAGCGCTCGATGCGACCGGCAATCCAAGGGGACCAGATCCATAAGCCAAGAACCGCCGGAGCGACCAGTCTCGGGATAAGCGCCCAGCCATCAAAAACGGATTCGGTCAGAGCCCATGCCAGCGTCCCGATCAGCAATAACGTGTAAAGCCATGGACCGAAGACGCTTCCCCTGGACAACAGCACCGCAATACACAAAAGGATGATACCAGCTATCAGATAATAGGAAGTGCCGCCGAGTATGAATAGCCATGCGCCAAGGCACGCAAGGGTGATGCCGATTAGCCCGACGAGACAGGCCGTAAACATGAAAAGAACGCGCATCAAGGCTCCTCTCGTTGGCGCGAAGCACGGTCAAGCGTTCGACCGATTAGAAGAAGTAAGCCATCTCACTTGTTCTCGGAGGCAAGCTCTCCTGGCTTGAATCTCCCTGGCTTGGCTTCTTGTGAGGGAATGGCATCCGACGACGTGGGAGCTGGGCGGGTTTCATCCTCCGACTCCGGCACCACGCCGGCATGATGGTCATCAGACGATGTTTTCGGGAGATCTTCGTCACGGGCCCTTAGCTCACGTTCCGCATCCAACCAATGGCGCAATTCCTGCCCATTCGGCTTTCCTTCCATTTCCCACCTGGCATAGGCAGCCTTTCTGATGTCCTCTTTTGTCATCGGAGAGCCCTTTCACAGATACCGACATCCAACTGCGCCGGAGCCGCGGAGTTCCCGAATGGACCAGGCCCTCAATGAATCCGGTCGGCGATCGATCATGGGAGATCCTTCTGTATTTACGCTGGCTCATGCGCGGGGGGCGAGCTAACCATCGCCGTTATCATTCCGCAGACAGAAACTCTTCGACCGTCACAATTTTGGCCTGTACCGAAAATCGCCTTTCAAACAGCGTAAGCGCTGCGTCGTGCGCATCGTCATCACCACTGCAGACGGCATCCCTCAGGATGATAACGCCATAACCGAGATCGATGGCGCCAAGTACCGCGGCCAGGACGCAGACGTCCGTCTCTCCCCCGCTTATGACCAGAGTGTCGACGCCTTGACGGGACAATATCTCATGGAGACGACCATCCACCCACGGCGAATAGGTGAATTTGTCAAATATGCGCGCCGGCGGCGTCAAGGCTCGAAAGACTGGAAGCACGTCCATCAACTCTTGAGGCAGCTTGCTGGCGGTCATCATGTCCCATTTCTCGTAATAGGTCCGCCATTTGCCTGGCATGATGTCCGGCTGTGTTGGTGGCATGAAGCGCGTGAAAATCGTCCGCTCGGGAAATCGCCCCACCACCTCCACAACCTGATCCAGCGTGCGGGCCATCCAGGGCACCTGCCAGGGTGTTGGTTCAAAGAACATGCATTGCATGTCGATGCACAAATGCAGCCAGGTTTTCATCCCGCCATCATCCAGCAAACAGGAATTCAGCCGCGATATTTGCCCTCGTTCATGTCACGCGGATCATAATTGAGATCCCAGTCCTTTTCGGGTTCTGTCGATCCTGGTGGGGTCTTGTTTACGGTTGCATCGCTGGAACCGGTAATGACCCTTGGCTTGGCACTCGCGACACCGTCACTCTGACTGCCATGCAACAGCTTTCGATACTGACCTTTGGCGTCCTGAGTGGGATCTCCCCTCTTTTTTCCGCGTGGGTTATTGTTCGACTTGGCCATTACGAATACCTCGCTTGCTTGTCGGACCTCATGGACGCTGATTAATTTTCGGCCGAGCCCGGGCGGGCTGTTTTTGCATGCTGGTGCGCCAAGATGCTGGCCGGTGTTATGTTCGCCACCGCGGCTTGCAGCTTGTTCTTCCAGCCGCTCACGACATCCGCTTCACCGTCCATCATCGCATCGAAGCCGATCCGGGCGACTTCCGCGGGATTATCCTTCTTGGCGTGGCCAATTTCCGTGTCCATCAAGCCGGCCCGCTTGAAGAAATTCGTGTCCGTTGCCCCAGGCATCAGGCAACTGACCGACACGCCGGTACCTTTCAATTCTTCGCGCAGAGCGAAGGAGAAGCTATTGATAAAGGCCTTGGTTCCATTGTAGATCGCCTGGTAAGCGCCTGGCAGGAACCCGGCAATCGAGCCGGTCAGCAGAATGCGGCCATTGCCGCGGCTTCTCATCTGATTTCCGATGTGCTGGATCAGATACACGGTTCCGACGATATTGGTATCAATGACCTTTCTGACGCGGGTAAAGTCTTGATCGAGAAATTGCCGGCCCAACCCCTGTCCGGCATTTGCCATGAGCAAATCGACGGGCCGACCGGTCGCGGCGATGTTCGCCAAAAGCGTGTCGACCCCGGATGGTGTCGAAAGATCGGTCTGCACCGCTTGCACCTCGCCGCCAAACTTTCTGAGCTGCGCGGCCGCGGTTTCGATCTCGCTCTCGTCGGCCGCCACGATGAGATTGTAACCTTCCGCGGCGGCGCAGGCCGCCAGTTCATAACCGATGCCGCTAGAGGCGCCAGTGATGACAGCCAGTCCTTTTTCCAAAGCTCGCTTGGCCATAAGCCTGCTCCTTCTCAAGGTTTGAGCACGACTTTCACGCAACCGTCCTGTTTGTCGCGAAAAAGCTTGTAAAGGTCGGGCCCATCTTCGAGGGTCCCGCGGTGGGTAACGACGAAGGAAGGATCGATTTCGCCCTTTTCGATACGTTCCATCAACATGGGCAGGTAATGTTGCACCGGCGTCTGCGCCATCTTAAAGGTCAGGCCTCTATTGATCGCCGATCCCATTGGAATCTTGTCGAGATATCCGCCATAAACGCCGACGATCGATACGGTGCCGAAGTTGCGGCAACAATGGATGGCCTGGCGCAAGACGTGGGGCCGGTCCGTACCCATGAAGGTCGCCACCTTGATGCGATCCCATCTGGAATCCCAACTGGCGGAAGCCTCGGCCTCGGTTCCCACCGCGTCAATACATGCATCGGCACCACGTCCTCGGGTCATTTCCATGATGCGGTCATAGACATCTTCTTCCAGGAAATTGACCGTCTCGGCGCCGCCAGCTTCAGCCAGCAAAAGACGCGCTGGAACGGTATCGATGGCGATAACGCGTTCAGCACCTAGCAGGAAAGCCGATCGAATGGCCATTTGACCTACCGGGCCACATCCCCAGATCGCGATCGTATCGCCTTGCTGAATACTGCAGAATTCCGCCGCCATATAACCGGTCGGGAAGATATCGGAGAGAAACAGCACCTGTTCGTCATCCAGCCCATTTGGAACCTTGGCTGGCCCGACGTCGCCATGGGGAACGCGCAAATATTCGGCCTGACCGCCGCTGTAGCCGCCAAGGAGGTGAGAATAGCCGAACAGGCCGGCTGGCGAATTTCCCCAAAGCTTCGTTACCTTCGAACGATCGGGATTTGTCCGCTCGCAACCTGAGAAGAAGCCGCGCTGGCAAAAGAAGCATTCGCCGCAGGCGATCGTGAAGGGAACGACCACGCGGTCTCCGACGGCCAATCGTGAGACCCCTTTGCCGACCTCGACGACTTCCCCCATGGTTTCATGGCCCATGATATCACCGCTTTCCATGGCGGGCATCACGCCATCATAGAGATGGAGGTCGGAACCGCAGATGGCGCACGCGGTTACCTTTATGATGATGTCGCGTTCATCGTCTAACCGAGGATCGGGAACACTCTCGCACCGTATGTCATGCTTGCCGTGCCAGGTCAGTGCTTTCATCGGTTCCTCCAACATCTCGATCCTGCGCCAAACAGTCGGCCTGCGGCGATGTTCCCAGGCAACTAAAATTTGGCGGCCGGAGTTCACGACCGAGCAACCGATGGGATACTGGCGCACCCTCGCCGGTATCGATTTGGGGAGATGTTCGACTGTTGCAAATCTCCGACATCCGCAAAGCCTGATTTGAAAAAGGAACTTTCGAGTCGGAAGGAGGTTTGGATGTGAAACGCTGGTTTCTAGCACAGGGAAGTGCAGTCATGGCCGTCTTCGAAAAGGGAAAATTCGGTGCTCTGATTGCCTATATCATATTGGCGGTGCTTATCGGCTGTGTACTTGTCGCGGGAGCCCTTTTCTTTCATCGACATGAGCCACAACGGCCCGGTCAGCCCTCGCCCCATGCCCTGGATCAATCCCAATAGTCTGAAGAAAAGCCGCTGACCGCACGATCGCGATTGGCGTCTCCCGCCAGACGCGCCATGAATCCAATCCAGCCCAGCGGCCTTTGAATTCATGACGCGCCTCAGGAGGCGGCTCGCCAGCGGATTTGCGAGCCAGGAGGGACCGGCGTTGACTTCCCTCCGGCGGTCGAACCCTCATGAGCGGGATTTGTTCCTGAATGGAGATAAATATCGAACCGATACCGTGCGGATAAAATGCCGCGCAGATCACGCTCGGCTTCAGGCGCGAAAACCCAAGGCTTTTGGTTCGCCAGCAGCGCAAGATCTTCCAGACAGACTGTCTCGCCGCGGTTCCTGAATCAAGGGCGATCCTTCTTGAATTGCCCACCGTCTCAAAACGGAGATCTCGTTCAACGGGTGAATGACCGTGCTGGGATCGGCGGCCGCGCACTATTGCAATTGACTTCAGTTACACGTCCGAGGATGTTCAAAACGCCTCGGCCAGCATTCGCCGCATGCTCTGGACCAGTTTCGCCGGTGTCGTCACCATTGGTGCGAAGCAGCGCAGGCGGTACCGCCGGCTACTTACTGATAAATGCAGGTTTTGAGGCAACCTTCCCTAGCCCTGGAAGTTGGGAGGAAATGGAGGCCGAGGCGGTTCAAAACACTGTACAGTCAGGCAAGGAGTTTGTAGGTCGTCTTGGTCCTGACGTGGAAGCGATATCATGGTTCGCAGCTACAGCAAGATGTTTGCGGGCAAGCGGGTACTCATCGTTGAAGATGAGTATTTGCTGGCCGACGAAACGCGCCGCCAGCTCAAGAAGTTGGGAGCGACCGTCATTGGCCCCACCGGTCGTGTTGACGTTGCTCTGGAACTGATTGATGACGAGAAGATAGATGTTGCTATTCTCGATATATATCTCGACGGAGAACTGGTGTTCCCAGTTGCGGAGAGACTACAGGAGCTCAATATCGCATTCATCTTTGCTACCGGATATGATCCTTCCATCGTGCCCGCGTCGTTCAAGGGATTTTTATTGAACGAAAAGCCGTTCGAATTGGAGAAGATCGCACAAGCGCTATTTGGTCCGCGCCCTAACGGCATGTAAAATAAAGTGTCGCATTCAGATCTTGCACCCCATTTGACGGCGGTGTGAACCGCCGCCGATGAACTGGGAGGGCTGGAGGTCATTTCCCCTCCGTCAGGTCGAGGCAACATGTTCGACAGTGTGCCTCGAAGCAGACGAGTATCACGTCCCGCGCCATTGGGGCTTCATGGTTGTCCCCGGCGTGCCGCCGCGCTCAATTTGATCTCTATGTCAAAAAAGCGGACATACAGTTCGAAAGGCTTTGTCCCCCCACTTCGTTCGACACATGGATCTTTGCTGGCTTGAAGGTAATCTTCTGACCGCACAGCTCGCTCGGCCGCGTTGATGCGCGACGACCGGCTTCGCATTCACTTTGAATTCACGCAGAGCGAACTATGATCGCATAACCTGAGCTAGGCTGGCCAATGAGCGATTCGACACCTGCGTATAGTAAAATGTTTTCCGGCAAACGGCTCTTGATCGTCGAGGACGACTATTTCCTTACAGAACGGACAAGCCGGAAGTTGTGTTCATTGGGAGCTATTCTGATCGGCCCGATGACCGATGTCCCCCACGCTCTCGATTTGATCGAAAGCAATCAGGTGGATGCCGCGATTATCGACATTCGGCTTGATCCAGATCTTGCGTATGCGATGGCTGAAGCGCTTGAGGAAGTTGGGCTTCCCTACGTATTTGCCATAGCGGATAACCCGCCTCCGCAATTTCCCGGCTTCGTCCTGCGCGAAAAAGTTGATGATATCGAGCATATCGCCATGGCGCTGTTCGGTGCGCGACGGCTGGATGTCTGAGAACCGGAGTCTCAGTAAAGGTCCTCATCAAGCTGCGCCGCGAGCTGCTGACGAGCTCGGTTGATGCGACTTTTTACGGTGCCAATCGCACAACCGAACTTCGTGGCGGCATCTTCGTAGGAGCGGCCTTCGATCACCACATACTCCAGCACTATCCGATAGTGTTCCGGTAGGCGGTTGCACGCCCGCTGCAGTTCCTTTGCACGGACTGTCCATTCCTGCGACGCTGGTGCGACGCCAACGTCTGATATGCATTTCTTGTTACCCGGAGCCTCACGTTTGGCGATGCGGAACTTTGTGCAGAATGTGTTGCGCATGATGGTGAATAGCCACGATTTCAACCGTGTATCGGGATTGAACTGGTCGATATTGGCCAGAGCTTTCGTCAGCGTCTCTTGAACCAAGTCATCGGCATCCGTCGAATTTCGGTGGAATGTTCTGGCGAAAGCGCGCAGGGCTGGAATGAGCTCCACGACCTCAGCCTGCAAACGATTGGAACGGGACAAGTGGATCACGGTATTCTCCTTTGCCGTATCGCTCATTCAACAGCTCTGGTCTGGATGCAGACCTGACATCTTGAGCGACACCAGTTGCACCCTCTAGTTGATTTCAAATGAAGTTTACTTCGCGTGGTGACATTCGCCGCATTAGGGAAATGACCCAGAGCAAATTCTGAGGTCCACTCAACGCTTTCACACTTCGAAGGAACGGCTCCATGCCCAGCATGTTCCATGAAATAAGGAGAATCTTTCGGATGGCTGCGCATCCTATGCAGCCCGTCTAAAGACGGCACAGGAGACCTCGGCGATGTTCCGTATCCAAATCCGTCGGGATCCGCGAGGCGAAAGCAAACGCAGAGTTCATGCCACCAGACGCCTCCCCCTTACCTACCCTCCTGCGGGCAAATTCGAGGCGGCTTTTCAACCATGAAGCGATGGGTGCTGCACCGCAGGAGATATACCTCCGGTTCCGGATTTTGCAGCATTGTAAAACCCGCGCTGCGCAGCATCGCCTCCGTCGCCGCCTTGTTCGGTATGAACCAGTTTGTCGGGTCCCCAGCATAGCGATTTTCGACGAAGAACAGCTTCGGGTAATCAGGACGACTGAAAATCTCTTTGTCCTCGAAGTCGTAATCGTCCTTCAGTTCCGGTGTATCGTCCACTCCGCGCTGCATGCATTGAAACAGCATCAGATCCTTGACGACATGCTCGCGAAGAAGGTCAAGCGCCAGGAGAGGATGACGCAGATGGTAAAGGACGCCCATGAAAATAACGAGATCAAACTTCTCGCCTAGCTGCGCGACCTCATAAACGGACATTTGCCGGAAGTCGATATCAACCTCCGCCTGCTTTGCCACGAACGCGGCCTGCCGCAAATAATGCGGATCCGTATCGATCGCCACCACGCGGTCTGCATTGCGTCGTTTCATCTCAAGCGAATAAAATCCCGCGTTGCAGCCGATATCGAGAACGGTCTTGCCCGTCAAATCCGCGGGAATGACGTCCTTGAAGCGCCGCCATTTAAAGCTCGGATAATCCCCGAGAAAATGATCGGGCGCCGTTTCGATGCCCCTTATCCGCAGGTTGTGAAACCATGGCGCCAGTTCGATAATCTGGCGCCGCAACTCCTCTTGGCTCTGCATGATCACGCTCCGATTGAAAGACCGGTCGGACGCCGGATAGGCAAAGTCTTGCGACGTGCTCGTTGAATAAATTGCGGTTCGTGAAGCGCCTGCCGAAACCATGTAATGGTATAGTCCAGGCCTTCGGCGAGAGGGACCTTCGGCTCCCAGGACAAGAGCTGCTTTGCCCGAGCTATGTCAGGCCGCCGACGCTGTGGATCGTCAGTTGGCAGCGGCCGGTAGGCGATGCTCGAGTTTGTCGGCACCATCTCCAGGATCATATGCGCAAGTTCCTTGACGGTGAACTCGCCGGGATTGCCGAGATTGATGGGCAAGCCGGCGTTTGGCTGCACATTCATTGAGCGGATCAGGCCCTCGACCAGATCGGACACGTAGCAGAAGGATCTCGTCTGGCTGCCATCCCCGTAAATCGTCAGCGGCTCATGCTGTAGCGCCTGGACGATGAAGTTGGAGACGATACGCCCATCATTGGGCTGCATGCGAGGGCCATATGTATTGAAGATGCGCACGACGCGCGCGTCGACGGAGCCCGCACGCAGGCTATCGAAGCAAAGGGCCTCCGCGGCACGTTTTCCCTCGTCGTAGCATGCGCGCGGTCCGATGCAATTGACGTGACCCCAATAATCTTCCTGCTGCGGATGCTCCTCCGGATCGCCATAGACCTCGCTCGTGGAGGCCTGCAGGAAGGATGCGCCGTGACGCTCTGCCAGTTTGAGGAGATTCCCCGTTCCGGCCACGCTGGTCATCATCGTGTGGATAGGGTCGGCTTGATAGAATGGCGGAGAGGCCGGGCACGCCAGATTGTAGATTTGATGAAGCGGCTCGGCGATCTCGAGCTCTTCGCATATGTCATGCTCGATGAGTGTGAAATTAGGATGGTTTTGCAATGACTTGATATTATCGGGCGAACTTGTCAAAAAGCTGTCGACACAAATGACCCGATGGCCGCCGGCCATGAGCGCATCGCAAAGGTGAGAGCCGACAAAGCCTGCGCCTCCAGCGACGAGAATGTTCTTTTTGATTACCTGCCGCATGCAATTTCTCCTTTGGATTGCTACGCTAACGCACGTTGGCCTACTTGATTTTGCTGCGGGCCTTCCGCCAGAATGCTCACCAACTGCCTGGCGCGAGCACGGCCGGTGTGATCACCATGGACGATGCGCTGCGCGAGATCCGCCATTCCGCGCCGCTCCTCCTCCGAAAGATCGGCCAGCGCACCGACCACATCTGCCGTGTCATGCGCGATCAAGATGGAACGATCTTGTGGGAAAAGCTCATTGAGGCCGCGCCAGAAATCGCTGATGATCGGCGTGCCGCAAGCGGCCGCCTCAAACAAGCGCACGCTCGGCGACCAGCCCGCTTCGATCATGTCGGATCGGGTAATATTGAGGGTAAATCTTTGCCGGCTGTAGAAGGACGCATGATCGGCGGGCGCGAGATGTTCGATGCGAGTTACATTCTCGGGCCAGTCGATATCAGCGGGAAATTGCGGCCCGGCAACGATAAACCGCATATGCGGCAGCTGCCGTGCCGGCTCTATCAGAAGCTTCTGTAATTTTTCCTGTCTGTCGGGGCTGTAGGTGCCAAGATAGCCAAGATCCCAAAAGGTTTCCTCGCCCGTATTCCTGTAAAGCCGCTCATCGACGGAGCAATAGAGAGCCTCCGCACGCGAGACGCCGAACTCCGCCACCAGCCGGTCGAGGACGCCTCCGCCCGAAAAAGATAGATAGAGATCGAACAGCGGCATTTGACGTGCGGCGATATATTCCTGATCACCCTGTCCGAGTTTCGCAAGCGTGACCGGTGTGTCGATATCATAGAAGCATAAGAGCCGAGGCTTCAGCGCGGCAACCATATCGATCACCGCTACGCCATCCGGCACATAGGAACCGATGATGACGGCATCGGCAGCGGTCAATCGCCGCTCAAATCGGCTCCTGAGTTCATCCATACTGTCGTAATAGGAAAGCTCACAGAAATCCGCATCGGAAAGGTCTCTATGCGTGGCATACCAGGGAACATCCCGTTCGAGGAAAAGCACATGATGCCCTTCGGCATGGAGACCTCTGATCAAGGAACGGAACGTGGTCGCATGACCGTTTCCCCAGGAGGAAGACAAGGAGAGGCCCAATATCACGATATCGAGTGCACGGCTCATTCGGCGGCCTCCTTGCTGGCGAAACGAGACCGTAAGAGTTGATCGACTTCGACGGCACGATGCCGGTACGTGTGCTCGCCGAGTACCCTCGCGAGCGCTCTTTTACCCGTCTGGGCCGCACGTTCGGGGGGCAGGCCGGCCAGGATTTCACGCACATCCCGGCCATCGCGCGCGACGAACACCTCCTCGTTCGGCGTCAGAAAATGGTCAATTCCTTCCCAATAGTCTGTGATCAGGCAGGCGCCGGCCCCGGCCGCTTCGAACACGCGCGTGGCGGGTGAAAAGCCGTTCTCGGCCATGCTCTCGCGCGAGATGTTGAGCACAGCCTTCGGCGTCGCGTTAAAGGCATTATGATCGCGGGTCGGCACGTGCCCGATATAACGGACGTTGCTCGACATCGGTTTGTCGTCCCACCCCGCACCGCCCAAAAGAAAGCGCTGCGAAGGCATGGCTGCGGCCGGCTCTAGAAAAAAGGCCTCGACGCGCGCCTCTCGATCGGGCAGGCGATTGCCAAGAAAGCCAAGGGTCGCCTCGAAGCGAGGATCGTTGGTGACGGGATGATGTGTCTGCGGATCAAGCGCGTTGTAGATCGGAATGCATGCGAGCGCGCCAAGCTGCCGGTATTTTTTTATGACAGGCTCCCCGCCGCCATAGGTCAGAATCAGATCCAGGTCGGCAAGTGCCTTGCGAAGCGGATGATCCGCGGATGTCTGCATTTCGGCAAGCGTCGCCGGCGCATCCACATCCCAGAAAATTTTGAGAGCCCCCGGCCGGGCAGCCGTCATGACCTCCTGCAAAAGCAGGTCGTCCTCGAAGCCGACCCCGCTCGTCTTGATGACAACATCGGCAAGGGCCGCGTCGACCGCAACCTCCTTCAAGGCGGCAATCGTTCCATCGTAAACGACCACCTCGCACCAATCGGGCGGATCGATATCGCGATGTTCCTGGCGCTGATAGACGTCCGGCTCGTAGAAGGTGATACGATAACCCCTGGCCGCCAAGGCTTTCAGCAGACCGCGATAATAGGTGGCCGCACCGTTCCAATAGGCCGACAGAAGGCTCGAGCCATAGAAAGCGATCTTCATTCCGCAACCTCCCGCTTATTCACTGCATTGTGCCGCTCCAGAATGTTCAGGAGTTCGTCCACGCGATGGCCGCAGGTGTGCCGGGTGCGTATCCGCTCCAGGCCGGAAGCAATCAGCGCATTGGCGAGCGCCGGGTCCGAAAGGACATCACGAATGAGGCGGGTCATTTCACCGCCCGTTCTGGCGACGAGAAAATCCCTGTCGGGCCGGAAAAGCTCTTCGCAATCATCCCATGGAGCGGATATCAGCGGAATTCCGCAGGCGAGCGCCTCGAAGACACGTATCGTCGGAATGCCCGGCAGGGATTCAACATAGGGGCGCCTCGGGATATGCACGGTCACGCGGTTTTCGGCGAAGGCCCGCGGCACGTCGGCATTTGCGATCCAGCCGCCGTAATCGATACCGGCTTTGCGCAGAGCGTCGAGCGCTATCGGAGGATAGCGCACACCTCGCACCGTGGTCCTCAGTGCGTCTTTCCCGATGCGGCTGGCAGGCTCGATGAGAAAACGGCCGATCTCGGCGCTGCGTTCATCATCGCCCCAATTACCGATCCATATGAGGTCGCCTTTCTTTTCCACATCGGGCATCGGCCTGAACAACGCCTCGTCGGCGGCTTCGTGCCACGTGAAGACATAGTTCCCCCACCCTGCCTTGAGGTAGCGCTGGCGCAACGTCTCACCAAAGGCGAGAATGAGATCATAATTCTCAAGATCAAGACCTGCGATTTCACTCCGCGCGGAGACGGCGCGATGGTGCGTGTCATGGAAGATAAGTGTGAAGCGCCCCCCGATGCGCCTGGCCCTACCGAGGCGCTTGATGAGCGCGGGATCCGTCCACTCGTGGACGACGACGACGTCAGCGTCGCCGATCGCCTCCTCATGGTCGAAGGCGCTGTCGTAGGCGAGTGACGTCAGCTGCGGGAAAGTACGACGGAAAGCTTCCAGTGCCCGCGGCCCTTGATCCATGAGGAGATTGCGGCGGCTCCAGGAATCGGAAGGTTCCAGGGCGATCGCATCATGCCCTCGCTTCAGGAGCTCGCGCATGATTCCGCGCAGGAAATGCGCATTGCCATGGTTCCAATCCGAAACGAGAGAGTGCGTGTAGAATACGAATTTCATGGATGCACCGCCTCTCTCTCCTCGGCATGCTGCATGGCGCTTGCGTAAACATTCAGAAGCGACCGGCACTGATGGTCGAGCGAATAGGCCCGCGATCGTTTCTGTGCTGACATAGCCTGCTCTTTCCGCAGCCTTTCGTTCTGCGCCAGCAAATCGATCGCATCGGCAAAGCCGGCGGCGTCGTGCGGATCTGCAAAAAGTGCTGCCCCATCCCAAAGCTCGCGATAGGTCGGAATATCCGCCAAAACGAGGGCAGCTCCGGCACGGGCTCCCTCAAGCACGGCTAGCCCGAAGGGCTCGTACAAAGAGGGCGACACGACGATACCGGCCTGAGCCATGACGGCGGCAAGCTGATGATGATGCAACTCTCCTAGCTGAACGGCATGCTTGATGGAAAAATGCTGGCCGGATGGCCCATCCGCAGCCCCCGCCATAAATATCTTCGAGCGAGACAGGCGTGCGGCCTCATCCAATACCGCACCATTCTTGCCATCATCCCACCATCGGCCAACCGCCAGGGCAAAATTCTCCTTGAGGTTTGACCGAGCAGGGAGCTCGCTCGAATTATGGACGACCTCCAAATGGGAAATCGGCCCGTAACATGTTCGAAGCGCATGCGCATGGCTATGGCTCGGCGCAACGACGATATCGGCCCGGTCGAAACCTCGCCGGTTGCGCGAGAATTGCCATCTCCATGGCTCGGGCACATCGGCGCCGCGCACGGATTGAAACCATGTCACGACGCATGAATGCGAAACAGCGACCACAGGCAGATCGATGTCGAGACCGACAGCCTGCGAGGGGAGATTCAGATGAAGCAAGTCTATCGAATACCGATCAATAAGCTGCCTCAGAAGATCGGGAATAATGTCGAGCTCATCTTCATTTCCCGCCATCCAATCCAGGGGAGCATCCAGCCAAACCAATGGCCCGACTGCGATTGCTTCCTGCTCCTGCTCGGAGGAAGGCGATGGTCCAAATCCGGCGAATATGGTGTTAATCCCGAACCAATGTAATCCCCTGGCGAGATCCATGGCGTATCGCCATACGCCGCCGACGGCATCCAGCGTCATGAGAACAGTCCGCGGCTTGCGAGCATCAAGCGCATAGACCGGCGAAGGCATCAAATTGGATTGGCGGACATCAACCTCTCCATTCATGCCGAGGCCCTCCGAGCACGATATGAATCGCCTAGGCGGTTGCTCACGAGCCAATCGCAAAGGTCACGCACGCCGTCACGCCATGATATTTCAGGCGCCCAGCCGATGGCTTCGCGCAATGCGCTGGTGTTCGTGACGAAGTAAAGCTGATCTCCAACGCGCCAGTCGGAATGCATTGTCGCGATCGGCCTGCCGATGATCCTTTCGATTTCCCTGAGCACGATGCGAATGCTCACGGCGTTATCAGGCCCTCCTCCCAGATTGAAGGCCTTGCCCTTTGCTTCATCGATCGAGCTCAGCAGGCCCCGATAGGCGCGCACGGCATCATCGACATGTAAGATATCGCGCACTTGCCGGCCGTCGCCATAAATCGAAATGGCTTCATCGTTCAGCGCGCGGATCAAGAAATGAGCGACCCAGCCTTGATCTTCGGTGCCAAACTGCCGCGGACCATAGATGCAGCTCATGCGTAAAACGGCGGTGAGCGAACCAAAGGACTTGGCGTAGTCGAGAACATATTGATCAGCGACTCCCTTGGAGCAGCCATATGGCGTGCAGAAATTCAGCCTGCGATCCTCGTCGAAGCCATGCTCGCGCAGCAATTCGTCGGCGGGTATATAGCGATCTTCCAATCCGGCCATCGCGATGTCGTGAATGTCGCCGTATACCTTGTTCGTGCTGGAAAAAATGATCGGCGCCGTGTTGCCCGCCTTGCGCACCGCTTCCAGCACATTGAGCGTTCCGCGGGCATTCGTCTCGAAATCATGCAGGGGATGGTCGAGGCTGGTTGTCACCGCCGTTTGAGCCGCCAGGTGAAAGACGGCTCGTGCCCCTATGAAATATGGAGCGATGGCATCGAAGTCGCGGATATCGGCGATTGCCGATTGAACGCGATCTCCGTGATTGTTTTTCAGCCAGCGAAGATTCTGCTCGACGCCGGGCCGGCTAAGATTGTCGAGGACGATCACATCCTCACCGTCTCTAAGATAGCTGTCGGCGAGATTGCTTCCGATGAAGCCACTGCCGCCAACGATGATGATGGGGCCTTCGGGTAATCTCATGACATGAGCCCTCGTTCCTTGAGATGCCGGGTCATCTCGGCATTCCTGTCGATAGCTTCGGTCGTCAGAACCCAGTCCGCAAAGGACTCGAGGGATCCATCGAGATGGTAACGCGGCTCGAAGCCGAGCAATTCCCTCGCTTTTGAAATATCGGCGAAGCAATGACGGATATCGCCGCTGCGGGATTTGCCAGTAATTTCGGGCGCCAATTCCCGGGTTCCCATGGCGGCGGCAAGCAGCATCGCGACCTGCGCTATGGTATAGGCTTGGCCGCTGCCGATATTGATGACGTGACCCGCCGCCGGCTTGCGCTCAAGTGCCAGCCGAAAGGCGCGCGCGACATCGCGCACATGAACAAAGTCGCGGCGCTGATTGCCGTCTTCGAAAATCATCGGCGGCTGGCCATTGGCAAGGCGCGAAGCGAAATTTGCGAGCACGCCTGTATAGGGATTGGAAAGCGCTTGACCGGCACCAAAGACGTTGAACAAGCGCAATGCCACTGCCTCGATGCCATAGGCGCGGCCGAAGATGAGCGTCTGGCGCTCTTGCGCATATTTTGTCAGCGCATAGATCGAGACGAGATCGACGGGTTTCTCCTCATCCGTCGGCGCGGGAAGAAGCTGCTCACCATTGGGGCTCAGCGGATCCCACAGTCCCTCGGCGAGACGACCGATATCGCGCCTTATATAGCCGAGGCGATGACCTACCGGCGAGACATACATGCCCTCGCCATAGACGCTCATCGAGGATGCGACGACAATTCGTCTGATCGGAAGGCCGATCATGGCTTCCAGAAGAACGGCGGTACCGAGATCGTTGGTACCGACATAACGGGCAATCTCATACATGGACTGGCCGACACCGACCTCCGCCGCTAGGTGGATGACGGCATCAATGCCTTGCAAAGCCTCCCGGACCGCTCCCTTGTCGCGCACGTCAGCACGAACAACATCCGCCACATCCACCACTTGCTGGAAGCCGGAAGGACCATGCACCTGATCGATCAGGGCATCGAGAACGCGTACCTGATATCCATTTTCAAGCAGTTCCTCCGTGACATGCCGACCAATAAAACCGCATCCACCAGTAACGAGAACATGTGACATTGAACACCCTGGGCTGTTGAGTTGAGAGGCTTTTGATCGCCCCTAACAGTGATCCCCAAGGAATGTTCCTGACGCTATGACATCATTATCTTTGTAGACTTCTTCCATGATGCGCTTCGATTTCGCTCGTCTGGCTACATCCTTGTACCTGCCACGAAGCATCTTCATCATCTTCTGGAACAAGCCATGCGCATGCCAGTTAGGCACGCCTCTTCGATCCAATTCGACGATCGGAAGGCTAGAACTCCCAGGAGAGTATGAATGAACGCGATCACATCAGTGCAGGCAGTCGATATGAAAGCGGCCGTCGTGACGGGACCCGGGCAGCTGCACGTAGAACGCTTGGCTATGCCCGAACCTGCCGCCGGTCAACTGCGTGTGAAATTGGAAGGTTGCGGAGTATGCGCCTCGAACCTGACGCCATGGTCAGGCCCGGAATGGATGCGGTTTCCGACGGAGCCCGGAGGACTGGGACATGAAGGCTGGGGGACTATCGATGCGATCGGAGATGATGTCGCCGGTTTTGCTGTTGGTGATCGCGTCGCGACTTTAAGTCAGCATGCTTATGCCACCTACGATCTCGCCGATCAGAGCGACATTGTCCGGCTACCCGCCTGGCTCGATAATCGGCCGTTTCCGGGAGAGCCGTTAGGTTGCGCCATGAATATTTTCAAGCGATGCGACGTTCAACCGCGGCAGTTCGTCGCCATCGTTGGAATTGGCTTCCTCGGTGCCTTGCTGACCCAGCTGTGCGTGGCCGCCGGCGCGCATGTCATCGCGATTTCCCGAAGGCCATTTTCTCTGGAGGTCGCCAGACGCGCGGGGGCGCTCGAAACCATAGAGATGACGGACCATTGGCAGATTATCGAGAGGGTGAAGCAAGCGACGCGAGGACAATTCTGCGATCGTGTGATCGAGGCCGTTGGCAAGCAATGGCCGCTTGACCTCGCAGCCGAACTGACGCGCGAGCGCGGACGCCTGGTCATTGCGGGCTATCATCAAGATGGCCCAAGGCAGGTCAATATGCAGTTGTGGAACTGGCGAGGGCTCGATGTCGTCAATGCTCACGAACGGGACTCGGCCGTTTATGTGCAAGGCATTCGCGATGCGATCGCGGCAATCGAAGCCGGTCGGCTCGATCCATGGTCTTTCCTGACCCACCGTTTTCCGCTTGAGCGGCTCGATGATGCCTTGAACATGACACGGGACCGCCCCGACGGCTTCCTCAAAGCCCTGGTTATATACCGATGAGCGTTCGCGACGAACACGCTAGCCGTGGCCGTGTCAACGGCAGCCTTCGGCTTGGCTTTCTAGGTGTCGGCTGGATTGGCAGGCACCGCATGAAGGCTATCCTGGACACCGGGTTGGTCGGAAAGACGTTCATCTGCGACCCATCGGCGGAGATGTCGCGAACAGCTGCAGAACTTGCCGGGCAGAGCAAGATCGTACCTCGCTTCGATGATCTGCTCGCCGAACCGCTCGATGGGATCGTCATTGCCACCCCCAGCGCCTTGCACGCAGAGCAGACCGTTGCTGCTCTTGAACAAGGCATTGCCGTCTTTTGCCAGAAGCCGCTGGGCCGCACCCGAACCGAAGTCGAACAGGCGATTGCGGCGGCCCGGAAGGCGGACCGCTTGATGCAGGTGGACCTTTCCTACAGGCACACGAAGGCCATGAGCCTCATCCGTGACCTAGTTCGCAAAGGAGAACTCGGCCGGATCTTCGCCGTCGATATGGTCTTTCACAACGCCTATGGGCCTGACAAGCCCTGGTTCTACGACAGGCAACGCTCGGGCGGGGGCTGCGTCATGGATCTAGGTATCCATCTTGTCGACCTGGCATTATGGACACTCGACTTCCCGGCCATCGCCGGGGTTCAAAGTTGTCTTCTTCGAAAGGGGGTTCCAATCGCTCTCAACAGCAACGATGTGGAAGATTTCGCCTTCGCCACTACAACCTTGTCGAATGGCGTAACTCTCCGATTGGCCTGCTCCTGGGGCCTCAACGCTGGTTGCGATGCCGTTATCGGCGCAAGCTTCCACGGAACGCAGGGAGGGGTCGTCATGCGGAACCTCAACGGTTCTTTCTATGATTTCGCCGCGGAACGACATAGCGGAACACGCACCGATCTCCTTGTCGAGCCGCCGGATGATTGGGGCGGGCGGGCAGCGGCCGCCTGGGCAACGCGCTTGGCCAGAGACAACAGCTATGACCCAGCCTGCGAAGGCCTCATCAATTCCGCCGAGGTTATTGACGCGATATATGCCGCCGGGAGCAACGGCATCGGCGAATAGCGATTTTATGCAAGCAGCTGGAACCCGTGCCACTCAGGCGAGTTCGATGCGATCTCAATGCATCAACTTATGGATCGCCACGATGCAATCGGGTGAAAGCCGCGGTTCAGGAGCTCCGACACAGAGCTCGGATGTTCTTTCCGAAACGACACTTCCGCGCTGGGTGGTTCGTTCCTTGGCCGACAACGGCATTACCCGCTGTCACGAGGCTGCGGGCATGACGGACGACCAATTGTTGATGCTGAGAGGTGTCGGCATTCAATCCATCAAACTCATCAGAACGGCCTTGGGATATCGACCTGACATGACTTCGGACAAATCCGAGTCCGCCGAGGAGCCATCAGCCATTGAAGATGGCGGGACGGTCCGCCAATAAGGCGCGGATGCGCCCTTCATAGCGCACCACGGCATTCGTCAGGCGTCCTCGCTCAGCAGTATCTTGGCTTTGTGCCGCCAAAGACCAAAGGCCGATCTGAAAGCCTAGATAGCATGCCTCGAATACGTCAAGCACATCCTCGCGCACATCGCGACCGGCTTCTGCCGCAACAATCTGAGCCAAATGTAGCCGCTGCGCTTTCGACAGATCGAATTCCACGCAGGCGCCCGCGACATCCCAGGCGACGTCCTGGCATCCGATGAGATCATGAGAGGCATTGTGATCCAGCGCATCGGTCTTCATCAAACGGCCGTCTTGCCGCCTCACCCATTCCCATCGGTGAAGCCGATTATCCGTATCCGTCCGCCGCAAATATTTCGTCAGACGATGCGGCCGGCCGATCAGCCGCTCGACGTGATCGGCGATTTCGCTTCCGACGGCTTCCCTGATATTGACGACGGCCATATGGCATAGATCGGGGAGCGATGCTCCTCCATGTGCAGCAGGAAGGTGACCTGCCCGGAAACCAAGATACTGGCCGATCTGCTCAACCATTTCCTTTGATGCCGGCCCCGCCGTCATTGGAGAGCCCTCTACCCATGGTTCGACAATGAAGCCGTGACAGGTCCCCAATACCGGTGGCGTGAAGCCGGCCTCGCTCAACACCCTGCCTCTTGCCTGCTTGGTTGCCGTATCGCAAAGCCCTGCAAATTTCACCAGATGGCGCGCCTCGCCGTTCGACAGCAGAAATTTCAGCTTCTCCTGCCGCCTGTAGCTCGGCGGCCAATTGCGCGGATCCCCATAGCGAAGCCTTCGCCACTCGCCCCCCGACAGGTCCTGCCAGGAATCTCCGCTCACGCCCAGGAGCTCGCAAGCCCACGACTTGAGGTTATGTTTCTTTTCCGGCGCATCCAGGATCAGCTCGTGAACATCGACGACATGCGGCGGCCGCTGCCTCCACCGGCGAAGATGCGTCTTGCTGACCTGCCCACCTGGGTCGCCCTTGTGACTTGGAAAAAAATGAAGGCGCTCGGCAGGGACCCCATTCGTCTCCAGCCAATCAGCTATGCAGCCGAATGAACTGCCCGACAATCCGGGGCCTTCATCGACAATGGCGAAATCCGTATCGGATCGGCTCAGAATGTAATTTTGCAAGGTTTCCCCTGGCAGCACGTGCCGGCGGAAAGGATCGCCCGTCGGCCGCAAGGAATAGGCAGGCCCAGAGCCGAGCGCGGCCGCGACAAGCGCGCCAAGGCCGACGCCGATACTGCGCACGCCGATCACCACGGTCTCGGAGGTGAGGCCTGAACGCAAGGCCGCCTCCAGAAAGCTCTCGGGATAGAGCGCATAATGGGCATAACCTTCGGGCCGTCTGATCCGGATGGGTTCCTCAAGCCCGAGGCGCTCCAGCAACGCCTTCCAATCGGCTGAATGCGCCAGAGGTCCAGTGAAATTTCCTTGCCACGACTGCAAAATCATTGCGGCTTGCAGCAACAGCAGCTCCGCACCGGCAGTCTGCGTGTCGGAAATCTCATCGCAGCCTCTTTGCTGAAATTCACGATCGGCAAGCCCCTGGACGAGTTCGCCGGCCATAATGAAGGTCTGCACCAGGAGCTCGTGCCGATGGCGATCTGGCTTCATACTTAAGCAAGTCATCATGCCATCTGCGATCCGTCGGCATATCGATGCGGCTTCCTCGACACGCTCCATATCTCCGTAGACCAGCATCGCCGCACCTCTTCAATCCGAAACATTCGAACGCGCGAAACCGGCTTGCGATCCATTGAAAGATTTTTTCGGGAACAGATGCCTCCCCTCCTTGTTCGGGGATGGCTTTGTAGATGCTGGAGAAAGACATGCGTTCCCATTCCATTCGAGTAGCTATCGTCGGTGTCGGCAATTGCGCGTCCTCGCTTGTGCAGGGGCTGACCTACTATCGCGATGCCGAAAGCAACGAGCCCGTCCCTGGCCTCATGCATGTGGACCTCGGAGGATATCATGTTCGCGACGTCGAGATCTCGGCGGCTTTCGATATCGCCGCTTCCAAGGTCGGGAAGGATGTCGCCGAGGCCATTTACGCCGAACCCAACAATACCCAGCGTTTTGCCGAGGTCGCGCCGACTGGCATCAAGGTCAATCGCGGCAAGACCCTCGATGGCCTGGGCCGATACTTAAAGGACGAGATTCCACAATCGGAAGAGCCGGTCGCCGATGTCGTCGAAATTTTGCGCCAGACGCAGACAGAAGTGCTTGTCTCCTATCTTCCGGTCGGGTCCGAGGAAGCCACGCAATGGTATGCCGAACAGGCGCTCGCCGCAGGGTGCGCCTTCGTCAACTGCATCCCCGTTTTCATCGCCTCGAAGCCTGAATGGCAGCGCCGTTTTGCCGAGAGCCGCCTGCCCCTCATCGGGGACGATATAAAAAGCCAGGTGGGCGCGACGATCGTCCACCGTATGCTCGTCAACCTTTTCCGCGAGCGCGGCGTAAGGGTCGATCGCACCTATCAGCTAAATTTCGGCGGCAATACGGACTTCCTCAACATGTTGGAACGCGAGCGGCTTGAATCGAAGAAGATCTCAAAGACGCAGTCGGTGACGAGCCAGCTCGATGTACCGCTCGCCTCGACGGACATCCATGTCGGACCGAGCGATCATGTTCCATGGCTCGCGGACCGCAAATGGGCTTATATCAGGCTGGAGGGTACGACGTTCGGCGGCGTGCCGCTCAATGCGGAACTGAAGCTGGAAGTGTGGGATTCGCCCAATTCGGCCGGTGTGGTCATCGACGCGATACGCTGCGCCAAACTGGCGCTCGATCGCGGCATCGGCGGACCTCTGGTCGGTCCATCGAGCTACTTCATGAAATCACCGCCGCGCCAATTCACCGATCAGGAAGCCCGCAGGCGTACGCAAGCTTTCATCGAGGACCAGGAGGATGCCTTGCCCGGAGCGGCGGAATGACGACGACCTTCTTCCTTGTTCGTCACGCGGCGCACGACAATCTCGGCGCTTTTCTTGCAGGTCGCACACATGGGATCGTTCTCGGCGATGCGGGCTTGTCGCAGGCAAATCGCCTTGGACCGCGCATGGCGCGCTACCATCTGGATGCGGTTTACAGCAGCCCGCGCGAACGCACCCAGCAGACGGCCGAAGCAATCGTCTCCGCATGTGGGCTGGGTTCCCCGCGGATCGAAGAGGCACTGGATGAAGTCGATTTCGGCGATTGGAGCGGCAGGACCTTTTCGACGCTCGAACAAGACGCCCAATGGCGACGTTGGAACACCATGCGCAGCCTTGTACGGGCGCCGAACGGCGAAACCATGCTCGACGTTCAGAGCCGCGTTTGGAAATTGATTGCAGATCTCGCGAGCAAGGCCGATGGCAAGAGGCTGGCGCTCGTATCCCACGGCGATGTTATCAAAGCGGCGGTCAGCCATGTTCTCGGCTTGCCGATCGACGCCTGGCTGAGGTTCGACGTGGAACCAGCATCCGTGACCCACATGGTCGTCGGAGATTGGGGAGCGAAAATCATCACCCTCAATGAAATCAATCCATGAGCTTGTCGCGGGAGATCAGCATGATCAAAGCAGCTATGATTTGGAACGAGCCAAACAACAAGTCGCACTGGGATCCGGAGATAGATCCCGACTGGAGCCGGTTTGCCGAAATGGCGATACTGGCCGCCGACGCGATCGCGCTTGCGAATCCCGACTTGGTCAAGGTGCTGGGTGGCATCTCTCCGATTGATCCCGCCTTCATGGATCGAATGAAAAATTATGGGGTCCTGGATCATCTCGACGCCGTCGCGGTTCACGGCTTTCCGCTGGACTGGAATCTATGGCAAATTGACGAATGGCCGCGGAGAATCGCCGAAATCGCTGATGTCACCGATCTTCCCGTCTGGGTCAGCGAGGTCGGCGTATCGAGTTTTGGCGCTGAATACGTGCAGCTTTGGGGCTTGAACCGCACTGTCGAGCTGCTCAAGGGGAAGGTGCCGCAATTCCAGTGGTACAGTCTCTTCGACCTTCCGAGGTCATGGGAAGCGACTACGCGCCACAAGGAAGCCGAGGGTTCCTCTTATTATCGGCACTACTACATGGGTCTTCTGCGGGAGGACGGTACGCCGAAGCCGGCCCTTGACGCCTTCGCCCGGCATGCCCCGGAACTCGGCCTGGTTCAATGGTTTCATTTCGAAGATCCGCGACTTGACGAGGCGGTCGCCTGGATGAAGCGGCTCGGGGTGAAATCGATCAGGACAGGCCTTTCCTGGGCGGATCGTTTCCGTCCCAATGCGCTGGACTGGTTCGATCGGCAAATGCGCAGCCTTGAGGACTTCGATGTCACGGTCACCTTCTGCTTCACGCCGGAACATCGCGGCATCGCCCCTCATCATACGAGTGCCCCGCTGGTGCCGGAAGAATTTGCCGAATTCTGCCGCGAAATGGTCGAACGCTATGCCCCGCATCGGACCGCTGATCGCTTCGATCGGCCGTCTTCCGCCATGACGGCTTTCTAATCATCCGTCCTCACAGTTTCCTGTCCGGACAGAAGCGATCGAGCAGCCGACCCATGGGTCCACGCGAATAGGCCAGCGCATGATAGCAGCTCAGCATCAGGCGAGCCCAACCCAGATAGAGACCTGGCCAATGCATTTCACGGGCGAGCCAAAAGACCCGATGGCTCCAAAAACTGATGGCCAGGCGCATGCCGTATATCATCTTGCGCCGGGCACCCAACCCGTGTCTCACCGCAGCGACGCGCTTGCCGGGGCGAATGCCAAATCGCGGCAGACTCATGCGGAAGGCCAAACCTTCCCGTCTTTGCCGAAAGCCTGCGGCTTGGGTACTGACAACGAAGGCTTCGTCGACCGGCGAGAGGCAAATGCGTCCGGATTCCATCCCCGCACCAATGAGCTCGAGAAGCGCCCGCGATCGCACGATCACGACATTGGTTCCCCGCCCGTCTGATGAATAAGGTTCCTGCCAGGCGTCGCCGAACGAAATATCCGCTGTCTCCGCAACCACGTCGTCACAATAGTTGCAGGCGGAATTCTGGAAAAAGCCGGCGCCCCAATCGCCGTCCACAAGGTTCCACCAGTCGCGAGCCCGAAGCTCGCCATTTCGCAGCCCCAGGCTCGCGCGATACCAGCTGGCCGGGCGATCCGGAGATTTTGACCTGTAGTCGATCCGCTCGACATCCTGAATCCGCTGCCCCATCTGCCAGCTGAAGCTCTCGGTCATGCGAGCGCTTTTCATATGCCCGCAAACGAGCCCGAGCGTGAAGGCAATGCGCTCTTTCAGGATCGGATCGGCGCTGCTCAACAATCTCAATGCCTTTATGAAGCAGGGAACGCCGACCACGGCATATCGACCTGGCGTCTTCCTGATCTCATCGAGCACCCCCGACATCTCCACCGGATAGTAGCGCGACTTGGCGCCTGTCTGCAGTGCCTGCGGATCGCGCGAGAGCGTATAGTAAAACAAGGGTCCGTCGGCTAAGGCCGCCCCAGCTCTTTCGACAACATGCGCGACAGCATCGACAAGCCCGTTGCGAAGAAGCTCGGTTGCGACCCAAGTGACCATACCTCCCGAGCTGCCACTGGCGCGAAAGGTGCCTTCCGCGACATGACCGACGAATGTCGCCTCCAATCGGCCGAGCTGAGGGTCGGTTTTGACGGCATTCGGGAAGAGCTCTTCGGCGAGCACATCTTCGTTCTTGCTGCTTGGAGAAAACGGGCATATCCGAGAAAAATCCGCAGTTCGGTCTCGCATCCAACCACTACCCGCACGCGGCTTCCATTGCCCGAAGGGATCGAAATCCATATGGACGTCGTTCTCTTGCGCACGCGCCACACAGGCACCGCATCCGATACAGAGCCCGGAGCGAATGAGATCAGCCGGGCTCACCCGGCCGGTATTTCCCAAGGGATCAGAATGCCTGCTCGATGACATGATTGAGAAAAGTGCTGGAGTTATGACGAAGGCTTTCGATATGCCGGGCGACATCCGGCCCCGGCGCTTCCGTCAAGGCCAGATGCAATCGAGATGCGTGGCTGAATTCAGATATGACACTTCCCTCAATGCCGACCATTGCCGTCAGATCGCGAAGCTTGTTCGATCGATAATCGGAGAGAACGCAGGCCAAGGGCTTTTCATTGACGAGAGCAAAAACGCAGCCATGGAAGAAATTCGTCACCACCGCATTGGCGCCGCCGATCAAGCGGGCGAATTCTTCCGGTCCCGCGTCGATGTGGTGTTCATGAGCCCAATTGTTCCTGTATCCGATGCTGACCAGCCGGATATTATGCGCATCCGCCCAATCTCGAACCATTCGCTGAAACCAGGCCGGAAAGCTGTGCCCGTAAACAGCCGCGTAAGGGTGTAACGGCTGTTCTTTACCAGCATCGAAGATCGCTTGCGGGAACTGAAGGCACGGATCGAGCACCAATTCGGCCTCCATCCCTAAGGTCTCACCAAGAAGGCGCTTCGAATTCAAGTCGCGCACTGAAATCCATGAAAAGTGACGCAGTTTCTCGGCCCAGTGGCCGTTCAGCCGCCGCGCTGAATTGAAATTTCCAAAGCTGGCGGCGTAGGAGGAAAGGAGAGGCTTCCGCAAGCCTTCGCCAAAGAAGAGGCCGCTGCCGCCGTACCAGGGATGATGCAAATTCCAGACCTCATCGCTGCCGACAATGACGAGCGGCAGATCTTCGATAGCCGATGGATCCTCTAGCGCGAACGGTGCGGATAGTGGCAGCCGGGAAACTGCGTCGAGGGATTTGCGGATCTTTATACGGTAAAGCGGATAATCTTCCCTGGCGGTCGCAACAGGTAGCTGTGGCCGAAACGCGCAACGCCATTCGGCCATATCCACGCGTCTCGATCTGTGGTTCAGCAGCAACGCATCGACGTTCATCGATCGCAATCCTTCGATGAGGCAGCGTGCCTGCCAATAGGAGCCGTAGTTGATGCAGCCATGAAATGTCAGCACGCCCGCGCGGCGCCCGCCGCTGCCGGCGACTAAGCTATTCGCGTCGACACTGCGCGCACGTCCATAACTGGCAAGGCCGATCCCATCCGACATCTGATCTCCCCTTTGCCTGCAAACGGCCATGATCGCGGCTCGTCTCGAGCGCACGTTGCCTGCAGCGACAGGCTTACACGTCTGCTTCGCCTTCGAACCCCGCGGGTGATTGAATGTTCCCCGTCGGCGCCGACGTGTCTGTCAGGATTTGCCAAGCTTATTCGGGCGGGATGATCCAGTCATCAGGTGTAATCGCTAGCTCGCGAGGATCAGATCGGCGATGAGCGGAAGATGATCGGAAGCCACCTTAGTCAGTTTGTTTTGTAGAACAGCAGAACCCATGACATGAATGTCCTCGCTGACAAATATATGATCGAGGCGCATCAGAGGGTATCTGGAGGGGAAGGTCGGACGCGCCGGGTCTTTTCCCTGAAGCTGGACATCTTTAAAGAGCCGACCGATCAGCCGATAGGTAGCGGATGCGGGAACGGCGTTCAAATCACCGCATAGGATCGTAGCACCCGGCTGCACGGAACCATGCAGCCATGGGGGACCCAGCAATGTCGTCATTTGCTGGATACGGTCCCGCCCACGAAGTCCGAGATGTGTATTCACGACGTTTAATATGACATCGCCGATGACAATCTCGACTGCAAGAGCGCCGCGAGGCTCGCCTCTTGACGGCAACGGACCAGCCTTGACCGCCCTTGTCGGCCAGTTGGTTATGATCGCATCTCCATATTGCTCCTCCGCGAATGTCAGCGTCGCATTGAAATGAGCTTCCATCTTCAAAAGCGACGCGATCATGCTTGCTTGGTCGATACGCCCTGTCCGCAAACGACGAACGTCGATTTCCTGCAGCGCCACGATATCAGCCTGTGTTTGGGCGATAACGGATGCGATCCGAGTCGGATCGACCTTGCGATCGGTGCCAATGCAGCTGTGCACATTATAGGTGAGTATTCTGATTCGCTTCTCGTTGGTCATATGTGGGGAACACCGAAGCCGCCCAGTCGTTCCGCAGAATAGCCGGCGTGAACAAAGGCAAACCCGATGACCCGGAAAGGCTTGATATGGAATGCGGCAATGCTTGGCGCGCTTTGCCTGGCGCTCTTTCTTCTTTATCGGATCCTTTCGCACTACAGTTTGGAAGAGATTGAAGCATCGCTGCGCAAACTCCCCTTCCTGTGCCTTGCGGCAGCGATCCTCTTCGCGGCGGGTTCCTATATCAGCCTGACCGGCTTCGATTATCTGGCCATTCTGTCGCTTCGAAAGTCCTTGCCATATTCAAAAATTGCGCTGGCATCCCTCATCAGCCTGTCGATGAGTCACAATATCGGATTTGCAGGGCTCAGCAGCGGTGCATTTCGTTATCGCTATTATGCTCGCTGGGGCCTTAGCATGGAAGATGTCGCGAAGATCATCCTATTTTCCGGTGTGACGGTCGCCCTCGGCCTGCTAACCATCGGCGGTATCGCCTTGCTTGTCGCTTCGGAAGATATCGTTACGCTGCTGCACGTCGATGCTCCAGCTCTGCGTATATTGGGTGGCGCTCTTCTTTGCATTCCTGTGATCTATAGTATTCTGGCTAAATACCTGCGAAGGCGGCTGACCTTATGGCATTGGTCATTTGAATTGCCTCAAGCAAGGATAGCTCTGGCACAGATTACGATTGGCACTGTGAATTTTGCCTTCGTGTCCGCATGCCTTTACGCATTGTTTTCGGCTTATGCCGAGGTATCCTATTTCCGCACCGTCACTGCATTCGTGCTTGCCAACACTCTCGTCCTGACCACCCATGTCCCCGGAGGTCTCGGTATCCTGGAAACAACCCTGGCATATGCCGTTCCGAATGCCGCCTCGATCGGAGCCTTGATCGCTTTTCGCTTGATCTACTATCTCATTCCGCTTCTGTTCGGTGGCATCACGATGATGATTACCGAACTGATTTTCAGCCAGCAATCAGCCAAACCGGAGCATGCGACGCAATCGACCCGCGACACGACGGAGGCGTGATGGCGGCCAGGGTCGCGCGGGATCGAACAGTGCCGTCCCCAAAACAGGTGTGATCTTTCGGCTTTTCGAGTAAAGCGGCCTCAAGCCCCTTGCACCAAGGTCGAGCGCCGCGATCGCACGGATAAGAGAGCCCTTTTGCTCAAAGACCTGATCGAGCGTTTCGGAAGAACAGCCGAGAAATTCCGAAAGAAGGCTGTGACGCAGGCTGCGGATGACCTTCCTATGTTCGGCGCCTTGCGCCTCGAACAGAATGTCGCACTCCGTATCCAAACTCTCCGAGCGATGATTGAGGTTCGATGAGCCAATTCGTACCAGGATGTCGTCTGCGATCAACAACTTTGAATGAACAAAAAGAGGCACCTGCCGCGTTCCATCCGGAATGACCGGATAGAAAACGCGCAAACGGTCGAACTCGTCCGCATGTTTGAGTTTCGCAATAATCCTATCCCTATTCCTATCCATGATCATCTTTTCGATCAGACCGTGCGAGCGGTACGCACAGACGATCACGATCTCGGGTCCTTCTTTCTCCTTCAAACGCGCAACCAATGCTTCGGCGATATTGAACGAAGCGAGATATTGCGTTTCGATGTAGAGATGGCACCTCGCTGCATCGATCATTTGTTTGGCTGTGACGCTTCCGAGATTATCGCGCACCCGCGATCCTCTCGTGGGACTCGAGACGGCAAGCCTGATTGGCATGTTGGAAAGAGAAAGCGATCCTTGGCATTGCGATTCATGCTCGCAAGTACGTGCCAAGGGTTCATGCCGCTCGCCAGTTGCCGCCGCCCACCGCTGTCTGGCAATGTCAGAGACGATCCTTGCTGCCTGCCCAGTTACCATGACCTGGAGGTCATGCACCGCTTCGTAGGGCAGGCCCTCCGAATCTCTCCTGCGCTGATCTCCGGCACGATGGCCACGTGTGTCCCACCTGCGCGATGCCAGATCGATGCCGCCGAGGAACGCGACATTGTCGTCAACGCAAACAAGCTTTTGATGATGGCAACCGAGCAAGACGGGCTGGATCGCAAAGCGTAGCTGGATACGATCACTCTTCGGAAAGGTTTTTTGAAAAAATATTCTGAGGGACTTATCCGAATAGATTGGCCCAAGTGCCCAAACCAGAATGCGGATCTGCAAGTCCGGATTGGAAAGGGCTGCTTGCTCGAGGGCGTCTCCCAAGGTTAGGTCCGATTTTTGCGGTTCCAGCAATATTGTCGGATTAAAGTTCCAACCAATAATCCAGATCTGCCGTTTAGCCTCGTTCAGCGCCCCGGCAAGGCACGAAAAATAATTCTTGCCATTGATGAGAAAACTCACTTTCTCCGCGGTCCCTGACAATAATAGCTTAGCACTTTGCTGCATCGTAGGTGAAATCTGCATCGTTGTGATTGATACAAAGCAATAACCGGCTTTTGCGTCGACACTCACTATCGCTTCATGACCGATGCGGGCGGTCTCTATCCTGCCATATCCTCATCAATCAGCCTCGGTACCCCCTTGATCTCGTCTCTACGGAGATACCAATCGGTGGACTTCTCGGAACTCGATACCGCGACGCGACAATCTGTTTTGCTGGCCATTTTCCTCGTTCGCTGTCGGTCACCGGCGGTTGCTGACGTGATCGTGATATTGTTCCGTTTGAACGTCGCGACTGTCGAGGCCCCGTTCCCTCGAATGTTGCGCCTTGTCACGATTGGATAGGACGGCATTTTCACCGACCTTGCCTTCCTCAAGTGTGGTAGCGGCGCCTGACGCGTCGCCCCTGCCTTTCGATCCGCGGGAGAACTGTTTTTTTCCTGCGTGAGCCATCATGCATCTCCATCCATTTGCCAGGACGGTAGCGCTCAGCCTCGGCCCTCCGACTAGGATGGTCCGCCGCGAAAGCACCTTTGGAACATCGAACTTCCCTTTGGGTCGATTGTTCCCTGTTGGCCGGGGAACCGGCATCCACATACACGGCACGGATTTATTATTCCGAGCTGGGAACATTCCTCGCCTGCGATAGTTGCGTTGCGGTTATCTCGAAGGAGAAGAAATGCGGGATGATGATAAAAATTCCGTCGAAACGGATCCGATTGTGTCCGCAAACGACAGTCCTCAACAAAAGAGCAGAAAACGGCGGGCGGGATACCTGATCGTACTTGCGCTTTTGATCATCGCGTTGCTGACACTCGCCGAATGGATACTGAACGGTACCATCATCTTTTCCAACGCGCGGTAGCCGCCGCGTGACTTCAAACAGCAGGAAACCCAGTCAAACGGAAGATACTTGGATTCCATAAAGGTAGATCTGAAAAGGAGACCAGCATGAAGCTCGCGATCGTCACTATTGCGGTAGCGCTGGCAGCGGCGCCAGCATATTCTCAATCAACAGCGGAAAAGACAGGTGTTAATTCCCTCGTGGGGGCGGCGCCAAATACCCAAGACTTTGTCAATGAAGCCGCCAGCAGCGATATGTTTGAAATTGAATCGAGCAAGCTCGCGCTGCAGCGAGGCAATGATCAAACGAAAAAATTCGCTCAGCAAATGATTGATGATCACCAAAAGACAACGAATGAGCTGAAAGATCTCGTCAACAGTGGAAAGGTCAAGGCGACACTGCCAACGGAGATGAGTTCAAGCCAGAAGAAGATGCTGGCGCGGCTGCAGAAAATGCAGGGAAATGACTTTGTCAAACGCTACGACGCGGACCAGCGTTCAGCTCATGCGAATGCGGTTGATCTTTTCAAACGCTATGGAAACGGCGGCGAGGATGCAAGTCTGAAGACCTGGGCCGCCAATACGAGGCCGAAACTCGAGCAGCATCTGCAAATGGCCAAGGAACTTCCAAAGTAAAAAGGCTACCGGGATGAGTGGATGGCTACGGCATGGCTGTATTTTCATCCGCTCATCCGAAGGTGAAACACAATCGATCTTGAAGTGATTGATGGGTGGTTCGGAGACGATTTGGCTCGCAACGGAGTGCGGGATATGGATGACCAACTGCATCTCAGCGATAGCGATGTCATCGAAGTCGAAAACGAGGATGGAACGCGGAAAATCTGCGATGATGTGGCCTACCTGAAGCTCTCCATCGTCAATGCGGTTTTCTGGGCAAGCCTGTGCCGGATAGCAACTGGCTCCTCATCGATACCGGTTTGCCATCGTCACAGGATCGGATCTTGGCAGCTGCGGCGCGCCGCTTCGGTGCGACCTCCCGGCCCGCTGCCATTATCATGACGCACGGACATATTGACCACGCCGGATCTGTCGAACGCTTGGCCGCTTTTTGGGATGTGCCGGTCTACGCCCACCCACTCGAACATCCTTACCTGGATGGACGTGCGTCTTATCCGCCTGCAGACCCATGGGTTGGTGGCGGAAGCTTTGCGCTCATGTCGCCCCTGCTGCCGCGCGGCCCCTCCAACCTCGGCAGCCTGCTTCAAAGCCTGCCTGCCGACGGCACCGTACCTTTCGCTTCCGAATGGTCATGGCTGCATACACCCGGCCATACACCGGGACATATCTCCCTTTGGCGCGAAAGCGATCGCACCCTCGTCGCCGGTGACGCCGTCATCACGACCGGCCAGGAATCCGTCTACGACGTAGTGACGCAGGCTCCCAGACTGCATGGTCCGCCTCGTTATCTGACGATCGACTGGCAGGCATCGGAACAATCAGCAAAGCAGATCGCCAGTCTCAAGCCGGAACGATTGATCAGCGGTCATGGCCCGGCGCTGGGCGGGGCCGGCTTGCGCGCAGCCCTCGATACGCTGGCGACCAATTTCTGGGATATTGCCGCGCCACTGGACGGCCGATATGTCGATCATCCGGCAAGAGCCACCGACGGCACGGCCTATCGCCGGCCCTGATGGTTCGCCACGCTGCGAGATCGGCCGCGCTTTCGCTTGCTCCACCTTTGCAAGAGCCTGCAAGAACCAAGGATCGCTTGAAAAGAGCAGATCGCACCTCCGACCATTCTACCGATGCCCTCTACAAACTGCCGCTCGCGCGGGAACAACGATTGTCTCCGGAAGTTTGAAAATGGACCGACGAGCCCCGCTTGGATATCACCACGGGACCGCCGGAAAAAGCGCATGAGCGACAGGAGTTTCGATAATGAACGTGATCCAGCTTCCGCAGATCCGTCGAAGGGATCGCGACCCTGAACCCGAATTCCGTACAAGTGATCGCAACGGGCGTTCCATGTTCCGTTTCCTGGCCGATTACCATATCGATGGACGGACGTTCGGCATCAGTTTCTGGGCCTATGATCTGGCCGACGCGGAGCGGCGCGTTGCATCCATGCGCGCCAATCTGAGCCTTCAAGGTCAGATCTTCTGCCGGATGTGAGGAGCTTATTCTTTCCATCGGCAGGCAAATGCCTGCTCCATCTCTCATCCTATATGATCCATGTCACCATGAGCCCGGCACTGGCCGAGAAAATTGCCAGGACTGTCAGCCAGCCGGCGACATTCATAAGACGTGAATTCACATGCTCGCCCATGATCGCCTTGTTGTTCGTCATGAACAGCAGCAATAGCAAGAGAGGCGGAGTAGAAAATCCCTGAACCACGCCGGACCATACCAGGGCTTTCATCGGATTTATGCCAATGAAGTTCATCGCGACCGCGATCAACGTTACCGCTGCGATGATGACGTAAAATCCCGGCGCCTCTGGGGCACTGGCGTTCAGGCTGCCCTTGATACCGATTGACTGGGCGAGGTCGTAGGCCGCTCCCGTCGTCATGACGGGAACCGCCAGAAATCCGACCGATATGATTCCAGCCGCAAACAAATATCCGGCGGCCTGTCCGGCGATTGGTTTTAGCGCTTCGGCCGCCTGCGCGGCCGTTTGGATATCCGTGTGCCCCTGAACATGCAGCGTCGCGCCGGTCGCCATAATGATGAAGTACATGACCAGGTTTGAGAACGTCATTCCGACAAGAATTTCCTTGCGCGAACGAGCCAGTTTCGAGCTGCTGACGCCTCGTCTGGCTTTCACCGAAGTCTTTCCCTCGGCGATTTTTTCCTCGACCTCTTCATTGGATTGCCAGGTGTAGAGATACGCCGACAGCGTAGTGCCGATGATCGCCACGATGATCGAAAGAAATTCCTCGTTAAATTCGATGGATGGAATGAGCGAGCCCTTAAGAACGGCCATCCAGTCCGGTTTCGCTAATATAGCCGCGCCTGTATAGGCCAGCAAACTGAGGGCCAGCCAGCGGAAAATTCGGCGAATGAGAATGTAGGAGCCCATCACTTGTAGACAGAGCAGAATGACTGCCATCACGGCAACGATAAGGGGAACGGAAAGCGGCACGAAAAGGTTGACGGCCGCCGCCATTCCGCCCAGGTCGGCGGCAGCCTCGATCGTATTGCCGATAACGACTCCGGCCAACGCCAGATAAAGAAACCATCGGGGATAATTGTCATGGATGACTTGAAATAGTCCACGTCCGGTTACCTGCCCGAGCTTCGATGAAAGGTACACGACCGTGAACATCATCGGCAGCGTAACGGGCGCGGTCCAGAGCATCCCGAGACCGAAGCGTGCTCCGGCGCTGGCATAGGTGCCGATTGCCGAGGGATCGTCGTCGGCCGCTCCAGAAATGAGACCGCGGCCGAGCAGGCTCATTCCTTCATGACGTTGCCTAGTTGGGGATCCATCGCTCTCCTGGTGCTTCATTGCGAAACCGCCCGGACCCGCGCGGTCATGACCGGGGAGCGTCTAAGGGTTGTCAGTTCGTTATGAAACAATCGCATGAAAGATATCATTTCCGTCTAAGCGGCGAAATCGGCGGAAGTTCCGTGCGACCGGCAAATACCTCTCGTCCTTCCGATCTCGTGGAACTTTGCGGCTCTTTCGCAGTAAGGTTCATTTCCAAGGAAAGGCTGCATCATGACAGGCAAAGAAACAAAGTTCGGCGGTCCGAACATTCCTTCCCGGAAAGCGACATCGGACAATCCCGCTCCGATCCAGCAATCGAGCGAGCAAGAGGGTATGGCCCCAACCGTCCTTGAAAAAGATCTGGTGACGCCGATTGGTAAATCGGGCGTGCGCATTTCCAAGAACGATCGGAGTAAGCCAGGCACAAAGGAATAAGACGGGCTTCCGCATGAACCGATGAAAATCTAGTAGGCTGTCGCAGCGGAAAGCCATATGAAGCTGAGCATATATCCGACCGTCAGCGAAATGCAGATCGCAAATAGAAGAGCGAAGCACTTCGGTGACATATTGAAGCTCCTTCACTGCATTTTCCTACTTGGCAAAGCATTGTGATGCGGCGTCACGCAGCTTTTGGGTGCATGATCCAAATACTCATGGCTGCATATTCATCATTTGATCCATGGGCATCATGTTTTGCTTCAGATGGTCCATGATCCAGATTGAACCGAGAACGATCAGCACGACGACCAATATGCCGAATGCCAGTGCGAGGACGTTGTTTGTGTTGTCGGGGCCTGTGGTGATATGCAGAAAGAACACCAGATGCACGCCCATTTGCGCAATTGCAAGTACGATAAGCGCTACCGGAATTGCCGGCCCGTAAACAATGTTGGAAGTGGCTAGCAAGAAGGAAGCAGCCGTCAGAATGATAGAAAATCCCAGGCCCAAGTTTGCGTTCAACACCCAGTGGCCGCTTTCTTCCGGTGGCTCGTCACCGGGCGCATGGTCGTCCCGCAAATTCCGCCTATTATCATATATGTCCGTGTCGGTGTCGGAGGTACTCATTAGCGAACTCCCATCAGATAGACGATCGTGAAAATGCCGATCCAGACGATATCAAGTGCATGCCAGAAGAGATTGAAGCAGATCAATCGATGAATGATCTCGCGGCGAAATCCTTTTATGAAGACCTGGGCCATCATCGTGGCCAGCCACACGCCGCCGAGCGTGACGTGCAGTCCATGCAGTCCGACCAGCCCATAGAAGGAAGTGAGCATTGCGCTGCGTTGCGGCGTGAAGCCGCGATCGGATAGTTCGATGAATTCCCATAGCTCAAGAAGAACGAATATCAATCCCAGCAGGCCTGTCAGAAGCAGAAATATAAGCGTCCACAGCTTATTGCGCGCATTTGTCGCCGCAAACGACAGCATGCAGGTGTAACTCGACAATAGCAGCGCCGCGGTTTCGAATCCCACGCGTTGCACATCGACGATATCGGTAATCACCGGCCCGCCGGCCGTCGCCCCCCTTTGCACGGCGAATGCGGCGAAGAAACACGCGAAAATGATGATGTCGCTCAGCAGATAGATCCAGAATCCGTAGCCGACAAGAATTCGCTTGTCCGCGGGGCCGGTAGCGCCCTGGCCAGTTCCCACCGCGGGCTCCCCCGGGCCATGAGCACGGTGGCCCAGACGATGCGGATCTTCGCGAAGACGCCGGATGGCTTCGACGCTCGCCGGCAGCCCGGTATCCGTCATGGCAATACTCCCTGTTCTGAGATTCGCGCGAGCATCGCCTCGCGAGCGGAGCGCCGGACACGGTCGACGCGCGCGACCTCGTCGGCCGAAACCTCGAATTCATGAACGTCGCGCCATGCGAAGACCACGAAGCCAATGAAGGCCGCCACGAGCGCCACGATGGCAAGCCACCAGATGTACCAGATCATCGCGAAACCGAAGATCGTGGCGAAAAAGGCTGTATAGATCCCAACGGGACTGTTTACCGGCATCTCGATCGGCTTATAATCCGGTTCGGGCGATAGTTGCTGTGATTCCACGGCGCGAAGTTTGATACCCCAATAGGCCTCCTCCCCCTCGACATTCGGCATGACGGCGAAGTTGAAGAACGGCGGCGGCGACGGGGTTGCCCATTCAAGAGAACGACCATCCCACGGATCTCCGGTAATATCCCGCAGCTTTTCCCGCTGGCGAATGGCGACGACCAATTGAATGACCTGCGCGATGACCCCCAGGACAAGAATGCCGACACCGACGACGGAGACGTAAAGCCAGGGCGCCCATTCGGGAACGTCGATGTGCTGCAACCGCCGTGTCATGCCATCAAGTCCGAGAACGTAAAGAGGCGTAAAGGTCACCCAAAACCCCGCGAAAGCCAGCCAGAAAGCTGCTTTGCCCCAACCTGCATGGAGCCGGAAACCGAATGCTTTCGGAAACCAGAATTCCATCCCCGCGAAAACGCCGAACACGACACCGCCAATGATGACGTTGTGAAAATGCGCCACCAGAAACATGGAATTATGCGTCAGGAAATCCGCTGGCGGTATGGCGAGCAGGACACCCGTCAACCCGCCTATGGTGAAAGTGAAGATGAAGCCCATCGACCAAAGCATCGGCACTTCGAAACGAACCCTTCCGCCATACATCGTAAAGATCCAGTTGTAGATTTTGACGCCGGTGCCGACGGCGATGATGCTGGAGGAGATGCCGAAGAAGGTGTTGACCGCGGCGCCAGCCCCCATCGTGAAGAAGTGGTGCAGCCATACCAGCATCGAAACGATGCAAATGAACATCGTCGCCGCCACCATCGAGCGGTAGCCAAATAGCGGCTTGCCGGAAAAGGTCGAAAAGACTTCGGAAAAGATGCCGAAGGCGGGCAGGACGAGGATGTAGACTTCCGGATGACCCCACGCCCATATCAGGTTCACAAACATCATCGGATTTCCGCCCGCCGTATTTGTGAAATAGTGCCATCCCACATAGCGATCGAGCGTCAACATGGCGAGCGTCGCCGTTAGGATCGGAAAGGCTGCCACGATCAGCAGACAGGAAGCCAGCGCGGTCCAGCAGAAGACCGGCATTCTGAGATAGCTCATGCCCTGGCACCGCATCTTCAATATCGTCGTGACGATATTGATGCCGGTTATCAGGGTCCCTATGCCGGAAATCTGCACGGCCCAAAGATAGTAATCGACGCCTACGCCTGGCGTATAGCTCGTCTCGCTGAGAGGCGGGTATGGCAGCCATCCGGTGCGGGCGAACTCGCCGATGAAGAGCGACACATTGACCAGCAGCGCACCGCTGGCCGTCAGCCAGAACCCAACCGAGTTGAATGTCGGGAAGGCAACGTCACGGACGCCGAGCTGCAGCGGCACGAGGAAATTCATAAATCCCAAGACGAGGGGCATGGCACCGAACAGGATCATGATTGTTCCATGCGCGGTGAATATCTGATTATAATGTTCGGGCGGCAGGTAACCGGGGGCATCGATCGCGACCGCCTGCTGGGTGCGCATCATGATCGCATCGGCGAAGCCACGGATGAGCATGACGACACCGAGCAGACAATACATAATGCCGATGCGCTTGTGATCGACGCTTGTGATCCACTCTCGCCATAAATAGGGCCACCATCCTCTTACGGTGACCAGAATCAAGACCACAATGGCGATGAGGATGACGGCGATGGAGGTGATCAGCGGGATCGGCTGAGACAGGGGAATCGCCGAGAGCCCGAGTTTTCCCAACATGTTCAATCCTTTCCGCCAGTAGAAGTCTCGCGACCCGCATGTTGTGGGGACTCGGCCTCGGGACCGGGACCTGGCGGAATCGTCTGTTGAACAATGGCATCGAAAAGCCCGGGATCCGCCAGCCGATAGGTCACAGGCTGAACGCGCTCGCTCTGCTGTAAGAGCTTGCCATACTCATCCCGATCGAGAGGAAGATCGGTCGCCTGAGTGCTCTTCATCCAGGTTTCAAACTCTGCATCCGGAACGCTTCTGACCTCGAACTCCATGTCCGAGAAACCGTCGCCGGAAAACTGAGCGGATATGCCCCGCAGGCGAGCGGATTCATCCGACTGAAGGTGCAGTTGCGAAATCATGCCAGGCATGGCGTAGATCATCGATCCAAGCCGAGGCACGAAAAACGCGTTGAAGACGCTCGCCGACGTGATCGAAAAGTGTACCGGCGTGCCGGTCGGGATCACGACTTGATTGACGGTGGCAATCCCGTTTTTTGGATAGATGAAAAGCCATTTCCAATCGAGCGATACGACCTGCACCTCGAGAGGTGGCTTGCTCGATGATAGCGGCCTGAACGGGTCGAGCCTGTGCGACCCGATCCAGATCAGACCGCCAATGAACATGATCGTCAGGATCGGAATCGACCAGACGACCGCCTCGATGCGTCCGGAATAGGACCAATAAGGGAGATATTCCGCTCGGGGATTAGAGGCGCGATAACGCCATGCCATCCAGAACGCCAGCAGGATGGTCGGAACCACTATGGCGAGCATGATCACTGTGGCGTTGATCAGAATCGAGGCATCACCGGCGCCTACGGGGCCGACCGGGTTCAGTACCGCTACGGAACATGAGGAGAGGCCAAAACTCAATAGGCAAAAAATCGCGCCGTGCCATCCGCGAGCGGACGCCGATTTTGGATTTTCCAAGCCGCGCATTCTGGATCGTCCTCTCCGTTGCGGCTCACCGAACTTGCAACGTCAGGCATTGTTCCATCCAAAATGTCGTCTTGCGGAGTTCAGCGCGCCGCCGTTTTCGTAGCGCTGCGATTCCTAGTTCAGGTCAAATGATCAGCGATCGATTTGCGTGGGAAGAATCGTATCGACAGACACCTCGCCTTCCAGCACGCCGCGTTTGAGGTCGGTTCGGCCGCGAGCAATCTCGATCACGGTATAAAGCTTGTCATCGCGAAATGCGCTCGCATTGCTGGTCGTCACATCTTCGGCAGGGGCCGCATCGACTTCCATAAAGTCAAGCTCATTGCCCGCCGCCACGATGCGCGCGTCGCCTGCAGTCCTAGCCGCCACGACAACCGTGCCATGATCGCGGGCGTTGTCCCAATGCGGATCTTCCGGAGCGGCGATGGGTTCCAAGCGGTAGATATTCAGAACCTCCCCGACATCCGTTGCTGAAGCAATGGTTGCCGCATCCCGAAGCTGATTCTGGCTCTCGACCGATCGCCCGAAGGTTGTTCTACTGGTTGCATTATTGACGTCGTCGGTGCCTGTTCTCGAAACATTCGACATGACATTCCTCGTTAGTTCCTGCATCCGTGTTCCCTAACCGCCTTGCAATCGAATTGGTTCCCGCCTTTCCAGTGCCGCGCCTCGACCATCACGCTCAGAAATGAACCCGAAAGGAAACGATGCATGATTCATTCCGTGGTTGCTTTTTCGACCAAAGCTCCACTTCATCTGATTTCACGTTCCAGTCACTCCAACCCCAAGGAATCTCGACGTGACCATCTCAGCGCAAGACATTTTCCCACCATCCGCGGCACCTTTATCGCCGACGCGCGTTGAGTGAATGCAAAATTGACGTCAGGTAGTGGGATCGGCACATTCTCTTGCCAATTCCTGGCCAAATGGCGTCAACGGAGGGAAATGACAATGGAACTGAAGCCATGGACGATCCAATCATCGCGGCAGATCCTAAAGGATCGGTGGATCGACGTGAGAGCCGACGACTGCGTAACCAGTGAAGGTCACCTGATCTCTCCCTACTACGTGCTTTCATACCCTGATTGGGTGCACGTCGTCGCAATTGGTGACGACAGTTCAGTCTTGTTGCTGGAGCAATACCGCCACGGACTGAATATCATATCGCTCGAAGTTCCCGGTGGAGGAATAGACGCGGGCGAAACGCCTTTGGAAGCGGCTAAGCGTGAACTTCTTGAAGAGACGGGCTTCGAGGCTCGCCATTGGCAATATTGTGGGCGCCTTGCACCCAATCCGGCGATGCAAACCAACTACAGCCACATCGTTTTAGCGACCGGGCTGACGGAGAGCCAAGCGCAGGTGAACGATCCTTCAGAACGTGTCGTACTGCGTCAGCTGCCTTTGATGGAAGCGGTAAACAAAGCCCTGACGGGTGGGATCTGCCAAGCCATTCACACCTCCGCCCTGCTGCTTGCCCTTGCGCGAGGAAACCTTCTGAAGATCACCACTTAGGCACGGAACCAATGGAAGGGACATGCGCGATTGACTATCGATAATCTTTAGAGCCGGCCGCCCATAAACGGAACGGATAGCCGAATGGGCAGTTCTATGAGAGCGCGATCTTTCGCGCTCCACCGAACCGGTCGATAAAACGCATGCGCATTCTGACTTGGCTGTGCCTGGCCGCCCTGCTGGCCGCCCCCGTGATCTGGTTCGTGACGGAACCTGCCATGCCTTTTGCGACGGGTGATCCTCGCCTTCAAGACAACGGCGATCCGGCGCGGGGCCAGCTTATATTCGCCGCCGGCGACTGCGCGTCCTGCCACGCCACCCCAGGCCAGAAGGATCGTCTGAAATTAGGCGGCGGTCTCGCACTTGCATCGCCTTTCGGCACATTTCGTGCACCCAATATTTCATCCGATCCCGTTGATGGCATCGGAAAATGGAGCACCGTCGATCTCGCCAACGCGTTGATTGGCGGTGTTTCGCCGCGACATCAGCACTACTATCCGGTATTTCCCTATCCCAGCTATACGGGCATGCGGCTCGAGGACATCAGGGATCTAAGGGCCTATCTGAGGACGTTGGCTCCGGTTTCCGGCCGCCCGCCCGCGCATGATCTGTTCTTCCCATTCCGCAGGCGCCGCCTGCTGGGCTTTTGGAAATTGCTGTTCTTCCGGGAAGGGCAGACGCAAGGACCCGCCAGCACCGATCCTGTCCTGGCTCGTGGCCGCTATCTGGTCGAGACCCTGGGCCACTGCGCGGAATGCCACTCGTCGCGCAATATGTTCGGTGCGATAAAGCCAGAAACACGGTTTGCCGGCGGTACCGACCCTGAAGACACCGGCTTCGTTCCCAATATCACGCCGAGCCGGATCGGAAATTGGTCCGAAGCCGACATCGCGGAAATGCTGAAGAGCGGCAACACGCCAAACCATGGCCGCGTCGGCTCGTCCATGGCCGAGGTCGTCACCAACATGGCGATACTGCCGCAAAGCGATCGCGATGCCATCGGGCGCTACATCAAGACCCTGCCTCCTCGGCCGACACCGCATCCTTAAATGGGATCAATGGGTGTAGAGATAGGCGGCGACATCCCGGGCCTCGGCTTGCGAGATCCCTGTTTTCGGCATCGCGGAATTGGGCGAAAAATCCTGCGGCGACACGATCCAATGAACGAGGTTATCGCCCGTATTGTTGACGACGCCGCCAATATAGACCCGTTTTTGAAGACCCTCCAAAGTCCCGCCCACCTGACCATCGGCACCGGCTATGCCGGGGATTTGATGGCATCCGGTGCACCCATATCGACGAAAGATCGGCGGTGCGCGGGAGGGATCCCCGCCTTCGGTCAGTACGCGTGCCACCTGCAGGCGCTGCCGCGAAGTCTTCGCCATGTTCGCGCCAATCAGAGCGCAAAGCACTGCAATGGCTGCCGCGCCTAGCCAGATGCCGCGAGATCTATAAAGGACGGATGCGTGGAACACGGCCCGCTCCCTTGCTGGCATTCGCGATCCATAGGGCTGCCATCGCGAGTGCGGCGCCGGCATAAATCGTCCCGGCTGGAATCCACATGACCATTCCCGCGAGCTGCTGATCCTCGAGCGGCGTAAGCCCCCATGTTTCCGCAGCATGCGTCTGCGCGACATAAAGGACGCGCGGCGCAAGTGCCATCAGCGCACCGAGTGCTCCAGTGTGCAGCATGGTCAGGAACAGGTGCCACGCCGCGACGCCGTGATTGCTGCGCCAGAAGATCGACCACCAGAATAGGATAGCGGTGGCGAAGAAGCTCAGATGCTGGAGGCGATGCAGCGTGACATCGCCAACGGCGGCATCGAACAGGATCGGCGCATGCCAGGCCCATATGGCGACGGCATGCGATAGGGTGGCATTGGTTCCTCCGCTGAGCCAGCGCCAGACGATCCGCACGGAGCTCCGCCTCATCGCCCTCCCCGTCCAGCGCCTCAGCCGATCCGGCAGTCCCCAGAGAAGCATGCCTGCCGGTCGCGCGATGACGATCACCGGAGCGGAGATCGCCATGATGATTTCGTGCTCGATCATGTGAAAGGTAAAAAGCTGCTCTCCGAGCCAGTGCAACGGAGACAGCAGCGCACAGGCAAGCGTCACCCAGCCGACCCAATAACAAAGGGCACGCTTCGCCACGAGGGGTCTGCTCGTTCGAGCGCGTCTCCTCAGCCTCCACCAACCTCGGCCGTAAAGAAAAGCCGCGACCGCTAACGGTGTCACGATCCACGGGTCGATCGTCCAGACCGAATGAAAGAGATGCGCTTCCGCGCCATGGGCGGCAGCCTCCCGCCCCGTCATCAGCAGGATCATGAGGGCGGCTAATGCTCGCATACGTTCAAGAGCCACGCGGCTCCTCCCTGCAGGAAAAGCGCGAAGGCGATGGCGAGCCCGACGAGGACACTGAGATGGCGGAGGAACAGCCCCGTTCGCGCCTCCTCGGGCGTAGAACCGGCCCGCGCTATCGCCGCGCTCGCCAACGCAAGTAGAATTGAGACGGAAGATGTCAGGACGGACCAATGCGTATGCCGGCTGCAATCGACATAGGGGAGCATCTGGCCAAGCTGGGTATTGCCGGCCCATACAAGTGGGGCAAGGATCAAACCCCCATATTTTGCCGCCGTGGCCATCATAGACGTGGCACCCAGTAAATGCATGCGTACAAGGGAATCCACGCCACCACGACAAAGTTCCAGTACATTGCATTATCTTCGACATCGCCGAAGCGGCGCGGATTATCGGCATGCCTCGAAAACATCAGGCCGGTCAGTACCAGCGTATCGATGAGATCCGTGACGATGTGGGTCGTATGCAGCCCCAGCATGGTCCAAATGATCGAGCCATACGCATTATCGTCCCAGCGAATGTTGAGGACGGCGAATTCGAAACCGCGCAGGATCAGCGGCACCGCTCCGAGTACCGACATGACGATAAGCCCGATCCGCACCTTGTGTAGATCTCGTTGCCGTGCCCAGCGGGACACGAGAATGTTCGGCACGACGCTTGCCAGCAATATCGCGGTCAGGGTCGTTCCGGGAACGAGGCCCGGCGCCGGTGCGTCGATTGGCCAGTGCGGGGCGAGGCTCATCAGGTAGAAATAGACCGCGATCGCCAACGCGAAGCCGGACCCTTCGATGAGCATGAAGGCACAGGTTCCCCACCAGGTCGGGCTTGCCCTCCCCATGCCATGAGGCGGCAGCCTTGAAACATCGAGGACGACGCGCTCCTTCATGATTCATCCTCCGGCGTCTGCTTCGGCCAGAACCAGCCCGTCAAGGTGATCCCGATCGGAATTGATCCCCAAATGACCGCCCAAGGCGAGAAGATCGACCAGATCAGCATCACCGTGGTGGCGAGAGCCGCCAGGAACGGCCAGATCGAATTTCGTGGCGAGGACTCGCTTGCTTCCGGCCGCGCTTCGACGACGCTGCTGACGATCAATTCGCGCCGGTCGGTGCGCAGCCCGCCGGCAACCGCGAGTTCATCCGGCTGCGACCACAGGGGGTCACAAGCGTCGACGACCGGGATATGGCGGAAATTGAAGCATGGCGGCGGTGACGATGTCGCCCATTCAAGCGTCGAGGCATTCCATGGATTCTCACCGGCGATCTGCCCGGATCGAGCGCTACGGATGACATCGATGAAGAAGACGAGGAATCCCAGTGAAAGGATAAGGGAGCTGAAGCTCACGAACATGTTCATGCCGGCCCAGGGCATTTCCGGCTGATAGGTGTAGATGCGCCGCGGCATGCCCTCGAGCCCGAGAATATGCATTGGAAAGAAGGTCAGATTGAAGCCGGCAAAGATCAGCCCGAACGCCCAGCGGCCGAGCGTCTCGCTCATCATCCGTCCAGTCATCTTGGGAAACCAGTAATAGATGGCGCCGAGCAAGGGAAAAACGGCGCCGCCGACCAGGACGTAATGGAAGTGTGCGACGACGAAATAGGTGTCGTGCACCTGGGTATCGAACGGAACCGAGGCGACCATCACCCCGGTCAGCCCACCGATGACGAAGGTCACGATGAACCCGATGACGAACAACAGCGGTGTCTTGAAAACAGGCTGTCCGCTCCATAGCGTCGCCAGCCAGCAGAATATCTGGATGCCGGCTGGAATGGCAATCGCCATGCTGGAGGCGGTGAAGAAACTCTCGCCGAGCTTCGGCAGGCCGACAACGAACATATGATGCACCCAAAGGCCGAAAGCCAGGATTCCGGTTGCGATCAGGGCCATGACAAGCGGAAGATAGCCGAATACGGGGCGGCGCGAGAAGGTTGCCGTTATCGTCGACACCATGCCGACGGCTGGCAGGAAGATGATATAGACCTCGGGATGGCCGAAGAACCAGAACAGATGCTGCCATAGCAGCGCATCGCCGCCCTCCGCGGGATTGTAGAAATGCGTCCCCACCAGACGATCGAGGATCAGCGTCGAGCTGGCGAGCATGATTGCCGGCATGGCCATGATAACGAGGAAGGCCGTGACGAGCATCGACCAGACGAACAGCGGAATGCGGTCGAGCGACATGCCCGGCGCACGCTGCTTGAAGACGGTGACGACGATTTCCACCGCAACGGCCAAGGCGGCAACTTCCGTGAAAGTAATCATCTGCGCCCAGAGGTCGGCACGCTTGCCCGCGCCATATTGCGGTCCGGATAAGGGCACATAGGCAAACCATCCGACATCGGGCGCGGTATCGAGCGCAAACGAGATCCACAACAACAGACCGCCGGCGAGATAGATCCAATAGGAAAAGGCATTCAAGCGCGGAAAGGCGATATTGCGGGTGCCGACCATCAGCGGCACGAGATAGACCGCTATGGCTTCCATGACCGGCACGGCAAACAGGAACATCATGTTTGAGCCATGCATGGTGAAAATCTGATTGTAGCGGTCCGGACCGATGAAGCGCGCCTCCGGCTGCGCCAATTGCAGCCGCATCGCGAGCGCGAGCAACCCGCCCAAGGCGAGAAAAACGAATGCGGTAACGATGTAACGGCGGCCGATGATCTTGTGGTCGACTGTCGTGAGGGCACCCCAGACCCCGGCCGGCGTCCTCCAGGTCTGCGCGAGCCGCCGCTCGAGCTCGTCGTCATCGAACATCAGATCCGTCGGTTGTGTCGGTTTGCCGTCGTTCGTCATCGCAGGCTTTCCATATAGGCGGAAAGCTGCCGCAGTTCGTCACTGGAGAGTGGAACCATCGGCATGTTGTTTCCCGGTTTCAATGTCTGCGGATCGGCAATCCAGGCGGCAAGTGAACCGCGGGTGTTGTCGAGCAGGCCTGCCGCGATCGTCTGGCGGCTCCCGACATGGGTCAGATCCGGCCCGGTCGATCCCGATGCCTCGGTTCCGCGTATGGTATGGCAAGCCGCGCAAGGCTTGCGCATGAAGAGAGCCTTGCCCGCCGCAGCCTCTGGATCGGCCGGCGATACGCTATTGGCCTTCTGGGCGGCGGCCCAGCGCTGATAGGCGGCCATGTCCTCCGCGATGACGAACAGCGCCATATGGCTGTGCTGAAGCCCGCAGAATTCCGCGCATTGACCGCGATAGACACCTGGCCGTTCCGCTCGTATGGATATGACGTTCTGCCGGCCGGGAATGAGGTCGCGCTTACCGGCGAGGCTCGGTACCCAGAACGAATGAATGACATCCAGGCTTTCGAGCTCGATGCGAATATCGACACCAACCGGGATATGCATCTCATTGGCCGTCTGAAAGGACTTGGTCGGATCGACATCATCATAGATGAATTGCCACCACCATTGCTGGCCGCGAACCTTAATCGTAAGACCGGCATCCTCGGACATGCCGAGGCCGCGGGTTGTATAGAAACTCGCAATCGTCAAACCCGCGATGATGACAACAGTCGCCGCGACAGCCGCCGTTACCAACTTGCCCATCCGCAGCTCACTTTCGGAGCTTGGACTTTCCCGCGGTCTCCTGGCGCGCAGCAATGCGAGGACCAGCACGATCATGACCAGTGCCCACACAGCGCAGCAGACGACCACGATCCCGATGATGAGATGCTTGAGCTGAACGGCCGCGGCCCCCTCGGCATTCAGGGCGGACTGAGCGCCGTTGCATCCTGCAATTAGGATGGCCGACAGGAGCAGGAAAACGGCAGCGCCCGCTTTCAATGGGATGGCTCCTGTACAGCGTTCGGTCCGGCAGGGCCCTCGTCGAACAGAATTGCCGCCGGCGCGCGGTTTTCCGCCGGACGGGTCTGCTTATCGTCATTGCGGCTCGGCGCGGTGGTCTTGGCCTTATATGCGCCGATCGTCTGGACGTAGCCTGCGAGTTGCCAGATCTCGTCAATCGTCATCTTGTCGCGAAAAGCCGGCATTCCATGCGGCCGGCCATCGCGGATGGAGGCGGCTATCGACACCATCTCCGGACCATAGAGCCACCAGCCATCCAGGAAAGAAGGACCGATCCCGCCACGCCCGTCGCCATGGCATGCTCCGCAACCGAACCAGGAATAGAGCCGTTTGCCCTGGCTAAGATCGTAAGCGGTGGTCTCATAGGGTTTGCCGAGGGCAAAATAGATTTCCGGCGGAGTGCCGCTGATACCGTTTGGCATAAGGCGCAGCTCGTCCAAGGCTGCTCCGACGGCCGGATCGGTTCGATATTGTCGCCCTTCTCGTGCATCGCCGATGAGCGCGGCCGCGCCGAGGGTCACCAGAAAAACAACGGCTACGAATGTGCGATCAAGGAATTCTCTACTTACCTCCCACGGCATGGCTGATATTCCAACCTGTTCGGGATTCAATGAACCGGAGCCGCGCCAGAGCGGACAAGGCGCACGGGTAGCAGCTTGTAAGACGGTGTCTTCGCCTTGGCGTCATGATGGCTCAACGGGAACAGCGGGTTGGCTTCCGGGTAGTAGGCGCAGCAACATCCTTCCGGCATGTCATAGGCAACAATGGTGAACCCTGTGACCCGCCGCTCCGTTTCCCGATCGATCGCGGTCACCAGATCGACGGCCTCGCCGTTGCTGAAGCCCAGGCGCCCTACATCCTTTGTGTTGACGAAGACGACCCGCCTGGTTCCTTCTATACCGCGATAGCGGTCGCTCAAGCCATAAATCGTCGTGTTGAACTGATCGTTGGAGCGCAACGTCGCGAGATGAAGGATATCGTCGCTTTGCGCATCGAGCGAAAACTCCGGAAACAGGCGGTCAGGCGTAATGAAATTGGCCTTGCCGTTGGGGGTCACCCATTTACGTTCCCGCGCGGGCAACGGTCTTGGAATGCCGCCAGGATGGAACATGCGCTCGTTGAAGTCCTTGAAGGTCTCCGGATAGGTTTGCTCGATGGCGTCGCGGATGGTCGAATAGTCAGCAACCCAGCGGTCCCATGGCACGACGCCCTTGGTCAGCGTCGCCTTTGCCATTCCTGCGATGATTGCGGGCTCGGAAAGCAATTCCGGACTGGCGGGCTTGGCCCTTCCACGCGAGCCGTGAAAATGCGCGACCGAGCTTTCCATCGAAACGGCCTGCGGGCCGCTCGCCTGTTCATCGATTTCGATGCGGCCAAGGCACGGTAGGAGATAGCCGATTTCGCCATGAATGACGTGGCTTCGATTAAGCTTGGTGGCGATCTGGACGGTCAGGCGCAGCTTCCGCCATGCATTCTCCATCGCGACGGTTTCAGGAATGGCTCGCAGAAAATTTCCGCCGAGGCTGACGAACGCCCGCGTCTCGCCCTCAAGAATCGCTTTGCATGTTTCGACCGTGGTGTGGCCGATCCATTCCGGCGGCTCGAACTGATAAAGTGCGGCCAGCTTGTCCAGCGGCACGAGGCCTGGCTTTTCCGTGATCCCCACCGTGCGCTGACCCTGAACATTCGAATGGCCACGGACTGCGCAGATATTGGCTCCCGGCTTACCGATATTGCCGCGCAGAAGCGCGAGGTTGACGACCATATGTACGTTTTGGACACCCATGACATGCTGCGTAAGGCCCATGCCATAGACCATGAGAACCGCATTCGAGTTGGCATAGGTCGAAGCAGCCTGCTGCATCTGGGCCCGCGTCAGGCCCGAGACACGCTCCAGCTCGGCCCAATCGTAATTTCGCGCCGCAGCCGCGAATTCCTCGAAGCCCGCGGTATGTTGGCGGATGAAATCGTGGTCAAGGACATGCTTCTTGTCGGCGGCGGCCATCGCTGCGGCAAAGGCGACCGTTCCGGCATCGGAGGGATCGTCCGGTATCGCATCGCTTCCCGCGACCTTGCTGGTACCGGATGCTTTCAGAGCATCGTCGGCCTCGATCAGCGCCTTGCACACGCCGAAAAGCGCGGCGATATCGCCGCCGTTCTTGACCTGGTAGTATTCCGAGGAAATCGGCGTTTCCTTGCCGGTGAGCATCTGACCGGGCATCTGAGGATTGATGAAACGCTGCAGCCCCGGCTCGTGAAGTGGGTTGAAGGTGACGATCTTGACGCCTCGGTTGACCGCATCCTGCAGGTCGTGAAGCATTCTCGGCGAGGACGTACCAACGTTCTGCGCAAGATAGAAGATGCAGTCGCAATTTTGGAAATCGGACAGAATGGCCGTACCGATCGAAGCGCCGATGCTTTCCGGCAGGGCGACGGATGTGGTTTCGTGGCACATGTTTGACGAATCCGGCAAATGATTGCTGCCGTATATGCGCGCGAACAACTGATACATGTAAGCCGTTTCAAGCGACGCCCGCCCAGACGTATAGAAATCAACCTGCTCTGGGGACAGCGCCCTCAACTCGCGGCCGATCTCCTCAAAAGCCACATGCCAGGCTATGGGTACGTATTTGTCCTTTTCCGCATCCCAGCGCATGGGATGCGTCAGACGCCCTTGTTCCTCGAGATCATGGTCGGGCCAGGTTTCAAGTTCGGTGAGCGTATGTGCCGCGAAGAAGGCACGATCGGCGCGCCGGTTGGTAACTTCCCAACTGGTAGCCTTGGCACCATTTTCGCAGAACTCCAACGGATGAGGCTTGGCAGGCTTGCCCCAAGCGCAACTGACACACATGTAGCCGTCGGACTTGTTCTGATGCGCCAGGAGGGATGGGCCCGCGATCGGAATATGCTCCCGAAGGAGAATGCCACCCACCGACTTCGCAGAACCCCATCCACCTGCTGCGGGTTTGCCGGCTGTTTTCGATGGTTCGTTTCTCGGGTGGGTAGCCATGATGAAGATCCTCGATTTCCCACAAAGAACCAACGACAAGCTTTTCTGTTCCCTAGCGCCCGTGCCGGCGACGACGGCCATGGCGTCAGCTGGCATTGCCGCTAGAGCCGAATGATTTTAGGTCGAGTCGACCTAAAACCTGAATTCGCTCTAGAATCAAAAAAGTAGAGCGTGATGTCGTCCGAAAACCGCATACACTTTTCGGCATCACTCTAGAGATCGATGAGTGCGTAAGGCTTGCCCGTGGGTTTCTCGATGTGGGCGGCGACATTGAAAACTGGTGCTCCTGCGGGGGTCCGGCCCTCATAGCTGCCCCGGTGCGCGTGTCCATGGACGACTGCATCGACTTTGAAGCGATCGATCGTTTCGGCAAGACGCGATGAGCCGAGAAAGGGAAAGATTTCCGGCGGTTCGCCGACGACTGTATCCGTGATCGGCGCATAGTGCAGAACCACCATGGAGCGGCTGGCCCGAACCTGACGCATGGCGTTTTCCAGCCGCATGGTTTCATCGACGCTTTCAGCAACCATCGCCTTGATGGCGGGCTCTCCGAAGGAACTCAGCATGTAGCGTCCAAACCCTCCGGCAAAACCTTTCACGCCGACGAAGCCAACTCCGTCGATCTCCACTGCTCGGCCGTTCAAAAGCTTCACGCCCACGCCCGTGAGAATGGACGTTACCTCCTCGACGGCACCGCTTTCATAATCATGATTGCCGAGCACCGCCACCACCGGAACCGTGCAGTTGCGCAGGTCGGCAGCAAGCAATTCGGCCTCTTTCGGCTTGCCGAGGTCGGTCAGATCGCCGGCGATGACCAAGACATCGGCGACCGAACAAATGTCGGCAAAAAGCGCCTTATAGGATTGCTCCCGATCTTCCTTGACATGAAGGTCTGCGACGGCGGCGACTCTCAATTTCCGTCGTTGATCATTGGCCATCGTCAACTCTCCTCTTCGTCGCGCCATTCGCCGTCGCCGCTTACGTCGGCGAAGCCCCATTCCTTCACGTCAATTTCAAAATCGACACGAGAATACATCCGGCCGCGGCATATCTTCGTCTGTGGCAAAGGCAGGTCACGCTGAGCGCTTAAACGGTCGAGTAGCTCGTCCATCAGCCAGTTCGGAATTTTGTCGCGCTCGGAAGGATAGATCCAGCGGAAATTGAGAAGATGGATCAGCAACACTTCCCAATTTACCTCGAGATATTCCAGCAGCTTACGCCAATCGATCTTGTCGTGTGCCTTCAGGATCACATGGGCGACGTCGGCGCCGTCATAGCGATGCCGGAGCTGAACGAAGCATTTCGACCAGATTAGCTCGGTTGCCCCAGCGATGCGAACGGAGCAATCGCACATCTGGAACCGGCGGGCGTCCTCGAACCATTTATCGTTTACAGGCGTCGCTCCATCAGGGGATGCAAAGATCACATCGAAGAAGTGCCGTCCCTTGGAGATCTTCCCTAGCCAGCGCTCATCTATCACCTCTATCGAATAGCCATGACTCTGAAAATTCGAGAGAATCCGTAGAAAATCGCCTGCCTTGCAAAAAATATCGCAATCCTTCGTTTCGCGCGAAATTCCTGTGTAGGCGCTGACCGCGTAAGTGCCCGCGACGAGGAACGGGATCCGGGACTCAACGAGATCCTTGATAACACTCGCAACGAAGGCCTCAGCATCCGGATCGGTTAACTTAGGCACCGCCTTCGCTTCCATCGGCGAATTATCCCTGGTGCTCAAATCCATATTCGCGGGAGCATTCATTTGATCGCCGCCTAGCTGAAGACATATTAACTTGAACACCGTCGACGGGCGGTTGTTCCATTGCCCATTTAAGACAGATGTTGATGCGCCACTGAGCGCACGGACAACGGATCATCAGTAAGGGGTATTCGCGAACTGCTTGTCCTTGCAAACGCATCGCGGTGGTCGAGGTGCTAAGCCGTCCGCCCCGATTAAGGCTTCTATGACGGTACCAACCGTCACTGCGTTGGAACTCACCCGGCTCTATTCGATTATATGAGGAAAAGGAGCTGCGCGGGACGCCACGAGGACTCGGTCGTGAAACTGCTTATTGTCGCCCTTTTCCTAGTCTGCTTAACGTCCTGCTCGGATGAACAGCAACAGCGCGACCGAAAAATTCGTGATGTGCTCTCATGGAGCGCGACGGCGGAGATGGTCTTGGACGCGCGAACGGAAATGCGCGTATCGAATAGTTTTGCCATCCTAACGATAGAGCGGTGCGCAAAGGAAATCGGCTCCCTATCGAAGGAGCTTCCGACATTCCCGGAGAATTTGGCTGCCCTCGCCGGCCGGTTGAATATGGTCACCGGTTCAGCGCATCGCGAGCTCATCAATGGCCGGACGGATGGGCTTTCCCAATATGTTCGCGATTTGCGAAGCCTCGAAAGCGACTTGAGAGCTAAATCAGGAGCAGCAGATTGAAGAAATTGCTGCAGGTATCGCTTGGCGTCATCACCAGCATCGGCGGTTTTCTTGAAACGGGAAATATCGCGACCTCCGCCCAAGCAGGAGCAGCCTATGGTTATACTCCCCTTTGGGCTATTGTTCTCGGCACGATCTGTGTGATTTTCCTCGTTGAAATGTCGGGGCGCTTCGCAATCGCGAGCCATTATACGATCGTCGACGGAATTCGGGATCGCTTCGGCTCCAATATTTTTCTTCTCACTGCATCCGTGGTCTTTATCGTCAATCTTCTCGTTCTTGCCGCCGAAATCGGCGGCATCTCGCTTGCGCTGCAATTCCTGACTGGCGTGAAATTTCCGTGGTGGTCATTGCCGGTGACATTTACCGCTTGGCTGCTGCTCTGGCGGGGCACATTCGGCCTTATCGAGAATGGCATATCGTCTTTGGGGCTTCTGGCGCTCGCTTTCGTCGTCGCCGTGTTTGTCATGGATCCGCACTGGGGCGAAATCGCGAAAGGACTTGTGCCGACGCTGCCGAGTAAAGATCGGCTACATTATAGCTTCATCGTCGTCGGAATATTGGGCGCTGTCATTTCGCCCTATCTCTTTTACTTCTATTCCTCGGGTGCCATCGAAGACGAATGGGACAAGACCTACTTTGGCGCCAATCGCGCGATCGCGATCCTTGGCATGAGTTTCGGCGCGATCATTACCGCCGCAGTCATGGTTCTGGCTGCAATGATTTATCCCTCCAACGGGATTGAGGATATTGAAGGATATGAGCAGATTGCCATGATCCTCACGCCCGCCTTTGGAAAATGGGGACTTTGCCTCTTTGCGATCTCGCTCGGGATTACATGTTTGGGCGCGACCCTCGAGGTGAGCCTGGCACAGGCCTATCTAATCGCACAAGGCTTCGGATGGAATTGGTCGGAAAACATGAAGCCGAAAGAAAATCCCGCCTTCTGCCTTGTCTACACAGCCTGCCTTATGATTGCCATGATCCCAATCGTCATCGGCTTGGATCCGCTTCGGATCACCATCTTTTCGATGGCCCTCTCAGCTCTCAGCCTGCCGTTCGGCGTGGTTCCCTTCCTTATCCTGATGAACGATCCGACCTATGTAGGGAAGCACAGAAACGGGTGGATCGGCAATGCCGCGGTCATCTTTATCGTCGCGATGGCTTTCGTGCTTTCGATTGTAACTACACCTCTGGAGATTCTGGGAGGCTGACATGTATCTTGTGCGCGACGTTCTGGATAAGCAGGTGGTCGATCGCAGACAGGCTCGTATCGGAAAGGTCGACGGGATCGTGCTTACGACCGAAAACGACGGCCGGCTCAAGATCAGCTTTGTCGAAATGGGCCATTTGACGCTGCTGCGAAGGCTGAGCCAGCGCCTATATCGCTGGCTGCTTGCCTTTTCCCAACGGGTGCGGGCAGAGCGCGATCAATGCCCCTATCGGATTCCTTGGTCGAAGGTCACTGATGTGGGCATCGACATTGAAGTTGATATCGACAACAGCGAAACACCGCTAGAACAGAAGCAGGAATGGTTGAGACAACATATTCTCAGGCACATTCCGGGAGGGTTGTCATGACGGAAATACATCTGGAGCTCCTGCTTGGAATGAAGGTTCACGACTTAAATGGTCGGCCGATCGCACGCTTGGAAGAGATCAAAGCGGAAGCTGCGGACGAAGATTTCTTCGTTGTTGAATATCACCTCGGAGCTCTTGGCTTGCTGGAAAGACTATCGGCAACGACGATTGGCAACGTCATGCTACGGCTCTTCGGATTCGAACAGCGGCCGACTGGTTATATCGTTCCATGGGATAAGCTCGATGTAGGGAATTCTGGTCAACTTAAACTCCGATGTACCGTCGACGAACTCAGGACGAGCGCACCGTAACGCATTTCGGCTAAAGCGTGGTGCATTGGGAATCCTTCTTACTTGACCTCGCTTTCGAGCCGGTCGGTCACCTGTTTGATTTCCTTCTACGGACGGATCACTCACACTTCTTATGATTGTCGGCGGTTTGTCATATGACGATGCGGCGAGATTTTCCGGGTGCGAGATCGGAAGATCAAAAGCCACGTCTCACGAGCACGCGCGACATCGGTTAAAATGCTCGGCGAGAATTCGGTAGGTGGTGGTGCTTCGATCCATTAGGACCTGATTGGCGGCCGCCGGGGCAGCCGCCGGCTGGATTGAATCGATCAGCTCTTGATGGCGATGCGTTTGACTTGCGACTGCGCCTTCTCACTCTTCGGCAAGGTTACGGTCAGCACGCCATTCTTGAAGCGGGCATCGACCTGCTCTTCGTTGACCTCGACGCCAAGCGGGATGCGGCGCTCGAAGCGGCCGTAATAGCGCTCGGAGAACTGGCGATCCTTGTCCTCGTTCTCGGAACGCTTTTCGCCCTTCAGCGTCAGCACACCATCGTTGAGCAGGACCTCGATGTCGTTCTCCTCAAGCCCGGGCACTTCGGCGGTCACCTTGATCTCCTTGGCAGTGTCGGAGATCTCGACGTTCGGCCAGCCGGCACTGAAGACGGAGCCGTTTCCGAAGGATGACAGGCCGGTGCCGAAGCCGCGGAAGACATTATCAAATAGACGGTTTACCTCGCGATGAAGCGACAGGAAGGGATCACGGTCGTCGTCGCGCAGGACAGTCGGAATCTGATTGCCATTGTTGCGATTCCAGGGAATCAAATCGCGAACACTCATGTTTTTCTCCTTTCCGTTTGCTCACTTGGCAAAGTTCGCCTGGAGGCGCCGAGCCATGCTCGGCGCCTTTGTGCGAATTGCGCTTGTGTGGAAGCTTAAGCCGCCTGCTTTTCGGCCTCTATTTGCTTCGTCTCAGGCTTTGATAGAGCCATGTCGGTCGTAATGGCGATCTGGCGCGGCTTCATTTCTTCGGGGATTTCGCGCTTTAGATCGATCGTCAGCAGACCATTGACGAGACCGGCACCTACCACCTTGACGTGATCGGCAAGCTCGAACCGGCGCTGGAACGAGCGGCCGGCGATGCCGCGATGCAGATACTGCACATCTTCAGCATTTGCCTTCTGGCCCGAGACGACGAGCATGTTCTGCTCCTGGGTGATCGTCAATTCGTCCTGCGAGAAGCCCGCCACTGCCATGGCGATGCGATAGCTATCCTCGCCGGACTTGACGATATCGTACGGGGGCCAGTTGTCGATCGTGTCGACGCGACTTGCCGCTTCGAGCGCATTCAACATTCGATCGAAGCCGATGCTCGACCGGAACAGGGGTGAGAAATCGAGGTTTGTCCTCATAGCCATATCCTCCTTATAAGCAACATGGATACAAGGAGACGCCAAGAGCATGACGTCTCCTGGACTTCGTTCGATTCCCATTGGGCAATCGAACAATATTAATATAATTCCGTGGCTTACAGTTTCAAGAGTAGTGCAACTCCCCGACAAAAAAATTGATTTTCGCGTGACCAGATTCGGGTAATACGGCAGATGCCGAGCGGCAGAGTTACCGCCATGGTTGACGTACTGGCTCCGATAGAGAGAAACCGGAATAGGCAAGGCGACGACACTGCCTTCTTCGCCGCCGGCCTATGCCGTTGTCAGCACCCTGATATCGCCTCGTCGATCAATGACGTCGACCACGACGTGGCGACCGGATCGGCGGATGGTGACGTCGGCCGACCCACTGCCGATCTGCAGGCGTCGCAGCGACACCTCATCAAGGAAAGGAGGCAGCTGCGGCTCGTTGAAGCTGACGTGCTGCGCGTTCGGGTCAAAATCAAGGCCTAGGCACGATTGCAGCAGGAAGAGCGGCGCGGCAGCCGCCCATGCCTGCGGAGAACAGGCGACTGGATAGAAGGTCGGTCCCTGCGCCTGCTGGCGCGGCAGCCCGCAGAAGAGTTCAGGAAGCCGGCGCAGGTCGATATAGGTCGAGGCCGTAAACAGGCCTTCGAAAATCCGCGCTGCTTCAGCGCGATAGCCGTAGCGGGCAAGGCCGGCGGCAATCAGGGCATTGTCATGCGGCCAGATCGAGCCGTTATGATAGCTCATGGGATTGTAACGCGCCTCGGTCGAGGCGATGGTGCGGATACCCCAGCCGCAGAAGGACGAAGCACCCATCAGCGTTCGGGCAACGACGCGTGCCCTTTCGGGATAGGCTATGCCGGTGAAGAGGGCATATCCAGCATTGGACGATCGAACCCTGCAAGGGCGCTTATTTCCGTCCAAAGCAAGTACATAAGTGCCGAGTTCCTCGTCGAAAAAGCTCGTGTCGAAAGCCCGGCGCAAGGCCTCCGCCCTCGCCAGGAATTTCGCGGCTCGTTCCGCCTTGCCGAGCCTGCGAAAGATCTCGGCGGCCCCCTGCCAGGCGCCGTAGAGATAGGCCTGCACCTCGGCAATCGCGATCGGTCCCTTCGCAAGCGTGCCGTCGATGTGAAAGATGGAATCGTGGCTGTCTTTCCAAGCCTGATTGATTAGGCCCTCTTCTGTCCGTCGTCCATATTCGACGAAACCGTCGCCGTCTCGATCGCCATGTTCGTCGATCCAGGCAAGAGCCGCCTCGATGGCAGGGAGCAGCGACTGGATCGTGGCAAAATCTGCCGTACGTTTGAGGTATTCGCCAGCCAGCAGCACGAAGAGGAGCGTGGAGTCGATACTGCCATAATAGCGGCGGAAAGGCACTTCACCGAGTTCGGCCATCTCTCCATAGCGGACCTCGTGCAAAATCTTGCCTGGTTCCGCGTCCGCGATAGGGTCGATCTCCGCCGCCTGGTTGGCCGCCAGGTGGCCGAGCACCCCGCGGGCGATCTGCGGATCGAGCCAGAGCGTTTCCAGCGCCGTGATCAGGGCGTCGCGGCCGAAGACGGTGCTGAACCAGGGAATGCCGGCATAGGGATAAGGTCCTTCCGGCTTGTCGGTCATCAGCATGTAGAGGTCGGAGACGCTGCGGCGAACCACCTCGTTGAAGATCTCGTTGGACGTAACGATCGATGCCGCGCGTGAGGAAGACGAACGCAAGGCTCGGCGCGCATCCCTTAGAGCAAGGAAAAAGGAACGGTGGCTCGGTCGCCGGCCAGCGACCCGATCGCAACCTATCTCGATGAAAAACGATCGCGCCTCATGCGGCTCAAGATGGAGATCATAAATAACCTGATCGCTGCAAATTTGATCCGGCCTTGGATCAAAGCAAATGCGGGTCGACCGCTTTCGTTCATCAAGCCCGATATAAGAAAGCAAGATCGAATCCTGCTCCACCACGGGGGTAAGATGGCGGCCTTTACGCACTCTCACAGTTCCGCGAACCTCGAACAGGTCGGCGAAATCGGCCGCAAATACGATTTCGACACGAACATGCTGCCGCCGATCGTCATAATTCCGGATGGCCAGCCGCTCGTAGCAACCGCCATTCCACAAGAAGCGGGATCTGCGAAGATGAATGAGATCATGGCCGAGCGTGAGCTTACCTTTTTCGTCGAAAAGATCGGGGTTGGTGAGATCGCAGGTGAGCGTCGCGTTATCCTCACGCAGCGTCGACGACAACAGCATTGGCCGCTTGCCGTTGATCGTCAGATAGAAATGCGAGAGATAACGCGTATCACGATGGAAAAGGCCCTCCGGGCTACCAGGCCCGGAAAGCGCATCGCCATTGTGGTCGAAGACGGCGAAGGTATCGCCGTGCTTCAAGGTGCGCGGTCGCCGCTCCTGCAGGGATGCGGTTGCCGGTATGAAGAATTGCGCCACCGGGGCGGCCGGCTCTACCGACGCGACGGATGGCTTGCTGTCCACAGAAGCGGTCGACATGCTGCCATGTCTCCTACGCCACGACCTGGAGATCCAGATCCTGGCCATTGGCTCGGCGCAGTGACGCCGCCTTCGTGCGAACGCCGGGCAGGTTACGATAGATAGCGAGATAGTCTCGCGCCATCCGTTCCGCGCTGAAACGCCGTTCGAAAGTCGCGCGTACCTTGTGGCGATCCATGCGCAGCGCCCATTCGACATTCTCGGCCGCCTCCGTAACACTATCGACGACGATGCCTGAAACACCGTTATCAATCACTTCCGGAACCGAACCGCATCCGAACGCGACTACCGGGGTGCCGCATGCCATTGCCTCGATCATCACCAGCCCGAACGGTTCGGGCCAGTCGATCGGGAAAAGCAACGCGCCGGCGTTACCAAGGAAATCGGCCTTCTGGTGCTCGTTGATTTCGCCGATGAACTCGACGTTCGGATGGCTCTTGACCATCGGCGCGATCACCGTGTCCCAATAGGCCTTGTCCGCATTGTCGATCTTGGCGGCGATCTTCAGCGGCATACCAACCTTGGTTGCGATGCGGATCGCGCGATCCGGACGTTTCTCGGGGGAGATTCGTCCCAGGAAGGCAAGATAGTTGCCTTTGGGCTTTGCCGTGAAGGAAAGAAGATTGGTCGGAAGACCGTGATACACGGTTCCGGACCAGTTGACCGGTGGCATCGGGCGACGCTGATCATTGGAGATCGATACAAGCGGGATATCAGGAAAAGCCTTGTAGAAAGGCTTGAGATCCGGCAGGTCGAGACGTCCATGTAGCGTCGTGACTGTACGATCCGAAAAATCCCGGATCAGCGGGAAATGCAAGAGATCAATATGGAAATGTAGGACATCGAATTCATGCGCCCGCCGGCGGATCTCCTCCAGCAGGACGACTTAATGCGGAAGATGATCCTTGACGGCCGGATTGAGCCTGAGCGCGACCTCCGAGCACGCCACCAAGGTTGCATCGGTAACGGAGTCACCGCTAGCAAACAGCGTGACGTCGTGACCCTGAGCGACAAGTTCTTCGGTAAGATAGGAAACGATGCGCTCGGTTCCCCCATAAAGCTTCGGTGGAACGCTTTCGGCAAGCGGCGCAATCTGGGCGATCTTCATCGGCAAAACCTCCTCATAAGAGCAAAGAATGGACGGCAAAAATCGGGTAGCGTCCTAAAAAGGCACGCGTTTACAAGGCGATGTCTAGGCTTCTGATATCTGGCGGCGGCGACCTCCCTTTCTCAGGCTGCTAGAAACAAAACGGCCGGTAAAACGGCGCAGCCGCGATCTCTGGCGACGAAGTTTATCGGCCTCCGCAGGCCGCGACGAGATCATGTCTTGGCCGTCATCCAAGGACTTTAAAGCGGCGATGATGTCGTCATAGGAGACGACATGGTCCGCGCCTGGAAAGCGCCGAAAGCCGGGCATCGATTCGATTGCGAATATATCCGAGGCCCAGGATGCAAGAATGGCGCGCTTGTGATCCTTCGTGATATGCTCCGCCAACAGAACATCGCGCGGATGGGCAAAATGTCGGGCAGGATACAACAAATGCGCCGACGTGACCGCAGCGGTGGATGGGTCGCTCATTGTGATACTGTCGGTTTCCTTTCTCATATCTGGCTCCATCGATGTCTGATCGCTGAGTTCTGGCCACGTTAGGAAGCTTCAGCTTGGTCCGTTACCCTCCATGGTGCCCCCTCAGCAAATGAATTGCCTTCGAGCTCGGAGAGTGCCGCCGCGCGCAAGGCTGACGGTTCGTGCAGGGCTCTGCTATAATATCTTGCGACCGTTGTCATGATCTGCGCAACGGCAGTAGGATCACGTGAGACCCCTTTACCACGCGCTATCGATTTGACGACGTCCATGCAGATCCGCAGATCTTCCCGCGAAAGAGAAAGATGGCTGTTCATCCTTCCGCCACCTCCGGAAAGGTGCCGCGCGCACCCTGCACCAGTATTTTCAGCTGCCGCGGATTTCGTACTCCCTGGCGGTATAGTTCTATTACTATAGCAGCGATCCGCTCGCCCTCTTCCGATTTGCGCGGAATATCCGCCGCTGCCCGGATCTCATCAAAAACGCGCTGGCAAAGGTCCAGGTCGCGCGAATCGAGCGGCGCATCTGATCTCTTGATGATCGTCTGAACCATTCGTGATCTCCATTGCGGAACCCGCTCCACCAGAGGGTGGAGCGGGCTTGACCGTTAGAAGTCCATTCCTGCTCCAGCGGGCAATGCGGGAGGTGCCTCCTTCTTCGGCTTTTCGGCAATCATGGCTTCCGTCGTCACCAGCAAGCCCGCGACCGAAGCTGCATCCTGAAGTGCGGTGCGCACGACCTTGGCCGGATCGATGACGCCTTGAGCATAGAGATCGCCATATTCATTCGTCTGGGCATTCCAGCCATAGGAGAAGTCGGTCTTCTCGCGCAGCTTGCCGACGATGATCGAACCTTCCGCGCCGGCATTCTCTGCTATTTGGCGAACCGGTGCCTCGATTGCCCGGCGAACAATATCGACGCCGACGCGCTGGTCGTCGTTTTCCGTCTTGAGACTGTCAAGCGCCTTGACGGCTCTCAGCAGAGCAACGCCGCCGCCCGGCAGGATGCCTTCCTCGACCGCGGCTCGGGTCGCATGCAGCGCGTCATCGACACGGTCCTTCTTTTCCTTCACTTCGACTTCGGTCGAGCCGCCAACGCGGATAACGGCAACGCCGCCAGCGAGCTTGGCAAGGCGTTCCTGCAGCTTTTCGCGGTCGTAGTCAGAGGTGGTTTCTTCGATCTGGGCCTTGATCTGGGCAACGCGGCCTTCGATGTCCGATTTCGAGCCGACGCCATCGATAATGGTCGTATTCTCCTTCTCGATCGCCACCTTCTTCGCCCGGCCGAGCATGTCGAGGGTGACGTTCTCGAGCTTGATGCCGAGATCTTCGGAGATGACAGTGCCGCCCGTCAGGATGGCGATGTCTTCCAGCATGGCCTTACGGCGGTCGCCGAAGCCCGGAGCCTTGACAGCAGCGATCTTCAGGCCGCCACGCAGTTTGTTGACGACGAGGGTCGCAAGCGCTTCGCCTTCGACGTCCTCAGCGATGATGAGGAGCGGCTTGCCGGTCTGAACGACGGCCTCCAGGATTGGAAGTAGCGATTGCAGGTTCGAGAGCTTCTTTTCATGGATGAGGATATAGGGATCCTCGAACTCCACCCGCATCTTGTCGGCATTGGTGACGAAATAGGGGCTGAGGTAGCCGCGGTCGAACTGCATGCCTTCAACGACTTCGAGTTCGGTTTCGGCGGTCTTGGCTTCTTCAACCGTGATGACGCCTTCGTTGCCGACCTTCTGCATGGCTTCGGCAAGATAACGGCCGATCTCGGCATCGCCGTTAGCCGAAATGGTGCCGACCTGGGCGATCTCCGCATTATTGGAGATCTTGCGGGCGTTGGTCTTCAGTTCCGCCACGACAGCGTCGACGCCGAGGTCTATGCCGCGCTTCAGATCCATCGGGTTCATGCCGGACGCGACCGCCTTGGCGCCTTCCTTGACAATCGCTTGAGCGAGAACCGTCGCTGTCGTGGTGCCATCGCCGGCAAGATCGTTGGTCTTGGAGGCGACTTCGCGCAGCATCTGGGCGCCCATGTTCTCGAACTTGTCTTCCAGTTCGATTTCCTTGGCGACGGTAACACCGTCCTTGGTGATGCGCGGAGCGCCGAAGGACTTGTCGATGACGACGTTACGACCCTTCGGGCCGAGCGTGACCTTCACCGCATTGGCGAGCACATCGACCCCTCGCAGCATGCGTTCACGGGCATCGGTGTGAAACTTGACTTCTTTCGCAGCCATTTCTTTAACTCCTCAATAGGCAGCTATCAGACTGATCGTTCGTGGCGTGGAGGCTCAGGCAGCCTGTTTCCGCTCGGCCTGGGCTTCAATAATGCCCATGACATCGCTTTCCTTCATGATGAGCAGGTCTTCGCCGTTGATCTTGATCTCAGTGCCGGACCATTTTCCGAACAAGATGCGATCGCCAGCCTTGACGTCGAGGGCCTGGATCTGGCCGGCGTCGTTGCGCGCGCCCGGCCCGACGGCGATAACCTCGCCTTCCTGCGGCTTTTCCTTGGCGGTGTCGGGAATGATGATGCCGCCCTTGGTCTTTTCCTCGGAATCGACGCGGCGGACAAGAATGCGATCATGAAGCGGTCGGAACGACATGTTTTCCTCCGTTGAGCAAAAAAGATGACGTTGATCCCCTCACCGGACCGGATGACCAGTCCGGGCGGGTGCAAAACCTCGTTCGAGCCTTTTGCGCGAAATGATCTGGTTTTGGGATTTTTCGATTTCAAGAGGGATGGACAAAAAAATTAGCACTCACCTCAGGCGGCTGCTAACATGCTGGAATGGAACAAGAAAATGGCACTCTGCGTTGAAAACCCATTGATGGCCGCAAAAATTTGCGCCACCATCCGACTGTCACGAAACGGAGATGAAGCATGCGATTTTCGTCGGAACTGGAAGGTCAACTAAACGGCTATGGGCTGACCACCGCGCATATCCTCTATCACATTCCCGATTTCGAATCCGTCCTGCAGACCTACGTCTGGCAGGATTACGACCTGGCGCCCGACTTTCCCGAAATGCATAGGTTCCTCGATTTCTGGCAAACCAATCTCGACGGGCCGCTGCATTCCGTCCGCTACAGCCATCGGCGCCTGATCGGTCCAAACGAATGGCGTCGCGTCGAAGGCGAGTTCAAGCTCCATTAAGACCCGAACCGAAACTTTCCTTCCCCAGTCTTCGATAATCAAGGCTTGATGAGCGCGGTCGTTCTCCCTTGCCAACCCTCGACAGGCCGGGGAGGCTCAGGCTCAGCTCCTGCCGGGCGGAGAAGATTATCGGCTGTAAGGATTTGAATCCTTGCTGGCCTTGTAGGTTCATCAGGAACGGGGCGCGTCATCCTCGTAACGCCCTATCGTGATCATTTATTGCATGCGAAGAATGTCAGCATCGACGGGCCGATATCTCCATCAGTCCTGCTCACGGCTTTCACCGATAACTTTGTCGATCAGACCTTAATTGCGTGGGAAGGCCGAGTAAGCGGAGAAGCATTCCAGTCACGCGTACCATTTGGTCCGCTTTTCCTGTTTTTGACGGCGGCTAGCCCGCCATCATGCGCGCCTCATCGTCTATCCTCCTCGTACTGCTCCGCGCCTTCGATCGATAAAAGCCAGGGTTCCCGCCGTTTGGTCCAAACCTCATAGGTGGGCCTGAGATGCGTGGGTGCCGCGCTCAGGACCCCAAGCTTGATCTCGACCTCGTTATCGCCAACGGCAAACACGCGCGAACCGCAACGCGGGCAAAACTCGCGTCCAGCAAACTCGCTCGTCGCGCCTTCATAGTGAAATTCACTTGCGGGCCATAGGCCGAAATAAGTGAAGGCGGATCCGCTTTCCTGCCGGCAATCCGTGCAATGACAAATGCCGATACGTAGCGGTTTTCCGCGCACCGTTAGACGCACTTGCCCGCAACGGCATGATCCGGTTAATTCCTTCACGGGATTGTCCTCGTCATCGCTTACATTCGTGATTGGGCCTTCCCCGCGGCTGACCTGTTCGGTCCGCCAGCGTCCATCGGACAGCTGGTAGCTGATTTCGGTATCTTCGCCGCCCTGCTGTTGGCGGGCCGCCGCAGATTTGGCGGCGGCAAGCGCACTCCCGTGATCGGGAAACGTCTCCGACCAAACATCACCGACGCGATAGGCAAAACCCTCGTCATGGATACCAACGTGATATGTTAACGGCATTAGTTCCTCCGGCTCGGCCTAGCACTCGTGGAATTTGGAAACGGTGCGACAAGGGTCGATCCCTTACAGGAGGAACACCCATGCATACACTCATGCATTATCTCACGGCCTCCCATCAAAGTTCGGAGACCAGGAAAAGTTTCCAAACAGCAACAGATATTTACGTTTGCAAGAAACAAAACGGAGCCGACCGGCCTGGATTCCAGACCAAAATTCCGGTGAATGGCAGTTTTACATGGCGCGAGGGCTAATGGGATGAGCAACCCGTATTGTTCGCGGCATAGCACAAGAAATCATGTGAGCTACAAAACGACAACCAAGTGCCAATATTCGTTTCATCGGCGGCCGGGCAGTGAGATAACTAAAGCCGCATACCGCCGGGATAACCTAATATCGACGGTACCTTCGACTGGACGGGATCGAGATTTCCGTCGCTTATCCGAGCTTCCACGCTCTTAAAGACCCGCGACGTGCGTTTTCATTTCACTCACGCTTGTTTCAGGCGGGCCTCAAAAGCGAGAGACTGCGGGCTTCAAGTTTCAAGAATTTCTTGTCGACCCCGCCCCGATCCTGCCCCTCAGGATCGGATGTCGATAGTTCCAGCGCCCAGCGTTTGTCACCCGGCAAAGTAAAGTCGACATCTCCATCACGGGGGTTGAAAAGGACTAGAATATCATCCCAGCCCTCTTCGAAGGGCTGCTCACGCGACAGGCGCAGGCCGATCGCCGTGTTCGCTTCATCGTCCCATTGCTCGTCCGTCTGCTCTCCGCCGCTCGGATTGAGCCAGGTGACAATCAGACCGTCGCGCCAATTTTCTCGTCTGAGGATGGAATGTGCCTGACGCAAGGCGATCAGCCGTTTGACGAAGGTATAAAGCGCCTCAGCGCTGCCATATCGATCGTCCCAATGCAGCCAGCTGAGTTCGTTGTCCTGACAGTAGCCATTGTTGTTGCCCATCTGGCTGCGGCCGGCCTCATCACCCGCCAGCAGCATCGGCGTACCATGCGACAGAAAGAGGGTCGCGAGAAAATTGCGTTTCTGGCGCTCTCGAACGGTATTGATGGCTTCATCATCCGTCGGACCTTCAGCGCCGTAATTGTAGCTGCGGTTGTCGTTGTGGCCGTCATTGTTGTCTTCGCCATTGGCCTCATTATGCTTCTCGTTATAGGAGACGAGATCATTAAGCGTGAAGCCATCGTGGGCGGCGATGAAATTGACACTGGCCCACGGGCGGCGGCCGCGAAGGTCATAAACATCGCCCGACCCTAAGATGCGGGCGGCAAAATCCCTTGTCATGCCAGGTGTGCCCTTCCAGTAATCCCGGACCGTGTCGCGATATTTGTCATTCCACTCCGCCCAGCCCGGCGGGAATCCCCCCACCTGATAACCGCCGGGGCCAATGTCCCACGGCTCGCCGACAAGTTTGACTTTGGCGAGCACCGGATCCTGGCCGACCGCGTCGAAGAAGCCGCTGCGCTGATCGAAACCCTGAGGTTCGCGGCCAAGAATGGTGCCGAGATCGAAACGAAAGCCATCGACATGCATTTCTTCGACCCAATAGCGCAGCGAATCCGTCACCATTTGCAGCACGCGCGGATGCGACGTGTTGATCGTGTTACCGGTGCCGGTGTCGTTGATGTAGTAGCGGGGCTGGTCCGGCAGGGTGCGGTAATAGGAGAAATTGTCGATACCCTTGAAGGAAAGGGTCGGACCGAGTTCATTGCCCTCCGCGGTATGATTATAGACAACGTCGAGGATGACCTCGATACCGGCATCGTGGAAGGCACGCACCATGTCGCGAAAGCCAGAAAGGCCCTTAGGCCCGTAATAACGAGTTGCCGGCGCGAAGAAGGCAAGGCTGTTGTAGCCCCAATAGTTGCGCAAGCCCTTGTCGAGCAAGTGACTGTCATCGGGAAAGAAATGGATGGGAAGGAGTTCGATGGAGGTGACGCCGAGGCTCTTGATGTAGTCGACGACCGCCCCGTGCCCCAGACCGTCAAAGGTGCCACGCAACGGCTCCGGAATTGCCGGATTCAGCATCGTCATTCCCTTGACGTGCGCCTCATAGAAAATGGTCTCAGGCCACGCGACCGACGGCCTCTTATCCGATGTTTCATTCTTGAGGTCGACCACACGGCATTTGGGCACCTGTCCGGCGCTATCGGTCTCGTCGAAGGAAAGATCCTTTTGCTCGTCCTCCAGACGATAGGCGAACTGGGCTTGCGACCATTCGATGTTGCCCACAAGCTCGCGAGCATAGGGGTCGACGAGCAATTTGTGCGCATTGAAACGATGCCCTTTTTCGGGATCGAACGGGCCGTGCACGCGGTAGCCATACAAGGCACCCGGCTTCAGTCCAGGCACATAGCCATGCCAGATTTCATGGGTATATTCCGGCAGAGCGATCCGCTCGACCTCCTTTCCGCTTTCGTCGAAAAGGCAGAGTTCCACCTTTTCCGCATAGGCGCTGAAAAGTGCGAAATTGACACCCTCTCCGTCGTAATTCGCTCCCAGGCGCGTGTAATCTCCAGGCTCGATCGCATGCCTCTTGCCGCCTTCCGTCATGAAATCCTCGTGATCGTTGCTGCGCAGCAGAAACACCCTGTGAAGCGCTTTGTTCCGGCTTTGAGGTCGGACTACGCATGCATCGGCGCCAGGATCGTCACCGGTTCCCCACGAGAAAGGATAGGGAATGATCGGTAAACAGCTGTGCTGCCAGAAGATCGCCAGCTGACGAAGGCTTATCCGTCAAGAGATCGTATAGCGGCGCCTTGAGCTCTCGCGGCATCATCACGGCGGTGTCTTTCCAGAAATCCGATGAAGGCATATCGACCAGACGCGGAACGATCGTAACCGCTATTTCCCGCTCGTGAACGCGAGCGAAAGCCACGAGATTGGACGCTCGTGCGCCGCTGGTTTCCAAAGGCACATATTCGCCCTCGAGGAAAAGAAAGGGGTGCTGATTGCGATAGCGCAGCACCGTGCGGATGACATGCCGTTTCAAGAAAGCGGCATCCATCGCGAGGGGACCGGCCGCTTCCGTGTCAGTCCACGGATGGTCAACCGGTCGTCGATTGTCCGGATCGACAAGGCTGAAATCGAGACGCTCGCTACCCTGATAGATGTCGGGAACACCGGGAGCCGTGAGCTTGATCAGCAACTGCGACAGGCTGTTGCGGAAACCAAGCTCCATGAAAGGACTCAGCGTCCGGTCGAAATCACGGATGAACTCCCGATTATCCTCCGAAAACAAGGCGGCGGCATAGGCCTCGACCGCATGCTCATAGGAAGGGTTTTCATCCATCCAATCCGTCCGGAGCTTGGCTTCTCGGATCGCCTTCAAGGCGTAGGTGCAAAACCGTTCCTTCAGTGCGTTCCGATCGGCTCCTTCGATGTCCTGCGGCCAGATGCCGGCAAGCGCCTGGTAAAGCATCCATTCGATATTGGGCTCGGGCGCGGGTCCATCGGCAAGGCTGGAGCGAAAAGGAGAATTCATGTTACGCCATCGCTCGACGCCTGCAATCCAGGCATCAGGATCCTGCGTAAGGCTGTATAGGCGGGCGCGAGCGTCTTCTCCCCGCTTGGTATCATGCGTCGAGGTCGTGGAAAGGCCGCTGCGTTGCCGCTGAAACCGGTCGTTCATGAATTGATGAAAGGTCGCCACCGAGCCCGGTGGCGCATGCGGCTCGCCTCCGACCTCGTTCAATGCGATGAGGCGGTTGTACCGATAAAACAGCGTGTCCTCGACTGCCTTTGCCATGATCGGACCGCTGAGCTGCTGGAATCTGGCTCGAAACTCCAGAGCTTCAGCTGCAGCAATCTCTCCTTTCAGAAGACGGCCGAGCGCATCGAGGACATCAACGGTCGGCAGTCGGGTTCGTGCCTTCTCGCAGGCACTGTCGATGACCGTCACATCATCGGACGATGCAGCTCCCTGATAGCCATAGGTACGGTAAACCGGGAAGGCGACCAGCAGCTCGCGAAGCGCCGACGCTATTTCCTCCTCGTCGAAATCCGCAAAAATCGAGCATGCCAGCCTCGTCAGACGCCTCGTCTCACCGGCGAAATTGCGCTCGACCATCAGCAGCTTCGCCTTGCGCAAACCTATGGCAAAGTCGGCATCTTCCTCGCTAACGGGCCTGTAGGCTTCGTCCAGCTTGCGCAATCCCTCCTCGTTCACGAAGAGATCGGCCATGGCGGCGATGAATTCGTAGCCGGTCGTTCCCGCCACCGGCCAATCCGCCGGCAGCTTCTCACCACGGGCAAGGATTTTCTCGACTACGATGAACGTGTCCGGGCCAACGGCTTGCCGCAAATGCTCGAGATAGCCCTTCGGATCGGCCAGTCCATCGATATGGTCGACGCGTAATCCTTGGACCTGTCCGGAACGAACTAATTCGATGATCAGCCGATGGGTGTCGTCGAAGACCCGGGGGTCCTCCACCCGCATCCCGACCAGGCCTGCCACCTCGAAGAAGCGCCTGTAGCTGAGGTTTTCGGCGGCATCTTTCCAATAGAGCAATTGCCAATGCTGTTCCGCGAGAAGTTTTCTCATGGCGGCCGCATCCCTCGAAAATGCGAGCAACCGCTCCGCATCCGTTCCTATGTCCGCTGCCACCCGCTCGGCACTTGCGATCGAGAGCGGCAGCAGATTGTCGAAGTAGGCCAGATAGATGCAACCATCCGCGGGCTCGTAGCGAAGACGAAAGTCCGCCGCGGCCAGGCTTTCCTCGAATGGGTATCCCAGAAGCGGCAAGGTGAGCTTGCGTCGCCAGTCGATATCGAAATGGCCGGCATAGGCACTGCCCGATCCACGCTGCAACACGTCCCGCCACCACGCGTTTTCCACGGAAGCGGCCATATGGTTGGGCACGATGTCGAGGATCAGGCCCAGCTTCGCCTGCTGCAAGACCGCACAGAAAGCTTCGAACCCAGCGCGACCGCCAAGCACCGGGTCGATCTCGTTCGCATCCGTGACATCATAGCCATGCGTCGATCCCTTCTTGGCCGCAAAGATCGGCGAGGCATAGACGTGGCTAATGCCGAGACACTTCAGATAGGGAACCAGCTCCGTTGCCCTGCCAAAGGTGACATCTCCGCGAAACTGCAGGCGATAGGTAGAGGTTAATACGGTCATGGCTTCCTCGCTGCGTCGGGGGCTCTTAAGAACGGAACTGAAAGAGATCTGTTCCCACCCCAGGAACCGTTCCCGTCAAGATGCGTTGGATGCAGGAAAATTTCAGCGTCATCGACGGATAGGGTGTCATGCAGCACGGCTTCGCATTTGGACCACAAATCAATCAGAATGCGGTCTTGTTCCGCTTGTGGGCGCCCTTGGCGGAGAGCGCGCTCGTCCGCATCGAGCAGCGCGGAGAATGGGCCATGCGGCGGAGCCAGGACGGCTGGCATGTCGTCGAAGTCAACGACGCGCGGATCGGCGATCGCTATAAGTTCGTGCTGGCCGATGGGTTTGCCGTGCCGGATCCTGCCTCGCGCTTTCAGCCCGAAGACGTTCACGGCCCGAGCGAGCTGATCGATCCAACGTTCACGTGGAAAACGCAGAGATGGAAGGGACGCCGCTGGGAGGAGATCGTCATCTACGAACTGCATGTCGGCGCCTTCACGGAAGCTGGCACATTTCTGGCGGCCATCGAAAAGCTCGACCATTTGCAGCGCCTCGGCATAACGGCCATTCAAATCATGCCGCTTTCGGATTTTCGCGGTCGGTATGGGTGGGGTTACGACGGTGTTTTGCCCTATGCACCGGATGGCAGCTACGGCCGCCCCGAACATCTCAAAATGCTCGTCGATGCAGCCCACGAGCGCGGCATCTGCGTCTTTCTCGATGTGGTCTATAATCATTTCGGGCCGGACGGAAACTATCTGCCCCGCTACGCGCCGATCTTCGGCGACCGGCACGAAAGCGTCTGGGGCAAGGGCCTGAACTACGATGGCGACAGCAGCCGCTTCGTCCGCGATTTCGTCATAGAAAACGCAATCTATTGGCTGAGCGAGTTTCGGATGGATGGTTTGCGGCTCGATGCCGTTCACGCGATGAAGGACGATAGCGACCCGCATATCCTTCTCGAACTTGCCGGTCGTGTCAGAAGCGCCTTCCCTGAACGCCATGTCCACCTGATCGTCGAAAACGAGGATAATGAAGCGGCTCTCCTCGCGCGCGATGAGGACGGCAGGCCGCGCCACTTTACGGCACAGTGGAATGATGACATCCACCACGCTCTCCACGTGGCGGCCACAGGCGAGACCTTCGGCTACTACGAAGATTATGCCGATTGGACACCGCGCCTGAGCCGCTCGCTTGCCGAGGGCTTCGCGTTTCAGGGGGAGCACATGGAATATCGAGGGCGGCCAAGGGGATCGCCAAGCGTTGGCTTGCCGCCATCGGCCTTTATCTCCTTCATCCAAAACCATGACCAGATCGGCAATCGGGCGCGCGGCGATCGTATGATTTCCTCCCACCCCATCGAGGCGATAAAGGCTATCGCAGCCATCTATCTTCTCTCGCCCCAGATCCCCATGCTGTTCATGGGTGAGGAATGGGGCGCTACCGATCCCTTTCCCTTCTTTTGCGATTTCGATGAGGAGCTCAACGCCAAGATAAGGCTTGGCCGCAAGGAGGAACTGAAGCGCCTGCCCGGCTTCGAAGCGGAGGATGCATGCGACCCGACGGCCGAAGCCACCTTCCTCCGCGCAAAATTGCGCTGGGATAAAATGGATGAGAACCCGGCAACGGGACGCTATTACCGGCAGTTGCTAGAGCTCAGACATCAAGTGGTCGTGCCGCTCCTCGTCGAAGCGCATAGTTGCTTGGCGACCTACGATCCAGACGCCTCGCCAATCCGAGTGCGCTGGAAACTCGGGTCTACAAATCTTCATTTGGCAGCCAATTTGTCGAACACGCCTGTTATTTTGAAAAGTCCGATCGAGGGACAAGCATTTTTTTCGTCGAACGGCATGACAGACAACTCGATCGGACCATGGGGAATTGTCTGGAGCCTGTCGTGAGCTATTTCGCAAATCTGAGGGACGAGCTTCTACTGCCCTTCAGGCAACCCGATCCCCTCAGAGGCCCAGCCTACTTAACCTTGTAGGCGCCGCGCCTTTTCCAAGGCATCGATGATTGCTTTGTCGGTGAATGGCTTGTCGATTATTCCAACCGCGCCTTCAAGGCCATAACCAACCCGCTCCGGGCTGCCGGTCACAAAGATCACTTTTATCCTGAACCGATCCGTCAATCGGCGAGCAAGTCCCGCTCCGCTATGGCCATCGGCCAAGCCGAGATCCACGAAAGCCACCTCTGCCTTTGACGCGTAGGCCAGGGCCTGTTCCGCCGTCATGAAGGAGCCCACGACTTCGTGGCCAGCTTCGATAGCGATGCGCTCCAATTCCAGTGCCACCAAGGGCTCGTCTTCGACGATCATGATTTTCATTAGCAACCTCCTCATGCAATAAAAGATGGATCAAATTGAAAGAAAGACGATGTTCGCTACCGGACCGTTCCGTTGAACGCGCAACCACGACGGCATCGACTACTTCCCACGACGCGGAACTTCAGGATTGCTCACCTCCCGTCATCGCTTCTCCATCCTCAAAGAGAAACATCGCTGTCGAAAGAGGGGCAAGATCGACGAGAAGAGACTGGCGGCGCCCATGCGCGGGAAAATCGTCGCTAAGACGATCACCAGAGCCCATACCCGCTCCGCCATAAACTAAATCATCGGTATCGAGTATCCGCCGCCAGAGGCCGGCAAAAGGAACACCTACCCTATATCCGCTCCGGAAAATCGGAGTGAAATTCGAAATGACCAGAATGGCCGGCCGCCGTCCAGCATCAAAGCGCAGCATCCCGAAAACCGACTGTTCGGCATCATCCGCAACCGCCCACTCAAAAGCGTCCGGCATGGTATCGCCATGCTGCAGGCATGGAAAATGCCCGTAGATTCGATTGAGATCGCGCACCAGCCGCTGCAGGCCAGCATGAGAGGGTTCATCCAGGAGATCCCATTCGACGGAACCGTCATGGCTCCATTCCGACCATTGACCGATCTCACCGCCCATAAAGAGAAGCTTCTTACCCGGGTGCCCCCACATGAAGCCGAAAAGAGCGCGAAGATTGGCCATCTTCTGCGAGGGATCGCCAGGCATCTTGGCGAGCAGGGAACCCTTTCCATGCACGACTTCGTCATGTGAAAACGGCAGGATGAAGCGTTCGCTGTAGGCGTAGATCATACCGAAGGTCATCGAGCCATGATGATACTTTCGATAGACCGGATCGTCGGACATGTAATGGAGCGTGTCATGCATCCATCCCATATTCCACTTCATGTCGAAGCCGAGCCCGCCTTCCGCGGCGGGTTTTGTGATGTTCGGAAAAGCGGTCGACTCCTCCGCGATCATCAGCGCGTGCGGGTGGCGTTCGTGAACGATGCTATTCAAATGCTTGAAGAATTCGATGGCTTCCAGGTTTTCGCGCCCGCCGTAACGGTTCGGGATCCATTCGCCTTCCGGGCGGCTATAGTCGCGATAGAGCATGGAGGCGACGGCATCGACGCGCAATCCGTCCACATGATAGCGCTCAAGCCATTCGAGCGCGCTCGCGATCAGGAAGCCTTTGACCTCGTTACGGCCAAGATTATAGATCAGCGTGTTCCAGTCGCGATGGAAGCCCTCTCGCGGATCTTCGTGCTCATAAAGGGCGGTGCCGTCAAAACGCGCCAATCCCCAGACATCCGTCGGAAAATGCGCTGGCACCCAGTCCAAAATGATACCGAGCCCTTCCTGGTGGCAGCGATCGACGAAATATGCGAAGTCTTCCGGCGTGCCATGGCGCCCGGTCGGCGCAAACAGACCGAGTGGCTGATAGCCCCATGATCCTCCGAAAGGATGCTCCATGATCGGCATCAGCTCGATATGGGTGAAACCCATTTCGCGGACGTAGGGAACGAGCCGCTGCGAGAGTTCGATCCAATCCAGCGCGCGGCCGCCATCTTCCATGTTGCGCAGCCAAGAGCCGGCATGGACCTCATAAATCGAAAGCGCCTTGGCGAAATGATCGGTGCTTCGGCACTTGTCCATCCAGTCATGATCGTTCCAGCGGAAAGGCTCGGACGAAGCCACCACGGACGCCGTCGATGGCGCCGGCTCCGCGGCCCGTGCGACGGGATCGGCCTTCTGCGGAAGCGGATTGCCGAAGCGATCGAGAATCTCGAACTTATAGCGCTCGCCGTCCGTGATATGCGGAACGAAGATCTCCCAGACACCTGCCTGCGGCCGGAGCCTCATCGGATGGCGGCGTCCGTCCCAGGCGTTGAAGTCGCCGACCACGGACACGCGGCTTGCATTCGGCGCCCAGACCGCAAAACGCACGCCCGCGACATCGTCGATTGTCATCGGATTGGCGCCGAGAGCCTTGCTTAGGTCGTAATGCGTCCCCTGCGAGATCAGATGGAGATCAAGATCGCCGAGCAGCGGCGCGAAGCTATAGGGGTCGGCCGTCACCTGGACCGCGTCGGGCCATTGAATTCTCAGATAATAACCGTTGCGTTCGGCAAGCATCGCGCCGAACAGGCCGGCCGGATGGATGAGATCGGCCAATGCCAGAACGCGATCACTGTCTCGATCAAGGATTTCAACACGCAAGGCTCCCGGAAGATAGGCCCTGACGCTGTAGCGGCCGTCCACACCTTTGTGCATGCCGAGGATCGAAAAAGGATCTCCATGCCGTCCCTCCACCACGGCATGTATCGAACCCGCATCCACTCCGCTGAGAATGTCGGCGATGTCGCTCATGAGCGGCTCTCCGAAAGTCGGGCTATGATGGCGGCAAGTCCGTTTAGCGGGATCGGAAGCCACTTCGGGCGGTTTCGGGCCTCATAAGCGATCTCATAGGCAGCCTTTTCCAGAAGAAAGATATCGATGATCCGCCGTACCTCGGCGGTCGTCCTCGGCAAATCGGGCGAAGCCGCCAATGCCTCGATATAGGATGTCAGAAAAATGCGTTCCGCATTTTCCGCAAAGCGCCGGATCACCTCTCGGCGGCGGGCATCATGATGATCCGAAATGGCGTCGTTTTCGAGCATGGCGGTTGCCGAGAGATAGTCGAGTGACCGCAGCAGGCCGGCAGCGTCGCGCAACGGGCTCGTCTTGGCGCGACGCTCGGCGAGATTGCGCGCCGGCTCGCCTTCGAAATCGATGATGACGGCATCGCCCTCCGTCACCAGGATCTGGCCAAGATGGAAATCGCCATGCGCACGCGTCAACAACGTGCCTTTCGCCTCGTCCGCCAGCGCACTGGCAAGCTCGAGGATCCTGTCGCGTTCGGCAAGCAGCAGGGATATCTGTTCCGCGATCTCGGGCTCGACACTGTCTTCGAGGCCGGTCAGCTTGGAAAAGGCATAGGTGATCTCGCCCGTTACGGTTTTACAAATGCCGGCGATATCGCGTGCATCCGCCCGACGTGGCGCGAAGGCTTCGTTGTCGGCCGGTTGCGCCAATAAGACATGCAATTCTCCGAGCCGTTCGCCGACCATGGAAACGAAATGCAGAAGCGGCTGCAGCTGCTCATCGGCCGCCTCGACGGCGGACTCCGTGATAACAATCTCGTCGGCGGTGCGTCGGAGGTTGGACAGCATCCAATTCCAGGCATCGCCCTGATTGCGGATCGCTCCTTGCACGATGATAAGCGTCGATCGGCGACCTTCGCCGTCGGTCCGAGCCACCTCGCCCAGAAGAGGGGCGGTATGCTCGTAACCATGTTCCGTCAGATAGCGCGTCATCTCGACTTCCGGATGGACGCCGACGAAGACATGGCGGATCAGCTTGATCATCGCCAAGTCGCCCACGAGCAGTGAGCTGTTGGATTGCTCGGCCGAAAGCCAACGGATCGGCATGTCCTCCGTCAGGGCCAGGCAATCGAGCCGGTCGGTGCCGATGAATTCGATCATGCCAGTGCGTCCGCTGACCGTCGAGCGGTCGCACAGGCCCTGAAGGATGCCACGCGCCATTAGTTCGATGGCAAATCCATCGGTCAGGAATCCCACCCGCCTGCCCTGCCGGATACGGGCAAGGGAAAGCTGCTGGGCGAGCACGTTGGTCGCCGTATCGTCCCATTCGGCTGCGAGCGGCAGTTGGTAGCTTTCCACATGATCCGGCAGCACGACCTCGATCTCTCCGAGCACGACACCGTCGGCAAAGGGTATCGGCGTCGCGGAAACGAGCCTTGCCTCCTGCAGAGCCTGGTCCTTGGCGCCGAACCAACGGCGCTTCGCAAGATAGGCCGGCAGGATATCCCTGCTCAACACCGCCGCGTGATGCGGCAGCTCGGCAAGTTCCGTCAGGCTGCGCCGGATGACGATCGTCACCAGATCGACAAGTTGCTCGGGCGGTGCCGTGCGCCAGGCTGGTCCGTCGGCCTCGGCAGCGAGCTGGAACCAGAAAAAACCATAGGGCGGCAGTGTGAGCAGGTAGGTGAGCTGTCCGATCGGCGGGAATGGCGACATGCCCGTCAACTCCACGGGAACCCGCCCTTCGAACTGCTGCAGATCGAGCTCCACGGCTTGAGGAACGCGTGACAGGTTTGCAACGCAAAGAATGACCTCGTCACCATATTCACGTAAATAGGCGAGAATCCGTCGGTTGGCCGGCGCCAGAAAGCGCATCGAACCCCGCCCGAAGGCGCCGTGGCGACCGCGCAGCGCCAGCATTCGCCGTGTCCAGTTCAACAGGGAATGCGCGTCCGACACCTGTGCCTCGACGTTCAATGCCTCGAAGCCATACAGCGGATCGGCAACCGGCGGCAATACGAGGCGCGCTGGATCTGCGCGCGAAAAGCCGCCGTTGCGATCGGGGGACCATTGCATAGGGGTGCGTACCCCGTCCCGGTCGCCGAGATAAATATTGTCTCCCATGCCTATCTCGTCGCCATAATAGACGATGGGCGTTCCCGGCATGGACAGCAGCAACGCATTCATGAGCTCGATACGGCGGCGATCGCGTTCCATCAATGGCGCCAGCCGCCGTCGGATGCCAAGGTTGATGCGGGCGCGCTTATCGGAGGCATAGGTCTCCCACAGATAATCGCGTTCAGCATCGGTGACCATTTCGAGCGTCAACTCGTCGTGATTTCTGAGGAAAATCGCCCATTGGCAGATTTCGGGGATTTCCGGCGTTTGACGTATGATATCGGTGATCGGGAAGCGATCCTCCTTGGCAATCGCCATGTACATGCGCGGCATCAAGGGGAAATGGAACGCCATGTGGCATTCGTCGCCGTCGCCAAAATATTCTCGCGTGTCTTCCGGCCACTGGTTTGCCTCGGCAAGGAGCAGCACGCCGGAATGTGTCGCATCAAGCGCCGCGCGGATCTGCTTGAGGATCAGATGTGTTTCCGGCAGGTTTTCGTTGTTGGTGCCCTCGCGCTCGACAAGATAGGGGATCGCATCGAGCCGGAAGCCGTCGATGCCGGTCTCAAGCCAGAAGCGCATGACATCGATAATTTCCTTCATGACCAGCGGATTATCGAAATTGAGATCGGGCTGGTGCGAATAGAAGCGATGCCAATAATAGGCGCCCGCCACGGGATCGAATGTCCAGTTCGACTTTTCCGTATCGAGAAAAATGATGCGGGTCTCGGGAAATTTCAGGTCGGTGTCCGACCAGACGTAGAAGTCACGCTCGTGGCTTCCGGCAGGCGATTGCCGCGCGCGCTGGAACCAGGGATGTTGGTCCGACGTGTGGTTGATGACAAGCTCGATGATGACGCGGATATTATGTTCATGCGCCGCCGCCACGAACTTCCGGAAATCCTCGAGCGTCCCGTAGTCCGGGCTGACGTTGCGATAATCGGCAATATCATAGCCGTCATCGCGCCGGGGGGAGGGAAAGAACGGCAGGAGCCAAATGGCATTGACGCCGAGTGCGGCTATATAGTCGAGCTTCTGGTACAGGCCCTCGAAGTCGCCGATGCCATCGCCATTGGCATCGTAAAACGACTTGATGTGCAGCTGGTAGATGATCGCATCCTTATACCATAGCGGGTCGTCGGCAAGTTTGTCGCCCTCGGCCATGTGAACAGTGTCCATCTCAGACCTCCCCTGCCCTGACGCGCCAGATGGCAAACGGCAAATGGGCGGGATCGAGCCTAATCATCTGCCACTTGCCCGTACGGCTGAATCTTTGCCCGCTGACGAGATCCTCGAAAGCGAGTGTGCCATCGTCTGCCAGGCCGAACCGCCAGAGCGGAAATTCGACATTGCTTTCCTCTATCGCGTGCGGATTGAGCGTCACGGCCACAAGCAGAACGTTGTGGCGCCCGACGCTTGCCTTCTCGAAAAACATGACGTTGGGGTTCGAGGAGGGCAGGAAAGTCAGGCCGAGATGCGAATGCAACGCTGAATTATCCTTGCGAATGCGATTGAGCATCGAGATCTCCGCCTTGATGTTACCCGGGCGGTCGTAATCCCAGGCGCGGATCTCGTATTTTTCACTATCGGCATATTCCTTGCGCTTGGCATCCGGACGTCCTTCGCAAAGCTCGAAGCCGTTATAGACGCCCCAAAGGCCTGACAGCGTAGCAGCGAGTGCCGCTCGGATAAGATAGGCGGAGCGCGGCGCGTTCTGCAGGAAATCTGGGTTGATATCATGCGTGTTGACAAAGAAATGCGGGCGAAAGAATTCCCTCACCTCACTTTGAGTAAGTTCGGTCAGATATTCCTCCAGCTCCGCTCTTGTGTTGCGCCAGGTGAAGTAGGTGTAGGACTGGGAGAAGCCGACCTTCGCCAGCCGGTACATCACCTTCGGCCTTGTGAAGGCTTCCGAAAGGAACACAACCTGCGGATGACGCGCGCGGATATCGCCGATGATCCACTCCCAGAAGGGAAAAGGCTTGGTATGAGGATTGTCGACGCGGAAAATTTCCACGCCTTCCTCAATCCACATTTCGACGATGTCGCGCAGTTCGGCCCAAAGTGCTGGCACCGCCTCCGGCGCGTAGAAATCGACATTGACGATATCTTCGTATTTCTTCGGCGGATTTTCCGCATAACGGATCGTGCCGTCGGGCCGCCAGTCGAACCAGCCCGGATGTTCCTTTAGCCACGGGTGGTCGGGGGAGGCTTGAATCGCTAAGTCGAGTGCGATCTCCAATCCGAGCCGCCTGGCTTCCGTAATCAGATGCTCGAAGTCATCGAATCCGCCAAGGAGGGGATGGATCGCCTCATGCCCGCCGTCCTCCGAACCAATCGCGTAAGGACTGCCTGGGTCAGTTGGAGCGGCGATGAGAGAATTGTTGCGGCCCTTGCGGTTGGTGTGGCCGATCGGGTGGATCGGCGGGAAATAGAGCACGTCAAAGCCCATATCTCGGATGGCCGGCAAGCGTGCGATGACGTCTTCGAAAGTGCCGTGGCGATTGGGGTCACCGCTCTGCGAACGTGGAAAGATCTGATACCAGCTCGCAAAGGCCGCTTCGCGGCGCTCCGCTTCCACACCATAAGTTCGCGAGTGCGAGGTAAAGGGGCGGCGGTCGGCGAGCGCCATGAGTTCGTTTGTTCGTGTGGCAAGCAGCAATTCAAGCTTGCCTGGCCCGTCACGCCTTTCGAGCTCGGCAAGCAGCGTCGCGAGTTCCGCCCTGTCCTCGTCCCTCATCGATATTCCGTCATCGGCAGCAGCATCGCGGATCAACTCTTCGCCTTCGATCAGTTCCAGCCGCAGATCGAGCCTCGCTTCGCTCTTCTTGAGAAGCTCGTTGCGGAAGATGGCGAAGGGATTTTTCCAGGCCTCGACCATAAATTCGAAGCGCCCGATGCGATCAAGCAGGAAGGAGCCCCGCCATCGATCGTTTTCGGAAAGGACCATTCTCGTTCGACGCCACTCAAGCTCGTCGCGGGCGCGATAAAGGAGGGCGGCCGACAGCAGATCGTGGCCGTCGGCAAAGATGTCCGCCTCGGCGATCAGCGTGTCGCCGACGATGCGCTTGACCGCGAAACGTCCATCATCGACCTGCGGGGTAACAAGTTCGATGGCGATGCGCGGAGAGGCCGTCGCTTCAGCGAGGGACAGTTCCCCTTCGTCAGCCGAAATCAGAGGGCGGATCTCCGTTGTGACGGCGCGCACCTCGCCTGGAGCGATTCTCCGGCTACCAGCCATCGCCTCGACGGGCAGGAAAGGCAAGGCCAAGCGATGCATGATGTCGTCAGGCAGTTCCGCGGTACGACGCAGATCTCTGTTGACCGCGAGTAGCCGCGTACGCGTTGCATCCCGCAATGTGGATCGATCAGCCTGCGCGATCACCGTGACTTGGCTCGCTGTTTCACATTGAAGAAACATCCATCGAGTGGACGCGCGCGGAACGGAATTCAGATCGCGTATATCGGCCGAGATATCGTAAGCTCCCTCGGCCTTGAGGACACGCAAACCCTCTCCATGCCCATATGTGGGATCGAGCGGCAAGGTGGCGCCGAATTCGAATCCCATGGGCACAAGCAATCCATCGCCGAGCTCGGCCGCGAGATGGAGAGCGCGGCGTGATTTTCGCTCGCGGATTTCCCTGCTTTCGCTGCCATGCGCGATGCGCCTTCCAAACGGCGCTTCCGGAAAGGTGATCTGTGGCCCGAAAGGCAGCTGCAGGCGATACTCTTCAAGGAGCCAGTCTTCGCGCAGATCCCACCAAGCAAGCGACGAAAAGGCTCCATCGAACCCGCAGTCTTGCAATTTTAATCGAAAAGCGAAGTCAGTTCCCGGGGTATAGGCAAAGAATCTCGTTTCCGGATCCGCGATCCTCGCGCTTGCCATCAATCGTCGCCAACCGTCAGCAGGCAGGCTGTCAAGACCAATCACCCGATACCCCATGATCCCGCAGGACGCGAAGTCTGCGAGGCGGGTTTCCCATTCGCCGGTCACCTCGCTCGAATATGGCGCGCGGGGCTGAGATGGAGAGCTCGGCGACCGCCGTGGGTCGAGAGGGGTCGAGACGCCTGTTCTTGCGCTGCGCGACTTTATCGCGAGATCGAGCATAAGTGCCACACCCCGCTCGCGCGCATCTTTTGCCAGGGCGAAAAGACCCTCCTTCACTTCATCTTCAAGTTTGGCCTCTGCATCGGATCGCGTGTAATTCTCCATGGAACGAAGACCGGCACGTCTCGTGTCGAGGAAGGGCGGAGCGGAAAGTACAATATCGAAACCGAGAGCGCTTGCATGATCAAAGGCTTCATTCCATTGGTCTCGTCCAGTTAGGAGCAACGGATTTATATAGTAAATCCGGGGATGGCTAAACGCGCCGGCCGGCTCGGCTGCAAACGTCATCAATTTGTTCTCCACGCATCAGGCGGAAATAAATTGTCCCTCCCGGCGATACCAAGACCAACCATCGAACGACTTGCTTGTTCCCTCCAATCGAGCAACTTTCATTTAAACAACCCACTCATGAAGGAGCATCGCTCGCCCTTCAGACGAAGATGCTTTCACTTCCGTTCGCAATAGATTGGCAAAATGCGCTCGCTCGTTTCTTCCTCGGGCAGTTCGTCGCCACACATTCCCCAGCGCTGTCTACTCTCGACACAACACCCCTCACTGGCCATTGTCGTTCGAAACGACGTTGCGTCTCCATAACCGCATCTCCTCAACTGCGCGGTGACACCAATCGATTAGGATACAGAAGGTTCCCGGTTCCCCGGCGGCCATTCATTTTCGAGAAAGTCAGGGTGTCACAGACGTCTTCGAAGGTGCGCTCCAGACCGCACCGCAGCCGGATTTTTTCCTGGTTGGGTCCCTGGAACATCGTTCAGCGGAGTTTCTTCCTCCTTTCATGCCAACAATGGTCCTGGGGAAGATAATGTCAGCAGGCGGAAGGTACTCACGCCCATATCAGGGCTTGCTGAGGAAATGGCGCACGACACTTCGAGGATGGCAACGCAGCGGCAGGGTCCGAATCCACGCAACATATCCGCGGCTTATAGGATGGGAGAAGATATGATCACATGCACCATTCACCAAGCCGAATTGATTTCGGCTTCGCCAATACCTCATGATCTGCTGCGAGCCGCCGGCCCCAAACACGTCCGCCGGAGCAATAATCCGGCCCGACTCAAGCCGTGCTCGAGGCAACATCAGAGCAACATCGACGCGCCCCGGTCGAGATAGGTATCGAGGAATTGCTCAAGGCGAGGATTTCTGGGCTTCTTGAAGACCTCCTGAGGTGGCCCGCTAAACAGCACCTTGCCGTGATCGAGAAAGATGATCTGCTGGCCGACGGTCGCGGCGAAGCCGATTTCGTGCGAAACGACAACCATGGTCATGCCCTCGGCCGCCAGGTCGCGCATGACGTTCAGGACTTCGCCGGTCAGTTCCGGATCGAGGGATGAGGTCGGTTCATCGAACAGCATGATCTTCGGCTTCAAAGCGAGAGCGCGGGCGATCGCCACGCGTTGCTGTTGTCCGCCGGAAAGCTGCGAGGGATAATGCCCTGCTCTCGCCTCGAGCCCGACCTTGACGAGTTGCGCCATGGCCGCATCCTCGGCCTGCTTACGGCTCATCTTGTGAACCGTCTTCAAGGCTTCGCTGACATTGCCGAGCGCCGTCATATGCGGCCAGAGATTGAATTGCTGGAACACCATGCCGATCTGGGCGCGGATCGAACGATTGGTAGTCGCCGAGACGCGTTCACGCCGTCCTTGAGCATCCTCGGTGAAGCCAAGGACCTCGCCGTTGATGGAGATCGTCCCGCGCGTCGCCTCTTCAAGGAAAGCCATGCATCGTAAAAGCGTGCTTTTGCCCGAGCCGGATGGACCGATGAGGCAGGAGACCTGCCCCGGCTCGATGGCAAGATCGATACCGTGAAGGACCGTGGTCTCTCCGAATGTCTTGATGAGATTCCTGACTTCTATAGCGGGGACGCTCATGCGTTGAAAAACCTGAATCTGGAAAGTTTCGTTTCGGCAAGGTTGCCAAGCCAGCCGGTGACTTCGACGAGCACCCAGTAGAAGAGCGCCAGGGCGGACAGCGCCTCGACGAAGGCATATTGCTGCGATCCGATCGCACTGAGCGTCGCCGTCAATTCCGGCACGGTGATGATGGAGAGGACCGCCGTCTCCTTCATCAGGATGACGGTCATGTTCACGCAGGGCGGCAGCACTAGCATCGTCATCTCCGGCAGGAGAATGCGCCTTATGATCTGCCCGCGCGTCAAGCCGACGCATTCGCCAGCCTCGATATGGCCTTTCGGCACGGCGCGAAATCCGGAACGGAAGATTTCGCTGAAATAGGCCGCGCCATAGATCGAAATGCCGATCAGTCCCGCCGGCACAGGATCGAGCTCGAGGCCAACGAAAGGGCCGCCATAATAGACGAGGAAAATCTGGATAAGAAATGGCGTGCCGCGCAGCACCGCCACGACGGCGCCAAGCACCTTGTCGACGACCACGCCGCCATATTGCCGGGCGACCGCCATCAGGAAGCCGATAATGGCAGCGGCGATGGTGCCCACGATCCAGATCATGATCGTGACGCCGGCACCGCTGAGGATGGCAGGCCATTGGCCGATGAGGACGTTGATATCAAAGGTCATCGCGCTACCCCCGGCAATCTGCTTTCGATCAAGCCGCCGGCAAGCGCCACCACCCAATTGATCACGAGATAGATGAGGCCAGCGGCCGCGAAGATCTGCAGCGGCAGGAAGGTGCTGCCGGCAAGATCCTGGGCCATGCGGGTGAGTTCGACGATGCCGACAACGGAGACCAGCGACGACGCCTTCAGGATAAGGATCGCCTCATTGACGAGAGCTGGGAATGTGAGACGCAGCGCGATCGGAACCTTGATGCGGCGGAATATCTGGCGTGGTGTCAGCCCGACCATTTCCGCCGACTCCACTAGGCCCAGCGGCACGCTGGCAAAGCCGCCACGCAGGTTCTCTGCCTGGTATGCGGCCGTGCAGAGCGACAGGCCGATGATGGCGGCAACGATGCTCGGCACGTTGAGGCCGATAGCCGGAAGCAGATTATAGATCAGCAGCAATTGCACCAGCAGCGGCACGCCGCGGAAAAAGCTGATGAAAAACTGGGCAGGTCGCACGAAAAGGCTACGCCCTGTCAGCAACATTCCCGAAATCAGGATCGCAATTGCAAAACCGATAAGGATCGAAACAAAGCTGATCGTCACCGTGTAGATGGATGCCTGCAGAAGCAATCCAAAGAGCTCGATGGACATTGTTAGGTGTTCGCCTGCGTGGTGACCAGGAAGCTGGGATCTCGCTCATCAGCCGTGCCCGGCAGCAAAGCGGGCACGGCCGATTTCCGAGGGCTGATCAGAATGCCGGGTCCTTGACGGCGTCAGGCGTGTCGAAGCTTGCGCCGAACCACTTCTTCTGCAGCGTCGCCATGCGGCCGTCAGCCTTGATCTTCAACATGGCTGCATCGATGGCGTCCATCAACGGTGCGTGATCGGCATCCTTCAAGCCGATGAAGCCGAAATAGGACTTCTTGCCGAAGGGCGGCAGCACGACTTCGAACGTGCCTTCACGCTGTTTGGCGACGAATGCAATATTCGGCAGCGAGTTGGCAACGCCGGCGATACGGCCGGCTGCGAGGTCGGCATAGGATTCGGTAAAGGCCGGGTATTCGCGGATATCGGCTTTCGTCGGCAGGGTGTCAGAAAACTCCTTCAGCTGATCGAGCTGCGCGGTTGCCTTGCCAACGCCGATCTTCTTGCCGGCGATATCTTCCGGCTTGCTGATCGTCTTGTCACCGGCCTTTTTCAGGATCGCGATGGTTGCTTCGGCCAGAGGCGGTGTGAAACGATAACGCTCCATGCGCTTCTTGGTGATCGTCGCCGGGCCGGCAACGACGTCGAACTTTCCAGCTTCAAGCGCCGGGAAAACGCCGTCCCATGGCAGCGTGACCCATTCGATCTTCACGCCCAGTTCCTTGCCGATCTCGTCGAAGAGGTCGACGTTCAAGCCGACATGCTTGCCTGCATCGATGAAATCGAAGGGGGCAAAGGCCGTCTCGGTGCCGACTTTCAGGGTGCCGGCGGCCTTGACGGCGGCAAGCGTGTCAGCCGCATGGGCCGAAATCGTTGCGCCAAACAAAAGTGCGGCGCCCACCAACCCCTTCAGAAGCGAATTCTTCCTCATGTCTTTCTCTCCAGTTTTGTGCCCTTCCTTTGGAAGGTTCAGGTTCCCCAAGCGTTGTCCCGTCCGGCCGATTTTTATGACCTTTTGTCTATACAAATAGATACAGCCTCGCCTACACTGTCAAATACAAAACATTACGAACGCAAGAATTATGCCGCATGATGCCCGATGGATTTGGCAGACGCGGTTTCCACGGACACTGAATTCATTGCCGGAGCAAGGCGAGCGTTGGTCCCAATTCATCAGAGAATTCTGAAGGATATAGAAAGCAAGATCATGAGCGGCATTTGGCCGCCGGGGCACCGAATACCCGTCGAGCATGAGCTGCTGAAAGCGTATCGATGCTCCCGGATGACCGTGAACAAGGCGCTTTCGACCCTGGCCGAGCGTGGCATGATCATACGCCGCCGCAAGCTCGGTTCCTTCGTCGCCTCGCGGCAAATCGACCGCACGGTGATGGATATTCAAGATATTTCCACGGAAGCGGAACTGGCGGGACACGAGCATAGCCACACGATACTGATGCGGAAGATCGAGAGGCTCGATGCCGCCACCGCGATGCGGCTCGGCGAAACCATGGGGGCGGAAATCCTGCGGCTCCACTGCTTGCACGCGGTCGACGGCAAGGCGAATACATTGGAGCGGCGCATCGTCATGCTGGACGTAGTGCCATCTGCAAGAACAGAGAGTTTCGCTTCGGTCCCACCCGGCAAATGGTTGCTGGAAAAGGTGCCCTGGTCAAAGGCTCGGCATGTCATTCGCGCCGTCTCGGCCGATGCCGCGACGGCGCGCCTGCTTGAAACCGAACGCGGCGAAGCCTGTCTGATGCTCATCCGTCAGACATGGCAGAGCAGTCGCACAGTCACCTATGTCGAGTTCATCCATCCCGGCGATCGCTTCCAGTTCGCCGGCGACTTTTATCCAAACGAGAGAGCCGTCACCGATCAACCGCCGCGGGGAGATGCCTCTTGAACGAGAAACACATCGGCAGGACTGCTCCGCTCAAAGGCTTGCAGGCTTTCGAAGCTGTCGGCCGTTGCGGCAGCGTGAACGCGGCAGCTTTGGAGCTGAAGGTTTCGCCCGGAGCGATCAGTCAGCAAATCCGCAAGATCGAGAGCTTTCTCGGCGTCACCTTGCTCGAGCGCAATGGTCGCACGGTGGAACTCACCCAATGGGGAAGGCTCTACCATCAGGAAATATCGAAGGGATTCGAGCAATTCGCGGTTGCTGAACAGGTCCTGGAACGGGCACGCAACGAAAATGCGCTTGTGCTGAGCGCGCTATCTTCGGTCGTCAACAAGTGGATTGGGCGGAGAATCTTCGACTGGCAGGCCCTGCATCCAAACGCGCATGTCAGGATCGTCGGCCGCGACAAGGAACCGCGCATGGGCTTCGACGACATCGATTTCCGCATCAGTTACGGATCGGACGTATTGCAGCATGAACATTATACGGAGCTGTTCCGCGATTGGGTGGTTCCCGCCTGCTCACCGGCATTGATCAAGGGCAAGGCGCCTTCCGCGGCGCAACTTCTTCAATATCCGCTCCTGCATGTCGAATGGGAGAGGCATTTCACGCCCTATCCGAGCTGGCTTGAATTCGCCGCGAAGACCGGGGCGGCGCTCGAAGAAACCACCGCGGGCCTTTCCTTCACCCTGTCGAGCAGCGCAATTGACGCCGCCGTCAACAAGCGCGGCGTGGTTCTCGCGCAGATGTCGATGATTGCTGATGAACTCGAGGCGCAGACGCTGGTCATTCCCATCGACATACGCATTCCCTTGCGCGAAAGCTATTTTCTCGCCTGGGATAGGGCGGCCTTGGAAAAACCCCACGGACGCCAGTTCCGCGATTGGCTTCTCACCATTTCTCGCCAGCAAGCCCTCATGTCGGCACCGACATCGACATTTTAGAAAAACTAAAACGGAACTCAGCTCCGCGATATTGATGAAATTTTGCGCCTGGCGATAATTTGTACATTCGCCGTCAACGGGACGGCGTGGCCGATATAAAGGGAAAATTCGATGGCGCGGACCGATAAGATGAAACTCGGAACTTTCGTCTATACGTTCGGCTTTCATCCGGCCTCCTGGCTACATCCGGCAAGCGATGTCAACGGCGCCAACGACTTCGCGCATCTGCTCGATGTCGCCAAGCGATCCGAAGCGGCCAAATTCGACTTCATGTTCATGGCCGATTCTCCGGCGGCCGCCGTCGGCGATCCCAATGCCCTCGCCCGCATCCCGACCAAGATGAACCGCTTCGAGCCGCTCTCGCTGCTTTCGGCACTGGCGGTGACGACCAACGATCTCGGGCTCGTGGCAACGGTCTCGACGAGCTACTATGAGCCCTACAATGTCGCGCGTCTGTTTTCCTCGATCGACCATCTGAGCAAGGGCCGCGCCTGCTGGAATGTCGTCACCTCTGACCACGACGAAACCGGCTACAACTTCAATCGCGAAGGGCTCGATCCGCACGCGCTGCGCTACGAGCGCGGCAACGAGTTCGTCGACGTCGTCTTCGGCCTTTGGGACAGCTTCGAGGAGGGCGCGCTCCTTCTCGATCGCGAAAACGGCGTCTACTATGACAAGGACAAGCACCACACGCTCAACCACAAGGGCAAGCATTTTCAGGTTCGCGGCCCCCTCAATATCGCCCGAACGCCGCAGGGCCGTCCTGTCATCGCCCAGGCGGGCGGTTCCGAACCCGGTATGGACATGGCTGCACGCACGGCCGAGATCGTCTTCAGCCTGGCCTCGAACATCGAGCGGAACCAGGCCTTTTACGAGAATGTCAAAGGCCGGATGGCTGCCTATGGGCGTGATCGCGACGACCTGAAAATCATGCCGGGCATCGTCATCAACGTCGGCGAAACCGAGGCCGAGGCAAAAGCGAAGGTGGACTACCTGATCGACAAGATGCATCCCGATGTCGGGCGGCTGATGCTCTCCGAGTTCCTGGAGGCGGACCTGCGCGGCGTGGCCCTCGATGAGCCCTTCCCGATGGACCGTCTGCCGGCGGCGCCAAAGGGATCGCGTGCCTTGTTCGACGAACTGGTGGATTTCGTCAAGAGCGGCCATACGGTTGGCGAGCTGATCCGACACTATGCCGAGAAGCACACCGGTAATGGCATAACGGGCACGCCTGCCCAGATCGCCGACTACATGGAGGAATGGTTCGAAACGCGTGCGGCCGACGGCTTTATCCTGATGTTTCCGACCCTGCCGTCCAGCCTCGACGATTTCGTGCGGCTCGTGCTGCCGGAGCTTCGCCGCCGCGGGCTGTTCCGCGAGGAATATGAGGGCAAGACCCTGCGCGAAAACCTCGGCATTTCGATGCCGGCAAACCGCTTTGCCAAGACGTGAGGGCCAGGCCGATGGGTAACGACGCTCTGATCAGCGACACGGAATTCAGGCTATCGATGCGTCATTTGGCCGGCGCGGTCAGCGTGATCACTGTCGGTGACGGCCAGGACCGTACCGGCTTCACCGCGACGTCGGTTTCCTCATTTTCGGCGGATCAGCCTTCCGTCATCGTCAGCGTTAACAGGACTTCTTCCTCCTGGCCAGCGCTGCAGCGATACGGCTGTTTCTGCGTCAACGTGCTTGCGGCCGACCAGCAGCACGTCGCGCAATCCTTTTCCGGCGTTGGCGGACGCAAGGGCGCCGACCGCTACGAGGGTGCCGAGTGGTATCGCCTAAGGACAGGCGCAGCCGCTCTTGAAAATGCCCTGACGGTCCTCGACTGCAAGCTCGAAACCACATTCCATCATCACTCCCATGCCATTCTGATCGGGCATATCCGTGCGATGGAAATCCGGCGGGACGCAAGACCGCTGCTCTACTGGCAGGGCGGCTATCATGACCTGCCGGCTGCTGCTGATCGCCGCCTAGCGGAGCCGATCCGGCAGTAGTCCGATGGAAGTGACATCGGCATTGGCAAAGGCAAGCCTAAGGTAGCGCTCTTGGCCCTCGCCGAAATATGCGCCTGGTATGCAGACGACACCGCGTTCCCTCGCGAGTTCCTCGGCAACCTCGGACGACGATCGGCCCTCGAAGGGATGGCGAACAAAGGCGAAATAGGCGCCGATCGCCGCAATCTCCCAACCCACCAGCCCGGAAAACGCCGATCTCAAGGCATCGGCCCGGCGAGCGATTTCCAGCCTATTGCCGGCCCGCCAATCGGCAAGGACAGGCAAAGCCGATGCAACCGCGATCTGAGCCGAACGCGGGGCGCAGATTTGCATATTGTCCATGACTTTCGCGATCTCAGCGACAAGCCCGAGGCCCGCCGTGACGGCGCCTAGCCGATGGCCGGGGATGCAGAAGGATTTCGAGAAGCTGTAGAGAAGGACAAGCGTATCCTCCCAGCCCGGCTCCGACAGCAGGGCGTGCGGCCTTCCGTAATCTTCGGCCAGGAAGTCGCGATAGGTTTCGTCGACGACCAGCCAGGCGCCGTATTTTCGGCACAGCGAGAAAAGCTCGTGAATCAGCTGAGGCGGATAGACTGCTCCGGTCGGATTGTTGGGCGTAACGACGGCAAGCATCTTCGCGCCGGCCGCAAGCACGGCTTCGGCAGAACCAAGATCGGGAAGAAAGCCGGTTGCAGGATCGCACTCGACCAGCCGCCGCCCAATCCCCAGCATCGACAGCGTCGTGTCGTGATTGAAATAGAAGGGATTGGTGAGCGCTACCGTATCGCCCGCGCCCGCAAGCGCAATCGCCGTGCACATGAACGCCTGATTGCAGCCGGCCGTGATATGAATATTGCCGGCAGATATATTCGCGCCGTAAACTGCTGCGACATGGGCGGCATAGGCCTGGCGCAGCAAAGGCTCCCCCTCGATCGGGCCGTATCCTGTCATCGCCTGTTGTGCTGCCGTCTCGCCGAGAAGCCGCAGCATCTCCGGGTGTGCGGGATAGCCGGGCACGGCCTGCGACAGATCGATGAGTGGCCCCTTCGATCCCTTGTATTCGCGGCCCCAGGCGACGACGGAAGGAATGGGCGGAGGCGAGAGGCGGGCAACGAGCGAATTGGATTTTGCAGCGGTCATATCGATTTCTCTTTGATACCGATTGCTACAACGATACCAATTGTTTTCTCAACCTCTTTGTTGAGCGGGACGAACCTCAAGCGGAGGCGCATGCGCATGGTGTGGGACAAGATGCGGCTCGAACAGCTGCGCGCGGAATTTGCAGACGCCAATGGTGGCGAGATATTCGACGAGAAGTTTCGCAAAGTGGCGGAGAAAATCATCTCCAAGAGCGGTACCAGACTGGCGCCATATGCCGGTGTGCCGACTTTCCTCAGCGCGCCCTACATGCAGGTCGCGGCCGACGAGCCTGACTTCGGCAATCTTCAGGTCGCGATAACGGGAATCCCGATGGATCTTGGCGTCACCAATCGCCCCGGCTCCCGCTTCGGACCGCGTGCTCTTCGCGCCATCGAAAGGATCGGTCCTTACAACCACGTTCTGGGAACGGCGCCGGTCTTCGATCTTCGGGTCGCCGACATTGGCGACGTGCCGTTCCAGAGCCGCTACCGGCTGGAACTCAGCCACGACGACATCGAGAAGCGTATCGGCCAGATCGTCGATGCCGGCGTCGCTCCGCTGTCGGTGGGTGGCGATCATTCCATCAGCCACCCGATCTTGAAGGCTGTCGGCCGGAAGGAGCCGGTCGGTCTCATTCATATCGATGCGCATTGCGACACCAGCGGTGCCTTCGATCAAACCAAATTTCATCACGGGGGACCGTTCCGCAATGCCGTGCTGGACGGCGTGCTCGATCCGACAAGGACAATCCAGATCGGCATACGCGGTTCAGCGGAATACCTATGGGAATTCTCCTATAAATCGGGAATGACCGTGATCCACGCCGAGGACCTCAGCGGAAAGGGGATGGAAGCCGTCATCGCCAAGGCCAAATCCATCGTCGGCGACGGCCCGACCTATCTCTCCTTCGACATCGACAGCCTCGATCCGAGCTTCGCGCCGGGCACGGGCACGCCCGAGATCGGCGGATTGACGACGCGCGAAGTTCTTGAGTTGATCCGCGGGCTGAAGGGCGTGAACCTCGTGGGCGGCGACGTCGTCGAGGTCGCACCGCAATATGACGCAACGACCAACACAGCACATGCCGGAGCCCAGGTGCTCTTCGAGATTCTGAGCCTCATGGTGTTCAGCCCGTCGATCGGCGGACGCTGAATGTTGCGGACCAATCCGCGCGAAGTCCGCGAATAATCTCCAGCAACGTCGCCGCAGGCAGACGAGAGGACCGCATAACGGAATTCAGGACGACAATCAGCTTTCCCTGTGAAACAGGCGCTGGTGGAGAAGTCGCCCTGGCGCCCATGTCACTGGCGCTCGTGATAGCTAGACAGATGCAGAGGGGTGGCGTTAAGCTTTGGCTTTGTAACGGCGACACCAGAAACATGAACATGATTGGATCCCCCGGGAAATCGGGAGAAGACAACGAGGAAAAGATACTGACCAATCCGGCGCGGCTTGGAGGCCGTCTAAGGCTCGCCAGGCAAACCCGGGGCTTGACCCTTAAGGCTCTCGCCCTGGCCGCGGATTGCTCTGAAAGCCTTTTGTCGAAAATTGAAAACGGCAAGGCTTCGCCCTCGTTACCGATGTTGCATAGGCTTGTCGGTGTTCTGGGTACGAATATTGGCTGGATGTTCGAGGAGGCCGACGGTGAAGAGGGCATCGTCTTCCGTTCCGGGACAAGGCCTTTGATTGGACTCGACCCATTGCGCAGAGGGGAAGGCATATCTCTCGAACGGATAATCCCCTATTCGCAAGGCCATCTGCTTCAATGCAACATCCACCACATTGAGGCTGGCGGCCAAAGTGCCGGGCCGATCCAGCATGTCGGCGAAGAGGTTGGATACGTTCTTGCCGGCGAGATCGAACTGATGGTCGGGGAACGGACATTCCGGCTTTCCATCGGCGACAGCTTCGTCTTCAATTCCGAGCTGCCCCATTGGTATCGCAATGTGGGAGCGGATCGCGCAAGCATCTTCTGGGTCAATACACCGGCGACCTTCTAGCGCCGCCACCGTCCTCAAAGCGAACTTGCGATCATCTTCAAAGCCACAAATTCAAGTCACTTGACAAGCATTCAAGTTACTTGAATACTCCCCTTGCAATCCAAAAACATGGGGAACGATCATGCATCTCAAGAAATACCTGTTCGGTTGCGCGATTGGCGCGACCGTGGCACTTGCCTGCGGTGCCGGCGCCGCGATGGCGAATACGCTGGCTCTCGTGACGATCAACCAGCAGGCTCTCTTCTTCAACCAGATCAATGACGGCGCCAAGGAGGCGGCAAAGAAAGCCGGCGCCGATCTCGTCATATTCAACGCCAACAACGTGCCCAGCGCGCAAAATGACGCCATCGAGAACTACATCACCCAGAAGGTCGACGGCATCATATTGGTCGCCATCGACGTCAACGGAGTGAAGCCTGCAATCACCGCCGCCAAGAAGGCCGGCATTCCGGTCATCGCTATCGATGCCCAGATCCCGAACGGCGACAACATCGCCTTCGTGGGTGTCGACAATACCAAGGCGGGTGAGCAGATCGGCAAGTTCTATTCCGATTACGTCAAGGACAAGATGGGCGGCAGCGCCAAGGTCGGCGTGGTCGGCGCGCTCAATTCCTTCATCCAGAACCAGCGTCTTGATGGATTCAAGGCGGCGGTAAAGGCTGGCGGCCAGAAGGTCGATTTCCTCGATACCGTGGACGGTCAGAACGTCCAGGATGTCGCCCTCAGCGCGGCGGAAAATCTCATTACCGCCAATCCCGACATGACGACGCTGTATGCGACCGGCGAGCCGGCACTCCTCGGCGCCGTTGCGGCTGTCACCAGCCAGGGCAAAACAGGTAACGTGAAGGTCTTCGGCTGGGATCTGACCAAGCAAGCGATCGAGGGCATCGATCAGGGTTGGGTGACGGCCGTTATCCAGCAGGATCCGGCCGGCGAAGGTAAGGCGGCCGTCGAAGCGCTCGTCAAGGTGAAAAAGGGCGAGAAGATCGATCCGATCATCAACGTGCCTGTCACCATCGTCACCAACGAAAATGTCGACAAGTTCCGGGGCATGTTCAAATAACCCCCCCGCATCTCGTCACGTCATGGCCGATCGCATCGGCCATGACGTTGTGGCATCATGGCTAAGGCCATTTCCGCAAGGCAGCATTGATATGACAAACGCTGATACCTACCGCGTCAGGATGACCGGTATTTCCAAACGCTATGGCACGATGCAGTCGTTGGACAATGTGTCGTTGACCTTGAAGCCGGGCGAGGTCCTCGGCCTCGTCGGTGACAACGGCGCCGGCAAATCGACCTTGAGCAAAGTGCTTTCGGGCGCGGTGATCCCGGATTCAGGAACGATCGAGATCGACGGAAAACCCGTTTCCTTTGCCTCGCCCGCTGATGCGCGCGCCGCGCATGTCGAGATGGTCTACCAGGACCTGTCCCTTTGCGACACCGTCGACGTGGCGGGAAATCTTTTTCTGGGGCGTGAACCGAAATGGAAGCTTGCGGGCATTCCAATCCTCGACAAGAAGACCATGCATGAACGGGCGCGCCATATGCTGGAAGGGCTTGGCATTGTCATACCGGACACACGTCTGAAGGTCGAAAATCTCTCGGGCGGCCAACGTCAGTCGATTGCTATTGGACGCGCAGCGTCATTTAATCCCTCGGTCCTCATCATGGACGAGCCTACGGCGGCCCTGGCTGTTGCCGAAGTCGAGGCGGTGCTGGAGCTCATCCGCACGGTCAGCGCCCGCGGCGTCAGCGTCATTCTGATCACGCATCGGCTGCAGGATCTCTTCCTCGTCTGCGATCGCATCCAGGTGATGTATGAGGGGCAAAACGTCGCCGAGCGCCTTATCGCCGAAACGAATATCGAAGAAGTCGTCAACCTGATCGTCGGTCGCAAGTTCTCCGCGCGCTCGGCCGGCCAACATACCGAGCGAGGCGCTTCCATATGACCATGACATCCTCTCACGCCCAAACCGACACGTCGTCTCGGCTGCGGAAGGCTCGCCTCTACGACAAGGCGATAGCCAATGGCGGCATTGTTTCAATCGCCCTGTTTTTCATCGCGGTCTGCATTTTCTTCTCCCTCTTTACAAATGTCTTTCTGACCGCTCCCAATCTCTTGAACGTGGTCAGACAATCCGCCCCCTTGTTGATCGTGGCGGCGGCCATGACCTTCGTCATCACGACAGGCGGTATCGATCTTTCGGTTGGATCCGTATTGGCCCTTGCAGCAACGCTTTCGGCCGCCTGCCTGCAGGCAGGAATCGCGTGGCCGATTGTCGTTGTTTTGATGATGCTCCTTGGCGCGGCGACCGGATTAATCCAAGGATATTTCATCGCCTATGAGCGGATCCCCGCCTTCATCGTCACGCTGGCCGGACTATCGGTCATCAGGGGGCTGGCGCTGCTTATCACCGGTGGCTATTCGATTCCGGTCGATCCGCAGAGCCCGTTCACCGCGATTGGCCAGGCGTGGTTCGTTGGCATCCCTGCCCCCGCGATGATCGCGATCGTCGCCCTTATCGCGGCCTATATCGCCTTCAACGAAACGCCGTTCGGGCGATACGTCACCGGCATCGGCGCCAATGCCGAGGCGGTGCGCCGGGCCGGCGTCAACACGCGGCGAGTCACCCTATTCGTCTATGTGATATCGGGCGTGGCAGCCTCCGTCGCCGGCATCATTCTTGCCGCGCGCCTGGGGTCCGGTTCCTCAAATGCCGGGCAAGGCTTCGAGCTCGATGTCATCGCCGCGGTTGTACTGGGCGGTACGAGCCTGTTCGGCGGGCGCGGTTCAGTGGTCGGAACGGTGCTCGGCGCACTGACGGTTGCCGTCATCGCCAACGGCCTGATCCTCTCGCACATGTCGCCCTTCTTCACGCCGATCGTCACCGGGGTCATCATCCTCGTGGCAATCTGGTTGAACTTCCGCCTTTTCAAAGGCGCGATAAGAGGCCGCTGAGCATGATGGATCATCTCTTTGCCGAGGGGGCCAGAACGCGGCACGCCATTGGCGTTCATACCGGATGCGCGATGACCGTGCTCGGCCCAATTCCGGTCGCGGACATGGGTGTGACACTCATGCATGAGCACATCTTCCTTGACGGAGCGACCTCATGGAAGTGCCCTTGCCATCCCGACGAAAAGGCGATCGCCGAACAGCCGGTTGGAATAGAGATCATCGGCGAGTTGCGGATGAACCCCTATATGAACCGCGACAACGTCTCGCTGGATGATCGGGATCTGGCGCTAGCCGAACTTTCCCGCTTCCAGAAGCTTGGCGGCCATACCGTGGTTGAAACCACCAACTTTGGCATAGGGCGCGATGCCGAACAATTGGCCCGCATCGCCCGCATGTCCGGTCTGAAGATCATCATGGGAACCGGTTTCTACCTGGAGCATACGCATCCGGAGTGGCTGAAGGGCATGGATCTGGACGAGGTCACCGCCTTCATCGTCAACGACGTCGGCGGTGGCGAAACCCAGCCAGATATCATGGCAGGCATCATCGGTGAGGTCGGCGTCAGCAAGGACTTTACAGCCGAGGAGCAAAAATCCTTGAGGGCATCGGCGCGAGCCTCGCGGTTGACTGGCCTGCCTCTATCCATCCATTTGCCGGGATGGGAACGCCTTGCCCATCGCGTCCTTGATGTGGTCGAGGATGAAGGCGCGGACCTGCGTCACACCGTGCTCTGCCACATGAATCCCAGCCATAATGATCTTCAATATCAAAAGAGCCTCGCGGAACGCGGTGCCTTCCTGGAATACGACATGATCGGCATGGATTATTATTACGCCGATCAGAATGCGCAATCGCCATCGGACGAGGAGAACGCGAGGGCGATCAGGGCGCTCATAGACCTGGGCTTCGCCGATCGGCTGCTTCTGTCTCAGGACGTCTTTCTCAAGATCATGCTGACCCGCTATGGCGGCTTCGGCTACGGCTACATTCTCAAGCATTTCCTGCCGCGACTGAAGCGTCACGGTGTCGATCAGCAGGCGATCGACCAAATGCTGATCACCAATCCCCAATCGGTATTTTCCGCCTCGGCCTGAAGGTCGGGTGCATCCAAGGAGCAGACATGAGCAAGAAAAAGGTTCTTCTGGCGGGTGAATCATGGGTTTCGACCGCCACCCATATCAAGGGTTTCGATCAGTTTCCGACGGTGACCTATCACACCGGTGCCGACGAATTGCTGAAGGCATTGAAGGACAGCGCCTTTGATGTCACCTTCATGCCGGCCCATGAGGCGCAGCGTGATTTCCCGCTGACAGCCGAAGCACTCGCGGAATATGACGCGGTCGTTCTGTCCGATATCGGCGCAAACACGCTGCTATTGCACCCTGATACCTGGATTCATTCCAAGAGGACGCCAAACCGGCTGAAGCTGCTGCGCGATTACGTTACAAATGGCGGCGCGTTGCTGATGTTCGGCGGCTATTACAGCTTCCAAGGCATCAATGGCGGCGCGCGCTATCATAAAACGCCAGTGGAGGAGGTGCTGCCGGTAACCTGCCTTGCCATCGATGACCGCGTTGAAGTTCCCGAGGGGTTTTCGCCCGTCGTGACAGGCAATGACACCCACCCGGTTCTCAAAGGCCTCGGCAAAGATTGGCCCTACCTTCTCGGTTTCAATGAGGTGAAGGCGAAGCCAGGAGCTGACGTGCTTGCGACGGTTTCAGGCGAATATGGTTCGCAGCCACTTTTGGTAACCGGCACCTATGGCGCCGGCAGGACACTCGTCTGGACTTCGGATGTCGGTCCACACTGGCTGCCGCCGGAGTTCATTGCCTGGAACGGCTACAAGACGCTCTTCGAGCAGATGCTGGCCTGGGCAACGCTCAAGGACTGACGCCCATGCGCCTCCACGTCGTCGGCAATGTCTGCGTCGATACGAGCTTCCGCCTGCCACGCCTGCCGCGTCCGGGGGAAACGCTCAATGCGACCTCGATCGTTGAAGGCATAGGAGGCAAGGGTGCCAATCAAGCCGTGGCGGCGGCGCGAAGCGGGGCAGCGGTGTGCTTCTGGAGCGCGCTTGGCGACGACGACATGGCGGATGGCGTGAGCGAGACGTTGAAGAGCGACCTCGAGGTCGATCGACTGATCCGCCTGCCTCTTTCCACCGACCGTTCGACGATCCTGCTGGAAGAAGCCGGCGAAAACGCCATCGTCAGCGCCGTCGCCTGCGCGCGAGCCTTCGATCCGATCCGGCAATCGGCCCTGACGCGGACCTGGAGCAAGGGCGACATCCTTCTGATGCAGGGCAACCTGTTCAGGGAGGTCACCGCCAGCTGTCTGAAGCTTGCCGGGAGGTCAGGCCTGAAGACGGTGCTCAATGCCAGTCCTCTGTCGGACATGACGGTCGAGGATCTTGCCGACGTGGATCTTGTCATCGTCAATCAAGGCGAAGCCGCGGCGCTGACGGGCATGGAAAGCCCAAGGGCAGCGGCAAACCTGCTTTTGGAGAACGGAGCGAGAAGCGTCGTCGTGACGCTTGGAAGCCAAGGCAGCCTCATATGGGATCAGGCGGATCAAACACCAGTTTTCCTCGCAGCGCCCAAGAGCGCGGTCGTTGATACCAGCGGCGCCGGTGACTGCTTTGCGGGCGTCCTCGTCGGCATGCTCGCACAAGGAAAACCCCTGACCGCAGCCGCGAACGTGGCAACCAAGGCCGCCGGCATCTCCGTCGGTCGTCTTGGAACGCTCGCCTCCTACCCCTCGCGGGTGGAAATTTCGGACATCATCAAGAGATCAGAACTGGAAAACACATGAGTGGGACAATGAAACCCATCGGGCAGATAGCTGGCAACGCGCTCATCGATCTTTTCGGGCGCGAAAAGGCGATCATAGGCGTCGTTCACCTGGCGCCGCTTCCCGGTGCGCCGCGCTACTCCGGCGAGGAGATCGAGACCGTCTACCAGCGCGGACTTGACGATGCCCGCGCCTACCTTGTCGGCGGCTGCGACGCCGTGATCATCGAGAACCACGGCGATATTCCTTTTTCCAAGCCCGATGACATCGGCCCCGAAACCTCGGCCTACATGGCCGTCATCTCCGATCGCATCCGTCGCGAACTCGGCGGTCCGATCGGCATCAATGTTCTTGCGAATGCCGCCATTCCGGCGCTTGCAATCGCCAGTGCGGCAGGCGCGGGCTTCGTGCGCGTCAATCAATGGGCGAACGCCTATGTCGCCAATGAAGGCTTCATCGAGGGAGAAGCTGCCCGCGCAATGCGCTATCGCGCACGGCTCAATGCCCATGGCATCCGCATCTTCGCCGATGCCCATGTCAAACATGGAGCGCATGCCATCGTTGCGGACCGACCGATCGAGGAACAGGTCAAGGATCTCGTCTTCTTTGACGCAGATGCCATTATCGCCACAGGGCAAAGGACAGGGCATGCAGCCGATCTCGATTACATCAAAATGATCAAGCGGGCGGCGGGGCTGCCGACCCTCGTCGGTAGCGGTGTGACGCCGGAAAATGGTAACGACATTCTGTCAGTAGCCGATGGTGTGATCATTGCAAGCTCACTGAAGTATGATGGCGTCTGGTGGAACGCGGTCGATCCGCAAAGGGTAAAAGACTTCGTGACAGGCATCCATCGATGACGTCATACCCACAAATCAATGCGCAGCGTCTGCTGCGGCGCATTGCCGATTTTGCAACGATAGGAGCAACGCCAGCGGGAGGGGTGAACCGTCAAGCGTTGAGCATCGGAGATAGGACGGCCCGGCGCCGGCTTGCGGAACTGGCCGTTGCCCGCGGTTTCAAAGCCAACCAGGATGCGATTGCCAATCTGTTCATCCGGCGTGAGGGACATGATCCTTCATTGCCGCCCGTTTTGATTGGCAGCCATCTTGACAGCCAGCCCACGGGAGGCAGGTTTGATGGTGCGCTTGGCACGCTATCCGCCTTCGAGGTATTGGAAGCCCTTGAGGATGCCGGAGCCGTTACGGAACGATCCGTCGAAGTTGTGTCTTGGACCAACGAGGAAGGTAGCCGCTTCTCTCCCGGCTGCATGGGATCCATGGCCTTTATTGGCGCGGGCGACATGGCTGTGTGGCAGGATGCGCGCGGCACCGACGGGGCCAGGCTTGGCGATGAATTGGAGGCGACATTGAAGGCACTGCCGGAAGCCAAGATGCAGCCGGTCGGCCATGCGGTGTCCGCTTTCGTTGAGATGCATATTGAGCAGGGACCCGTTCTCGAGCGCGCGGGCATCCCGATCGGCCTCGTCACCGGCGTACAAGGAACCAGATGGCTCGAAGTTACCTTCAGCGGCGAGGCGGCCCATGCTGGCACGACTCCGCTGGAATTCCGCAAGGATCCCATGGCGGCGGCCGTCGCGGCGATCGCGCAACTGCAGCTCCTCGTCATGCCTGCCGATCCGATGGCGCGGCTGACCGTTGGTCGAATGAGCGTCGAACCCAGTTCCGTCAACGTCATTCCAAGCACGGTCACATTCACCATCGACATCCGCCATCCGCGAGAAGACGTGCTTTCTTCCATAGAAGCTCAAATCGACGCGGAATGCCGCGCGTCGGCTATGCGCCATATGGTCGATGTGCTCATCAAAAAACGTTTCGACTTGACACCCGGACAATTTGACACGACAGTCGTCGATGTGATCGACAAGGCTTGCGAAAGGCTTGGCGTTTCCAACATGAAATTGGTTTCCGGCGCCTTCCACGATGCACTTTTCATCAGTCGTGTTGCACCGACAGCGATGATCTTTGTTCCGTGCCGAAACGGCATCAGCCATAACGAGGCTGAATTTGTCACCTCGGAGAACATCGAGACAGGCGCGAAGGTACTGCTTGAGACCGCCCTTTCCTTGGCTCGATGAGCAATGATCATCCCCCTTAAGGCGGCCGATGATAGCGCGATAGAATCACCGACGGCATGCGGACGCAGTGGCGGACGATGCCGATCGCGTTGCAGCGAGCGCCAATGGATTTGCCTTTAATGGCTGGAAAGTGGTGCCGCCCTCCGCCGACTATCGCAGGCGCTCAAAAAGGAGCGCCCACACTATCAATCGGCGGTATACGGCATCCCCCAACCCCTAACGTTCGAGTTCCTCAGTAATGTCGGCGCAGAAATCGACAAATGCGCGCACCTTCGCTGGCGGCTGCTTGCGCGATGGTTGGAAAGCAAAGAGCGGGAAACGCTCGCCATGCCAGTCGGGGAAGAGGTCGATCAGCGATCCTGTCGCCAATGCCTGCCCAACTCCCCAGCCGATTACCTGAGCAATGCCGGTTCCAGCAAGGCATTCATCGAGCATGGTCTTGGGGTCGGTGAACGTCAACGGTCCGCTCGTCGGAACATCGATTGTCTCGCCTCCCCGGATAAATTCCCATTCGAATGGCCTCCCGGTATAGGGATCGATAAACTGCAGACAGCGATGAACGGAGAGGTCGCGAGGATGCGCCGGACGGCCATGGCGCTCCAGATAGCGAGGCGACGCCACGGTCAGAATTGGTGCTTCTATTAGCTTTCGCGCAATCAGGCTGGCAAAGCGAGGCTGGCCGAACCGGATCGCGAGATCGATACCGTCTGCGACAAGATCTCCGACATGCTCTCTGGTCACGAACTCGATAGATAGATCCGGATAGCGTTCGCAGAATCCGCCAAGCCGGCCTGCGAGCACGAGCGGCAGGAAGAATGGATCGATATCCACTTTCAAGCGACCGCGCACCGCTGTCGCCGCGCCGGATACGACCACGGCAGCGTCTTCGATCGCATTCAAGTGCGGCTTCACCTCTTCATAAAACCGCCGGCCCTCGTCGGTTAGCGTCACCGAGCGCGTCGTTCGATCGAGCAGGCGCACGCCGAGGCGTGTCTCAAGACGGCCAATGGCCCGGCTTACACCGGAATCGGTGATGCCGATCAGTTCAGCGCCTTTGACGAAGCTCCCACCTTCAACGACGGCCGCAAACACGCTCACCCCCGAGAGAATCCGTCCATCAAAAGACATGTGCCGACTCCTGACTTTTGGTCAGGAATCATCTGACATAAACGCACTTAATTCAAGATCATTCCAGAGCGATAACGGTCCCGTGCCTTAAACCTGAAAGGACCCAGTCGTGAGCAATCTCAACCATCCCCGCACGCTTTTCAAAGGCGGCACCATACTGACAATGGACAAGACGGTCGGCAATCTCGCCATCGGCGACCTGCTCGTGGAACACGGCAGAATAGCGGCCATCGGACAGAACTTCGCCGTTACCGATGCAACGGTTATTGATGCTTCTGACAGCATCGTCATGCCAGGTCTGATCGACGCCCATCATCACATGTGGCTGGGCGCAATGCGCCGCATGATGCCCGATGTGCACGATCTCTTTGCCTATATCGATGTGGTGGCGGAAACGCTGGGCTGCCATTATCGACCGCTGGATATGTATCTCAGCACCCGGCTTACGGCGCTTGCCTGTCTCGATGCCGGCATCACGACCGTCATCGACGCTTGCCATTCCTCCCGCAGCCCGGAACATACCGACGCAGCGCTCGACGCTCTCGATGGCAGCGGCATCCGCGCCCTGCACATGGTCGGTGCCGCCATGGACAAGAAGGCGTCTGCCGCCCACCTGCCAGGCGATCTGAAGCGGCTGGCGGAGAACTGGAACCAAGGCGATGGCCTTGTGCGTGTCGGCCTGTTCGGCCAGCTCAATCTCGATTGGTGGAAGGTCGCCCGCAGCCTGAATATGCGCATTCTGACCGAGTTCATCGGCGATCTAGCCAAGCTCGGCCCGGAATTTGCCGAAGAGGGCGTGCTCGGCCCGCACAACATCTTCAATCATTGCACCCGCATTCCGCGGGAGACGTGGCGCCTCTTTGCCAATGCCGGCGTGAACATTACCGTCAACCCGCGTTCCGATGCACTGTTCGGTTTCGATGACGAGAGTTTCGCGTATCAGCAAGCGATCGACCATGGCCTGACACCGGCTATCGGCATCGATCTCGACACGGCCTTCGGCAGCGACATGTTCGGCGAGATGCACGCCCTATTCCTGCAGCAGCGCTCGGCCATGCGTTACCGCAAATTCCGAGGCGAAGATAATGTGCCCTTGCCGATCACCGTCGAGCGCGTCCTTGAAGCGGCAACCGTGAACGGTGCACGCGCCGCGGGACTTGAGAGCGAGGTCGGTTCGCTGGCGCCCGGCAAGCAGGCCGATATCATCATGGTGCGTGCCGACGGGGTCGCCGTCATACCGGTCAACAACGTTGTCGGCACGATCGTCCAGGCCGTCGAGCACTCGGATGTCGATACGGTCATGGTCGCCGGCGAGATCCGCAAGCATGGCGGAAAGCTGGTCGGCACCGATCTCATCAAGCTGTCATCGGAGATCGCCGCGTCGCGCGATTACCTGCTGGAAAAGAGCGGCTATCGCCTGGACCGCCTCGGCGCACCCGCCCCCGAAGAAGCGGCCTGAATCGGTGCCGCCGCTTTTCAGCGACGCTGCTATCCCACAGATTTTTCAGAATGGAGGCTGTCATGTCAGCATCTCTCATCAATGAGACGACGGAAGCGAAAGCCGCTCCCGCATATCTTTCCCGCCCTGCCCCGGGGATCATCGCCGCGCTCTTTTGTGGCTATCTCGCGGTCGGACTCCCGCTTCCGGTTATTCCGCTCTTCATCCACGACAAGCTCGGTTTCAACAATCTGGTCGTCGGCCTGGTGATTGGTATCCAATTCCTCGCTACCGTGCTCAGTCGTGGCTATGCGGGACGCTTGACCGATCTCAAGGGCGGTCAGCGTTCCGCCCTGCAAGGTGCCGCAATCAGCATGACCGCAGGGCTGCTCTATCTGGCGGCGGCCATGCCTATTCTCTCGCCCGATGTCAGCCTTGCAATTCTTGCTGTCGGGCGGTTGATTGCCGGTCTCGGGGAGAGCCTCTTCGTCACCGGCTGTGTCTCCTGGTCGATCGCCTCGGTCGGACCACAGCGCGCAGGCATGTCGATGTCGTGGACCGGCATTGCCATGTTCGCGGCACTGGCCATCGGCGCGCCGGTCGGCATGGCTCTGTATCAGTCTTATGGCCTGGAGACCGCAATGATCGCCTGCATCCTTGCCCCGCTACTCGCAGTCGCTATCGCATTTCGTTCGACCTCTTATACGAGCCCGGCAGGCCCGCGTCTGCCGTTCCATAAGGTCATCGGCCAAATCTGGCGCGAAGGGGCCGGGCTGATGCTGCAAGGAGTGGGACTGTCGGGTCTTACCGCCTTCGCATCGCTCTACTTCGCAGCCCAGCATTGGAACAATGCCGGCTTGGTCATGACGGCCTTCGGCATCGGCTTCATCTTCGTGCGCGTCGTATTCGGCTCGCTGCCCGACAGAATGAGCGGCTATAGCATCGCATTCTGGTCCTCGGTGATAGTTGCAGCCGGCCAGGCGCTGATCTGGGTGACGCCTAATGAATGGATGGCGCTTGCCGGCGCCCTGGTCACCGGCCTCGGTTGTGCGCTGATCTTTCCCGCTCTCGGCGTCGAAGCGCTGAAGCGAGTGCCTCCGGCCAATCGTGGCAGCGCCATGGGCGGCTTCGTGGCTTTTCTCGATATCGCCTACGGCATTTCCGGTCCGGTCGCTGGCATCATCGCCGGACAGTTCGGATATGCGGCCGTCTACCTCTTTGGCGCCGCCTGCGCCCTCGCCGGTGCCGCACTTGTCCAGACCGCCCGCTCTTCGCAATCCTGACCATTATTCCACATTGCCTGTGAGACTTGCTCGCCGGCTATCAAAGGAGATTTTCATGTCCCGCATCTTCATTTCCGGCTCGTCGACCGGTCTCGGCCTCATGGTGGCTGAACGTCTAACCGAACAAAGCCACCGGGTCGTGCTTCATGCGCGCAATCCGGCTCGCGCCAATGAGGCCCGCCGCGCTCTTCCGAAGGCGGAGGCAGTCGTGATCGGTGATCTCGAGACCATCGCCGGTGCAAAAATTCTCGCCGCCGAAGTCAACAGGCTCGGACGGTTCGATGCTGTGATCCACAATGCCGCCGTCGGCTATCGCGAAGCTCATCGCCTCACCTCCGACGGGCTGCCGCATGTCTTCGCCATAAACACACTATCGGCCTACATTCTGACCGCGCTCATCGAGCCACCGAAGCGGCTAGTCTACCTGTCGTCCGGCATGCACCATCATGCGGATGCCAATCTCGATGATATTCTCTGGAAGCGTCGCAGGTGGAACGGATCAGAGGCTTATGCCGAAAGCAAGCTGCACGACGCAATGCTCGCATTCGCGATCGCGCGACGTTGGAAGGACGTGTTCTCGAATTCATTGGAGCCCGGATGGGTTCCGACCAAGATGGGCGGCCCTGGCGCACCTGATGACATGGCACAGGCCCATCTGACTCAAGCCTGGCTGGCAGCCGGCGACGACCCGAAGGCGGATGTCACGGGAGAATACTTCTATCATCTGAAGCGTCGGACCGCGAACCCGCAGGCTCATGATCCAGCGCTTCAAGACAGCCTCATCGCAATCTGCGAGGAGATCTCGGGCGTGACTTTGCCGAAATAATTCACCGTCGGTCTTTTAGATCTTTAAAAATCTATTGGAACTCGCACGGGAAGCATTCGGGACTCGAAAGAACACTAAGCCAGCATACTCTCCTTCGCCGTAATCTGGTCCGATCCGCCGAAACGACACGTCCAGAGAATTCCGGGCGTCACGTGTTTCTACCTTTCAAATCCACAAGCTTGACTATCGCCGTCTATAAGACGCCCCGCAGTGACGTTCCGGCAGGCGAGCGGTTTCCCCGAAGATCTTTTGCCGCAGTGAACCTTCCGCGTACGCAGTCTTATAGAGACCCCGATCCTGCAAGGCTGGCACTACAACATCAACGAAATCCTCAAAGCCCTCCGGCGCCACCGTGCGGGTGAGGTTAAAGCCGTCGATCTCCCCCTCATCGATCCACGCGGAAAGCTCATCCGCGACCGTTGCGGCATCGCCGACAATGACCGGATACCGGCCGCCGATGGACAGTTCCCCTAGCAATTGCCGCTTGGTCCAGCCTCGTTGCTGCGCAGTTTGCGTTGCTGACTGGCTGGCGTTGGACGGTCCATAGACGATAGTCTCGTCGAGCTCGTAACGCGAAAAATCGATACCCGTGCTCGCCGAAAAATGCGCCAACCCGGCTTCAGGATTAGCATGGTAGAGGTAGTCCGTATATTTTTCCCGCGCCGCGGCGGCCGAGCGATCCGTTACGACAGTTATGCCGACAAGGATTTTCACGTCATCGGGCTTTCGCCCTGCGGCAACAGCCGCCTGGCGCAGCGCCCGGCCAGCGGCGCGTGCTGCGTTCTTGTCGGCGGCTGCAATGAAGATGCATTCGGCATGACGGGCAGCAAATTGCCTGCCGCGACCGGATGTACCCGCCTGATAAAGAACCGGTGTACGCTGTATGGACGGTTCGGCAAGATGATAGCCGCGCGAACGATAGAATTGCCCCTGATGATCTATCTGATGGACTTTTGATGGGTCGGCATAGATGCGCTTTTTCTTGTCCGCCAAAACCGCGTCGTCTTCCCAGCTTCCCTCCCAGAATTTGTACAGGAGTTCGAGATATTCGTCTGCGCGATCGTAGCGGGTATCGTGCTCAATCTGCATATCGAGCCCCAAGCCGCGCGCGGCACTGTCGAGATAGCCGGTTACGATATTCCAGCCAATGCGCCCATCGGTCAGATGATCGAGCGTCGACATGCGCCGCGCAAAAACATAGGGCGCATCCGTACTGGCATTGACTGTTACACCAAAGCCAAGATGCTGCGTCACGGCCGCCATGGCGGATACCAGCAACAAGGGATCATTGAGCGGCAACTGAATGGATTCGCGCAACGTTAGATCGACCGAGTTCTGGTAGACGTCATAGACGCCGAGAATATCGGCCAGGAAAATGCCATCGAAAAGGCCGCGTTCCAGCGTCGCCGCAAGCGATGTCCAATAGCTCAGCGTCTTATAGCGATCGGACTGATCTCGCGGATGGGTCCATAGCCCGTGATTGATGTGGCCGACGCAGTTCATGTTGAATGCGTTGAGCAGTATCTTTTTTCTTTGCGTGACCATCTCGTCCGTCGTTTCAGTTTCGATCGCGCCGTATTGTAGCGCTTGCCATCGACATAGCCGCCCTCCAGACGAGCTTCCGCTGCTCAATCACGACAACGTCGGCTTCAGACCGCTGGTGTCGGCTCGCCGAGCGATAGCATCAATCGGTTTGCCCAATTGAAGAAGGCAGCCCCATGGATCACGTCGGCGATTTCCAGATCATCCAGGCCCTCCTCGCGCAATCTGACGATCTCGTTGGCTCCAAATTGCGATGGCGTCGCGGTGAGCGCGGCTGAAGCCTCGACAACCGCATTCCAGCGACTGCCAAGATCAGCCTGAAGCCCATCATCCAGCAGACGCTGCACGTCATCCGTCCGCTTGGAATGATGGGCGGCGAAGCGAGAATGGACCGATGCGCAAAAAATACAGCCATTCGCCCGCGATGCGGCCGTGGCGGCCAGTTCACGCTCAGCACGAGGAAGGCCGGCCGAGACATTGTAGAAGATATCCTTGTCCGTCTTGGTACGGGCCTGGAGAATGTCGGGATCGCGTACCAACAACATGAAATACGGCGACTTCGCGCGGGATGCATCCACAAGGCCTGCCCAGTGGCGCTCGGTCAAGTCCGCCTCATCAAGCGGCCGCAGCCAGGGTGTCCAGCCGATTTCAGCTTGAGTGAAGGCGTTTGGTCGGTCTGCGATTTCGGGATGAATTACGGTTTCGGTCATGAAAGGATTCCTTGTTCGTGCGATCAGGCTTGCGCGACATGTCCGACATCGGCTGGATTGGCAGCCAAGGCCCTCAAGCCTGTAACGACCCTGATCTGAAACGCGAGAAATGCGACCAGCTGTGACAAGGTAACGATGCCCGTGGTCGTCCAGCCGGAGTCCAGCAGCTTCTGCAGCGCCGCGGCACTCGCCTCCCTCGGACGGAAGACCAGAAGATGGCTGTGTTCGAGCGCCGCGCTGAGCTTCAGGTCCAGAAGTTTCCGGCTTTCGCCCGAAACCTCATAAACGAAGCCCGGCCGGTCCTCGCGGGAAAGCGGGCCAGCCGGATAATGGCCGTAAGGTCCGGTTGTATCGCCGACCTCCAGCTCCGCGGAGATGATGGCGACGAGCTCCGGGCCGTGCGCCTCATCCCGCAACTTGGAAGAATAAAAATTCGCGATCTCCTGCGCCTTGTGGAGGCCGGCGACAAAGGCGGCGACGGCAAAGCGCTCCGCCGGGGTCACGCTTCCCCAATGCTCGGGCTCGAAAAGAGCTTCATAGCTCTTTTGAGCATTGAGGCGCGTCTCGGGCCGTTGTGCCCGAAGGCCGTCAAGATCGGACCCAGGATCTATTCCCGCGAGAAAATCGATGACGTCTCTGGTCTGCAAAGTCATGGTCGATGCCTTCTCTTCGGATACTGCTATTGGACTTGCGCCGCCAAGCGGCGCTCTTTTCCGGTTAGGTTCTGCCGCACCCAACCAAGCGCTGGGGCGACATGAGCAGCCGTCAGTTCCAGCGAGCGCAGGATATGTTCATGCGGCGGATCGACGGAATGCACTTGAAAGACCAGATCCGTGACCCGCGCCAATGCCGTGTCTGCCTGAAGCGACGCGATAACGTCGTCGGGGGTGCCGACGTGAACATCGAAGGCTCCAATCAAATCAGCCGTGGTTTCGCCTGGGATCACGAAGCCCGCCGCCTTGAAGTGTTCGACGATCCGCCTCAAGCCGATATCGGCGAAATGAAGGGCCTCTTTCCTGCTATCGGCGACAAAGAGGCTCCGTGAACCCAATATCCGCGGCTGACGCCCTGCCGGCAACGCAGACAGGTAGGCATCGATAATCGGATTCTGCAGGTCCCAAAGCTTGGCGTGCGGCGTCTCGATCGGCCGCGGCTGTGTGCGCGACAACATCAGCCCGTCCCCATCGCGGCCGGCACGCAAGCCGCCGCCAACGGAAAATGTCGCCTGCCACACATGGTCGCGCAAATGCGGTGCCGCAGGATAGAGGCGGTTGCCGCCCGCAAGCTCTCCGCCCGCCCAGGCATCGCGCACGAGAGCAAGATGATTGCCATAGACCTCCGTGCGCTGGCTGCTTTCCAGGCCGAAGGGAAGGAAGGCCTGCGGGGTGCCGCCCGTTCCGAAGCCGACCTCCATCCGTCCGCCGAGCAGCTTGTCGAGCACGGCCGTATCTTCGGCGACCCGCACCGCGTTCTCCATCGGCAACGTGATGACACCCGTGCCCAAACGAATATGCGAGGTCTGCGGGGCCAGTGCGGCGAGAAACACCAATGGCGCAGGCAGGCCGCCTTCGTCTCCGTTGAAGTGATGCTGCGCCACCCAGGCCGTGTCGAAGCCATGTTTTTCGGCATGGATGATCTGCTCGGCAACCAGCCTATAGCGGGTTCCGGCATCCACCTGGTCCAGGACCCGGCTGAAGAAGCCCAGTCGCTTCGGTAATGTTGGCGTACTCATGGGATCATCCTGCATTGATAAGGACGGGCGCGGTCGCCCGCGGAAACTTCTTGCCTGGCACCGCATCGATCAGCTCGCGTGTGTATGGGCTGCTTGGATTGGAAAAGACGTCTTCGACGCGACCCGTCTCGACCAGCTGCCCGGCGTTCAGCACCGAGACAGTGTCCGCGATCTGTCGCACGACGGCGAGATCGTGGGAGACGAACAGATAGGTCAGCCCAAGCTCGCGCTGCAACTCGCCCAAGAGATCGAGGATCTGCGCCTGCACCGTTACGTCAAGCGCGGAGACAGCCTCGTCGAGCACCAGGATCCGCGGATCGAGCACCAGCGCACGGGCGATCGCGACGCGCTGGCGCTGCCCTCCCGAAAGCGAATGCGGCCGACGTTGCGATATGTCGGCTGGCAGCCTGACCTTGTCGAGAGTGGCCGCCACCTTCGCCAATCGCTCACTGCGGGGCAGCCGTTCGAAATTCAACAACGGCTCCTCGACGATTCCCGTAATCGTCTGGCGTGGGTCGAGCGAACCATAGGGATTTTGATAGACGAGCTGGACCTTCTTGCGCAGCTGCCTCAGCGCTTCACCGCGCAACGAAGCCAGGTCGAGCCCGTCGATCAGTACCTGGCCCGAAGTCGGCTTCTGAAACGCGGAAACGATCCTTATCGTCGTCGTCTTGCCGGAGCCGGATTCACCGACGATTGCATGGGTGCTGCCGCGGCGAACGCGAAAAGAGACATCGTCGACCGCCCGGAAACTGCCGCCGCGACCGGCACCGAAATCCTGCACCAGCCTATCGACCACGACGATGTCGTCGTCCGCCGCGACGGATGCAACCGGGTGTGCCGGCGCGGCCTTCGGCCGCGCATTCAACGATGGCGCGTCGGCAAGCAGGCGGCGCGTATAGTTGCTTCGCGGGTTTGCGAGAATGTCGGCCGTGCGCCCCCGCTCCTGGATACGGCCGTGCTGCAGGACGATCAACCTGTCGGATCGATCGGCGGCGACCCCGAGGTCATGGGTCACCAAGAGGACCGCCGTGCCATATTCCCGTCTCAGATCGTCGATCAGATCGAGAATGTGCCTCTGCACCGTCACATCCAGGGCACTGGTGGGTTCGTCGGCGATGATCAGCGAAGGTTTCAGCGCGATGGCAATGGCGATCAACACGCGCTGACGCATGCCGCCGGAGAGCTCATGGGGATACTGCCTGGCGCGCAATTGAGGCTGGCTGAGGCCGACACGTTCCAGCAATTCGATCGCTTGAACGCGAGCAGCCGCTCCAGACGCCCGGCCATGCACCGTCAGGATTTCGGCGACCTGTTCGCCGATCGTCCTCACCGGATTGAGCGAATTGCCCGGATCCTGCGGCACGAGGCTGATGACGGAGCCGCGAATGCCATCCAGCCGCCTTTGCGGCCAGCCGGCAATATCCTGGCCGTTCAGGCGGATGCTTCCCTGCTGGAGAATGCCGCCTTCGGGCAGAAGGCCGATCAACGCCTGTGCGGTGGAGCTCTTGCCTGAACCGGATTCGCCGACGAGGGCGACCACTTCGCCGGCGCGAACCTCAAAGCCAATATCGTGAACCACCGTGCGCTGGCCGCTCCTGTCGCGATAGGCGACCCTGAGGCCCGCCACATCGAGGATCGGCGCACCCTCTTCCTCAATGGTTTCAATGATCGGAGCCGTCATTTCCCAATGCTCCCGATTGCCCGGCTGATGCGATTGATGGAAATAACCACCAGGACGACGACAAGACCGGGCGCCGCCGTCAGCCACCAGGCGGTTGCGATATAATTGCGTCCTTCGGCGATCAGCAGGCCCCATTCCGGTGTCGGTGGCGGCGCGCCATAGCCGAGAAAGCCGAGCGTCGCGAGCTGCAGGATCGCCCAGCCGGCCTGAAGTGCCGCGAAGGCGATTACCGAGGTCAGCGAATTCGGCAGGATGTGACGCCAGAGCACCTTGAGGAAGGTGCCGCCGCTGCCGAAGGCGGCCTCGACATATTCGCTTCGGCGCACGGTGACGACTTCGGAGCGAACCAATCTGGCAAACTTGGCGATCAGCGTGCAGCCGACCGCGATCGCGGCGTTGACGGTGCCAAAACCGAGCAGAACGATGATGCTGAGCGATAAGAGAAGATCCGGTATCGACAGCATGACATCGACCAACCTCATGATGACCGTCTCGATCCTGCCGCCAAATGATCCAGCAAGGACGCCGAGCGTCGTGCCGGCCACAAGCGCGATACCGACGGCCGCGAGCGCGCCCGATAGCGAGTGAATTGCGCCATAGACGATGCGGGCATAGAGATCCCGCCCGAGCGAATCCGTCCCCAGGAGATGGGTGGCGCTGGGCGGTCGTAGATGTTGCCCGGGCAGTCCCTGCACAGGGTTGTAGATCGTAAAGAGACTGGGGAGGAATGCCCAAAGGATAGCCAGCGCGAGGATAAGGCACGCAAGGAAGAGACCAGGCTGAATGCGGGGAAAACGCCCGCCAGCTCCGGCGTTCTCACGAACATCGGTCTCGGGCGTCACGGGCGATACACTGACTTTCCGGTCGGACGCATCGAGGTCTGGATGATGTCGGGCGGTTTCGATCGTTGCCATCACACAGCTCCCAACTTGGTTTTCAGACGCGGATCGAGCACGGGATAGAGAAGATCGACCACAAGGTTGATGACGACGAAAGCGGTCGCGGCAATGACGACGATCGCTTGAAGAACGGCGACATCCTGACTGTCCACGGCCTGTTTCGTCAGCCCGCCGATACCATTGAGGCCAAAGACCGTTTCGGTGATGACCGCGCTGGCGATCAGTTCCCCGAACAGCAATCCGGCAACGGTCAGAACCGGCAGCAGCGTATTCTTGGCAACGTGGCGCCACAGGACCTTGGCATGCGAAAGTCCCTTGGCCCGAGCCACGGGCACGAATGGCTTCGTCAGGACCTCGTCTATGTTCTTCAGCAGGATTTGCGCCAACGGAGCGGAAATCGGCACCGCGACGGTCAGAATGGGCAGGAAAAGACCCTCCCAGGGTCCGGGATTGATGACCGGCACGAAGCGAAGCCGGAAGGAGAATATCTGAATGAGCATGATGCCGAGCCAAAAAGTCGGCACCGATATGAACAGCGACGGAATGGATTGGATCAGGCTTCGCAGCCAGGCAAAACCGGAGAGATTGCAGGCGATTGCGATCAGAACGGCGAGAAGTGTCGCCACCGCAAACCCCGATGCTGCAAGCAGAAGGGATGGTGGCAGATTGGTGGCAAGCAGCGAGCTCACCGGAACGCCCGCTTGCAGTGAATAGCCGAAATCCCCCGTCAAAAAATTCCGGACCGCATGGAGATATTGATGCAGGAACGATCCGTCGGCGCCATAAGCCGCCCTGATATCGGCAAGCTGTTCGGGGCTTAGTCCGTAATCCGGGTTCTGGAACTTGATCAGCACCGCGTCGCCAGGCAGCGACTGCAGCAAAACGAACGAAACGGTGAAGGCCGCCCATAAGACGAACAGCGCCTGCCCGAACCTCGATAATATGTATCTTGCCATGCCACTACCATGTCTTCGCATGAAGGAGGGCCCGGCACCACGCCGGGCCAGCCCCTTTTCATCAATGTTCAGCGAGCCAGGCACTGTAGAAGGACGGGCGTCCCACGGCCTCGAATGCGACCCCCTTCACGTAAGGCGCGCCAGCGAAGACCTGCGGCTCCTCGAAGAAGGGGATGACATAGGCCTGATCGAGCAGATATTCCTGCGCCGCCTTCGCCGCCGCCAGTCGCTTGTCGCGATCCGTTTCGGAGGCGACGGTTTCCAGGATGCCGTTCAGCTTGTCATCCGAGAAGGTCGCCTTGGGATTGAGGCCGCCCTTCTGCAGCAGGGCATCGCGGTTCTTGGGGTAGAACTGGCTCTTGATGACATCGGGATCGGCACGGCCGACCTCGGCGACGACCAGCGGAGTCTTGGCAGGATCGATATTGTCGGTGACCAGATTTCCCGAGGTTCCGGCAAGAACCTGCAGCTTGACACCGAGCTTGGCCCATTGCTGCGCAACGAGCTGCAGCACGGCCTTGTTCTGCGGCTGGGGCAAGGATTCATAGACGGCAAGCGAAAGCGGCTTGCCACCCTTCTCGCGAACGCCGCTCGCGCCCTTCTTCCACCCGGCTTCGTCCAGGAGCTTTTCAGCAAGAGCCGGATCGTAGGTCAGCTTCGACGACAAATCCGTGTAGCCGGCCGCGGCCGACGAAATGACCGATTTCGCCTGCGGATAATTTGCCGAAAACAGCGTATCGACGATTTCCTTGTTGTTGGTCGCATGCAGGAGTGCCTGGCGAACCCTAATATCGGCAACGAGCGGATTGTCCGGGCGGAAGGCAACGCTGTCGTTCACGCCGCGTGTCGGCGCCGCATAGATCGCGAAATTCTGATCGGACACCTGCTTCTCGTCATAGGCCTGCAGCTGACGGATGAAATCGGCCTGGCCGGAAAGCAATGCGCCGATGCGCACGCTGTCCTCGCCGGTGATGATGTACTTGATCCCGTCCAGATAGGCCCGGCCCTGATGCGCCAACTTGTTTGGACCCCAGTTATAGTCTGTCCGCGCTTTCAGCGAGAGCTGCTTGCCGAGCGTCTCGCTTTCGACGACAAAGGGGCCGGACCCGATGATCTTCGTCGCATCGCCGAGCTGGTCGAAAGGCAATGCCAGCGTCTTTAGGGAAACCAAGCCCGATCCGATCACGGCGGTTCCCTGCAGGAAACCCGGAGACGGCTTCTTGAAGTAGAACTTGACCGTATAGGGATCGACGACTTCGCTATGATCGTAGTTGTTGATGACCTCGGAAACCGGCTGCTTCAGCTCCTTGTTGCCAAGGCCGAACGTATCATAATTCTTCGCCACGGCATTGGCGTCGAGCGGAGAACCGTCGGAAAATGTCACGCCCTTGCGGATCTTGAACGTATATTCCGTCGCCTTGTCGTTGACTGTCCAGGATTCGGCGATCCACGGCTCGATATCGAGCGTCTTCGGGTTCTGATAGGTGAGCTTGTCGCTGATCTGGTTGAGAATGCCACCATTCGGATAGAAGCCGCCCGCCGGCGGGTAAAGGTTCGTATGCGCCTGCTGTTCAAGATAAATCAGCGTGCCGCCCTTGACCGGCTGGTCATCGGCGAATGCCGACGGCGCCACCAATAGCCACACGCTTAGTAAACTTGCCGCCTTGAATTTGGCTTTGATGCCCATTGTGTAAGCCTCTGTATGAAAACGCGCATCAAACTACGGCAAACACCAAGCTATCTATAGAATTAATATTCTAATTTGGTCGCAAGTCAGGAAACGAACGCGCGGGTATATCACGAGGTTGAATAGGCGATGGCTCCTTGATGGGGTTGGCATCCGCTTGAAGCGAGCGGCGCGATATTCGGACGTTTAGAAACAATTTCGCAATCTCCAATGCACGTTCCTCAATACCCTTCAACCTCTTCTACTAGAATTGTTTTCCCCTATCGCCCGACTATTTGGCACCGCCGCGAATAGCTCACCGCATCTTTTACATATATAATCCACTAAATTAATGGACTAATCGAACTTAGAACGCCGCCGATCGTTCGTTCGGAAGAATCCATTTCAAGGGGTGATGAAAATGACCAGACAGGTGATTGAATATGCCGGCATTCCGGTGGGCATCGTCGTTCCGGACAAGGGCGCGCTAAGGTTCATCGCGGTCAAGTTTCACGTCTATGACCTTGACGGCCAACATTTTGCCGCCGCCTCCGACGTGCTGCGAGCAATCCACAAGTTGGTATCCACAACGTCTGGCAATCTCAACCGAGCCGCGTAAAGGAGGCATATCATGAGCAGGCTGCGTCGTTTCTTTCGCCTCTCGGCACAACGCGACGAGATCGAGACAAGGCTGCTGGCGCAAGAATATCGGGCGCTCATTCTCGATGATCTTGTCGATGACGGTACTAGCCATGAGCTGCAATCGAAATCCGTCGAACTATCTCATGAGATCGGTTCGCATCGACGTCAGCCTTACCGTGGATAGCCAATCCTGTTCGACGCATTTCAGCAGCCGCTCCCGTTCGGCCCGCGAACACGGTTGCTGATGTGATCACCAAAGCCGCGGCATGCCGAATGCGGCGCAAAGACCGCAATTTAACATACCTCTATGTCGGGAGCCCCCAATGGCTGTTACTGCCCAACCCCTCATCCTCGATCACGCCGTCATTGGCGTCCTTGATCGGCTGGACGAGGCGGCTGCGATCTATCGCAAACTCGGCTTCGCGCTGACGCCACGAGGTTACCATACCCTGGGCTCCATCAATCATCTTGCCGTGTTCGGCGAGAACTATCTGGAGCTACTCGGATTTCCGCCTGACAGTGATGACAAACGCACCGATCTCTGGTCTTATCCGATCGGTTTGAACGGACTTGCCTTTCGAACCACGGACGCAGCCAGCCTGCAACGCGAATTGGGCGATGCCGGCAAATCCGTCACCGAATGGCGGGACTTCTCGCGCCCTGTCAACGTGGGAGGCATAGAGAAGTCAGCCAGTTTCCGCACCTTCCAGATCGGCAAGGAGGCGATCTCCAATGGCCGCTTCTTTTTCTGCCAGCACAATACGCCGGAGCTGGTGTGGCAGCAGAGAGATCAGAGCCACCCCAACGGTGTTCTCGATATCGTCGATGTCTTCATCGTCAGCCGCGCTCCCGAAGCGCTAACCGAACTGCTAGGCGGATTTGCCAATACCGCCGCGCCTGAAATCAGCAGGGACGGCATTGCAATTCACGCCGGCATCGTCACACTTCATATCCTGTCCGAGGCTGACGCCGCCTCCCGGTTCGGCTCCGCCATTCCGGCAAGCTTTGACGGCGACGAAAGAAAAGTGGCGCTGGGGCTGAAGGTACGATCGGTTGAAGCAACCGCAGATGTGCTGGCGCAAGGAGGCTTTTCGCCTCGCGCCTTCGAGGGCGGCCTGCTTGTTGATGCCGATGCCGCCAATGGAGTCGCACTATGGTTCAAGAAATGAGTTGGAAGACCGACGCTCATACACGGTGATACGGCACGAACGCTCGGACGGCTGCAACCGAGATTGCGAAATCCGGCATTGCGATTGCGTCGCGTCCGGAAGCAGAACTTAAGACAAGGAATTCCACATGGCCAATCAGCCCGTCACCACCCGCATCGTGCTTGCCTCCCGTCCCGTTGGAAAACCGGTCGTGACGAACTTCCGGCTCGAACAGGAAACCTTGCGGGATCTCGACGAAGGCGAGGTTCTTCTGCAGATCCTTTATCTTTCCCTCGACCCCTATATGCGGGGCCGGATGGACGACGCGAAATCCTATGCCGCGCCGGTCGAAATTGGCGGCGTGATGGAAGGAGGAACCGTTGCGCGCGTGGTCAAATCACGCAATACGGAGTTCACGCCGGGAGACATCGTCCTCTCCCATTCTGGCTGGCAGAGCCATGCGATTTCAAACGGCGCGGGATTACGCAAGCTTGACCCGAATGCGGCGCCGATCTCGACGGCACTCGGCATTCTCGGAATGCCGGGCTTCACCGCCTATGCGGGGCTGCGCAATATCGGGCGGCCCAAGGCGGGAGAGACATTGGTCGTGGCCGCCGCCAGCGGCGCGGTCGGCTCGGCCGTCGGGCAGATCAGCAAGATCTTTGGTGCGCGAGTAGTTGGTATTGCAGGCGGCCCGGACAAATGCCGTTATATCCGCGACGAACTCGGCTTCGATGCCGCGATCGATCACCGGGCCGACGATTTTCAAGCCCGGCTCGCGTCTGCTTGCCGGAACGGCATCGACATTTATTTCGAAAATGTCGGCGGACATGTCTGGAACGCGGTGTTTCCATTGCTGAACGATTTCGCGCGCGTTCCGGTCTGCGGACTGATCGCACATTATAACGAAGACCCGTCCACCTCGCACGGAACAGACCAACTGCCTGCGGTGATGCGCGCCATCCTGAGAAAAAGCCTGACCATCCGAGGTTTCATACAGCGCGAATTCGCCGATCAACGCCCCGATTTCTATCGCGAAGCCGGAAAATGGATTGCCGAGGGGCGCCTCAAATATAAGGAAGACATCGTAGATGGGCTCGAAAACGCTCCGGAGGCTTTTCTCGGGCTTCTGGAAGGGCGGAACTTCGGTAAGCTGATCGTGCGTGTCGCACAGAGCTGATCCCCCGCCGTCAAGTAGGTGGATATCGGTTCTTCACCGCAATCCATCCGCAATGGCCTCGGCGACTTTTCTTGCCTGCACGCGGATATCCGGCACGGCGGTAATTTCCCAGAACTGACCAGCGGTCAGCGCGCCAACGGCATAGATGATTGCTTCCTTGCCGCTCGAGTCAGGGATGCGTGAGCGAGCATCGACCACCAATCCGAGACCAAGCGGATCCGCCTCGATCAGGCCTTTGCGCTGCATCTCCTGCAGCAATGGGGAATGCGCGATGCCTGCTCGTTCCATGCCAGTGCAATTCACGATCCAGTCCGCCTCGATGGATGCTGTAAAGCTCTCGCCGCGAGGCCGGTAATGTACGGTTAAAGCCTTGGTTTTCTCGACATTCCGCAGATGTCCGGCTCGGATCGAAACCTGGCCGTTTTGCAGCATCCTTTCAAACCGCCGGAACACATCCGGAGCAACACGATGACGATGAATGTTCCACCACGGCAAGGCATGGCGTAAAAAGCGACGGCGCTCGATCTCCGGCAATCTCGACCAGAGAGCTTGCGTCTTCGGGCGTAAGCCATCCATGACCCTGCGCCAGTCCCCCGCATCTTTGCTCTCGCGACGGAGAACATGCAGGAGTTCACTCATCCGCGTGGGCAAGGCTTCGACGTCGATGTCGACCGCCGACTTGGGATGGCTGACATGATCGTGCGGAACGAGGCCGCGCCGTGACAATACGATTATCTTGCCGGTGAAACCGTGGGCAAACAGTGCCAAAACCTGATCGATCATCGTCAGTCCCGAACCCAAGATACAGACCGTATCGGCCTTACCCACCCGTCTCAACCATGACAGCCGCCATGGATTTTCGATGATATGGGAGCGCGCGTCCGCGGATAGTCGGGAAACATCAAACGGCAGTTGCGCATTGCCAACGCCGAGACAGAGCACGACGCTTCGCCCGGCGATCTCATTGCCGTTGTCCAAAATAAAGCCAAGCGCGGAACCATATCGCTCAACGCATCCCGTCGCCTTGGCCTTAATGAAGTCGACCCGACAACGCTGTTTCCTGTTACGCAGCAGAGCGGCCAAACTGTCTCGAATATACAGGCCATAGTCCTGCCTGGAGGCGAAATCTCCCGCGTCCAGCGGCCGCCTGCGTTCCCGCAGCCATTCGACAAAGGCATTCGGACGATCCGGAAACAAGCTCATGCGGCCGGCCGGCACGTTCAGGCGATGCAAATAGAGTTCTGTCCGATAGGCGGTCCCGCGACCAAAGCCAGGATCGTCGCCGACAATGGCGATCGATGCCGTTTCAGGGAGCAGCTCTACGAGATTGCAAACGGTGGAAATGGCGGAAAAACCAGAACCCACGACAACGGCATCATAGATCATCGCTGGCCTTTTCCGCTTTCGAATAGAGGCAAGACAATTACCGATATCTCCCTTTCGCTGATCTAGGGCAGATGATTTCCGATCCAACATGTGATGGTGGCATTGCGGGGGAAATATTGGATGCGCCCTACGCGCTTGGGTTCGGGACGCGGGTCTGGCTTGGCGGCAGCCGACGAGATTGCTCTCTTCCTGCCGCCCACTTTCGGTCCTGCGGAGAATGTGCGGCTATTGACCAATCCCGCTCAGGTGGCCCCTAGTCTCGGCTGGCCGTCTACCGCATAACGACGGATGTCGAAATCGCGAGAGGCTTGTCCAGATTTCCTCTTGATCAAGACCGCTGCCTCTATGCCATCTCCGCCGCGGCGCCAGATCCAATTGAGCTCCGCGCCATATGGCGGAGGCTTCGAAAGCGGCGCGGCGTGCTTCAGGCAAGCGGTCCAACTCCCTGTTCGTTACCGCTCTATACCGGGGACCCGGAGCATTCCCTCTGCCAGAAACTCGACCAGCAGCCGGACACGCGCGATGCCGGTTCGTTCGGGCGCGATAAGCATATTCAACGGCACGGCCGGTGGAGCGTAGTCAGGCAGCACCGCTTCGAGCCGGCCGTCCGCGAGAAGGTCGTCCACCAGCCAGATATGAGCGGGGCCTAGGCCGCGACCCGCGATAAAGGCTTCGCGCGCGGCGAGCCCGTGATCAACGCGCAGATGCCCGTTGAAAGGCACGACGTGGCGCGTGCCTCCCGCCCGCTCAAGCGCGAGAGATTCGCTTCCTGCAACGTTCGACATGCGGACGCCCTCGTGGTTCTTGAGCTCCTCGGGTGTCGACGGCCGGCCACGGCTTGCCAGATAGGCGGGAGAGGCGACGAGGACGCGCCGGCTTTGACCGATCGCCCGCAGCTTCATCGAACTGTCGGCGAGCGGACCGAGGCGCAGCGCGATGTCCACGCCTTCGCGGATGAGATCAACGCGTTCATCCGTCAGGCTGAAGTCGACTGCGATGTCCGGATGGCGATCCTGAAAGGCGAAGACTAAACGACTGACATGCCGGACGCCGAGCGCCGCCGTACAGGAGATACGAACCGTGCCGGCGGAGACGCTCCGCGCGCTTCGCGCTTCATCGGTCGCCTGTTCCAGCAGGCGCAGGATTTGGATGGCATTGGCATAGTAAAGCCCGCCTTCCTCGGTGAGCGTGACACGACGGGTCGTGCGGCTCAACAGCGCCACGCCGAGGGCTTCCTCAAGCTCACGCACATGCCGCGTGACACTGGACTGACCAATGTTCAACTCACGCGCCACAGCCGACAGATTGCCGCGTTCGGCGACGCGGACAAAGGTGCGAATGCGTTCGAGCGTGATGTCCGATCTATCCATTATTCGGCATTATCCTATCCATCCCTGCTATATAACGCATTAGCGGAACATGGCCTAGCTTAGGGAGAGTTTTCTTCAACAAGCAGGTACCACCATGAATGTGCTCATCGTCTTCGCTCACCCCGAACCTAAATCCTTATCGGCATCGCTACGTGATGTTGCGGTCCAGGAGCTGGAAGCAGCCGGCCACACGGTACAGGTTTCCGACCTACATGCCATGCGCTGGAAATCGGAGATCGACCGCGCGGATTTCCCGTCTTTGGCTCCCGACGAGCGACTTATGCCGGTCGCCGCTTCCAAACATGCCTTCAGCTGCGACACGCTGACGGACGATGTCAAAGCGGAGATCGAAAAACTTCTCTGGGCTGATGCATTGATCCTGCAGTTTCCGCTCTGGTGGTTCGCCATGCCGGCCATTCTGAAAGGCTGGGTCGACCGCGTGTTTGCTTACGGCTTCGCCTACGGTGTTGGCGAACATAGCGACAAGCGCTGGGGTGATCGCTATGGAGAGGGAACCTTGGTCGGCAAGCGAGCCATGTTGATCGTAACCGCAGGGGGGTGGGAGGAACACTACGCTCCTCGGGGAATCAACGGCCCCATCGACGATCTTCTGTTTCCGATCAATCACGGCATTCTCTACTATCCCGGCTACGATGTGCTGCCGCCCTTCGTGACCTATAGTACCGATCGCTTCGACGACGCCCGCTTCGAAGCCGCTGCGAAACATCTGCGCGATCGGATGCGAACGCTCGAAACAACAAGCCCCATTCCTTACAGGAGCCAAAATGGCGGGGATTACCATATTCCGACCATGCAACTCCGGTCGGAACTGGGCGGTCAGAGGGCATCAGGCTTCGCACTTCATCGAAAAGATGTGGCTGCGTCCAGGTAATGCGCTCGGTGCTATCAACTCCTATTCGTGGAGTTGTTCAGCATCGCGTGGGTGCCGAGTGCTCGAAGCAGCAGATGATGGCAACGAAGGCGACCGGATAGTCACACCGTCGCGGGTCAGGTGTTGACGACGGACGGCTTTCAATCGTCGCAGCCGACGCATACCGACTTGCGGAAAGATAATGGGCGGTCGGCGAAGAGGAATGGTTGTGATCCTTTGTCAGGAACGCGCTGATACTCAACGCATGACCTCGGGCCGCCTTCGGGGTCTCGCTAGCGGCTGGCCTTGACAGCAAGGGATGAAGCGCCCCTCCGGCGGGAGGTCACTGTCCATGCGGCATCGAGCGAACGCCGATCCAACGCCTGATTATTCGCCCTGTCACCGGAGGTTGGTCCGATGACAGGGCAGACCGCCGACGGGTGGCAGTGGTGTCGGCGACCGGGGGCAGTCATGCACTATCCGAATAGAGCTGCGTTGAACACGGACCTTAGTCTGATGGCGAGTAAGCTTCTTTTCCGGCACAACGTGTGAGGCGGAATTTGGTGGGCGTGTGCCCCTTCGAATTAGTTGCAATTGCAGCTTTTCATCCATCAACTGTGATGCTGTTGAAGGGCGTGGTTGCGGCCGCGGAGTCGAACCGCCTGTTTCGGCTTATTTGCACCGACGAGCGCACCGGCGCTCTTAGCCGCATCTCGCTTGGCTTGCTGGCTACAATCAGAAGTCTACGACCGATGCGACAATTTTCCAGTTGTCAAATAGTACTAAATCATGTGCGCCTTCCGCGCTAACAATTCCTTCTTACGCGCCCAATCTCAACCTGAGCGTTCGGTTTATATGCATCGATTGCGGGAGGGGGCCTCCTCTCGACGCTGCACATCCAGGCATCTGATACCGCTTGACATTCTAAACCGTCTGAACGAAAGCAAGCTCTCTTGATGGACCACCCATACAACCGCAAGAATTGCGGTTCTGGAAGGCAATCCAATGCCGCCGATGAGAGCAGCCACACTGACGCGAGGATGTGGCGGCTTGGTCCATGTGGCATCTTCACGCAAAGCCAAAAGCCCGCTTGTGAGAGCGCTGCGTCGAGTAGTAGGGTAAATCGTCATCGTTTCGGATATGTTGGCCCGCGTGGAATCGTCATACCCGATCCCGCAATACCCGGAGGCAAGGAGGCATGATGGTTCCCAGTCCGGTTTGGAAAGATGTCGGCCTGAAATCCAGAAAGGAGCAAAGACTTTCGATGCCTTCAATCCGCAACCGCCAACAGTGGCTTCCATGCTTGTAAGACAAGGCACCCATCGCAACGAGAAAATTGACCGCCATCTGGCTGCGTCCCTTGCGGCAATTGCCGGCGCATTGAATGCGTCCGCCTTCTACGCTGTCGGCTTCTTCTCAGCCAACATGACGGGAAATGTATCGACCCTGTCCGATCATCTTGCCGTGGGACAGTGGCTGTCGAGCCTGCTTTACGGCGGGATTGTCATCGCCTTCATCCTCGGGGCCGCGACTTCGACGCTGATTGTCAACGCGGGACAGCGGCGCAACGTACATGCGATCTATGCTTATAGTATTTTGACCGAGGCCATCTTGCTTGCCGCGCTCGGCTGCGCGGATCTATGGCTTCTCGCTGCTTGGCGCACGCCGGTTCTCGTTCTCGGGCTTGCATTCCTGATGGGGCTCCAGAACGCGGTCGTCACCCGCATCTCGGACGCCAGGGTTCGCACCACGCATGTTTCCGGCATGGCCACGGATCTGGGCATAGAGCTAGCCATTGCCCTGGACGCCTTGCGAGGACGTGAGCAGGCTCCGGAGGCGCGGCGCAATCTGAGCAAACTACAATTGCATCTTTACACGATCGTCTCGTTTCTTCTCGGCGGCGTCCTGGGAGTGTTCGCCTACCGAGCCATCGGTGGCCACCTTCTCCTATTGGCTGCGGTTTTGTTGACGCTAATCGCAGTGGATGCGATTTTACGCGCACGAAAAATAGCGGCCGCCGGGGTCGAACCACGAACCTCATGACTCTTTTTAGGGATGCTTGCATTCCGAAAGTCACTTGAAACAAGGGCGGTTGCGGCCCTAATAAAATCAAGAATTTGTACGGACCGGTTGGAAAACAGTCAGGGGCATTGTCATTTGTCCGCGATATACCAGCGGCAAGGTACGCAAGGAAATCGGTCATGCGGTATCTTCGATCCGGGCCACGGTGGCGCCAGCCGGAGGAGACGGACGTTACGCGGGGCAAGACACTCGGTCTGCGGTCGGGAGAAATCGCCGACAGAAATATTCGCGTCATCCTGGAGGCGATCCGGCGCCACGGCCCTTTGACCCGCATGGAGCTCGGAAAACATTCCGGACTGACCGGGCCGGGAATCACCAACATTCTGCGCCGGCTTGGCGACGAAGGGCTGGTGACATCGCATCGGCGAAATGGCGCCGGCGGTGGGGCGACCTCCACCGAATTTGCCCTGCGGCCAGAAGGAGCCTTCTCGATCGGCGTTCGTGCCCGTCAAAATCGAGGCGAAGCGGTTCTCGTCGATCTGAGCGGCCAAGTTCACGACCGCGTTTATTTTCCCCTCGCCCGGGCAAGGAGGGTCGCATCGATCCTTTCGGCGATCGAGGACATGATCGGCCATCATACCGACTTGCCGATCATCGGCCTAGGTATCGCCTCGAATGACTGGAGCCCGGAAGAAAGCGAGCAGTTGGATGCCGCATCGAAACTTCCGCGCAGCCATGTCGAGAACGAATGCGCGGCAAGCCTGCTCGCCGAGCGCACGATCGGCACACCGGCGCCGAAAGGCGGGCTCGCGATGATCATCATCGATGAGGATGTCCAGGCCGGGTTCCTCGTTCGTGGCGTTCCCTATTCGGGCGTTCATGGGCGCGCGGGCAATATCGGCGACATGCGCACCGGCCCCGACAATATCCGCCTGAATACGGTCGTCGGCTTCGATGCGCTACGCGGATTGTTGAGCGAAGACGAATTCCGGCACCTTCTGGCGGGCAAGGAGCCATATTCCCCGCTGATAACGCAGTGGATACGCGAGGCGGCAAGCCATCTGCTCGACCCGATCATCGCGATTGCCGGCTTCATCGCGCCGAGCGTGATCATGATCGGCGGCGACCTGCCGCGCGACGTTATCGAGGCACTGATCCATCAGCTTTCCGTTGAGCGCCGCGACACGTCGAAACGGCCATTCCTGACGCCCTGGATTTCGCCGATGAAGCCGGCAAGTTTCAGCGGCGGCGGCGTGGCGCTGGGGGCGGCACTCCTGCCCTTCCTCAACACTCTTTTGCCGCCGGTCTCCGGCTGAATCTCGCTTCTGGATTCAGGCAAGCGCCTCGTCTTTATGGCTGATGTCCGAGGCGAGTGCCTTGTCCAGGACCTTCTGTATATTTGCCGCCCGGCGGAAGGAGGGTTCCTGGGTCTTGCCCATCCTGACGGCCTGAACGAAGCGCTGGTAGTTCGTCTCAACGTCATCAAAGTGGATATCACGCCATGTTGCCGTGTGAACGTCTTCACCGAGACAGGCGCGGAGCGTCGATTTTCCTGTGTCGTAGATCATCTCGATCGAACCGGTCTCACCGTAGACCCTCAGGCGCAGCTGGTCCATCTGCCCCGCGGCGGTGCGCGTCGCCTGGATCGTGCCGATCGCTCCGCTCGTGAAGTCGACATTCATTGTGAAGCTGTCATTCGCATCGAGATCATATTCGCCGATCTTGTCGCCCGGCGCCTTGCTGAAGGTCTTCAGCCGCGCGAAAACATGAGCGACGTCAAGTCCGGAACCATAGGAGGCGAAGTCGACGATATGGATGCCGATGTCGCCGAGCGCGCCGTTCGAACCATGCTTCCTGCTGAGGCGCCACAGCCACTTGCTCTCCGATTTCCAATCTCCCCAATGCCGGCCAACGAGCCAGCTCTGCAGATGAGAGGCTTCGACATGCCTCACCTCACCGATCTCGCCGGCGAGCACCATCTGCCGGCCCTTTTGCAAGGCAGGCGAATTGCGATAGGTGAAATTCACCATGCCCACCTTGCCGGCTTTCTCGATAGCCTCGGTCATTTCCATCGCCTTGGTCGCGTCTGTCGCAAGAGGCTTTTCGCAGAAGACATGCTTGCCGGCAGCAATCGCCTGCAGCGTCGTTGGGTGGTGAACAGCGTCAGGCGTTACGTTGGCGACGGCATCGAACTCCCCCCAGGCGAGCGCTTCCTCAAGCGAGCCGAAACGATTGGGGATGGCGTGTTCCGAGCAAAAGGCTGCCAGCCGCTCAGGAACGACGTCAACGCCGCCCACGACGCTGACGCCTTCGATCTCCTTGAAACTTGCCGCATGCTTGTTGGCCATTCCGCCAGTGCCGAGAATGAGTAGACGCATCTGATCCTCCATAGATGTCAGGTTTGGCTATTTTCATAACCGAGGCAAAAACCTCATCCCCCACCGCGGATACCCGCGATGGCTCGACTGTTTCGAGGTGGGGAATGCGGCCTGAAGCCGCTAGCTGCTGTCGAATGTCACCAGCATCTCTATCCTCCCGAGCTGCGACTTGACATCAAAGCAAAGTAACTTAATCTAATTAATGCAGCATGGAAATGAGGAGCGGTCAACTGGCCACCATGTTGTATCCGTTCAAAATGGGGAGGAGACCCATCATGAAGAGAGCGTTCGTCAGCGCGCTAGCGCTGAGCACGATGTTGTTTTCAGTGCCTGCCGCATTTGCCCAAGAACTGGCGACAAAGGACAGGATCGGCCTTGCCGACGCGCCGAAAACACTCACTGTCCGGCTCACGAACGATAGTCCGAACAATGCCGATCCGGCGATCGCCGAGGGCTATCGGAAACTCTTCATTGACTTCATCAAGAAGCATCCCGACTGGAAGCTACAGATGCAGTTCATGTCGGCCGATATCGGCACGGAGCAGGCAAAAATGCTCGAACAGGCAAAAGCCGGCAATGCTCCGGATTGCGCCGCCGTCGATTCCTTCGTCCTCTCGCAATTCATGGTCAACCATGTGCTTGCCGACTTCACCCCCTATTTCTCGAAGGACGAAGTCGCGGATCTCTTCCCCTTCATCCGCAACGGCATCACCGACAAGGATCAGACGATCCGTGCCTGGTGGTGGGATACCGACCTTCGCGTCCTCTACCGCAACAAGTCCATTGTCCCCGATGCACCACAGACCTGGGACGACCTGAAGAAGGCCGGTATCGCCTCCGTCAAGGAAGGCATGGAGGGCATCCTCTTCAACGCCGCCCGCTATGAGGGTTCGACCTTCGACTGGCTCGCCAATTACTGGGCGCTCGGCGGCAAGCTCGTCGACGATACCGGCAAGCCGGTTTTCGGTGAGGGCGAAAACAAGGAGAAGTTCCTCAAGGCGCTGACCTATTACAAGGATCTCGTCGATTCCGGTGCCGCGCCCAAACGGGTGACGACGATCGGCAACTATGATGATCTGAACGCGGCGGCGGCTGCCGGAACGACCGCGCTTTTCATCGGCGGCAATTGGCAGCTCGCCCAGTTGAAGGCAACGCTGGATCCGGACGAATTCGCCAACTGGACCTTCTCTCCGATCCCCGGCCCGACGGCAGATAAGCGCTCGACCGGCACGGGCGGCTGGACGATCGCCTCCTTCAGCAAGGATAAAGACAAGGTCGAGATGTGCGCCAACCTCGCGCGCGACGTCTATATGGGGCCGGGCAACGCGCTTCAGCAGCAATTGCCGACGCGCAAATCGCTCTTCGACAAATATGAGGTTTTCGCGACCGAAGCCAACAAGACCTTTGCCGACGCGCTCGCCAACGGCCAGGCCCGTCCGGGTGCGCCGATCTATCCGGAGATCTCCAACCAGATTCAGATCATGATGGGCGACGTCCTATCGGGAACCAAGCAGCCGGAAGAAGCCCTTAACGCGGCATTCAAGGCGACGATGGAGGCTTACAAGCGTCTCTAACGATTGTGATCGCGGCAGCGCCCGCGCGGGCGTTGCCGACAGTGTCAAACCCGGACAGAGAAGCCCAATGACCCCAATCGCCATCGAGGCTGCCACCCGGCCGCACAGCAGATCGTTCATGCGCCGCTTCGCCGGAGCGCCGCTGCCTTGGATCATGCCCGTAATCATCGTCATCGGCATCTTCTATCTCTATCCGGTCATCGACGTGTTCCGTCTGTCCTTCACCAATGCGACGCTGATCGGCGAAAATCAGGATTATACGCTCGCTTCTATTGCGAACATGCTGAGTTCGCCGCAGCTTCCCGATATCCTCTGGGCAACCCTCGTCTTCGTCGGCGGCAGCGTCATCGGCCAGCAGATCCTTGGCCTTGCCGTCGCGGTCGTTGTCGTTCGCGGCGAGAAGCGCGGCCTGTTCGGCACGACGATCCTGAGAACCACGGCGCTCATCGCCTGGGTCGTGCCCGGCATCGCCGGCGGCATCATCTGGCAGATGCTATTTTCGGAAGCACCCTACGGCGCGCTGAACAGCATCTTACGGCTCATGCACCTGCCGACGGTCGCCTGGCTTTCCGATCCCGCCATCGCGCCCTGGTCAGCCCTGATCTCGAACATCTGGCGCGGAACGGCCTTCTCGATGGTCGTCATGTATGCCGCGTTGAAGGCAATCGATCCCTCGCTCTACGAAGCGGCGGAAGTGGATGGCGCGACGGGCCCGCAGCAGTTCTTCTTCATCACCATCCCGCAGCTGCGCGCGGCCATCCTCGTCAACATGATCCTTATTACCATCATGACGCTGAACACTTTCGACGCGATCATCACGCTGACGGGCGGCGGCCCTGGCCGCGCCACCGAAGTCATATCGCTCTATGTCTTCAATATCGTCTTCCGCAATTATGACCTGTCCGGGGGCAGCGTGCTTTCCGTGCTGATGCTCATCATCAGCCTCGGGCTAGCCGTCATCTATGCATCGTTCCTGCCGAAGGAGGATGAACGATGAGCAGGCGCACCGGCACGCGCTTCGGCGATTTTCTGAGCTATCTCTTCATGCTGGCGATGTTCGTCTTCTTCGCCGGCCCCCTCACCTACCTGCTGTCGATGGCGCTGCGCGACAAACGCGAAATCTATCGCGGCGTGGCGCGTTATATCCCGCACAACCCAACGATCGACAATTTCATCACCGTGCTTAATAACAGCTACTTCCCGCTCTATCTCTGGAACGGCTTGAAGCTCGCGGCTCTGAGCGGCTTCGGCGTTCTGATCGTCGCCATGCCCGCGGCCTACGCCTTCTCGCGCTTCCAGTTCCGGGGCAAGGGCCTGTCGATGATGGGGCTTCTGCTCTTTCAGATGATCTCGCCGCTGGTCATCATGGTGCCGCTCTATCGCTATATGAACCGCCTTGGCCTGCTCGATACGCATTTCGCCGTGACGATGGTCTATATCGCGCTCGGCGTGCCGCTCGCGACATGGCTTCTGAAGAGCACGGTGGACGGCATTCCGCGCAGCCTCGACGAAGCCGCGATGATCGACGGATGCAACCGTTTCTCCGTGTTCTGGCGGATCGTGCTGCCGCTGTCGGCACCGGGCATCGCCTCCGTCTTCATCATCACAGTCATTGCCGGCTGGTCGCAATTTCTGGTGCCTTTTCTGCTGCTCACGCAAAACAATTTGATGCCGATCGGCGTCGGGATCTTTAATTTCCGTGGCATGCAAACCGACTCGTCCATCCAGCTGCTGGCGGCCGCCTGCCTCATCTCCGTCGTACCGGCGATCGTGGCATTCCTGTCGCTGCAACGGCTGATCCTTGGCTCCATGACCAGCGGCTCGGTGAAGGGGTGAGGCCGGTTTGCGCGTGCCAGACTGATAAGGAATCCCGAGGATGAACCAACCGACCGGTGTCAAACTGTCTCCCGACCTGACGGGAGCCAATGTCGAGGATGCGGGCGAGCACAATCGAGGCGTCGTTCTGCGTTGCATCCATCGGCAAGCGCCGATTTCGCGCGCCGAAATCGCCCGGCAGACCGGCTTCACCAAGCCGGCGATCGCCCGCATCGTCGATCGCCTGCTCGACGAAGGCCTGATCATAGAAGCCCGGCGGCGCCATGGTCTGAGGGGACAGCCGGCGATCGAGCTTGAGATCAACCCCGACGCCTTCTTCGCGATCGGCATCAACATCGATCGCGACCATTTGACGATCCTTGCCGTCGATGCCGTCGGCAACGTGCGCGCCCGCGTCCACCACGAAAAGCGCTACATCCTGCCGGGCGAATTCATGCAGCTGACCGCCGATGCGATCTCGCATTTCCAGCGCAGCCGCCTGATCGACGATGCCCATCTGGCGGGTATCGGACTCGCGATGCCGGACTGGCTCGGCGAGATCGACTTCCTGGGCAAGCCCGATAATTATGGGGAGTGGATGGAATTCGACGTGCGCGCCGCATTGGAGAACCTGACGCAGCATCCCGTCTTCATCGAGAATGAAACGAATGCGGGAGCGCTTGCGGAGCTGGACTACGGGCTTGGAGCGGAAAGCCGTAGCTTCTTCTATATCGCGATCAATGCGTGCCCCGGCGGCGGGCTCGTGCTCGACGGCGCCGGCCATCGCGGCGCCATGGGCCTGAGCGGCGAGATCGGCTGGCTGCCAATCGCCGATCCGCGCCACAGGGGAGGCCAGAAAGTCGAGCTTCTCGGCGAAATATTCTCGCTCTTCTTCCTCTACAAGTTCTTGGGCGAACACGGCATCAAGGCAAGCGTGCCCTCGGACCTCCTCACGCTGGATGCCCGTGGCAGAAAATTGGCCTCCCAATGGCTGAAGGGGATGAGCGCGCATCTGGCCGTCGCGGTCAAGCACATCGGCATGATCGTCGATCCCGATGCCATCATCCTGGGCGGCCGCTTGCCCATCCGCATGATCGATGAACTGCTGCGCTATGTCCACGAGCACCTCGATATGGAGGATACGGCGCTGCCATCGATCCACCGTGCCTCGCTCGGAGAGGACGCCTGCGCGATCGGCGCCGCGGCAATGCCGATGGCGGCAGCCCTCATGCTCGCCTCGGCCGACGAGGTCCAGCGCACGCGTTCACCACTCAAATTCATGGACCGCCTGAACAATTGAATTGGCCCCCGCGGCCGCAGGGAGGATTTTGATGAGGATCGGTTTTTATACGTCGACATTCAACGACAGGCCCTTCGAGGAGGTGGTGGATTTCGCCGCCTCCGCCGGTTTCGATGCGATCGAGATCGATGTCCGCGGCCATATCAAGACGCCGGACAAGGTACGAGCGGCGGTCGCTCTTGCCCGCGACCGCAACCTCTTCGTCTCCTCGATCGCCTTTTTCGGCAATCAGCTCGATGCCGATCGCGGCAAACGCGGCGAACTTCGAACCATCACCGAGGAATTCGCCGACGCGATCGGCGAAGCGGACGTGCCGATCTTCATTATCTTTCCCGGTCGCGACGACAGCGCCGACGAGGATGCCAACTATGAAGATTTCGCCGACTTCGCCAACCGGCTGATCGCCAGGACGACGTCGAGCGGGTTGATCTTTGCGATCGAGAACTGGCCCGGCCCCAAGGACAATTTCATCGGCACCACGCCGAAAGGCTGGCAAGAGCTCTTCAAACGAATTCCCGACAAACGCTTCGGCCTTGAATTCGACCCTTCCCATCTCATCCGCATCGGCGTCGATCCCTATGTCGCCATGGATGCGGTCAAGGATCGCATCGCCATCCTTCATGCCAAGGATACCGCGATCGATGCGGCCGTTCAGCAGGCGGTCGGCTATCATGGCAAGGGGTGGTGGCAATACAAGTTGCCGGGCCATGGACTTCTCAACTGGCCGCGCTTCCTGCGTCAGGCGCGCGCCAATGGCTTTGACGGCACGCTTTCGATCGAGCACGAGGATGCGGCTTTCGGTTGGCCGGGCAAGGATCTTGCTCAACGCAAGGAAGGCGAGCGCCTCGGCCTTGCCTATCTCCGAAAGGTCTTGAACGGGCTTTGAAGCTATCCGGGAGGATGGAAAATGGCACATGTCAGAGTGAACAATGCGCGCAAGGATTATGGCGCGTTCAAAGCGATCAAGGGCGTATCGGTCGATATCCGCGACGGCGAGTTCGTCGTGCTCGTCGGCCCCTCGGGCTGCGGAAAATCCACGCTGCTCAGAATGATCGCCGGCCTGGAGGGGATCACCTCGGGCGATATCCAGATTGGCAAGCACATCGTCAACGACCTCGCGCCGAAGGATCGCGATATCGCGATGGTCTTCCAGAACTACGCGCTTTATCCGCATATGACGGTCGCGAAGAACATGGGTTTCTCCTTGCGGCTGAAGCGAATGCCGAAGGCGGAAATCGATCAGCGCGTCGGCAATGCCGCGAAAATCCTCGGGCTTGAAAATCTTCTCGAACGGTATCCGAAGCAACTTTCCGGCGGCCAGAGGCAGCGCGTTGCCATGGGCCGCGCGATCGTGCGCGACCCCGCCGTCTTCCTCTTCGACGAGCCTCTATCGAATCTCGATGCGAAGCTTCGCGTTCAGATGCGATCCGAAATCAAGGAAATGCACCAGCGACTACAGACCACCACCATATACGTCACCCACGATCAGATCGAAGCGATGACCATGGCCGACAAGATCGTCGTCATGAAGGACGGCCTGATCGAGCAATCCGGATCGCCGCTTGAGCTTTATGACCGGCCGGTCAATCTCTTCGTCGCAGGCTTCATCGGTTCTCCCGCGATGAATTTCATCAAGGGCAGCATGACGAACACCGGTTTCCGCACCACCGACGGGCTTATCCTGCCGAGCGAACAATATCCGCCGACTGCCGTAACCTATGGCATTCGCCCCGAGGATATCAAGCTGGTGGCAGACGGTATCGAGGTGGAGACAATCGTCGTCGAACCGACGGGATCCGAAACGATGGTGATTGCCCGCCTCGGCACGCAGACAGTCACCTGCGTGTTCCGTGAGCGGATCAGGGCCGCGCCAGGCGATACCTTGCGCATCGCTCCGGCTCATAACGCCGTCCATCTCTTCGACGAAAATGGGCAGCGTATCGCCGATGGAGGTAGTCCGAGCCACTAATCGTGGCTCCGGGTCAATTGCCAACGGCCATCTTTTACGGCAGGCCCAGCTTTGACGCTGGGCCTGTATGCATGATGACTATGGCGTATCCGGCGTCGCCGTGGCAACGTTCGGCTCCTGCCCCTCCGCATCGGTCGATCTCTTGCCCTTGAAGACACGGCGGACGGAGACGAAGAGCAGCGGGATGAAGAAGATGCCGAGCACGGTCGCCGAGATCATACCGCCCATGACGCCGATACCGATCGAGTTCTGGCTGCCGGAACCGGCCCCGTTGGCAATCGCCAGCGGCAGCACGCCGAGGATGAAGGCGAATGAGGTCATCAGGATCGGTCGCAGACGTTGCCTTGCCGCCTCGAGCGTCGCATCGATCAGGTTCTTGCCCTTACTCTGCTGCTCGATGGCGAATTCGACGATCAGGATGGCGTTCTTTGCCGCCAGACCGATTGTTGTCAGCAGGCCCACCTTGAAGTAGACGTCGTTCGACTGCCCGAAGATGGTTGCGGCCAGCAGTGCGCCGAAGATGCCGATCGGGACCGACAGCATGACGGCGAACGGGATCGACCAGCTCTCGTAAAGGGCGGCGAGCGCCAGGAAGACGACCAGGATCGAAATCGCGTAGAGCTGGGTTGCTTGGTTACCCGAAAGCTTTTCCTGGGCAGACAGGCTGGTCCATTCGTGGCTGAAGCCGGGCGGCAGGCTTGCCATGATCTTGTCGATCTCGTTCATGGCGTCGCCCGAGGAGACGCCGGGCGCCGCGGCACCCTGGATTTCGACGGCAGAAGCACCATTATAGCGCTCCAGGCGTGGCGAACCATAGGTCCAGATACCTGAGGCGAAGGCCGAGAACGGCACCATGTCGCCGCCGGAATTGCGCACATACCAGCGATCGAAATCCTCCGGCTGCATGCGGAACTTGCTGTCGGCCTGCACATAGACTCTCTTGACGCGGCCGCGGTCGATGAAGTCGTTGACGTAGGTGCCGCCCCAGGCCGTCGACAACGTCGCATTGATATCCGCCAGATCGACGTTCAAGGCGCGAGCCTTTTCCTGATCGATATGGATCGAATATTGCGGCGTATCGTCCAGTCCGTTCGGGCGCGTGCCGCTCAGCTTCGCGCTCCCCGACGCCGCACCCAAGAACTGGTTGCGGGCGGCGATCAATGCGGTGTGACCCGCGCCGTTGATATCCTTGATGTAGAAATCGAAGCCGCTGTTATTGCCGAAACCGGGGATTGCCGGCGGTGCCAGCGCGAAGACATTGCCGTCCTTGATCTTGGCAAAGGCGGCCATCGCGCGTCTGGCGATCGCCTGGGCGGAGGCTTGCGGCGTCCTGCGCTGATCGAAGTCCTTCAGATCCACGAAGGCGACGGCAACGTTCTGGCCCTGGCCGCTGAAATTGAAGCCAACGCTGCCAAAGACACCGTCGACATAGTCCTTCTCATTGTTGAGATAATAATTCATGACCTGATCGAGCACTTTACGGGTGCGTTCAGCGGTCGCACCGGGGGGCAGCTGAATGCTGGTCAGAAGACGTCCCTGATCCTCTTCCGGAAGGAAGGAGCTAGGGAGACGATTGAACAAATAACCGACACCGACGCCGATCAGCACGAAGATGACGAGGAACACGGCACCGCGGCGGATCATGCCATAAATGGTGCGCTGATAACCTCTCGTTCCCCGCTCGAAATTGCGGTTGAACCAGCCGAACAGGCCGCGCTCACGTGCCCCATGCGCCGGCTTCTTGAGAATGGTGGCGCAAAGAGCTGGCGTGAGGATAAGAGCGACGATGACGGAGAGCACCATCGCCGAGACGATCGTCACCGAGAACTGCCGGTAGATGACGCCGACCGAACCGGAGAAGAAGGCCATCGGGATGAACACGGCCGACAAGACCGTGGCGATGCCGATCAGCGCGCCGGTGATTTCCTGCATCGACTTGATCGTCGCCTCGCGTGGCGACAATCCCTCTTCCTCCATCACGCGCTCGACATTTTCGACGACGACGATGGCGTCGTCGACCAGAAGGCCGATCGCCAGCACCATGCCGAACATGGTCAATGTGTTGATGGAATAGCCGAACATCGCCAGCACGCCGAAGGTGCCGAGCAGGACGACAGGGACGGCGAGCGTCGGGATCAGCGTGGCGCGCAGGTTCTGCAGGAAGACGAACATGACGATGAAGACGAGCACGATGGCTTCGAACAGCGTCTTGACCACGTCCTCGATCGACAGCTTCACGAAGGGCGTCGTATCGTAGGGATAGACGATCTCCACGTTCGGCGGCAACGTGCTGCGCAAGCTATCGATCGTCGACTGGACCCTCGCCGCCGTATCGATCGCATTTGCGTCCGTCGCCAGGCTGATGCCAAGGCCTGCGGCAGGCATGCCGTTATAGACACCCGACGTGACGTAGCTATCGGCACCCAGCTGCACGGTGGCGACATCGTTGACGCGAACCATGGAACCATCAGGCAGGCTCTTGAGAATGATGTTCTCGAATTCCTCTGGCGTCTGGAAACGGCTGCCGGCCGTGACCGTCGCATTGAGCTGCTGGCCGCCAAGCTGCGGCAGACCACCCAATTGACCGGACGAGACCTGTACGTTTTGCGCCTGGATGGCGGAGACGACGTCCGATGTCATCAGCTGGTATTTGACGAGCTTGTCCGGATCGACCCAGATGCGCATGGCATAGCGCGCACCGAAGAGCGTTGTGTCGCCAACGCCTGGAACGCGCTTCAAAGTATCGTTCAAGGTACTGTCGACATAGTCGGCTAGGTCGGTCGGCATAAGCTTGCGATCCGTCGACACAAACGCCGCAACGAGGAAGAAGCTGCTGGTCGATTTCGAAACGGTGATGCCGGTATTTTGAACGACTTGCGGCAGTTGGGCGGTGACGAGCTGCAGCTTGTTCTGCACCTGCATCTGCGCGACGTCGGGATTGGCCTTGTTGGTGAAAGTCAGCGAAATCGAGGCTTGCCCCGTCGCCGTCGAGGTCGACGCCATGTAATCGAGATTGTCGATACCGGTCATGCCCTGCTCGATGACCTTGGTCACCGAGTTTTCGACGGTTGCGGCGTCGGCGCCGGAATAGGTGGCGGTGATGCGCACCGTCGTCGGCGCGATCTGCGGATATTGCGCGACCGACAGTGTGAGGATCGAAAGTGCGCCCGCCAGCATGATGACGATGGCGATCACCCAGGCAAAGACGGGCCGGTCAATGAAGAAGCGAGACATGTTTTACCCTCAATTCGTCGAACCGGTGACGGTGCTCTTGTCCGCGCCGTCGGCCTTGGCCTGCTGACCGGCTTGGGCTGTGCCGGCCGCCGATGCCTGTTCAAGATTTCCGCTGGCATCGTCGACTGTCACCAGCGCGACGTTCACCTCCTGGCCGTCACGCACGCGCTGTATGCCTTCGACAACGACTCGATCTCCCTCCTCTACTCCTTTGCCGACGAGCCAGCTGTTGCCGATGCTGCGCTGAACGGTCAGCACGCGCTGCTGGATTTTGCCGTCGGCGCTGACGAAGAAAGCGATCGGTTCGCCCTTCGTGTTGCGGGTCACGGCACGCTGCGGCACGAGGAAGCTGTTTTCGGCAACGCCTTCCTGGATGGTGGCGCGCACATACATGCCCGGCAGCAGAACCCGCTCCGGGTTGGGAAAGCTGGCGCGGACATTGAGTGTTCCGACGGTCTCGGCTACAGCCGCCTCCGCAAATTCCAGCGTGCCGCTTTCCTTATACTGCGTGCCGTCCTCCAAGGTCAGACGGACCGAAACATTCTCGCCGCTTGTCTTCAGGCGCCCCTCCTCCACGGCACGTCGGAACCGCAGGAGGTTCGTACTCGACTGCGTGACGTCGACATTGATCGGATCGAGCTGGCGAATGGTGGTCAGCGCGGTCGTTTGTTCGGCAGTCACGAGTGCGCCGACCGTCACGGTGGAGGCATCGACGCGGCCGGAAATCGGCGCACGGATCTTTGTATAATCAAGATTGATCCGTGCGGTCTCGAGCGCCGCCTTGGCAGAGGCGACATCGGCCTGTGCCTGTACCAGGGTTGACTTCGCATCGTCGAAATTCTGCTGGCTGACGGCGCTCTGCGCACTCAGGCCCGCATAGCGGTCCAATTTGGCCTGGGCATTCGGCACGGCACCTTCCGCCTTCTGCAAGGCGGCGACCGCACTGTCATAGGATGCCTGGTAAGAAGACGGATCGATCTCATAGAGCACATCGCCTTCCTTGACCTCGCTTCCTTCCTTGAAATTGCGGCTGCGGATGATGCCGCCGACTTGCGGCCGAACCTCGGCGACGAGATTGGCGCTGACGCGACCGGGTAGGTCGGCGGTGATCGCGACCGATTGCGGATGCAATGTCATCGCACTGACCTCGGATTTCACCGTTCTTCCGCCATTCTGTGCTGCCGGCTGTTGGTTGCAGCCAGCCAGCAATATGACCACGATTCCCGAAGCCACGGTCCGCGTTAGATGTCGTTTCATATATTCCTCGTTGCGTGCGGATCAAAATCTGAAGGAAAGGAGGGAACGGAAAGGCTGGTTTCCGGCGGCACGGCTCCGCGCAAACTCGCAACCAACCCGTCGCGTCTGGACACCATCGTCACGTCTGCCTGCAGAGGGCATAAGGCAGCTTGTCTGGCGCGACCAGGTAGCTTCCTGCCCGCGCTCCGCTTGAGTTGCGAATTGCAGCCGCGACTATCGCCATGGTACCGCACGCGCTCAATCCGTTGATGATGGTGCAGACATCGGATCGACCGTGATTCATATTATTCACCGCTCTCGCTGAATGAACATATTCTCACGAAGATCCGATTGATCTGTGCAAGAATACGTACGTGGATCAAACGGATGGATAGGCATATTAGGGCCGACATCAACGATCTCCACCCTTATGCTGGTATAGGCATTCCATGGAGTGCATGGATAAGCCGCTGGCACGGAGACATCACACCCTCTAATTGAACCTGACTTTCTATCCATCCAATTGCGTGATATGAGGCTGATGATCACCACCTTTAAGCCCTATCTAACATGCTCTTACAGGAGGATTACTCTCGATTTGTCACATAGCTTTGCCGGAAAATGGTCAAAGTGTGTCAATTGGTGTCGACGTGGCCAAATCATGTCGCGATATATGGCTTGGATACGGTCCTCTGCTTAATGTTATCTATGCGCATTATCACAATGTGTATCGGTATTTCTGTATGCGAGATCACCGGTTGACGACCGCTATTTAACGATCAAGTATATTGCAATGAGATCGGAGATCGGTTGTGCATGACCGCTGGATTACCGCTGACACATGCCTAGATATCACCTGAGAAGAAAGGCTTGTTGCAAGCGTTCAGCTGCGCTCATTGCACTGATGCGGCGGAAGCCGTCTTGCGAATGGTGATTTCGATGCCACCCATGGACCTGCCATCATCAGTCACATCCGGTACACGTATGTAAAGGATCTCGGAATAGTTGCGGAACGTACCGCCGATTAGCTCATATATCGCAAGTGCTGTATTTTCCGGGAGCTCTTCGACCGATACGCTTTTACATTGCTGCATGGGATTCTCTTTCAAAAGTCGGGGCGCCTTCAAGAGATAGAATAATTGCCAGCACTTTAGCCGCGATTTGTCGCAAAGATATCCCAGGAATTCGGGAAACTGTCACAAATGCGTGAGTGCTGCTTCCACGAGAGCAGATATCATCGTACGAATAGCCCATATTGTCCGCAGTAAGATGGTCTGTAAGACCAAAGGGTGGGAGCCCCTCGCACGCCTGAGGCTCCGGCGAAAGCGGCGGCAATCCGGACCCTGGCTATGAGCAATCTCTCCTGCTCAGACAGTCAGATGGCGGCGGGCCTCTGGCGTATCCAGCGTCTCGGCCAGCCCCTCATGCACGATCTCGCCGCGATCCATGATGTAGACGTAGTCGGCAAGCTCGCGGCAGAAATCGAGATATTGCTCGACCAGCAGGATCGCCATGCCGGTGGAATCCCTGAGGTAGCGGATCGCCCTGCCGATATCCTTGATGATCGACGGCTGAATGCCCTCGGTCGGCTCGTCCAAAACCAGGATCTTCGGCCGCGTCACCATCGCCCGGCCGATCGCCAGTTGCTGCTGCTGGCCGCCGGAAAGATCGCCGCCGCGGCGCGAGAGCATGGACTTCAGCACTGGAAACAGGTTGTAGATATCATCGGGAATGCTGCGGTCGCGGCGGGAAAGCGGCGCATATCCGGTCTCGAGATTTTCCTTCACGGTCAAGAGCGGAAAAATCTCGCGACCTTGCGGCACATAGCCGATGCCTTGCTTGGCGCGCGCGAATGGCGCCATGCCGTTCAACGTGATACCGTTGAAGGCAACCGTGCCGGCCGACAAGGCATGCTGCCCGGTGACCGCACGCAATAGCGAGCTTTTGCCGACGCCGTTGCGCCCGAGGACGCAGGTGATCTTGCCCATCTCCGCCTTGATGGAGATGCCGCGAAGCGCCTGAGCCGCGCCATAATGCAGGTTCGCGTTTTCTACTGTCAGCATTTCATCGCCCCAGATAATTCTCGATCACCTTCGGATCACTGCTGACGAAATCGATCGAGCCTTCCGCCAGAACCGATCCTTCCGCCAGACATGTCACCTTGACGCCGAGATCCCGGATAAAGCCCATGTCGTGTTCGACCACGACGACCGAACGCGTCTTGGCGATCTCCTTCAAGAGCACAGCGGTTTCCGCCGTCTCGGCATCCGTCATGCCCGCCACCGGTTCGTCGACCAAGAGTAGCTTTGGCTCCTGCGCCAACAGCATGCCGATTTCCAGCCACTGCTTCTGGCCATGCGAGAGATTGGCCGCCAGCTCGTCGCGCCGGTGCGACAGCCGCACCGTCTCCAGGATTTCCTCGATACGATCGCGATCCGCGGGCGTCAGCCTATAGAATAGCGTCGCAAAGACGCCGCGATTGCGGTTGAGCGCCAGTTCGAGATTGTCCCAGACGGTATGGCTTTCGAAAACGGTCGGCTTCTGGAACTTCCGCCCGATGCCGAGCTGGGCGATATCGGCCTCATCCTTCTTCGTCAAGTCGACCTGGCCGTTGAAGAACACCTCGCCCTCGTCGGGCCGCGTCTTGCCGGTGATGATGTCCATCATCGTGGTCTTGCCCGCACCATTCGGGCCGATGATGGCGCGAAGTTCGCCAGGCTCGATGACGATCGACAGTGAGTTCAAAGCCTTGAAGCCATCGAAGGAGACGGAAACGTTGTTGAGGTAGAGCATGCTGTTGGGTTTGATATCGGGGATCATGGTCCTACTCCGCAGCCTGCACGGACGGGTCGGCTTCATCCTTCGCAGCCTTGGGCGGCGGGCTTGTCGGCTTGCGCGTCTTGCCGAAATGGTGCGCTATCGTTCCGACGATGCCCTTCGGCAGGAACAACGTCACCGCGACGAACAAGCCACCAAGCGCAAACAGCCAGAAATCGGGAAACAAGCCGGTGAAGATGGTCTTGCCGCCGTTGACGAGCACCGCGCCGATGATCGGCCCGATCAGGGTCGCTCTCCCGCCGACGGCCGTCCAGATGACGACTTCGATCGAATTCGCGGGGGCGAACTCGCCGGGATTGATGATGCCGATCTGCGGCACGTAAAGCGCGCCGGCAATGCCCGCCATCATGGCCGATACGACGAAGACGAAGAGCTTGATATGTTCGACACGATAGCCGAGGAAACGCGTGCGGCTTTCCGCGTCGCGCACGCCCACAAGCACCTTGCCGAACTTCGAGCGGACGATGGCCGAGGACAGCATCAATGCCAGCGCCAGGAACACGGCCGTGATGGCGAACAGCACCGCGCGCGTCCCATCGGCCTGAATGTTGAAGCCGAGAATGTCCTTGAAATCGGTCAGGCCGTTATTGCCGCCGAAACCCATGTCGTTGCGGAAGAAGGCAAGCAGCAGAGCATAGGTCATGGCTTGCGTGATGATCGACAGATAGACGCCGTTGACGCGCGAGCGAAAGGCAAACCAGCCGAAGACGAAGGCCAGCAGGCCGGGTGCCGCGAGCACGATAAGCATGGCGAACCAGAACTGGTCGAAGCCATACCAGAACCAGGGCAGTTCCTTCCAATTCAGGAAAACCATGAAATCGGGCAGGATCGGATTGCCATAGGTACCGCGCGAACCAATCTGCCGCATCAGATACATGCCCATCGCATAGCCACCGAGCGCGAAGAAGGCACCGTGGCCGAGCGAGAGAATGCCGCAATAACCCCAGACGAGATCGAGCGCCAGGGCGAGCAGCGCATAGGTCAGGTACTTGCCGAACAGCGACATCAGATAGGTCGGCACATGCAGCGGGTTTGTTTCCGGCAGAGCCAAATTCGACAGGGGGACGAGCACCGCGACGGCAAGCAGGATCGCGATGGCAATGCTGATACGGCGGTCGAGCGAGCGAAGAAGAAAGGCCGTGATCATGCTTCCACCGCCCTTCCCTTGAGGGCGAAGAGCCCGCGCGGACGTTTCTGGATAAAGAGGATGATGAGGACGAGGACGAGGATCTTGCCAAGCACCGCCCCCGCATAGGGCTCAAGGAACTTGTTGAGAATGCCGAGCGAGAACGCGCCGACGAGCGTCCCCCAGAGATTGCCGACACCGCCGAACACCACGACCATGAAACTGTCGATGATGTAACTCTGGCCGAGGTTTGGCGAGACATTGTCGATCTGCGAGAGTGCGACACCCGCCATGCCGGCGATGCCGGACCCCAGCGCGAAGGTGAAGGCGTCGACCCACGATGTGCGAATGCCCATGGACGACGCCATGCGCCGGTTCTGCGTCACCGCCCGCATCTGCAACCCGAAGGCCGAGCGCTTGAGGAGAAGCAGGAGCGCGACGAACACGCCGAGCGCAAAGACGATGATCCAGAGCCGGTTCCAGGTGATGGAGAGATAGCCAAGGTCGAAGGAGCCGGACATCCAAGAGGGGTTGCCGACTTCCTGATTGGTCGGCCCGAAGATCGAGCGCACCGCCTGCTGCAGGATCAGCGAAATGCCCCAGGTGGCGAGCAGCGTTTCGAGCGGCCGGCCGTAAAGGAAGCGGATGACGCCACGCTCGATGATGAGGCCGACGGCGCCGGTGACGATGAAGGCGACCGGCAGGGCGATCGCCAGCGACCAGTCGAAGAGTTCGGGATAGGAGGTGCGGATGATGCTTTGAACCACGAAGGTCGAGTAGGCGCCGAGCATCACCATCTCGCCATGGGCCATGTTGATGATGCCCATGACACCGAACGTAATCGCAAGGCCGATGGCGGCCAGCAGTAGCACCGATCCGAGGGAAAGGCCGTACCAGATATTCTGCACCGCATCCCAGAACTTCAATTGATCCTGGATGCCGGCAATGGCGGCGGCAACATCGGGCTTCAGGCTATCATCAACGGAAACCGACGAGAGAATGCCGATGGCATCGCGGCCGCCTTCGTTCTTGATCGTCTCGATCGCCGCCTTTTTCTCTGCGATCGGGCGGTCCGAACCAAGCACCGCAACCGCCTTTGCGCGTTCGAGCACACCGCGGATGTCCGCGTCCTTCTCGCTCTGCAGCGCCGTCTCGACGGCGTCGAGCGAATCCGCACTCGGCGCCTTCAAAATGGATTGCGCCGCTTCGAGCCTCGTGGCGCGATCCGGGCTCATCAGCGTCAGACCGCCGAGAGCCGCGCGAACCGCACGGCGCAGATTGTTGTTGATCTTGATCTTTCCGAGATTGTCCTTGGCTTCCTGGCCGACCACTTGCCCGGTCAAAGGATCCATCAGATCCATCATGTCGCCGGAGGATTTGGCGATAAAAACCTGATTGTCGGATTTCCTGATATAGAGATCACCGTCGGAAAAGGCCTGCAATGCCGGCACGACCTTGGGGTCACCTGACTTTGCCAAGCTCTGGACGATATCCCCGGCCTTCTGGAAATTGGCCTGGCCGAGCGAATTGATGAGGCCGTGGGCGTCTTCCTGGGCGCGCAGACCCGTGGCCGTCAGCGCCAGCACCACACAGAAGCCGGCGACCAGCGCCAGGGCGATGCGGTAAACGAATTTGTCGAACATTGCGCTAGTCCCCTCAAGCTGCCGCGGCCAGAAAATCCTGCCCGCGGCGATCTTGCGTCGGCTGCTATCAGGAGCCCTTGCCGCCGCACTTGCCGGTGGTGACGTTGAAGTTGCCGCAGTTCAGCGGCATGCGCCAATCCGAGATCAGATCCTTGCTATCAGGCAGGTAGTCGGACCATTCCTTGCCGACAACCGCGGGGGTCTGCGAAACGACGTCGAACTGACCGTTTTCCTGCACTTCGCCGATCAGGACCGGCTTGGTGATGTAATGGTTCGGCATCATGGTGGCATAGCCACCCGTCAAATTCGGCACCGAGACGCCAACGAGCGCATCGATCACCTTGTCGGGATCGGTCGTGCCGGCCTTCTCTACGGCCTTTACCCACATGTTGAAGCCGATATAGGCGGCTTCCATCGGGTCGTTGGTCACGCGTTTGTCGTTCTTGGTGTAGGCATGCCACTCCTTGATGAAGGCGGCATTGGCTGGGGTATCGACCGACTGAAAGTAGTTCCAGGCAGCCAGATGTCCGACGAGCGGCTTGGTGTCGACGCCGGCAAGCTCTTCTTCGCCGACCGAGAAGGCGACGACCGGAATATCTTCCGCCTTGACGCCCTGGTTGCCGAGTTCCTTGTAGAAGGGAACGTTGGCGTCGCCGTTGATGGTGGAGACGACGGCCGTCTTCTTGCCGGCGGCGCCGAAGGCCTTGATCTTGGAGACTTCCGTCTGCCAGTCGGAGAAACCGAACGGCGTGTAATTGATGATGATGTCCTCGTCCTTGACGCCCTTGGACTTCAGATAGGCCTCGAGGATCTTGTTGGTCGTGCGCGGATAGACATAGTCGGTGCCTTCAAGCACCCAGCGCTGCACGCCTTCGTTCTTCATGAGATAGTCGACGGCCGGGATCGCCTGCTGGTTCGGAGCCGCACCTGTATAGAAAACGTTGCGTTCGGACTCTTCGCCCTCGAACTGCACCGGATAGAACAGGATCGAATTCAGTTCCTTGAAGACCGGCAGTACCGACTTGCGCGACACGGAGGTCCAGCAGCCGAATACGGCGGAGACCTTGTCTTTCTGAATGAGTTCGCGGGCCTTTTCGGCAAAGAGCGGCCAGTCGGACGCCGGGTCGACGACGACGGGCTCGAGCTTCTTGCCGAGAACGCCGCCCTTCTTGTTCTGCTCGTCGATGAGCATCAGCATGGCATCCTTGAGCGTCGTTTCCGAGATCGCCATGGTACCGGACAGCGAATGCAGGACGCCGACCTTGATGGTGTCGTCGGCCGCGAAAGCGCCGTGGAATGCTGTCGTGGACATGATGGCGCCGAGCAGCGCGCCGGAGACGAGAGTCTTGAATTTCATCCGTGGTTCCCCTCTTTTGTCTGCCGCAACGGCCGGTAAACAAGGATTAACCGTTGCCTTCAGCGACTATCCGGCGCTCCTTCGGGAAACCACATACGTAAAATGACGTAGGCGCCGGGGCGAAATGTGCAGCTTTAGGCACACTCATGCCCTTAAGCACCACCTCGATCCATGTTACGACATCTCTGAACTGCCGGAGTGACGATGGCGGGACTGCTGAAGGGTAAGCATGGCTGCGCGGCAACGCATCATTCCAGTAAGACGCGAATATAACCGCTGGGTCGCGAACCAGACGCTGGAAGACTACGCCCTGCGTTTCACCGCCAAGAGCGCCCGGCAATTTTCCTCGCAACGCATCTCGCAAACCGCGATCGGCGCCATTTCCTTCCTGGCGCTGGAGGCGATCGGCGGTACGATCACGCTCTCCTACGGCACCACCAACGCCTTCTACGCCATCATCGTCGCTAGTCTCGCCATGCTCGCCGTCGGCCTGCCGATCAGCCGCTATGCCATCCGTCACGGTGTCGATATCGATCTTCTGACGCGCGGCGCAAGCTTCGGCTACATCGGTTCGACCATCACCTCGCTCATCTATGCCAGCTTCACCTTCATGCTGTTCGCGATCGAAGCCTCGATCATGTCGGGAGCACTGGAGTTGACGCTCGGCATACCCGTGTGGATCGGCTATATCATCAGCGCCGTCATGGTGATCCCTCTTGTCACCCACGGCGTGCGTCTCATCAGCCGGTTCCAGTTGCTGACGCAGCCCTTCTGGATCGTTCTCAACATCCTGCCCTTCGTCTTCATCGCCTTTGCCGACTGGGAAAAATTCGATCTCTGGCGGGCCTTTGCCGGCATCCATCATCCCGCGAGCCCGCCGGGCACCGCCGCCCCCTTCGACCTGATCGAGTTTGGTGCCGCTTCCGCCGTCATCCTGGCGCTGATGTCGCAGATCGGCGAACAGGCCGATTTCCTGCGCTTCCTACCGCCGGACGGCCATCGCAAATGGCGCCATCGCCTCGCCATCTTCCTGGCCGGACCCGGATGGGTCATTATCGGGGCGCCGAAGCTGCTCGCCGGCTCCTTTCTTGTCGTCCTGACGCTGACGTCGGGCGTGCCGGCCGATCGTGCCGCCGATCCCGCGCAGATGTATCTGACCGCCTTCGGCTACATGATCCCATGGCACAATGCCGCGCTGCTCCTGATGGCGGCGTTCGTCATGATTTCGCAGCTGAAGATCAACGTCATGAACGCCTATGCCGGCTCTCTGGCTTGGTCGAACTTCTTTTCGCGGCTGACGCACAGCCATCCCGGCCGCGTGATCTGGCTGGTCTTCAACGTCGCCATCGCCCTCTTGTTGATGGAGCTTGGCATCTACCGGCTGCTGGAGGAGACGCTTGGCATCTTCTCGATCATCGCCATGGCCTGGCTTTGCACCGTCTCCGCCGATCTTTTCATCAACAAGCCGCTGGGGCTTGCGCCTCCTGGCATCGAGTTCAAGCGCGCGCATCTCTATGACATCAATCCGGTCGGCCTTGGCGCCATGGCGCTTTCGGCAACCATCGCTCTCATCGCGCATTTCGGTGCCTTCGGCTCAATCGCCGCCTCGCTTGCACCCTATGTCACGCTGAGCGTGGCGTTCATCGCGTCACCTGCCATCGCCTGGATCACCGGGGGTAAATATTATCTCGCCCGCAAGCCGCGCCAGAGCTGGAAGAATCTAAGTACCATCACCTGCTCCGTCTGCGAGCATCCCTTCGAGCCGGAGGACATGGCCTGGTGTCCGGCCTATGCCGCGCCGATCTGCTCGCTCTGCTGTTCGCTCGACAGCCGCTGCCATGACATGTGCAAGCCGAAGGCTCGGCTCAATACGCAGGTCGGCACGGTCGCGAAGACCTTGCTGCCGGAAAGTATCGTCGCCAAGCTCGCCACGCGCCTCGGCCGCTACGGCATTGCCGTCGCCGTGGCACTGACCGCCATGGGCGCTATTCTTGCAATGATCGCGCATCAGGTGGGCGCAGCCTCTCCCGAGACCGCCGCTGTGGTCGACCGCACGATCCTCATCGTCTTCTTTGTCTTTGCCGTCATCGCCGGCGTCGCATGCTGGTTCTATGTGCTTGCCCATGACAGCCGCGTGGTCGCCGAGGAAGAATCCTCGCGCCAGAACACGCTGCTCTTGAAGGAAATCGCCGCCCACAAGAAGACGGACGCCGCTCTGCAAGGCGCCAAGGAGGCGGCGGAGGCCGCAAACCGCGCCAAGAGCCGCTATGTGGTCGGCTTAAGCCACGAATTGCGCACGCCGCTCAACGCCGTGCTCGGTTACGCGCAGATCCTGGAGCGTGACGAGACCATTCCGGCCCCCAGGCAATCTTCCCTAAAAGTCATCCGCCGCAGTGCGGAGCATCTTTCCGGCCTGATCGACGGCCTGCTCGATATTTCGAAGATCGAGGCGGGCCGCCTGCAGGTCTATTCCAACGAGATCAATATCCAGGATTTCCTCGACCAGATCGTGGACATGTTCCAGCCTCAGGCGCAGGCCAAGGGGCTGAGCTTCATCCATGAGCGCTCCGCCGCGCTGCCCGACTATGTCCGCACCGACGAAAAGCGGCTGCGCCAGATCCTCGTCAACCTGCTTTCAAATGCCATCAAATTCACAGATGCAGGCAGCGTCCGCTTCGAAGTTAGCTACCGCAACCAGGTCGCCACCTTCACGGTTTCCGATACCGGTCGCGGCATCGCGACAAAGGATATTACCCGTATCTACGAGCCTTTCCAGCGCGGCGAAGCCGACAGCGTCAGACCCATGCCGGGGCTTGGCCTTGGTTTGACAATCACTCAGCTTCTGACGAATACGCTCGGTGGCGAGATTTCCGTTACGAGCGAGAAGGACGTCGGCTCGACCTTTCGGGTGCGTCTGATGCTGTCGGCCGTGATCCGCCCGATGAAGCCGCCGGCACAGGAGCAGCGTATTACGGGTTACGAAGGGCCGCGACGTACCGTCGTCGTCGTCGACGACAACGAGGATCACCGCGAACTGATGCGCGAGATCCTATCGCCGCTCGATTTCATCGTGCTCACCGCCGCCGGCGGCCCGGACTGCCTGGCGCTGATCGAGGGCATCAAGCCGGATATTTTCCTGGTCGATATCTCCATGCCCGGCATGAACGGCTGGCAGCTCGTTTCGCGGCTTAGGGAAAACGGCCAGACCGCGCCTATCCTCATGCTGTCGGCCAATATCGGCGATGCAGCCGCCGCGACCGACAGTGACGACAGCCACGACGACGCCATCTCCAAGCCGGTCGATATCCGCCAGCTTCGCGACAAGCTTGCGCTGCATCTCGGGCTGAAATGGCTCTATGCCGACGCCTCCGCCCCGGTCGCACCAAAGCCGCCGCTGCCGTTGAAAAGCCCTGGCATCGAGCATGTCCGCGAGCTCAGACGGCTCGGCGAAATCGGTTATATCAGAGGCATCGAGGCGAAGCTTGCGGATCTCGCCAAGCTTGAGGAAAACAAACCCTTCACCGACGCCTTGCGCGCGCATGTCCAGGCTTTCGATCTCGATGGTTTTCTAAACGTGCTGCGCAGCTTCGACATCGAAAAGGTAGAACAGATTGGCTGAGCCCGCCCTTCCCCGCGACATAGTCTTGCTGGTGGATGATTCACCGGAGGCGCTCGGCTTCCTGACGGATGCGCTCGAGCAGTCCGGCTTCTCCGTGCTGATCGCCACCTCGGGATCCGCGGCACTCAATATCGTCGAGCGCATCACGCCCGATCTTATCCTGCTCGATGCCGTCATGCCGGCAATGGACGGTTTTGAGACCTGCCGCCGGCTGAAAGCCAATGCAGGCATTGCACAGATTCCCGTCGTCTTCATGACCGGGCTCACCGAAACCGAGCATGTTGTGCATGCGCTCGAATCGGGCGGCGTCGATTATCTGACAAAACCGATCAATGTCGACGAGCTGCGTGCCCGTATCCGCGTTCACCTGCGCAATGCCCGCTCCGCCCAGAGCGCCAGGGTGGCGCTCGATGCGGCGGGGCGCCATCTCCTCGCCGTGAAGGGCAACGGCGCCATCCATTGGTCGACGCCGCAGGCAACCCGCCTGATCAACGCCGCCACCGGCAGCGATGACGGCCTCGAACTGGCATCCAAACACATCGCCGCCTTCATGCTCGAGCGCGAACGGCTCGGCTCGGCACGTGACAATCTTCTTTCCATCAGCAATGGCCGTCAGGCCGCATTGCAATTCACCTTCCTCGGCGCTATCGGCGCCGACGAATATCTCTTCCGCCTGACGGCCAGCAATCAGAGCGCCGATGACGAGACCTTGCGTCAGAGCTTCGCGTTGACGCAGCGCGAATCCGAGGTCCTGCTATGGCTTGCCAAGGGCAAGTCGAACCGCGACATCGGCGAGATCCTCGGCCTTTCGGCCCGCACGGTGAACAAGCATCTGGAACAAATCTATGTGAAGCTCGGTGTCGAGAACCGCGCATCCGCGGCAGTGAAGGCCGCGCATGTCCTGCATCGGCCATGAGGTCAATCCTCATCTGCAAATGCACAGGCGGAGGAATTTCGCAATGATGGAGCAATCAAGAGGCCATCCGAGTTTCGAACCTGATCGTTCCTCGATTGGCAAATGCCGCTGTCGTTACAGGCGTACGCAAAAAGGCAGCGGCACGGGCGCAAATTGATGCTTTCCACCGTTACCATCCTTGCCGTATCCGTTGAGTGACCAGGCGCTGACGAGAGGACATGGCAATGACGAAGCCCTTCTATTGGAATGAACTCAACACCTATGATTTCGCCGGTCTCTCGCCCGATACCACCATCGCGATCCTGCCGATCGCCTCGACGGAGCAACACGGTCCACACCTGCCGATTGCAACGGATGTCGCGATCGCCGAGGGCATGCTGGCCGAGTTGAAGGTCCAGCGCCCGGACGATCTCGATTTCCTCGTCCTGCCGCTGCAGGAAATCGGCAAGGCCAACGAACACGTCTACGGCCCCGGCACGCTGTCGCTCCCCGCAGAGCTGCTGATCCCGGTCTGGACCGCCATCGGCGCGAAGGTTGCCGAGGCTGGCATCCGCAAGATGGTGATCGTCAACTCTCATGGCGGCAATGTCGATATCATGAGCATCGTCGCGCGCGAACTGCGCGTGCGCTACCAGATGGCCGTCGTCGCCACGCAATGGACCCGCTTCGGTACGCCTGATGGTATGATCGACGAGCACGAGCAGCGCTTCGGCATCCATGGCGGCGACGTCGAGACCTCGCTCATGCTGCATTTCCGGCCTGATCTGGTCCGGATGGACAAGGCGCAGAATTTTGCCTCCAAGGCGGAATGGATGAAGGAGCATTCGAAATATCTGCAGCCCTTGCCGCCGCATTCGCTCGCCTGGATCGCGCATGATCTCAATCCGAACGGTGTGGTCGGCAATGCGGCCAATGGCACGGCGGAAAAGGGCGCACTCATCTGCCGCCATGAGATCGCAGGCTTTATCGAGATGCTGCGGGATCTGTGCGACTACCCGCTTGCCAACCTCTATTCGAAATAGGCGTCCGCGCGGCGTCGCTCGGAGGGCGGGATGATATGTCCCTTCGCCTGCAGCTCCTCGACGATCCCGGCCAATTCAGCAAGCAGGTATTCGACGAAGAGGCTGGTGGCGGCGTCGAGCGGTGCTCGCGCGCGGGCGATCAGCTTCATCGGTTGAGGCCGCGAATGCGGCTCGGCGATTGGGCGGAATACCAGCTCTCCCCGGCGACACTCCGTCAGCACATCGAGCGGATTGAGCAATGTCAGCCCTGCCCCACATTTTACCAGCTGCTTCAACATTTCCGACGCATTGCTCTCCAACACCGGCTCGACCTGCACGGAAAGGCGCGCCAGCATCAGATTGATGACCTCGCGCAGGCTCGTGCCGGGCTGGGCAAGCAATAGCCGCTCCTCCACGACATCGGCGAGATTGATGGGGCCAGGCCCGATCAGCGGATGGCCGGGCGGCAGGACGACGCCGATCGGTATGTCGAAATTGGCAAGGGAGCGAATGCCCGGCATGGCCGGAATGTTGAAGCCAAGTCCGAGATCCACCTCCCCCGAGACGACCGGCGCCATCGTCGTCGATCCGGCGTCATTGCGCAGCTGGACGAAGACCCTGGGATGCTCGGAGAGAAAACGCGCGATGATCTCGGGCAGCGGCCCTGACGCCAGACCCACGGTGGCGACGATACGAACCTTACCCGCCTGCTGCATCTTGAGGCTGCGAATGCGCCCCTCCAGCCGCTCGTAATTTTTCAATACCTCGCGGATGTGCTCGATGCAGAGTTCACCCGCCGCCGTCAGCCGCAGGCCACGCGGTAGGCGCTCGAAGAGCGGCGCTCCCATTTCCTCCTCCAGTGCCAGAATCTGACGATTGACCGCCGATGAGGCCACGTTGAGGCGCGCGGCGGCCTTACGGATCGAGCCGCAGCGGGCGATTTCATTGATGTAGAGAAGTCGTCTTGAGTGCAGCATGCGCGTTCCCATTGCTTATTTTTTGCCCAGGCCGCACAATTTAGGCACAGACCCGGCAACAGATGCCGAAAAGGCATCAATGCGCACGAATTTTGATGCTTTTCAAAGAGCAACGCAACCGCTCAAATGCAGAAAATGGGCGCCAACAACGACGTCCCATGGCAGATAAGGGGAACAGTCAGCCATGTATAAAGCCTTGAAGACAAAAACATTCTTTGCCGCCATGGGGCTTGCCGCCGCGATCATGGCAGCCGAGCCAGCCAACGCGCTCGACAAAGTCAGCTACGGCACCAACTGGCTTGCGCAAGCCGAGCACGGCGGTTTCTACCAGGCGGTCGCCGACGGTACCTACAAGAAATACGGTCTTGATGTCACGATCGTCCAGGGCGGTCCCAACGCGGCCAATTCGGCATTGCTGATCTCCGGCAAGCTGGATTTCTACATGGGCGGCCCGCAACAGGAGATCGATGCGGTCAAGCAGGGCATTCCGATCGTGGACGTCGCGGCTATCTTTCAGAAGGACCCGCAGGTGCTGATCGCCCATCCGGATGCCGGCGTGGAAAAATTCGAGGATCTGGCCAAGCTGCCGACGCTTTTCCTGAGTAAGGACGGCTACATCACCTATTTCGAGTGGATGAAGGCGAACTTCCCAGGCTTCAAGGACGAACAGTTCAAGCCCTATAATTTCAGCCCGGCGCCCTTCCTCGCCGACAAGCAGTCCGCGCAGCAGGGTTACGTAACCTCAGAACCCTATGAGATCGAGAAGCAGGCCGGCTGGAAGCCGAAAGTCTTCCTGATCGCGGATGCCGGCTACTCGCCTTATTCGACGATGATCACCGCGCAAAAGGCACTGGTCGACAAGAACCCCGATCTCGTACAGCGCTTCGTCAATGCCTCGATCGAGGGCTGGTATAATTACCTCTACGGCGACAACAAGGCGGCCAACGAGCTGATTAAGAAGGACAATCCCGATATGACGGATGGACAGATCGCTTATTCCATCGCCAAGATGAAGGAATATGGCATCGTGGAATCCGGCGATGCGCTCGACAAGGGCATCGGCTGCATCACGGAAGCTCATTACAAGAAGTTCTTCGACGAGATGGTGCAGATCAAGCTCTTCGATGCCGATATCGACTACAAGAAGGCGTTCGATACCCAGTTCGTCTGCAAGGGCGTCGGCATGTCGCTGAAGAAGTAAGCCTAGGCACCTCCCCCGCGCGGGGGAGGTCGCCGCAAAGCGGCGGGTGGGGGTGAGAACCCGAGATAGCACCGGATCCACCCCGCCCCGGAGCTTCGCTCCGCCCCTCCCCCTCAAGGGGAGGGTGGATCAACAAAGAGCTGAACCATGCTAGTGTCCGAATCTACCAAACTGACCCAAACCGAGACACGCAAACGGCCGCTCGTCGTCATGGAGCAGGTCTCCAAGGTCTTCTCCAACGGTACGTTGGCGCTGTCGGGCATGTCGCTCAATGTTGAAAGCGGGGAATTCATCAGCCTGCTCGGCCCTTCCGGTTGCGGCAAGTCGACGGCCCTGCGCATCATCGCAGGCCTCGGCGGCGCCTCCAGCGGCAGGATCGATTGGCCCAGTTCGCGTATCAACGCCAAGGGTCTGCCGGAGGGAGATATCAGCTTCGTCTTCCAGGAGCCCACGCTGCTTCCCTGGAAGACTGTGTTTGGCAATGTCCATCTGCCGCTGAAGCTGCGGGGCGTGTCGAAAGCGACGGCGCACGATCAGATCATGGAGACGCTGGCAACCGTCGGCCTTCAGGATTTTGCGCAAGCCTATCCGCGCGAATTGTCCGGCGGCATGAAGATGCGGGTTTCGATCGCCCGCGCTTTGGTGACGAAGCCAAAGCTGCTGTTGATGGACGAGCCCTTTGCGGCACTCGACGAAATCACGCGCCAGAAGCTGAACGACGACGTTTTGCGCCTCTGGCAGACAACGGGGATTACCGTCATTTTCGTCACGCATTCCGTCTATGAATCCGCCTATCTCTCCAATCGTATCGTCGTCATGAAGGCGCGGCCGGGCCGCGTCCATAGCGATTTTCCGCTGAAAACCAGCGGCGAGCGCGATCCGCTTTATCGTTCATCTGAAGAATATCGGCAGGTATGCGAAAAAGTATCCCGTTCCCTGATCGAGGCCATCGGCTGGCCGGAGGCCCATTGATGAGTGACAGTACCAGCCTGCCCGCCACTCTGTCCGTTGAATCTGCCGCTGCACCCGTGGCCTCTGCAGCCAAAAAGCGCAGTGTGGAACGCGCGCTTGGTATCTTCGTGCCCATCCTGACCGTCCTTGCGCTTCTTGTCCTCTGGCAGCTTCTGGTCGTTGGCACCGGCATTCCGCAATATATTCTGCCAAGCCCGATCGCCGTCGCAAAGGCGCTCGTTTCCGACTGGGGCATCCTTTGGCCCGCTCTATGGGTGACGACCGAGATCACCTTCATATCCCTCGTCCTGGCGCTGATCGGCGGCGTCGGCTTCGCCATCTTCCTCGTGCAGTCCCGCTGGATCGAACTCGCCTTCTATCCGCTGGCCGTCATCTTGCAGGTGACGCCGATCGTCGCGATCGCGCCGCTGATCCTGATCTATGCGCCGACACGCGAAGCAGCGCTCTTAATTTGCGGCTTCCTCGTCGCCTTCTTTCCGATCCTCTCCAACATGGTGCAGGGATTGAAGAGCGTCGACCATAATCTGCTCAACCTTTTCGATCTCTACGGCGCCTCGCGCTGGCAGGCCTTGCTGCATCTGAAGCTGCCCGCCGCCCAGCCTTATTTCATGACAGGCTTGAGGATCGGCGGCGGCCTGTCGCTGATCGCATCGGTGGTCGCGGAATTCGCCGCTGGCTCGGGAGGTCCGAACTCCGGTCTCGCCTTTCGACTGCTGGAAGCGCAATACCGCCAGAACATGCCGCGGCTCTTCGCAGCCTTGCTTCTCCTGTCGGCGCTCGGCGTCGCGATCTTCGCCTTCACCTCCTTCATCTCATGGCTGAGCCTGCATCGCTGGCATGAGAGCAGCCTCAAGCGGGAGAACTGATGTCCCACGCCTTCATGTCGCCACCGAACGCAGCCCGCTTTGTGCTGAGCAATGCTACCATCCCAGCCTTGACGCTCTCCGGCCTTAAGGCGCCCTCGAGCGAGGGCCTGGTCAAGGTCGATATCGTCGTCGCCGATGGCCTTGTCAGCGACATCGTCGCGCCTGGAAGCGCGCCAGCCGAGTATCCCCGAGTGGATATGCGCGACGGCATGGTCTGGCCGACATTCGTCGACATGCACACCCATCTCGACAAGGGGCACATCTGGGAACGGCGGCCGAACCCGGACGGCAGTTTCATGGGTGCGCTCGATGCAGTGCGGACCGACCGCGAGGCTAACTGGTCGGCCGACGACGTGCGCAGGCGCATGGAATTCTCGCTACGCTCGGCTTATGCCCACGGCACCGGTCTGATCCGCACCCACCTCGATTCCTTGGCCCCGCAGCATCGCATCTCCTTCGAGGTCTTCGCCTCGGTCCGCGAGGCGTGGAAGGACAAGATCGCGCTACAGGCCGTCGCCCTCTTTCCGCTCGACAGCATGGTAGACGATGCCTTCTTTGCCGATCTGCTCCGTGTCGTTCGCGACACCGGCGGCCTGATGGGCGGGGTGACGCAGTTGAACCCGGAACTCGACGCGCAGCTGGACAAGCTTATCCGCGCAGCCGCCGATAATGGCCTCGACATCGATCTGCATGTCGACGAGACCGAGGACAAGGAGGTGCTGACGCTGAAGGCCATCGCCGAGGCCGTGCTTCGCAACGGCTTTACCGGAAAGGTGACCGCCGGCCATTGCTGCTCGCTTGCCCGACAGGACGAGAATATTGCCCGCGCCACAATCGATCTCGTCGCCAAGGCCGGGATCTCCATCGTTTCGCTGCCAATGTGCAACATGTATCTGCAGGACCGTCACGCCGGGCGCACGCCGCGCTGGCGCGGCGTCACCCTGCTGCACGAGCTTGCCGCGGCCGGCGTGCCAACCGCCGTCGCGTCCGACAATACCCGCGACCCATTCTACGCCTATGGCGATCTCGATCCGGTCGAGGTCTTCCGCGAGGCCGTGCGCATCCTGCATCTCGACCATCCGCTGGATACGGCCGCGAGGGTCATCACCACCTCGCCCGCAGAGATACTTGGCCGCCCGGATATCGGGCGCATAGCCGTCGGCAGCCCGGCCGACCTCGTGCTTTTCAGCGCCCGACGCTGGAGCGAATTCCTTTCCCGTCCGCAGTCCGATCGCGTCGTCCTTCGCAAGGGCAAGGTGATCGATCGCAGCCTGCCGGATTATCGTGAACTCGACAGCGTCATTGGAGCCTGACATGCCGGATTATCAGCGCATCAAGAAAGAACTCGAAGGCATCGCCGTCGAAGACAACCCGGCGCTAGTGCGCCAGAAAAGCCGTGACTTCTACTGGTATTCGCCGATCCTGAAGGCCCAGCTCGACAATGTCACGGCCGATCTCGTCGTCACTCCGAAGACCGAGGAAGAGGTGATCCGCACGTTGAAGGTCGCCTATGCGCATGACGTTCCAGTCACGCCGCGCGGGGCCGGTACCGGCAATTACGGCCAGGCCATGCCGCTTTCCGGCGGCATCGTGCTCAATCTCGCCGCCATGAACAGGATCAAGGAGATCCATCCCGGCCGCGTCATCTGCGAGCCCGGCATCGTCATTGCCGAGCTCGACCGTCAGACCAAGGCCCATTCGGGCCAGGAGCTGCGCTTCCATCCCTCGACGGCACAAACTGCGACGATCGGCGGCTTCATCGCCGGCGGCTCCGGCGGTGTCGGCTCAATCACCTGGGGCGGTCTGCGCGATCTCGGCAATATCCTGCGCCTGCGCGTCGTGACGATGGAGGCGGAGCCCCGCACGCTCGATCTCACCGGCTGGGACCTGACCAAGGTCAGCCATGCCTATGGCACCAACGGCATCATCACCGAAATCGAAATGCCCTTGGCGCCGGCCTATGATTGGATCGACGTGCTGGTCGGCTATGACGACTTCATGGATGCCGTGCGCTTTTCAGACGCGCTTGCCAAATGCAACGGCATTCTGGTCAAGGAAATCGCCCCGATCGCCGCCCCCATTCCGTACGAATATTTCAGCCGCCACAAGCCCTATATCCGCCAAGGGCAGTCGATCGTGGCATTGATGATCGCACCGCATTCGATGGACCCATTCGTCGCCTTCACCATGCAGCAGAAGGGCGAGATCACCTTCCGCTCCGACAAGGTGGAGAGCATGAAGGGCATTCCGCACGCCTATGAGCTCGCCTGGAACCACACGACGCTGCGTGCCATCAAGGTCGATCCCAACATCACGTATCTGCAGGTGCAGTATCCGGGGCCGGATCATGTCGCCAAAGTTCAGAAGATGGTGGAGATCTTTGGTGACGAGGTGCCCGGTCATCTCGAATTCATCAAGTTCGACGGGCAGATCCAATGCTCCGGACTGCCCCTCGTGCGCTACACTTCCGAGGCACGGCTCGAAGAGATCATTAGGATTCACCAGGATCACGGCTGCCCGATCTTCAATCCGCACCGCTATACGCTGGAGGAAGGCGGCATGAAGCAGACCGATGCCGTCCAGCTTGCCTTCAAGAAGGAAACCGACCCTAAGGGCCTGCTCAATCCCGGCAAGATGATTGCCTGGGACGATCCGAATTTCGACTTCAAATCCGGCAAGAACTACCTCTTCCCCGGCCTTGCCGCGCTGATGGAGGCCTCATGAAGGTTCTCGTCCTTCATTCCCATCCGGTCGAGGAAAGTTTTGGTGGCGCGCTGCATCGCCGGACCGTCGAGAGCCTGAAACGTGCTGGACATGACGTCGACGACTGCAACCTCTATGCCGAGGGCTTCGATCCTGTGCTCTCGCGCCACGACCGGCTGATCTATCACGACTATCCCGAAAATACCGAGACGCTCAAACCCTATGTCGAGCGGCTGGAACGCACCGAGGCGCTTGTGATCGTCACTCCGGTCTGGAACTTCGGCTTTCCGGCTATCCTCAAGGGTTATTTCGACCGAGTCTGGCTTCCGGGCGTTTCCTTCGAACTCGTCAACGGCAAGGTACGCTCGAAGCTGCAGCATATCCGCAAACTCGGCGCGGTCTTGACCTATGGCGCCGATCCATTCCGCGCCTTCATTGCGGGCAACCCGCCGAAGAAGATCGTCAAGCGCGTGCTGCGCGCGCAGATCAAGCCTTTCGCCCCGGTGATCTTCCTCGCCCATTACGACATGAACCGCTCGACGGAAGGTTCCCGCAGCCAGTTTCTGACGAAGGTCGGCCGCGAGATGGAGCGATTTTAAATGCGGCTTTTTCTAGCGGCCAGAATGACCGCGACCGCCCAACGGTCGATTCCAGAAAATGCCGGACGACACCTCGCGATAGAGCATTTCCAGGAAAAACGCGCAGCCATTTTCCGTCCGGAATGCGTTTGGAAACAAGAAGATAGAGCGTTTCCGGGATTCGCGAAAAGCGGAAATGCACTCGGCCGATGGAGGCAATCCACAACACGTGGCGAGGCGGACTGCCGGCCCGATATTTTCCAGCCAGAAAGCGCGCAATTGGGCGGTGTTCCGGCTTGGGACGAACTTCGATCCGCCTGCGCGTTTTGGGGGAATGACGGATCGCATTCCCCCAAAACGCTTCAATAATCATCGAAAGCTTAAGAGCAATTCCTGGAAAGGCGGAAGAGCTAGTTGTTCAAAGCGCCGCCGATAATGGCGCCGAGCGCGAAGGCCGCGGCGGGATACCAAAGACCATCGCTGTGACGGCGGTAGCCCGGGCGGCGATCACGGTAACCTCTGTAGCCATGATAGTAACCCGAACGGTCCTTACCCCGATAGGGCCCCCATCCAGGGCGTCCCGGTCCCCGAGGCGGCATCTTGCGATGAACTTCGTCGGGACGATCGCGATGATGACGGGGCCATTCCTGCGCGTTGGCGAAGGGCGCTGCCAGCGTTACGGCAGCCATGGCGAGAACAAAGATCTTTTTCATTGGGCTTCCTTCCTTTTCATCAGGAAACCTTAGTAATCTTAAGGTGAACAGAACGTTAACGCATTGCTACCTTAAATAGCTGGATTGCACGGAATATCTCAGAGATCCATCCGGCTCGTCGGCCCTCAGAGCATCGTCAAAGTGGGCCGAATATGCGCATGCTTCAACCGGATCGGTGATATGGCAAAACCTAGACGCCGGCCGACTGGCGTAACGGTGTGGCCACTTCCGCATCCCGACGCTTGACGGCCTCGATATCGCGATAGGCATTGGCCGGATGGGTCACCGGCAGATAAGGTCCCTCGCCGAAGAGCTTTTCGCGCAAGGTGCCCGGACGATAGGCGGTCGGATACACTCCGCGCTTCTGTAGTTCCGGAACAAGCAGATCGACCGCCGCCTCGAAGCTGTCGGGTGTTACCGCATAAGCGAGATTGAAGCCATCGATGTCCGTCTCTTCGGCCCATTCCTGCAGGATGTCGGCGATAGTCGAGGGCGATCCGACGAATACGGGACCTGTTCCGCCGATCCCACCCCATTTGGCGAGTTCCTCGACCGTCCAGGCCCGGTCCTTGCCGCCGAAGTTCTCGATCATCGAGACGATCGCATTGGTCTCGACCTTCTTCAATTCGTCGGTCGGCGCATATTGGCCGAAATCGATGCCGCTCCAGCCAGACATGAATACGAGCGAGCCGTCATAGGAGGCATAGCTCTGATACTCCTCGAAGAGCTGCTGGGCCTTTGCATCGGTCTCCGCGATGATCAGTGTCGTGAGATTATAGATCAGCACCTTCCGTGGATCGCGGCCAGCAGCCGCAGCCCTCTGCCTGATATCGGCGACATAGGCGCGCAGCAGGCTCTTGGTCGGAGCCGCGACGAACACGCATTCAGCATGGCCGGCCGCGAAGGCCTTACCAGGCCCCGATGCGCCTGCCTGATAAAGCACGGGCGTCCGCTGCGGCGATGGCTCGCAGAGATGGTAGCCTGGAACATCGAAATACTTGCCTTTGTGGCCGATCTCGTGGACCTTGGTAGGATCGGTGAAAATGCCCCGCTCGGCATCGCGCAGCACGGCGCCCTCCTCCCAGCTTCCTTCGAAAAGCTTGTAGAGGACCTCCACATATTCGGCGGCGACCTCATAGCGGTTGTCATGGGTCTTCAGGCCGCCCTGACCGACGTTCTTCGCGCCGCTCTCCAGATAGGAGGTCACGATATTCCAGCCGACACGGCCCTTGGTGTGATGATCGGCGGTGGCGAGCCGGCGGGCAAACGTGTAAGGATGCTCGAATGAGGTGGAGGCGGTTATTCCTATGCCGAGATGTTGGGTCGCAAGCGCGATCGGCGCCGCGAGCTGAATCGGATCATTGACCGGTATCTGCGCGGCCTGCTCGATTGCATGGTAATTCGAGCCCTTGTAGACATCGTAATAGCCGATGACGTCGGCGATGAATATGCCGTCGAAAATGCCGCGCTCCAGCGTCCGCGCCAGATCCTGCCAATAGTCCAGATCCTTGTATTTCCACGACTTATCGCGCGGATGCCTCCATAGCCCCGGGGACTGATGCGCGACGCAATTCATGTCGAACGCGTTGAATCGAATATGCCTTGTCATGCCAGCTCCGGACGAATGAGACCGCCGATCAGGCTAGGGGCAGGAATGCTATTCGAAAAGTAAACGCATAATGTCTATATACTCTATGGAGAAATATTTTTCCCGTCGCTTGCCCGCAATCCGCTATTCAATGCCTGGATTGGTGAGCGATTGGCAGGCTTGATCTAAAGAGCAGCGTTGTATGCAGACCATGTCGGTGGCGCGATCCGGAAACCTCCGGCTCAGACCTGGCCAATGCCGCTTAGCCCGATCAACGCGCCAATGCCCAGAACGATGAGCGGATGGACGCGCGTCGTCGAAAGAACAAATGCGCCGGCTGCCGCTATGGCCGCCAGAATCCAGCCCTGAGTTGATGCCTCGGTGATGACGACCGCGCTGGCGGTGACGAGCCCGGCGGTCATCGGCACCAGCCCGGCCTGGACGATCCTTCGCCACGGCCTGTCCTTGAAACGGTTCCAGAGATGGAGCACCAGATAGGTCAGCACCGAAGAAGGCCCAAACTTTGCCACCGAAGTCACCAGCACTCCAGCCCATCCGGCAACGTGCCAGCCGACCAGGGGCACGACCATTAGGTTCGGACCGGGAGCTGCCTGCGCCAAGGCGAACAGCGCACCGAATTCCTGCGCCGTCATCCAATGCTGCACATCGACGATCTGACGATGCATTTCGGGGAGAATGGAATTGCCGCCGCCGAAGGCGAGCAGCGACAGCTGGGTGAAAATGATTGCGAGAGAAAGCAGGGTCGTGGTCATGCTTCAAGCTTCCAAATGGCGATGATACCGAGAGGAGCCAGAACCAGCATGGTCGGCAACAAGGGCAGCCCGACCACGGCGATGGCGGCAAAGCAAATGGCGGCAATGACCAGGGCGACAGGCCTGCGGCGCAGCGGCAGGATGATCTTGACGGCCATCGAGATCAGCAGACCGGCCGCGGCGGCGGCAAGGCCTGCAAACATGTGCTGGATGCGTGGATCGCTGTTGAACTGATCGTACACGACGCCAAGGCTGATCACGATCGCCGTCGGCGCGACAATGAGGCCAAGGAGCGCCGAAAATGCCCCCGCCACGCCCTGAAACTTGGAGCCGATCGCAACCGCCATATTGATGATATTGCCGCCGGGCAGGAACTGACACAGCCCGAGCAGTTCGGTGAACTCCTCCCCAGTCAACCACTTGCGATCCTCGACGACCATGCGGCGTGCGAGCGGCAGAACCCCGCCAAAACCAATGAGGCCGAGTTTGAAAAAGCCGAAGAAGAGCTCCGCGACCGCTGGTCCTTCGCGTCGATCAGCATTGGAATGAGAAATAGCGTCCATGTCATGGCCTGTGTGTTTATGCCGAACAGGCGGTCAAAATAGGCTTTTTCCGGTCATGCGTCCAATATATGGATTGAACAGTATCCATATGTTTGAGATATGTCATGATCGAACTTCGACACCTCCGTTATGCCGTAACCGTTGCCGATGAGGGCCATATGACCCGCGCTGCCGAAAGGCTCGGCATCCAGCAGCCACCGCTCAGCCAGCAGATAGCCAAGCTGGAGGCAATCGTCGGTGCATCGCTGTTCAAGCGCCTTCCGAGAGGTGTCGAGCTGACGGATGCGGGGCGGACGTTCATAGAGAGGGCGAGAACCATCCTCAACGATGTCGATCTTGCGATAGAGGCGACGAGACGCAATGCCCGCGGCGAGGAGGGAAGCCTCGCCATCGGCTTTACCAGTTCGGCGGCCTTTCATCCGCTGGTCAGCTCGGCCGTCCGCTCGCTCGGCGAGGCGTCACCGGATGTCGCGCTCAAGCTTGAGGAAGCCAGTACGCCCGATCTGATCGCCATGCTGCATTCCGGTCTTCTCGACGTCGCACTCGTGCGCTCTCCCGTTGCACAGTCGAGCGGGCTGATAATTTCCCGAATTCTCGATGAAGAGATGCTGGTCGCTCTTCCAGATCGTCATCCCCTGGTGATAGCGAAAGGAGAGAAGCCTCGCCGCGCTCGATTGTCGGAGCTCGCAAACGAAGCTTTCATACTTTACCGCCGTCCCTCGGGGCCGGGGCTATATGACAGTATCATAGCGGCCTGCCTTGCCGCGGGCTTCAGCCCAAAAATACGTCATGAAGCTCCCCGGTTGCTGTCGACGCTCAGTCTGGTCGCCGCTGGTCTCGGAATCTCCATCATTCCAGGATCGATCGCAGGGCTGGAGACGAGCGGCATCGCCTATCTGAGGCTTGACCCAGGAGACAATCTCGTGGCTCCCCTTTATCTCGCGCGAAAGGATGAGCAGCCAAGTGGCGCGCTGCAGCTATTCGCCGACATCGTTCAGCACGAGAAAGCCTCGATGAAATAGGGACGCTAAGCCGGCTATCCTCCTGTCAGGAAAGACCGACAGACTTGTGCCTGATCCTCATGTCACACCATTCGACCACACCGATGCAGCCTAGAAGCTCAAAGTCGCATCCTTCCAAAGGCGAAATCCTCCGAGAAACGCATTTTCGTTCTCGCCGATACGGCAGCCGGGTGGCAGTTCCTTGAGCTTTTCGGCATTGCCACCACCAATTACGATTTCATGCGGCAGCAAGGCCGCCCTCAATCTTTCGACGATATCCTCGACCGACTGCCGCCATTTTTTCTTGCCGTATTTTTCAAGGCCCCGTTCTCCGATGAAGTCTTCGAACGTGCCCCGCTTCTTGTAAGGCAGATGGGCGAGTTCCATGGGCAGGCAAACGTGATTGGCAATCATCGCCGAACCCAATCCGGTACCGAGGCCGAGAAACAGCATATTGCCGTCCTTGTAGTTGCCGATTGCCTGCATCACGGCGTCATTGACAAGCCTGACCGGCTTGCCGAAAGCGGTGGAAAAGTCGAAATCCTGCCAGCCGCTGCCCAGATTGTGCGGTTCCATGGCGGGTCTGTTGTTCGAAACCGGGCCTGGGTATCCCATGCCGATAACATCATATCGCCAATCGCTCGTCAGGTCCTTGACGGCCTGGACCATCTGCTTCGCCGACATTGCAGGCCCCGAGACGGCTGCCCGGCGGTCGCTACCGGAGCTGAGACGCATTTTGACATGCGAACCGCCGAGATCAATCGCCAAGACGATAAGCTCTTCTGTCGCAGCTGGTGCGGCGGCTTTCTTCAGTTTTACGTTCGTTTTGCGGCTCTCTAATGCCTGACTCATATTCGTCCACTTTCTATCCGCACTGGCGCAAATCCTACTAGGGCGCTTCAACGACCGAGACGGAGAAATCCTCTCCCTCCCAATGATCGGTGTCAGGCCAGTAAAAGGTAAAGGCAACCGACCCGCCTTCAGGCAGGTATTCGCATGAAAGCTCGGCAACATGTATGCCGAAGCCGTTCTGGCTCGTTTCGGTATCGGTGGCGCCGACCCAACCATCAAAACTCCAGCGAATGATCGCGCGCGCCATGACCTCGATCCGCAGGCGTTTGCCGACGGCAAGCTGCGACAGCTTGTTATTGAAACGCCACGGCACGAAGGGTGCCGTCACCTTGTTGGTCACGTAACGCTCGACACCCTGCGGCGGCATGTCGAAAACAGCCCCATCTCTCAGCGAGCGCAGGAGTTTGATATGCTCGGCGTGAGCCCAGACGAGCGGCATGGCGCTGCCGGAGGGTTTTCCGAGCATAAGCCCCAGCTCCGGCACATCGGGCTGGTCCCACACCTGTTCCGGGAGCAATCCGCCCTGACCGGCGGACTGCTCGAGTGTCTTGAGCAACTGAAGAGCCACGTCCGGACGGCCGGCCGCAAGCTCATAATGGGCGCGTTCGCCCGCAAGCAACGGCCATGGCCGCCCAATGCCCGTGCCGTCGAACGGGCCGCCATCTTCATGCTCACCATAGCCGTCGCCGGTATAGCGATACCATAGCGGCCCTTGCGGCAGGTCGCATTTGAGCTGGGAATCAATCACCCTGACGGTGTCGAGGATGCGAGGATCGTCGGCGGCCCGCAATCCGAAGCGCACCAGCGCCAAAGCATCGGGACTGACGACGCGGGCGGTCGGCAAGAAGGATTCAGCGGGCGGCCTGTTCTTGATCGGCACGAAACCGTCGGCGGGCGAGCTTCCGTCGGCGATCTCAGGCGGCGCGATACGGACATAATAACCCTTGATCCCGAGAGCAGCGCTCTCCGCATCGCTGCTGACATAGGTCCAGCGCTCGATCTGGTCGTTCCAGGCGTCGGCGGTCTGCCGCAGATAATCCGCATTGTGCGTTTGACCGGCAATTTCCAGAATATCGGCTGCCGCAAGCAGGGCGGCGATCTCGACCGCCAAAGTGAAGGGAGAAAAGCCGCCATCCTCTTCCCAACGGTCCTCGCCGGTAACGGGACCGTTGACGACGACGTAGCGTGCCGCGCTTTCGACCATCGGCACGTAAGACAGTAACAGATCGCCAGTGAGGACTCCCTCGCGACGCAGGGCATCGGCGAGCAGGATCGGAAAGGCGCACTCGTCCATCTGTATCCCGGTCCAATAGGGCTCTCCGTCCAGCCAGCAGTTCTGCGGCCAATGTCCATCCTCTTCCTGGATAACGCGCAGATAGGCCAGAATGCGCAGCGCATCCTGCGCGGCGCCCGCAGCCAGAAAGCCACCGGCCGTCTCGACCAGATCACGCGGCCATACCAGATGATAGCCGCCGAGGTCTTCGTCGCCCTTGGCAAAGCCCCATGGAATGGAAAGAGATGCAACAGCCGGTCCTTCGAAAGAAAGAGGCCGATGCGTCGCCAGCACGGCTGTCGAGATCCGATAACGATTGACTTCGGGCGGCGGCGCTCTCGGTTCGTCCAAAGCCAGCAATCCGTCTTGCCATGTCCGCCAATCGGCAACATAGCTGCGCTCGGCGTTGTCATAGCCGGCTTGCAAGCTGGCAAGGGCATTGTAGCCGGCTTCCTTGGCGTGACTTCCAAAACCGAGCGATAGGGTGATGGTGTCGCTGCCGCCGATCAGATCGATCTCACCGGTCAGCGCGACGTTGCCATCGGCGGCACGCGTAAAGGCCGGGTCCAATCGGGCCTCTTTCTGCAATTGCTGCCATCCGTCGGAAATACCGACATAGCCAGCGGATGCCGTCCGCCAACCACCGCTGACGGCAAGAGCCATCGAGACACCGCCCGTGCCCGTCGCAAAAAGCATCGGTGTGCCCTTGTAGTCCTCCACCCAGCCCGTATTGCCGTAACCGGCATTGACCAGATGTGGAGCGGCCAGCAGATAGAGACGATAATCGCGGATCGTGCCTTCCAGCGGCTCGAATGATATCTGCTGTAGCAAGCTGCTGCGCATGGGATCGACGATGATGCGCTTGATGATCCGATAACGGCCGTCGATCGCCGTGTTGATCAACCGATAGGCCGGAACGCCATCCTCGACCGTGGTGACGACGCTCTCCGTATCGCGCTTTTCCTCCGAAAAATAACCTTCAGGACCTGTGACGATCAATCCGATGTCGCGGGTGCAAGCACTGTCGACGCGGGGATAATAGATTTCGTTGAGGATGCCGTGGCTGAGAGTGAACCAGATGCGGCAGGCTGGCGAAAGGGCTGTGCCAACTCCGCTCTTTGCACTGGACGTCCAGCGAGGTTCGATACCGTTCACGCTGGGGCCGGAAGCATCGTAAGGCGCCATGCACTATCTCCTCTGTCGCTGCAATCTGCTCCCGCCAAAATGTTTCGGCAAGACGGAACCTATGCGCATTCAAGCCAATACGCCCAGGTTTTACTGCCATTGACAGCCTCCACTCGTCCTGTATTCTGTTATAAAATTCTATATAACATAATTGTGGAACATAATTGGGAGTGTATCGATGAAGTTAGGACTCGGATTCCTGATTGCGGCTGCTTTGGTTGCGGCGCCCTCGCTGCTGATGGCTCAGGAAAAAGGTGGCGTCATCAATGTCGCGACGATCGGGGAGCCGCCAACGCTCGATCCCATGACCTCCACCGCCGATCTCGTCGGTATTGTCACCCAACATATCTTCGAAACGCTCTACACCTTCGACAAGGGCTGGAACGTCACGCCACTGCTTGCGGAGAGCATGCCCGAGATCAGCGCTGACGGCGAAACCTACACGATCAAGCTCAGGACCGGCATCAAGTTCCATGACGGCAGCGTCATGACCTCCAACGATGTGGTCGCCTCGCTCAACCGCTGGACCAAGCTGGCGTCGCGCGGCAAACAGGCGGGCGGCTTCATCGAATCCATTACCGCCCAGGATCCGGCGACCGTCGTCATTAAGCTGAAGCAGCCCTACGCCCCCCTCACCTCGCTGCTTGCCTTCAACAACTCCGCCGCCATCATCATTCCAGCCAGCAAGCAGGCGGACACGATGACCGACTTCATCGGCACCGGTCCCTATATGCTGAAGGAGCGCAAGCCCGACCAATATATTCAGCTGGTGCGTTTCGACGGCTACAAGCCACGCGATGGCGAAAGCAATGGTTACGGCGGCGCCCGGCATCAATATCTCGACGAAATCCGCTTCGTTCCGGTGCCCGATGCCAACACCCGCGTCGAAGCGGCCATTTCCGGCCAGTATGACTATATCGACAGTCTTCCAGTCGAATCCTTCGACAAGCTGAAATCCGCTTCGGCGACCCAGCCGCTGCTCCTCAAACCGTTCGGCTATCCGGTTTTCGTCTTCAACACCGCCGACGGCATCACGAAGAATGTCGCGATCCGCAAGGCGATCCGACAGGCACTCAGCATGGAGGACATGCTGGCGGCAGCCTTCGGCAGCACGAATTTCTATACGGTCGACGGCAACATGTACCCTGCCCCCTTTACCTGGAGCACGGATGCCGGCGTCAAAGGGAATTACAATGTCGCCGATCCGGAAGGCGCGGCCACAGCCGCCAAGGCGGCCGGTTATAAGGGCGAACCGATCCGTATCCTGACCAGCCGCCAGTACGAGTTCCATTACAAGATGGCACAGGTCGCAGCCGAATATCTGAAACAGGCGGGCTTCACGGTGGACCTTCAGGTGGTCGACTGGGCGACGCTGACCCAACGCCGTGCCGACAAGGCGCTGTGGGACATCTACATCAGTCACAGTCCCTTCCTTCCGGAACCGGCGCTGATCGGCACGCTGTCGCCGAGCTCGCCCGGCTGGTGGACCACGCCGACAAGCAAGGCTGCCATCGACGCCTTCAACACGGAGGTCGATCCCAAGAAGCGCATCTCGCTTTGGGCGAACGTTCAAAAAACCATCTATGACGAAGCTCCCATGATGAAGATCGGCGATTTCAACGCCGTTGCGGCGATCTCCACGAAGCTTCAAGGCGTCGAGCCCGCGCCGTGGCCCTACTTCTGGAACGCATCGATCAAGAAATAAGCCTCCCAAGGTGCTCGGGCACCGGTTACGGCCGGCGCCCGTTCCCAATCTAGTCCGTTCTCGGACCCTGGAGCTATTCCAGGAAAAGTGCGTGGCGGTTTTCCGTCCGCAGTTGCGAGAGAACAAAGAAATAGAGTGGTTCCGCGACTCGAAGAAAGCGGAACCACTCCGGGGAACCGACCCAATGATACGCTACATCCTTCAGCGTCTTGCAGGCATGATCGTCGTGATGTTTCTTGTCGTCACCATCGTTTTCGTGATCGTGCGCGTGACTCCCGGCGATCCGGCCGCCGTCATGCTCGGCCCGGATGCGACCGCGCAGGATATTGCCGAACTGCGGACCCGGCTGGGCCTCGACCAATCCATATTCGTCCAATACCTGTTCTATGTCGGGCAATTGCTCAAGGGCGACCTGGGCCAATCGATCTTCCTGAATATCCCGGTTTCCTCGGCGCTTCTCGAGCGTGCCGAGCCGACCTTTTTCCTGACCCTGTTCTCACTCCTGATTGCCGGCGTGATTGCGTTGCCGATCGGCATCTATGCCGCCTATCGGCGAGGATCGCTCGTCGATCAGGCTTCAATGGCGCTCGGCATGCTGGCGGCAAGCATTCCAAGCTTCTGGCTTGGCCTTATCCTGATGCAGATCTTCGCGGTTCGCCTGGGGATGTTTCCTGTTTCCGGCTATGGCGGACCGGGCACGAGCTTCCTTGATCGCATGTATCATCTGACATTGCCGGCCGTCGCACTCGGTCTTGTCTCCTCGGCGCTGATCCTGCGCTTCACCCGCGCATCGATGCTCGACGTGCTTGGAGACGACTATATCCGCACCGCCCGCGCCAAAGGGCTGATCGAACGCCGCGTCGTCCTCAAACATGCGCTGAAGAACGCACTCATACCAATCCTGACGGTTCTGGGGCTGACAGCGGCCGTGCTGATTTCCGGCGCTGTCGTCACCGAGACCGTCTTCGGCCTGCCGGGTGTCGGAAGCCTCGTCGTCTCGGCGGTGCTGCGCCGCGATTATCCGGTGATCCAGGGGGCCTTGCTCGTCATCGCAGGCCTCTACGTCCTGATCAATTTTGCGATCGACATGCTCTACCTGCTGGTTGATCCGAGGGTGCGCTACTGATGGCCGATATCGCAACCGATACACCAAAACGGGCGCAGAGCGAGCGAAGCAAATTCCTTCGCCGGCTTCTGAAGCGCAAGACCGTCGCCGCCGGTCTCATCGTGCTGGCAATCTTCGTCTTTCTTGCCGTCCTCGCCCCATGGATCGCGCCCTATTCGCCTTCGAAACTCTCGATCGTCAACAGACTGAAGCCGCCAAGCGGGGTTTACTGGTTCGGCACCGACGAGTTCGGCCGAGATATCTTCTCCCGCACCATCTATGCAGGACGGCTATCGCTGCTCGTCGGAGCCGCCGTCGTGGCGCTATCGGCGGCGATCGGCGTCACTCTCGGCTTGCTCGCCGGCTTTTTCCAGAAACTGGATACCCCAATCGCCCGCCTGATCGATGCGATGATGGCGTTTCCGGATATCCTGCTTGCCATCGCGCTTGTCGCCGCCCTCGGCCCGTCGCTGACGACGGTCATTGTCGCGCTATCGATCGTCTATTCGCCGCGGCTGGCCCGCATCGTCCGCGCCTCAACGCTTGTCATCCGCGAACTTCCTTATGTGGAGGCGGCCAGGGCTCTCGGCATCTCGACATTCCACATTATGACGCGGCACGTGCTTAGAAACCTCCTGTCGCCGATCCTGGTGCAGGGTTCGTTTCTCTTCGCCAGCGCCATGCTCGCCGAAGCCGGGCTTTCGTTTCTCGGCCTCGGCGTCAGTCCCGAAATTCCAACCTGGGGAACCATGATCGCCGCCGGCCGTCAATATATCGGCCAGGCCGACTGGATGACCTATTTCCCCGGCTTTGCCATCATTTTCTCCGTGCTCTCGCTGCAGATGGTCGGCGACGGCCTGCGGGACATGCTCGATCCAAGACTTCGAAAGGACTTGTAAATGACCGGTGAAAAAGCGGGCAAGCCGCTCCTCCTCACCAATGTGAAGCCCATGGCTTTCGGTGGCGATACCGCCGCCGGCGTCATCGACATCCTCGTCGGCGCCGACGGCAAGATCACCGCTTTCGGTCCACAGCTTGCCGCTCCCGGCGATATCGAGCGCATCGACGGCAAGAGCGCCTGGATTTCTCCCGGCTGGATCGATCTGCACGTCCACATCTGGCATGGCGGCACCGACATCTCGATCCGCCCATCCGAATGCGGCGCCGAGCGCGGCGTCACGACGCTGGTCGATGCGGGCTCGGCCGGCGAAGCCAATTTTCATGGTTTCCGCGAATATATCATCGAACCATCCAGAGAACGCATCAAGGCCTTCCTCAATCTCGGTTCGATCGGCCTCGTTGCTTGCAATCGCGTCCCCGAATTGCGTGATATCAAGGATATCGACCTCGACCGCATCCTCGAATGCTATGCCGAGAACAGCGAGCATATCGTCGGCATCAAAGTGCGTGCCAGCCACGTCATCACCGGCTCCTGGGGGGTCACACCCGTCAAGCTCGGCAAGAAGATCGCCAAGATCCTGAAGGTGCCGATGATGGTGCATGTGGGCGAGCCGCCCGCGCTCTATGACGAAGTGCTCGAAATTCTCGGACCGGGCGATGTCGTCACCCACTGCTTCAACGGCAAGGCCGGATCGAGCATCATGGAGGACGAGGACCTCTACAATCTCGCCGAGCGCTGCGCCGGCGAAGGCATCCGGCTCGATATCGGCCATGGAGGCGCCTCCTTCTCGTTCAAGGTTGCGGAAGCGGCGATCAAGCGCGGCCTGCTGCCCTACTCGATCTCGACCGACCTGCACGACCATTCCATGAACTTCCCGGTCTGGGATCTGGCGACCACCATGTCCAAGCTGCTCTCGGTCGGCATGCCATTCGACAAGGTGGTCGACGCCGTCACCCATGCGCCAGCCTCGGTCATCAAGCTTTCGATGGAAAACCGGCTGTCGGTCGGCGAGCGCGCCGATTTCACCATCTTCGACCTCGTGGATGCGGATCTAGAGGCGACGGATTCAAACGGCGACGTTTCACGCCTGCGGAAGCTGTTTGAGCCGCGCTACGCTGTCATCGGCGCGGAGGCGATCGCCGCCAGCCGCTACGTGCCCCGCGCCCGTAAGCTCGTCCGTCATAGCCACGGCTATTCGTGGCGGTAGTCGAAACATTAAGATCGAATGGCAGGAGCATACGTGAACACGTCCCCAACACAGGCCGCTTCAGCAGCGCAAACACCCTACCAGCGACTGGCTGCGCTCGGCATCGCGCTGCCGCCGCCGCCACCGCCGATCGCTAATTTCGTGACCCATGTCCGCGAAGGCAATGTGCTCTATCTTTCAGGTCAAGGGCCGCGGGAAGCAGACGGCCACCTCCATTCCGGCAAGGTCGGTGGTGACGTGGGCGTCGACCGGGCCTACCAGCATGCGCGGCTAACTGGCATCAACCTGCTTGCTGTCATGCACGGCGCGCTCGGCGATCTCTCCCGGGTGAAGCGAGTGGTCAAGCTGCTCGGCATGGTCAATGCCGTGCCGCATTTCGAGGATCATCCGAGCGTCATCAACGGCTGCTCGGACCTCTTCATCGAAGTCTTCGGCGAAGCGGGCCAACATGCCCGTTCGGCCGTCGGCTTCGGCTCGCTTCCCGGCAACATCACGGTCGAAATCGAAGCGATCGTATCACTTAACGATTAGTTTTTACGCAATTCCGGACGCAAAGCCGCGTCGCGCTTTTGCTGGAATTGCTTCAAGGAGGACGAATTCAGTGGTTGCGCCAGCCCATCAGCTTTTCGATTCGCTCGGCGGCCGCGCGCACCTGTTCGCCATAATGGCTGCCGTCGGACACGGCTTTCTGTTCGGGAAGCACGATCGAAATGGTCGCGACACATTGACCATCCCGGTCCACGACCGGCGATGCGATGCAGGCAACCGCATAATCGGACTCCGCCACCTGGATCGACAAGCGCTCCTTAAAGGCCTTGCCCGCGGCCTCGGAAAGCACGGCGGCATCGACCTCGGCCCGACCGGTCGGCGAGGTGCGGGCACAGCGCTTGAAAAGCTCGATCCTTTCGCCTTCCGGCAAATGCCCCACCAGCAGCCGACCCGAGGCAGTCCAGTTGAGCGGCACGCGCGTTCCGACGCGAGAGGCGACCTGAAAATGGCTCGGCCCGTCCGCCATCGCCAGCACCAGCATGGAATCGCCGTCGCGGCCGCAGACTTGCACCGTCTCGCTCGCCTGCCGGCAAAGATCGTGCATTTCGCGGGTGGCGATGCTCATGAAATCGAGCGACCGGGCATAGGCGAGACCGTAGTGGTAAAGACGGGCGCCGAGCCAGACGGAACCGTCGCCATTGCGGCCAAGCATGTTCTTTTCGACCAGATCGTCGATGATCACATAGACGGTCGAAAGCGGTGCCTTGATCGCCTTGGCGATCGCGTAGGCGCCAGCCGGCGCGCCGGTTTCATACAGATAATCAATGACCTGCAGCGCGCGGTCGATGCCGCTGACGCGCGAACGGCGCGCGCCTTTGGTTTCCCCTTCCCGGATGGAATCGGCGTCTTCAGGGGGTGCGGCGGGTAGGGTCTTGGCGTCCAAGTCAACGCTCCTCGTGAGATTTCGAGAAGCTATTACATTACTATGGCATAGCTGTCGATGACAATCGGCAGTCGTCACTTTGGAGAGATAGAATGTCCGATGATATCCGTAGCAAGATCGGCCTGAGGCCCGTCATCAACGTATCAGGTACCATGACGAGCCTCGGCGCATCGATCGTCGTGCCTGAAGCCATTGCGGCTATGACGGCGATCCTGCCGCAATTCGTCGAGATCAACGACCTCCAGCGCAAGGCCAGCGCCGTTATCGCCCGGCTGACGGGCGGCGAGGCGGGCTTCGTGACGGCATCCTGCTCCTCCGGCATCAGCCTCGCCGTCGCAGGCGCCATCACCGGCAACAACCTGCTCGCCATAGAGAAGCTACCCGATGCCGCACCGGACAAGAACGAAGTCATCGTGCAGATGGGCCATGTGGTGAGCTATGGCGCCCCCGTCGATCAGGCGATCCGCCTTGCCGGCGGCAAGGTCGTTCTGATCGGTCAAGCGACCTCGACACACCGCTTTCACATGGAAAATGCCATAAGCGAGAAGACGGCGGCAGCCGTCTATGTCGTATCCCATCATGTGGTCGATTACGGCTTGCTGCACCTGACCGAGTTCGTCGAGATCGCGCACGCCAAGGGCGTGCCCGTCATCGTCGATGCCGCTTCGGAGTACGACCTCAGGCTCTTCCTGGCGCAGGGCGCCGACATCGTGCTCTATTCCGGCCATAAGTTCCTCGGCGGCCCCACCTCCGGCATCGTCGCCGGCAAGAAGGAGCTGGTGCGCAACGCCTTCCTGCAGAACATGGGCATCGGCCGCGGCATGAAGGTCGGCAAGGAAAGCATCTATGGCGTGATGGCGGCACTGGAAGCCTGGGAAAAGCGCGACCATGCCGGCATCCGCGAACGCGAGACGGGCTATCTGAACCTGTGGAAGCGAACTCTCGACGGCCGCCCCGGCGTCACCGCCCTGATCGAGCCCGATCCTACCAACAACCCGCTCGACCGCATGCGGGTCATCATCTCTGCGCCGGAGGCGCATATCAGCGCCTGGGATCTTGCGGCAGCGCTTGCCCGCGGCAACCCGCCGGTAATCGTCCGCGACCATGAGGTGGAGCATCACTATTTCTATCTCGATCCATGCAACCTGCATCCCGGCCAGGAGGCCATTGTCGCGACCCGGCTTGCCGAGGAACTCGACAAGGCGCGCGCCTCCAACGAGATCATCGCGACACCGATCGAGAACCGCAGCCGGCATCGCTTCGACGGCGTGCTGAACTGGCCGGACTGAGCTGTGGCAGGGATCGCAAGAAGGGAACAAGCATGAGCACGTCGCAGGCAAAGGCCCCCGAACCCATCCTCTCCGTCGAAAACCTCACCACCTCATTCCTGGTGGACGGTGCATGGAAACCCGTCGTGCGCAATGTTTCCTTCTCGGTCGCGCCGGGCGAGACGGTGGCGATCGTCGGCGAGAGCGGCTCGGGCAAGAGCGTCACCTCGCTCTCGATCATGCGACTGCTGCAGAGCGATTCAAGCCGCATCGAAGGCAAGATCCTGCTTGGCGGCCGCGACCTGCTTTCTCTTCCCGAACATGAGATGCGCAAGGTGCGCGGCAACGACGTGTCGATGATCTTCCAGGAGCCGATGACGTCGCTCAATCCGCTCTTCACCATCGGTGACCAGATCTCAGAGGCCTTGCTCTGCCACAGGGACATGTCGGCTGCGGACGCCAAGGCCGAGACGATCCGGCTGCTCGAAAAGGTCCGCATTCCCTCGGCCGCCTCGCGCTTCGACGAATATCCGCACCGCTTTTCCGGCGGCATGCGCCAGCGCGTCATGATCGCCATGGCGCTCGCCTCGAAGCCGAGGCTGCTGATCGCCGACGAGCCGACCACCGCTCTCGACGTCACGATCCAGGGCCAGATCCTCGACCTCATCAAGATGCTGCAGGACGAGGAAGGAACTTCCGTCCTGTTCATCACGCATGACATGGGTGTGGTGGCGGAAATCGCCGACCGCACGGTCGTCATGTATCGCGGCGAGCAGGTGGAGACGGGCGCGACGGCCGACATCTTCCATCGCGGCCAGCATCCCTATACCCGCGCGCTGCTGTCGGCCGTGCCGGTGCTCGGTTCGATGCAATCCTATGAACGACCGCTGCGCTTCCCCGTCGTCAATACTGCGACGGGAGAATCCGACACGCCAGCCGAAGTGCCCGATACGGTCGCAAAGGAAAAACCGGTGCTGCAGGTCAAAAACCTCACCAAGCGCTTCGACATTCATTCGGGCCTCTTCGGAAAGCTCAAAGGCCGGGTGCATGCGGTGGAAAACGTCTCGTTCGATCTCTTTGCCGGCGAAACATTGTCGCTTGTCGGCGAATCCGGTTGCGGCAAGTCGACCACCGGACGCGCCATCATGCGGCTGATCGAACCGCAATCCGGTTCCGTCATCGTCGATGGCCGCGACGTGCTCTCGCTTGGCAAACGTGACATGCGCGAGATGCGTAAATCGGTACAGATGATCTTCCAGGATCCCTTTGCCTCCCTAAATCCGCGCATGACGGTCGGCCAGGCGATCGCCGAACCCTTTCTCGAGCACAAGATGGGAACAGCACGGGAAGCGAAAGAGATCGTCGCCGATATGCTGCGTAAGGTGGGCCTGACCCCTGACATGGCAAGCCGCTATCCGCACGAATTCTCCGGCGGCCAGCGCCAGCGCATCTGCATCGCCCGCGCCCTGGCACTGCAGCCGAAGGTGATCGTCGCCGACGAAAGCGTGTCCGCGCTCGATGTATCGATCAAGGCGCAGGTCATCAACCTGATGCTCGACCTGCAGCAGAGCCTCGACCTTTCCTTCCTGTTCATCTCCCACGACATGGCCGTGGTCGAGCGCGTCAGCCATCGCGTCGCCGTCATGTATCTCGGCGAAATCGTCGAGATCGGCCCGCGCGCGGCCGTTTTCGGCAATCCGCAGCACGACTACACGAAGAAGCTGATGGCAGCCGTTCCTGTGCCGGACCCCGATCGCCGACGCGAAAAACGCATGGCAGCCAGTGAGGAGTTGAAAAGCCCCATCCGGCCCGTCGATTATCTGGTCAAGCCGCGCGCGTATCGAACCGTCTCTTCCGGCCATCTGGTTGCCGTCTGATACAGCAAGCCGGTCGACCGGAAGGTCCTTCGTCATCACCAACAGGCGCCACCATCGGCGAAACCGCGTTTCATCCCCGCGCAGTTAAAGACGCTCTTGCAAAAGCGCGCCGTGTTGATTAAACGATTAATCAAGGAAACCGGAGCGCGCTCTTGGAGAGTCAGACACGCCCTACCTCGATTCGGGAAATCGCAACCAAGCTGGGTGTCTCCACGGCAACGGTCTCGAATGCCCTGCGCGGTACGGGCCGGGTGTCATCAGCCCTTGCGGAGCAGATTCGCCTGGAAGCGGACAGGCTCGGCTATGTGCCTGACCATGCGGCCCGCGCTCTGCGCACCGGCAAGAGCAATACGGTCGGCCTGCTGGTTCCGAATATCGGCCAACCCTTGTTTCCCGCTTTTGCCCAGGCCATCGAGCGAGCCGCCAAGCGGCGCGGTCTTGCCGTTCTCATCGGCGATAGTCAGGGCGACCCGCAGCAGCAGGAATTCGAAATCAGGACCATGATCGCCCGCGGCGTCGATGCACTGATCGTGATACCGACGCGCGGCACGACCATTGCACCCACGGATGTCCCGGTGCCGGTCGCCGTCATCGACAGCGCCGCCACGGTCGGCAACATCGCTGCCAGCCATCATCGTCAAGGCGGGCGCCTGATCGCACGCCACTTGGTCGAGCTTGGTCATGACAGCATCCTTATCCTCGCCGGCCCGGAAAATTCGCTGGTAGCGCGCGAGCGCGTCGAAGGAATGCGCGAAGTCTTCCGCCAGGCCGGCGTCGAACCCGCATTGCGACACAGCGATGCGACGTTCGAGGCCGGCAGCGCTCTCGGCCGCGAGCTCGATCTGCGGCATTTTACGGCCTGTGCCGCCGCCTATGATGCGCTCGCCGTCGGCTTTGCCATAACCGTCAAGGACAGGGGCTTCAGCATTCCGGAAGACATATCGCTCACCGGCTTTGATGATCTGATGTGGGCTCAAATCGTCTCTCCACCACTCACGACCGTCCGGCAGGATCTGGAAGCCGTGGCAAACCATGCCCTCGCCTTCGTCGCCGGAGAAATCGACATCAGCGGAATATTCCCGACGGAACTCGTCTTGCGGCAATCCACCGCGCGCCCGTCCGCCTTTGCCAAGGGAGGCAGACATGCCGAATGAACCCCACGACCTCCATTCATCCGAGCTGCGCGACCGCGCCGTCCGGGCGGCATTGGGCCTTGAGCCGTTCGATGTGCTGATTGCCGGCGGAACGCTCGTCGATGTCGCGACCTCGGAAATGAGGCCGGCCGATATCGGCCTTGTCGGCCCCTTGATCGCAAGCGTCCATGCCTTGGGGACAAGGAAGGACGCCAAGCAGACCATCGACGCTTTAGGACGCTTCATCGCGCCCGGATTTATCGACACGCATATGCACGTCGAAAGCTCGATGGTGACGCCAAGGCGATACGCCGAAACGGTTGTTCCCCAGGGCACGACGACGGTCTGCTGGGACCCGCATGAAATCGGCAACGTCGCTGGCCTCGACGGTATTCGGTGGGCGCTCGAAGAAACACGGCAATTGCCGCTGCGCTTCCTGACCCTGGCGCCATCCTGCGTCCCCTCGGCACCCGGCCTTGAGCTTGCCGGTGCGGAATTCCGCTCAGGCGAAATGACAACCATGCTCAGCTGGCCGGAGATTTCCGGTGTCGCCGAAGTGATGAACATGCGAGGGGTCCTTGAGCGCAGCGAGCCGATGCGCGGCATCCTTGAGGCCGGACTTGCGAGCGGCAAGCGCGTCTGCGGCCATGCCCGCGGACTGGAAGGTGCGGAATTGCAGGCCTTTGCCTCCGCGGGGATTCAATCCGATCACGAGCTCACCTCGGCCGAGGACTTGCTGGCGAAATTGCGGGCGGGCCTTACCATCGAGTTGCGCGGCTCCCATGACTATGTTCTGCCCGGCGTCGTCGACATGCTGAAAAAGCTGCCGCATCTGCCGCAAACGCTGACGATCTGCACCGATGACGTTTTTCCCGACGACCTCGTGAATGAGGGAGCAATGTCGTCCGTTCTCAGGCGTCTGATCGGCTATGGAATGAAGCCGGTCGATGCCATCCGCGCCGCCACGCTCAACGCCGCCATGTGGCTGGACCGCTATGATCTGGGATTGGTGGCACCCGGCCGCCGCGCCGACATCGTCATCCTCTCCGATCTCGAAAAGATCGCGGTCGACCTCGTCTTCGCATCTGGACGTGAGGTCGCAAGAAGCGGCGGCCTCATTGGAGCCAGCGAGTGCACGCCCTCGGAGGCCTATCGCGACACTGTGGAGGTCGGAAGGCTTTCTGCTACCGATTTCGAGATCGAGCTGCCGGGCATGACTGATGCTCGCGTCAACACGATTGTCAGCCCGCGATTCACGAAATGGGGAGAGGCAACCGTCAAAGTCGAAAATGACAAGCTCGTTGTGCCTGACAATATGCTGCTGATGGCTGTTATTCACCGCCACGGAAGAAAAGAGTCGACACCCGTCATCGGCATTCTCGAAGACTGGGGTCACTGGAGCGGCGCGCTTGCGACGACGATATCGCATGACAGTCATAACCTCACCGTCTTCGGCCGGAACCCCGCGGATATGGCGGCGGCGGCCAATGCCGTCATCGAAGCGGGCGGCGGCATGGCAACGGCGGCCGGCGGCAAGGTCACAGCCCTGCTCGCCCTGCCCGTCTGCGGCTTGCTGTCGGATGCACCCGCAAAGGACGTGGCCGTCGACTTCGCCAGGCTGCGTGCCGCAGCCGATGCAATCGCCGACTGGATGCCACCCATTCGCACCTTCAAGGCGGTCGTCGGAGCAAGCCTTGCCTGTAACCCCGGCCCGCACGTCACCGATCTCGGGCTGACCGACGGAACCACCCAGGACATCAGACCGCTTCTGGCTTCAAGCCAAAATTGAGGTCACCAGCCAAACGGCGGCATCTGCCGACTTAGGAGATATAGACAATGACCTCAACTACGAATGTCGGGCAGCCGGGTGATACGTCAGAGCCGCGGTGGAAGACCTATTTTCGCATGGGCGAGCGTAAGACCAATACGAAGACGGAAATCATTGCCGGGATGACGTCCTTCCTGGCAGCGGCCTATCTCCTCGTCGTGATCCCTTCCCTGCTTTCCGCCGGTGGCATCGACCGCGCCGCCGCAACGACGGCAACCATTCTCGTCATCATCGGCGCGACCCTGTTCATGGCGCTTTATGCCAATATGCCCTTCGTGGTGGGGCCGGGCATCGGCGGCTCGGTTCTGGTGGGGCCGACGATGGCAGCCGTGGAGCATATTCCCTGGCAGACTGGCCTTGCCATCTCCTTCTGGTCGAGTGTCGTCTTCGTTCTGCTGACCGTCCTCGGTGTACGCCAGGTCATTGCCCGCATGGTTCCGGCCCAGATCAAGCTCGGACTGGGTGCGGCGATCGGATTGTTCATCGCGCTTCTCGGCTTCAAGAATGCAGGTCTCGTCGATGTCAACGCCAAGAGCCACGCGCTCATGCTCGGTTCGTTCAACTCGGGACAGGCGATCATTGCCGTCTTCGGCATCTTCCTCGCCGTCTTCCTGCGCGGGCGCAAAGTGCCGGGGCCGATCCTCTGGGCGATCCTGGGCAGCACGCTGCTCGGCATTCCGCTCGGCGTGACCAAGGTGCCCGCCGCATTCTTCGGAGCGCCGCACAGCATCTCTGAGATCGGCCTTCAGCTCGATTTCCTTGGTGCGCTGAAGATCGAATATTTCCCCTATCTCTTCGCCTTCTTCGCATCCGAATTCTTCTCGACCCTGGGCACGACGCTCGCCGTTGGCGCCAAGGCCGGCCTGGTCGATGAGGAAGGCAACATGGCGGACCTGGGCAAGCCGTTCCTCGTCGATTCGATTGCCGCCACGATCAGTCCGCTGCTCGGCATTCCCTCCGCCACGGCGCTGGTCGAGAGCGCGACAGGCGCGGAAGCCGGCGGACGCACCGGTTTTGCTTCACTTGCAACCGCAGCCCTTTTCGCGCTCACTTTGCTTTTTACGCCGATCGCGCTGATGATCCCGGCAGCCGCCACGGCACCCGCCCTGATCCTCGTCGGCATGTCGATGTTCAGCGCGCTGAAGCGTGTCGACCTGGAGAATTTCTCCGACGGTCTCTCTGCCCTGATGATGGTCCTTCTGACCCTGGTCTCCAACAGCTTTGGAACCGGCATCGCCGGAGGACTGCTGTTCTACGTCATCGTCAAGGTCTTATCGGGAGAAGCAAGGCAGGTGTCTATCGGCATGTATCTTCTCGCCATCCCGCTTGCCTATTATTTCTGGACCGTGGCCGCTCACTGAGCGGCCACAAATCCATAAGTTGTGCACCCGCGATCCGGCATGAAACGGCGGGCTGGCGACGTGACCGGCGGTGGCCATCAATACGGTTTGGGACGTCCTCTATTCTGTCACATCCATGTCATGAAATGCGCCGACACCTCATCCCAGATCAAGAGCGGGTATCGACATGGATTATTTCAGACGTTTCAACTTTCTGTTCGCAACGCCAACCTTCGACAATGAGGACCTGGAAGGCGCCCGCTATAATCAGATCGTCGAGGAGATCGAACGCTCAGGTTTCGAGGTGGTGCGCGCGCGCAATCTCGAAGATGCCGAGATCGCCGTGCAGACCGACGCGGCCATCGGCTGCATGCTGGTGGACTGGGGCAAGAAGGGCCTCGAAGGCAAGACGGCCGCCCTCATCAACCTCATGCGCCGGCGCGGCCTGGAATTCCCGATCATCCTCCTGATCCGCCGCAAGCGCTTCGAGGATGTGCCGGTCGAAGTCCTCGATTTCATCGACGGCTACGTCTTCCTCTCCGAGGAAACGCCCGCCTTCATCGCGAAAAGCCTCATCAGCCGGCTGAAGCAATATGCCGAGACGCTGAAGACGCCGTTCTTCGGCGCGCTCGTCGATTATGCCGAAGAGGGCAATCATCTCTGGACCTGCCCCGGGCACAATGGCGGCATCTTCTACAGCCGCAGCCCCATCGGCCGGGTCTTCATGGAGCATCTCGGCGAAGCGGTGTTCCGCGACGACCTCGACAACTCCGTGCTCGATCTCGGCGACCTTCTGACCCACGAGGGACCGGCTCTCGCCGCGCAGAAGGAGGCGGCCAAGATCTTCGGCGCCGAAAAGACCTATTTCGTGCTGAACGGCACCTCCACGTCCAACAAGGTCGCGCTCTCGGCCCTCGTCACCGACGGCGATCTCGTGCTGTTCGATCGCAACAACCACAAGGCCGCCCATCACGGCGCGCTAATGATCTCGGGCGGCATTCCGATCTACCTGCCGACCAGACGCAATCTCTATGGCCTGATCGGTCCGATGGATTTCGCCACCATGGACGAGGACGCGCTGCGCGAGCGCATTCGCACCCATCCGCTGGTAAAAGATCCGGAAGCCTACAAGAAGCCGCGTCCGTTCCGCGTCGCGGTCGTGGAGCAATGCACCTATGACGGCACCATCCACAATGCCGAGATGATCCTCAAGCGCATCGGACATCTGTGCGACTACATCCTTTTCGACGAGGCATGGGCGGGCTTCATGAAGTTTCACCCGCTTTATGCCGGGCGCTTTGCCATGGGCCTTTCGGACCTCGGCCCCGATGCACCCGGGATCATCGCCACGCAGTCGACCCACAAGCAACTCGCAAGCTTTTCGCAGGCCTCGCAGATCCACATGAAGGATAGGCACATCACCGGCCAGAAACGCCGCGTGGAACACCGTCGCTTCAACGAAAGCTTCATGCAGCACGCCTCGACCTCGCCCTTCTATCCGTTGTTTGCCTCGCTCGACGTCGGCGCGCAGATGATGAAGGGCCGTTCGGGCGAAGTGCTTTGGGACGACACGATCCGCCTCGGCATCGAACTGCGCAAGAAAATCCGCGCCGTACGGCGCGAATTCGAGGAGAAGGAACATCGTCCCGAACGCCGCTGGTTCTTCGAGCCCTTCGTGCCGGATCGGGTCGCGATTCCTGATGTGGCAAGCCCCGGCGCTGTGCACGATGTGCCTTGGGAGAGCGTCGCGACCGATCAACTCGCCACCAATCCCGCCTTCTGGCACCTGACACCCGATGCGGCATGGCACGGCTTTTCCGGCATGGAGCCGGGTTTCGCCATGACGGACCCGAACAAGCTCACCCTGCTTACCCCCGGCTTTGATCGAGCGACTGGAAAATATACGGACCACGGCATTCCAGCGCCCATCGTTGCGCAATATCTGCGCGAAAACCGGATCGTCGCGGAAAAGAACGACCTCAATTCGCTGCTCTTCCTGCTCACACCCGGTGTCGAAGCCAGCAAGGCCGGCACCCTGATCAGCGGCCTTGTCGCCTTTAAAAAGCTTCATGACGACAACGCGCTGCTGGAAGAGGCCATTCCGGAATTCTATCGCCGCCGTCCCGGCCGCTATGCGGGCGTGCGCCTGCGGGATCTTTGCGCTGACATGCACAATTTCTTTCGTCAGGCCGATGTCAGCGCCCTGCAGACGAAGCAATTTTCCGCAGAACACCTGCCGCCGATCGCCATGTCGCCGCACGATGCCGCGCGCTGCCTGGTGCGCAACGATGTCGACTATCTGCCGATCGACGCCATTGCCGGCCGCATCGCGACGACACCCTTCGTCGTCTATCCCCCGGGGATTGCAACCATCGTGCCCGGCGAGCGCCTGACGGAACAGGCAAAGCCCATGATCGACTATCTCAAAATGTTCGAAACCTGCTTCAACACCTTCCCCGGCTTCGAGGTGGAGATCCAGGGCCTCTATCGCGAGATCGATGCATCCGGCAAAATCCGGCTCTATACCTACGTTGTCGCGGAATAGGCTTGGAAATTCAGGTTCGGACATGAAGCAGGATAAAACAATCATCGTTCGCCCATCCCGGGAGAGCGACGTCGATGCCATGCTGGCTATCTATCGCCGTCATATTCACCGCGGGGTCGAAGCCGGGGTCGATGATAGCGACACGCCGCAGCCGGACGATCTGCGCGAACGGCGCAAGAATTTGAAGGACCGCCGCTTTCCGCATGTCGTCGCGATCGAGGGTGAGAAGGTCGTCGGCTATGCCTATGTGGTGCTGTTCCGGAAGCGCCCGGCCTATCGCTATACCGTCAAGCATTCGATCTATGTGCATCACGACCATGTCGGCCAGGGTGTCGGAAGCCTGCTCATGCGCGGACTGATCGACGCCTGCGCGGCGGCCGGCTTCCGACAGATGATCGGCTATATCGACGCGGACAACGTCGCTTCGCTCGCCCTGCACGAACGCTTCGGCTTCGTTCGCGTCGGCCTGCTGCCGGCTGTTGCCTATCGCTACGGCCGCTGGGCCGATACCGTGATGGTCCAGCGCTCGCTCGGTCCCGGCTCAACCACGCAGCCGCCTCCGCCGCCGCTCTCCACCCGCTGAAGCAGAAGGACCTGTTGTCGGCCGTAACACAACTCCGTGCTTAGACTGGATGCCGCATCGGGGCCGGCAGGAAGCCCAAAACAAAATCTATGACCTTCGACGAGGACATTTCGCAGGGCTTGAGGGTGAGGCTTGCTGCGGAGAGCATATAGAGATTGAAACTGACGACATCGGTCCCGCCAAGCTCCTCGCCATAGAGCCAGATCCGTTTGCCGTCGGCCGATCGCTTGACCGTCACACCCCAGGGGCGACCTTGAAAATGCCCCTCCGAATAGCCGTCAGGCAGCTTCGCAAGCGCATGTTCGAAGCCCGACAATTCGGCGGGCAGCAGCTGCGACGCGCCGTCGATCATGGAGCCAGGCATTCGTCACATATGCCGCAGCCGTCTTCGTCCATCTTCCTCGCCGACCGCAGCCTGCGGCAGCACAGACACGCGGTGCCGTCGGCTCGGGATTCCTCGTCACGCTCGGGCGGGAGGATCTCCATAAGCAAGTCGGAAAGTGCATCGGTAGCGATTTGGCCCATCTCAAGGCTCCGTATTGGGGGACGGACAAGAGATAAGAAGCCTTGCGCGCATCTCAAGGTACCGTTTGCGGCATGGCTGGCCTGCGGCAATTTCCTCGCCTCTCCCTAGCAAGACAACCGAGCCGGTTTGATATCGTCATCGAGGATGATATGTTCCGCATTTGTTTCAGCTTCCGCAATAACGGACCGCGCTGAACCTACTGTGTAATGACCGAGACCGCCATGAACGACACCAGCTCGACCCCTGTCCGGAAGATCATCCATGTCGATATGGATGCATTCTATGCATCGGTCGAGCAGCGGGACAATCCGGAGCTGCGCGGCAAGCCGCTTGCGGTCGGCGGGTCGGCTGCACGCGGCGTCGTGGCGGCCGCAAGCTACGAGGCCCGTGCCTTCGGCGTTCACTCGGCGATGCCTTCGGTTACCGCAAAACGCAAATGTCCGGACCTGATTTTCGTGCCGCCGCGCTTTGACGTCTACAGGGCGGTGTCGCAGCAGATCCGCGAGATCTTTGCCGAATATACTTCGATGATCGAGCCGCTGTCGCTCGACGAGGCCTATCTTGACGTCACCCAGAACCACAAGGGGATGGAAATCGCCACCGAGATCGCGCTGGAGATCCGGACCAAGATCAAGCAGGTCACCGGCCTCAATGCTTCGGCCGGCATTTCCTACAACAAATTCCTCGCCAAAATGGCAAGCGACCTCAACAAGCCGAACGGCCAGGCAGTCATTACGCCAAGGAATGGCCCGGCCTTCGTCGAAACGCTTCCCGTCAAGAAATTCCATGGCGTCGGGCCGGCGACAGCCGAGCGGATGCACAAATATGGGATCGAAACCGGACTAGATCTGAAATCGAAATCGCTCGCCTTCCTGCAGGAGCATTTTGGAAAGGCAGGCCCTTATTTCTACGGTATCGCCCGCGGCATCGACGAGCGCCAGGTAAAGCCGGACCGGGTTCGCAAATCCATAGGCGCAGAAGACACATTCGTTGAGGATATCGACGATCTAGAGCTGGCGACGGCGGAACTGCGGCCGCTTGCGCAGAAGGTTTGGCGCTACTGCGAAACAGGCGGTTTCAGCGCCAAGACGGTGACCGTGAAGATCAAATATTCGGACTTTACCCAGGCGACACGCAGTCGGACAAGCTCCCTGCCGGTCGCCGGTGTCGGCGCGGTCCTGGATACCGCGTCGGCGCTTCTGGCAACCGTCCACCCGTTCACGCGGCCAATCCGGCTGCTGGGCATCACGCTTTCGTCTTTGACGAACGAAGAAGCCGGCGATGGGAGCTTACAGCCCCAGCTCGATCTCGGCATCTGAGGGATGCTGATCCTCAGCGGTCACAATGGCTGTCTAATCTTTCCGCCGAAAGCAGCAGAAACGGACAACCGCGGCCATCAAAGCGAAAATCATCAAGGCCAGAGCCGCTCCTTCAGCCAGCCCGCCTTTTCACGTCGATATCGCAAGCGATGGTGACGGCGCTCTGAATCGCCCTGCCAGAATTCGACCTCATGCGGCATGACGATGAAAAGCGCCCAATTTGCAGAAACAAGATCGGGCTCGTCCCGCAACCGCCGATGCTGCAGTGCCAATGCATCATCGAGCTCCTGCGACGAACCCAGAACCTCGCTCTGCCGCTTGGTCAGGGCAATCGCCTTGGCGCCCGGCGCGCGTGCACGGAAATCGGCATGGCGCTCATGCGCCTCGGCCTGAAACGCCATTCCGCGCAATCGCACCTGCCGTCCGAGCTGCGGCCAATAGAAGGTGAGTGACACAGAGGGATTGGCGGCAATCTGTCGGCCCTTCGGCCCCCTGCCTGATGTTGCGAAGTGCCAGCCACGCTGGTCGAGGTTCTTCAGGATGAGAACACGAGCATCCGGTGCGCCATCCTCGTCGATCGTGGAAAGCACCATGGCATGCGGCTCCTTGATATCACCCTCGATGGCATCGCGCAGCCAGTCGGAAAACAAGTCTCGCGGATTGTCAGGTGTCAGATCCGCCTCGAACGAGGGAAACGGCCCGGCCAAGGACTTGAGTATGCGCAATTCGTCTCTCACGGCGCTCTCCTCATGGTCTGGCGATAATGAGACGCAGCGAGCCTTCGAAGAATGGCTGCGTGCGAAGCGCGCCATAACGACGATCCCAGGATCCGTCGGTGAGATCGCGGCCGAGCTCGGCGACAAAACGCTCGCCAACGGAGGCATCGACAAAGCTCCATGCCGAATTGGCAAGCCGCGCGCCGGGATCAAGCATTCGCTCCGGTCTGCCATAATAGGCCTCGCCGAAACCATCGACGCAATTCAGCGGGATCGGCACCGCCTTGATCTCCACATTGCCGCCGAGTGCGGTCGCGATCCTATCCATCTCCGGATAACGTCGTCCCTCGACCGCAATCATTTCAGGCGCATAGGTGTGTAGCCACGACCGTTCCAGCAGATGCGGATCGCAGCTCAATACCAGGACGGGGCCGCGGGTAACGCGCCGCATCTCGGCAAGCCCTCGGTCGAGATCAGACCATTGATGCACCGTGAAGGTCGCCATTGCCGCATCGAAACTCCAGTCGGAAAAAGGAAGATGTTCCGCCGGCCCGTCAATTGCGACCGGGAGATGCGCCGGTCGTTGGGCGCGCATGGACGCAGACGGCTCGACGGCCGTCACCTGCCGGTCGACCGGCTCATAGGAGCCTGCGCCGGCACCGACATTCAACACGGTTTTCGCATCGCCGAGAGCGGCGCGGATGAATTCGGCTATATGGGGGTCCGGCTGACGATAATTGGTATAGCCCGATCCGATCACGCCGTAATTCGCATCGCCCGCACTGCCGTCCTGATATCTGCCTTGCACTTCATGTCTCCGTTGCTTCGTCGGACAAAGCTTCGCCGGACGTGAAAATGCCATTGCATCGTCGCGTCATTGTTCGATGAATACGCTGTCCATTTCTCTCGGCATCAAAAAACACGTTATTTTACGGAAGAAAAACGATATGTTCGAACAGTCAATGTTCGGAAAATGCACATGACTAGACGATTGCCCTCCCTGAATGCGCTACGCGCCTTCGAAGCGGCCGGCCGGCTCGGCCGCATGACGCTTGCGGCAGACGAGCTTAATGTGACGCACAGCGCCGTCAGCAGGCAGATTCAGCATCTGGAGGAGGTACTTGGCGTTCCCTTGTTCGAAGGACCGAAAAACCGGCTGAGATTGACTGAAGGCGGGATGACCCTGTTGACCGGGCTGACGGGCGCATTCGACCAGATGGATCTGTCGGTGCGAGCCGTAGCCGATACGGAAGACGGTCAGCTCGACGTCTCCTGCCCCGGCACTTTTACGATGCGCTGGCTCATTCCCCGCCTCTATCGGTTTCAGGCGAAATACCCCAACATAGAAGTGCGCCTGTCGGCCTCTTCAAAGCCCGTCGATTTCAGCCGCGACGGCTTCGATGTGGCAATCCGCGTCGGAAGCGCGCCATGGCCTTCCGGCGCCGATGTGATTTTCCTGTTTCCGGAGCAAACCGGCGCGGTGCTCGCGCCATCGCTCTTTGCCGCGTCAACGCCAGAGTTCGATGGCCTGCCCCAGCTTCATACGCGCACAAGGCTGCGCGCATGGGGCGACTGGCTTGCCCGATCGGAAAGATCAGTCGCCACGGGACCGCACGTCGAATACGAGCATTTCTACTTCATGCTGGAGGCTGCGAGCGCCGGCCTCGGTGTCTGCGTCGCCCCCTGGCCCTATGTCAGCGACGACATCCGTTTCAGCCGGCTGATGGCGCCATATGGCTTTCTGGAAAGCGGCCACGAATATGTAGCGCTGCGCCGCGCCCGTCGGAACCGAAAATCCGTTCTCTTCTGCGAATGGCTGCAGAATGAGGCGGAGGTCTACACGCGCTCCAGCACGCCGCCGACTGGCTGATACTTGAAAAGACCGTGGCCACCATCTGCCTTGGAGACTAACCGACCGGAGAAAACCCGGACTTGTTGAGAATCTCCTGCCCGGTCTCCGATAGCAGGAAGTCCCGCAGAGACCTCGTTTCATCATCAGCGCCCTTACGAATTGCCATGCCGTATTCGATAAGCGGCTGAAACTCGTCGGGTATGTCGATGACGCTGAAAGCCGGATCCCCTGCCAGAAGACGCGCGTTCGAAGAATAGCTCATCATCAGATCGACGACGCCATCGGCAATCAGATAGCCGCCGCGCTTGCCCGATAATTAGTTGCGCGGAACGGCTCCCTATCTCCTCGTTGGAGATGCGTCGCACCTTGCGCCGCTCGGAAAGCAATCCGCCACCGAGGCCGAAAGGCCGACCCGTTCGAGAAGATCGCCGCCGCGATCCTTTGCCTGCGAAGCGCTTGCTAGCCCGTGGGCAATAATCGATTCGGCGATGCCTGACCGATACGCAGGCGTGGATTGAGGCTTTCGGACGAGTCCTGGAAGATCAGGCCGGTCCGATTGCCGCGGATCGCCTGCGTATCGGTCAGGCAGCGGGGCGAGCAGATCCTACCCCTTTCGGAATCGGATGCGGAATCCGTGCTTTAGGCGCGAAGCGCACGCTGTTTAAGCTCGCTATACAAATGAAATCGCGCTCTGCGGCAGCACGTCGAAATTTTAGCGAGATGTCCGTTGAGGCCGGACTCGGGATGCAAACATTACCGGTAATCCTCAAGTCGAAGCTGTTCGGCCTTCCCTATCCCGATCATCTCGGCCGGCTTCCTTCGATTCGTTTTCATCACATCGCGGTTGAAATCATTAACCGCCCAGCAAACACCGATGGTTTGGAGATGCGCGGTGTTTTCTATTCCAATTTTTATGAGAAAGGTCAGCCGCCCGGCCAGCGCGTTACGGCAATGCTCGCTGTTATCGAACCAGGGCTGACTGGTGACGTTGTCCAGCACCTTTTGGAGTGTGGCGACTTGCTTCGGCGATAGGCTGCCTCCTATTAGGTGGCGAAAGCGTTCCATCATGCCTCCTTCGAGGACCACTGCTACTGCGACACCACAGATGGACTCGCTCTTGCAAGTGAAACTACTCTGATACTATGCAGTCCGTTACTTCAGCTCTGCGCGACGGGCGATCCTTGACGGCAAGCCGCCAGCCAAACCGGCCATTGCTTATGTCTGCTGCCGGCACGTTAGGCAGGCTGCCGTTTAAAGCCTACGTCCATTTTTGACAGTGTCGGGACGCGCAATGCCCAACGAACGGGCGGAAACTGCCGCCAGTTCATTCGTGGTGATCGATCCTTTGGGGTTTCGCCGGCTTTACCGCTCAGCAAGCCCGCCTGCGCTTCATCATCGCGTTCAGCCTCTCCGCCCCGGCTTCGTCGACGGGTGTATAGACGATCATGCGGTCGTCATTGCTGGGACTTGCCCACCAATTGTTGGATTGCAGCGCCAGAATAGTGCCATCCGCCAGCCGGAAACGCTTGACGGTATTCTCGATTCCTTTGAGCTGGTAGCGATCCCACACGATGCGGAATTGGTCCGAAGCGCTCATATAGCGTTCCAATTGCCGCTCCCAGCTCGGATCGTCGAGATGCTCCGCCATGGAGGCACGAAACAGCGCGGCCATGTTGGCCAGCATCTCATCAGGATCGGCCTGGCTCGCGCGCCAGGCAGGATTGACGAGGGACAGATAGATGCAGTTCCGGTCCTCGGGCGGGACGGCATCGAGATCGACGCCGACGAGGCGGCGATAGGCCTCGTTGAAGCCGCGTATATTGTAGCGTTTCGTCTGGATAAGAGCCGGATAGGGACAGAGATGATCGAGAATGCGCTGGCTTGCCTCGGTGAGCGGCTCGCAAACGCGCGGATTTTCGAGGCGAGGCGGGACCGGCAGATTAGCCAGTCTGAAAAGGTGCTCCGTCTCCACTTCGTTGAATTCCAAAGCATGCGCGACGGAGAGAAGCACGCGCGGCGACACGCGGATCGGGCGGCCCTGCTCCAGCTTGGTGTACCAGGTGATGCCGATATCGGCACGTGACGCCACTTCTTCCCGCCGCAATCCGGGTGTACGAATCCGCCCTGCCCGACCGAGTCCCAATCTTTGCGGGTCAAGGGATTCCCGCCGTCTTCGCAACATCTCGCCGAGTTCCTGTGCCCGCGAAAGCATTGGATTGGGGACGATATCGAGCGTGCCGTGCATTTCCATTCTCCAGCCTGACACTTCTTATACCAGTCTAACCAGGTATCTTGTACCAGTTTAACATAGGTGTAGAACGCTGTGGACTCAGTTTTGGAAATGCTTTGAGGTCCCCCATGTCATCCGCACCAATCCGGCTTGGCCAGTTCGGCCTGCTGATCCTGCTGGCCGGGCAATTGCTGCTGCAGCTCGATTTTTCCATCATCAATGTCGGCCTCGCCGCCATCTCCGCCTCGCTGCACGCCGGCGAAACGGAACTTGAACTTTTCGTCGCCGCCTATGGCGTCGCCTTTGCCGTCTGCCTGGCAATGGGTGCGCGCCTTGGCGACAATTTCGGCCGCCGGCGCATGTTCGGCCTGGCTGTCCTATTGTTCTGCCTCGCCTCTCTGCTCTGCGGGGTGGCGACATCAGTCGCCTTCCTCATCGTTGCGCGCGCGCTGCAGGGAATTGCGGCCGCACTCATGGTCCCGCAGGTACTGGCGACCATCCATGTCAGCCTGACCGGACGCGATCACGCCCGCGCCGTCTCGCTCTATAGCGCGATCGGCGGCATCGCTTTCATCGTCGGCCAGGTTCTCGGCGGCTTCCTCATCTCGGCTGATATTGCCGGCTCCGGCTGGCGTAGCATCTTCCTCATCAATCTGCCTGTTTGCATCCTGATCCTGCTCTGCGTGTGGCGACATGTTCCAGAAACGCGTGGGCAAGGCAGGGTTCCGGTCGACTGGTCAGGCATGATCACGCTGGCGCTGCTGACGCTCTCGGTCCTGCTGCCGACCGCGCTCGGTCCGTCGCTCCACTGGAATTGGCTTTGCCTGCTCGGCTTCGTGCCGATCCTGCCACTGGTGGCACTTCTTTGGCGCATCGAGCGCGGCAAGGAGGCGCGTGGCGCCTTCCCAATCCTGCCGCCGTCGCTCACGCGCATCTCCAGCATGCGCTTCGGAGGGCTGATCGCCATACTCTTCTTCACGTGCTGGAGCGGCTTCATGTTCGTCTTCGCCCTTACCTTGCAGGCAGGCGCCGGGCTGACGCCGCTGCAGTCAGGCAATGCCTTGATCGCGCTCGGCGGCTCCTATTTCGTCTCGGCCGCTTTCGTCACACCTCGCCTAGCGAATATACGCCGGGAACTCATGTTGGCGATGGGCTGCGTGATTCAGATGAGCGGGCTTACGCTCCTCATCGTGACGCTCGAAACGGTCTGGCCGCGGCCGGGAGTCATCAACCTTATCCCATCCACGATCTTGATCGGCTTCGGTCAGGCACTGATCGTCAACACCTTTTATCGGCTGGGGCTGGCGGACGTGCCGCATGAACATGCCGGCGCCGGCAGCGCGATGCTCGCAACCATGCAGCAGGTGTCGCTGGGTCTTGGGCCGGCGATCCTCGGAGCCGTATTTGCCCAGGTGCTGCAATATTCCAGTGCCTATCTCTCCGCTGGAGTCACGGCGATCGCCGTCGAGCTCGGGCTGATGGCCATCCTGCTGGCGGCCACGCTTCTGCGGCTGGCACGGCAGCGTAGCCGACCCGACGAGGACGCGGAGATCGACGACGCGCTCATCGTGGCGCCCGAATGATCGGAAGGTCCGGATCAGTCGATCCCATAGCAAAGTCCGACCTGTGACCAGGCCGGACTTTCGAGCATGAATCTCGTCTTCGACCAGAGCCGTTATGCCGGCAGCTGGAAGAACCAATTGGCGATCAGCACGATGGCAAGACCGCCAGCAAGCGCCAGATAGGGTAGAATACCCGCCTTCCTGACACCCAGATCCTGGCCGACCAGACCAAGATCATCCATGGCGCCGACCGGGAACTTGCCGCCATCGCGAACATAATGCCTGTAGGCAAAGACCGGCAGGATGAGAGCCGCAAAGGCAAAGCCGATCCAGAGCGCATTGGCATAACCCCAAACCTTGGCGCCGGCGCCAAGGAAGAGCGCATTGACGAAGGCGAGGGCGGTATTAAGGCCGATGAGCCAGGACGGCGCCTTCCACGGACGCTCGACATGGCCGGAGTCCATGCGGTGGATCCAGCCCGAATTGAGGTTGAGGAAATTGAAGATGATATATCCGACGTTGGAGACGGCGAGCACGAAGAAATAACCGCTCGTGTCCGACGCAATGGCGAGAAGAAAGAGATTGAAGGCAAAGTCCGTCCACATCGCTCTCGTCGGCGCGCCGTTCTCGTTCACATGGTCGAGATATTTCGGCAGCCAGCCGTCCTTCGAGCCCTGATAGAGGGTGCGCGAGGAGCCGGCCATCGCCGTCATGATCGCCAGGAACAGTGCCAAGATCATCAGGATGACGAGCAATTGCGTTACGATCCGGCCAGCGCCGATCAGGCCCCCGAGCGCTTCAGCAACGCCGGTGCCATCAACGATGCCAGGTGCCAGCATCCCGGTATGCCCGAGCACGCCCTGGAAGGCGAAGGGCACTAGGAAGAAGAAGATGCAGCAGGCAAGGCCCGAGTAGAAGATCGCCTTGAACGTATCCGTCTTCGGGTTCTTCAGTTCGCGCGTGTAGCACACCGCCGTTTCGAAGCCATAGGTCGACCAGGCGGCGATATAGAGGCCGCCGAGGAAAAGCGTCCAGCCGCCATTGCTCCAGGTACCGTCGGTCGCGGCATAGGCAGCCGTCGGCGGCAGCAGGCCGGTCACATTGGCGGAGAGGATCTGGCCGCTGACGATCGGATAGACTCCGATGATGAGCAGCGGCACCAGCACGATGATCGCCAGCCACTTCTGCACGCTCGCCGTCCCGGAAATGCCGCGATGCTGGATCGCGAAAATGATCAGCATCAGGATGCCGCCGATGAAGAAGGTGGCATTGATATTGGCGGTTGCGAGGAAGGGAATGTTGAAGCTGACGAGAGACCAGTTGCGGATGGCCGGCGTAAAAGCTGCAACGCCATCGGCGCTGAGCAGCGCTTTTACCGCATCGTCGGGAGATGTACCGGCATGGGCCGCGATGTATTCGGCGACACGCGGGCTGTCGGCGGTGATCGATGTCGCATGGGCGCTGATCCAGCTCAGCACAGCCTGCGAATCCGCCGCCGGAATGGGGAAGAAGGCATTGAGGATATAACCGGCCGCAATGGCGCAGCCGAGGGACAGCACCGGTGACCAGGCAAACCAGTTGCACCAGACCGAGAGCGGCGCGATGAATTTCGAATAGCGCAGCCAGGCGGTCGCACCATAGACCGAGGCGCCTCCGGACTTGTTGCCGAACATGCCGGCAATCTCGGCATAGGTGAAGGATTGCAGGAAACCCATGATCATCGAGATGATCCACACGACGAAGGCAAGCTTGCCCGTGGTGCCGGCGATGCCGCCGATGGAGAAGAGAACAAGTGGCGGCACGCCCGCAGCCACCCAGAACGCGCCCTTCCAGTCCAGCGCGCGTATAAGCTTACCTTCGGTGCCGGCGGGAGCGCCAGCGTCCACGATGTCAGTCATTGGTGATATTCCCCATTTTGTTCCGGACGTATCTCTCGTACGTCTCCCTGAACGTGCCTCCCATGGCATTGCGGGGCTTGCTGGAGGTTTTCATGAGCCGAGTCTGCGCGCGGTTTCCAGATACATGCCCTTTATGCATAGTGAAGATATTTTCTTTTTAGTCAATATCCCTTTACTTTCGGATGGCATTTTGTCAGCATGATTCCCGTGTTTGACACGCCTCATTTCCCGAGAGGGTTTAATGCGAGAACTCCATCCGCCGACCGCCGGAATACGGCCGATCTCGGCGAGCATCATCCGCTATCCGGGCATTCCGGCCTTGCCGCAAGATACAGAACGCTATCGCTGCAAGGGTGGTGGGTCGCTGGTCGTGCGCGTCGAGCCCGGCGATCGGGTTTTGGTGACGGATAGCGAAGGTGGGCAGGTCTGCGAGCTCACCTTCCTCGATGAGAAGGGCCGCTTTCAATCCGCGGGATTGGGGTCGGCATTCACCGGCGAAGCGACAGGTCTGAAAGCCATTCTTTCCTCGGGAAATGAAAGTGCGGCTCGCGTCAGGACAGCGCTGGAACGGCGCGGAGCAGACATGGCGTCCGCGACAGCATTGCACCTTTTCGGGGGGGCATCTCCTGCCGGCAGCACGGCGGAATTCACCATCGCGACCAAAGGTCTGCTGATCGCCTGCGCACCGGGAACGACCATGTCGCCGGAGGCGCAGGATACGGCAACGCCCATCGAGCTCACAATACGCCGCACGACGATCCTGCGAGACTATGCCTCCGCACTCCCCGAACCGCTCGCCGATCCGATCGAAGACATCCGCATCAAGGCAGCGACCGCTTCGGCCTATTTCGTCCGCGCCGGCGAATATATTCAGATCATCGATGTCTATGGCCGGCAATGCACCGATTTCCAGGCCTTCTCCGCACGCAAGGTCGACAAGGGCCTCGACCTTGCGCTCGATTCAACCGTAACCCGCACCCTGCTCGGCCGCAGCTATCCAGCACCCGGCCTTCCCTCCAAGGCCTTCGACCGTGATTTCGAGCCGTTGGTGGAAATCGTGCAGGACACGGTTGGCCGCCACGATGCCTTCGCGACGGCCTGCAATTCCCGCTACTACGACGACATGGGCTATCCCGGCCACGTGAACTGCACCGACAATTTCAACGCGGCGCTCGCGCCCTACGGTATTGCCGGCCGAAAGGGCTGGGAGGCGCTCAACTATTTCTACAACACCAATGTCGATCACAATAACCAGCTCTATCTTGACGAACCCTGGTCCAGGCCCGGCGATTACGTCCTAATGCGCGCGCTGACTGATCTCGTCTGCGTCTCCTCATCCTGTCCCGATGACATCGACGCGGCCAATGGCTGGGATCCGACTGATATCCATGTGCGCACCTTTTCCGGCAAAGAAAAATTCACACGAGCGGTGGCCTATCGCATGACCCCTGACGCCGACCCCGAACTGACGCGCGAAACCGCGTTCCACCCGCGCCTTTCCGCGATGACGCGCGACTACACCGAATATCGCGGCTTCTGGCTGCCGAACCGCTTCTCCTCGGAAGGCCCGGTCGAGGAATACTGGGCCTGTCGCGAACGCTCCGTCGTCATCGACCTTTCGCCGCTGCGCAAGTTCGAGGTGACAGGGCCGGATGCCGAGGAATTGCTGCAATATTGCCTGACGCGCGACGTGCGCAAGCTTTCGACGGGCCAGGTCGTCTATTCCGCCATGTGCTACGAACATGGCGGCATGATCGACGATGGCACGCTGTTCCGTCTTGGCGACAAGAACTTCCGCTGGATCGGCGGCGATGACTATAGCGGCATCTGGCTGCGCGAGCAGGCGGAGAAGAAAGGCTTCAAAGCCTGGGTCCGCTCATCTACCGATCAGATGCACAACATCGCCCTGCAAGGCCCGAAGAGCCGCGACATCCTTAAGGAGATCATCTGGACGGCACCGCGCCAGCCGGCGATCGGCGAGCTGGAATGGTTCCGCTTCACCGTCGGCCGCATCGGCCATTTCGAGGGAGCACCGGTCGTCGTCTCGCGCACCGGCTATACCGGCGAGCTCGGCTACGAAATCTTCTGCCATCCGAAGGATGCGGTAACAGTCTTTGACGCTGTCTGGAAAGCCGGTGAACCCCATGGTCTGAAGCCGATGGGCCTGGAGGCGCTCGACATGGTGCGTATCGAGGCCGGTCTGGTCTTTGCCCATCACGAATTCGACGATCAGACCGATCCCTTCGAGGCCGGTATCGGCTTCACTGTGCCGTTGAAATCCAAGCAGGACGATTTCATCGGGCGCGAAGCATTGGTGCGGCGAAAGGAAAATCCTCGCCATCTGATGGTCGGTCTGGACATCGAGGCCAACGAGGCCGTGGGACATGGCGATTGCATCCACCTCGGCCGCGCGCAGATCGGCGTGATCACCAGCGCCACGCGGTCGCCGATCCTCGGCAAGACCATCGCTCTGGCCCGGGTCGACGTCACGCATGCCGCTGTCGGGACCAGGGTCGAGATCGGGAAGCTCGACGGTCAGCAGAAGCGGCTTCCGGCTGTCATCGTGCCGCTTTCTCACTACGATCCGCAGAAGACGCGGCCGCGATCTTAATCCGACTTCTTCTGCGCGGCCGAGATCGCACGCGCCGCCTCTTCCGAGGAGTTGGCAAGCGTGCGCATCTCCGCCGCCAGCACCGCAAAACCCGACCCGGCCGTGCCTGCTCTTGCAGCCTCGATGCCGGCATTGACGGCAAGCAGCTTCAAGTAGCGCAGCGACTGCAGAATTTCGTTGGTCTTCGATGCCGTGACCCGCATGTCCGCGGTCTGCTCGTCGAGGCGACGGTAGAGCGATTCGATATTCAGGATACTGCCTTCGAGATAAAGAAGCTCCCCGGCCTCGTCCCATACGCCGCCGCCCGTTTCCGTTACCCAGAGGAAATGGCCGTCGCGATGACGTATACGATACTCCATCGTCCAGTCGGTGTGACTTTCCAAAGCCTTGCCGACAAGCTCATCCATGAGCGGGATATCCTCTTCGCACATGATCGAAGTGAAGGTTCGCGAACGGTTGCCGATAATCTCGTCAGCGGGATAGCCGAAGATGCGCTCGATGCCGTCGGTCATCTCAAGCATCGTATAATTTTCGTCCGCCCTACAGCGATAAAGGAAACCGGCCATACGGCCGAGAACGCTTGTCTGGAAATCCATGGAAGCCATGCCCGAAAAGAAAGTTGCGGATGAACTCGTTTCGTCTCAACACATAAAAATCCGGCAAGGGCTGCTCGACGCCTCCCTTGCCGGTCAGGTGGGGAAGTGAGCATGGATCAATTGCGCAGATATTCCTCCATGGAATCGTCGAGCGCGTCAACCCAGGGCGTATGATGTGTCGGCGACATAGTGCCGGTCATCAGTGAGCGGTAGGCGTGGTCGCGGAAGCCCATGATGTTTTCCGCCTTGTGATGCTCCCATTCCATGAAGGTCCTGTTCGTGCCTTCGATATCGAAGCTCGGATAATCGGTCTCGGCGAGCAACTCCTTCACATAGTCGCCCTGATACCAAATCATCTGCTCGGCATCCTCAAGCGTTTCCTCGCGGGCGCGCCACTTGTCGAAGTTCGCCTGCAGTTCCGCTTCGGGCGGCAGCTTGATGCGGCCCATCATGACATCGCGCGCCCACCAAGCCTGCACGTCGAACATGTTGAAGGTGTAGAACTGATCCTGCATGCCGATATAGAAGAGCTGCGGATTCTTATCGAAGATCACACCCTTGTAGAGGTGGTCAGCCCAGAGGCGATTTGCCGTCTTCAGCCGAAGATCATCCGGCAGGAAGGGGAAATGGTGCTGATAGCCTGTGCAGAGGATTAGCGCGTCGACATCCTTCGATGAGCCATCGAGGAAATAGGCCGTCTTGTTTTCAAGACGCGTCAACAGCGGCCGCTCCTCGAAATTCTCAGGCCATTTGAAGCCCATCGGCTTGGAGCGATAGCTCGTCGTCACCGACTTTGCCCCGTATTTCCAGCATTGCGAGCCGATATCCTCGGCCGAATAGCTGCGGCCGACGAGCAACACGTCCTTGCCCTTGAACTCCAGCGCATCGCGAAAATCGTGGGCATGCAGCACGCGGCCGTTGAAAGTCTTCACGCCTTCGAAATAGGGCACGTTCGGCGTCGAGAAATGACCAGAGGCAACGACGACATAGTCGAACACCTCGTCATACATCCGGTCCTGAGGGCGATCATGCGCGGTTACCGTGAACTTCTTCGTCTCTTCATCGAAGCGCACCATGCGCACCGGCGTGCTGAAGCGCACCCATTTGCGCACGTCAGCCTTTTCGACGCGGCCCTTGATATAGTCCCAGAGCACGGCACGCGGCGGATAGGAGGCGATCGGCTTGCCGAAATGCTCCTCGAAGGAATAATCGGCAAATTCCAGGCATTCCTTCGGGCCGTTCGACCATAGATAGCGATACATGCTGCCATGCACCGGCTCGCCATATTCATCGAGGCCCGTGCGCCAGGTATAGTTCCAAAGGCCGCCCCAATCCGCCTGCTTTTCAAAGCAGACGACTTCCGGGATATCAGCACCCTTCTTCGCGGCCGATTGAAAGGCCCTTAGCTGGGCAAGGCCCGAAGGGCCGGCACCGATAACGGCAACTCGTGTCATGTGGCATTCCCCTTCTCGATTATGTCGAAGTTCTTATCGCATGCAGTCGTTTCGCGCCGTGTCGGCATCAATCCGGAAAAATGCCGGGACTGGTCGGGGCGCCGTCGTCATATTTCGATAGCCAGTCGATCGTGGTCTGGCGGAAGCGCGTCAGGCCCTTGTAGTCGATGAGCTCCGGCGGCAGGGTTTTCAGCACGCGCGGGAAACGGCGCGCCCATTTCGGCACGGTCACGAGCTCATTCATGTTCATCAGATAACAGCGGATGACGAAGAGAATGGCGTTCGAGCGCGGCAGGCGCCATAGGCTTTGCAATTCCACACGCAGGTGCACCTTCTCGCCGACATTCTCGGGCGTCACGGTGGTGCGATCCGGACCCCATTTCGGGTAGTTTTCGGGGCTGGTATCGAGGCGCGGATTGATTGTCATCGTCCAGTTGAACCGGCGCGTCGGCTTGCCCTGCTGCAGGTTCAAGAGGAATTTCAGCGCGCGGTCGAAGACGCCGATCTGATGGGCGAGCGGCACCGGCCCGTGCCACTCCATGAAATTCATGCCGATATCGAAATCGAGCGACCAGTCGGCCTGGGTCGTCACCATGCCGGCATCCATCCAGAGATTGCCGTCACGCTGGTCGACGATGCAGAAATCACCCTGCGCCTGGCGGGTGATGTATTCGAAGGGTTCGTAAGGCAACGTGGACGCATCGCCGAAGGTGAAGGTGTCGTCTATGCCGAGCGGCCTATTGATCCAGCGCCATTGATCGCCATTCCTGGTGAGCGTGAAATGCTCGGGATAGCCGGCCGCCTGCTCTTCCATCAGCAGTTCCAACGTGTCCCATTGCGCCGTCATCATGTGCGGCAGCGCCTGATAACGCAGCGGATCTTCCTTCAGCACCAGAGCCCTGTCGTGCATTTCGGCGACATAATGCTCATCGACGTCGATGAGGTTTTCAAAGACCGTATTCTTCCGCCCCTTCACATGCGGTTCCATGTTGACCGAATACATGTATTCGTCGCGATCGAAGGGGAACGGAAAACGCCGGATATTTTCCGGACTGTTGCGGTAGGTAAAGTCGTCCCGAAACGTTTCCTGCTTGAAGGCGATTGCCATGCCCATTCTCCTGGATATCGGCCGAATGCTTAGAGGTCGAGATGCAGCGCGCTTCCCTCGAAGCGGGAGACGCAGATCATCACCCTTCGGCCAGAGACCTTTTCTTCATCGCTCAGATAGACGTCATTATGCAGAAGCTTGCCGTCGCAGACAGCAACAGCCGTCTCGCACTGCCCGCAGGCGCCGCCACGACAGAGGAAGGGCGCATCGACACCCGCGGCCTCGATCGCTTCCAGCATGCTTTCGTGATGGCCGACGTGAACGGTCTTGCCCGACCGCGTCAGCATGATGGAGAAGGGCTTGCCGGGCTGCGACGACAGGAAGCGTTCGGAATGCAAGTTCTGTTCCGGCCAACCGGCCTCGATGCCCGTTTTCAACACGCCGTCGATCATGCCAGCTGGGCCGCACACATAGAGATGCGTGCCGAGCGGCTGGCTTTCGAGCAGACGTGCGACGGGGATGAAATTGCGATCGGCGTCGGAATAGATCTTCACCCGCTGCGAGCCGTATTGCTCGACGAGCTCTCGGCAATAGGCGCCGCGATCGATCGAACGAACGGCATAATGCAGCTCGAAATTCGCGCCCTCGCGCGAGAACTGCTGCATCATCGCGATGAAAGGGGTGATGCCAATGCCGCCGGCGATCAGCAGATGCTTGCGCCCGCGCCAGTCCGGCTGGAACAGATTGACGGGATAGCTGACCTTGAGCTCGTCACCCTCGCGCACCTTCTCATGCATGAAGGCGGAACCGCCACGCGAGTCCTCGACACGCAGCACGCTGATCTCATAGGCCGAGCAATCATGCGGCGGCGACATCAGCGAATAGGCGTTGCGGCGAACATGACCCTCATCGTTCATCGAGACGATGACATGGGCGCCGCCGGAGAAATAAGGCATCGGCGCGCCGTCGAGACGCTCGAAGCGGAAACGCTTGATGCGATCGGCGATCGGCGTCACCTTCGCGACACGAACCGGAATTTCCGTACCACCGCTCACAGGAACAACTCCTCGGGATCAGGCGCAGTGCCGGGCTCTTCCGCATCGATGTTGACGCCCTGAAAGGCGCCGAGGCGGCGCGAATAGTGGTCGCGCACCAATAGCGGAAGCCCGCAATGGCTGCAGGTAAAGGGACTGTGCGTGACATCGTCGGTGATGCCCTTGCAGTGGACGCATTGCACGCGGCGAGCCAGCGAACCGCGATGCTCCGTGATGATCGAGGCATGATCCATGCCGTAGTCGAGCGCCACCATCATCGCCTGGCCGATAAAGCCCTCGGTGCCGGCGATATAGAGCCGCGTGCCCATATGCGCCGTTGCAAGGGAGGCCTTCAGGCGGAAAAGCAATGTCGCGATCGTCGGCGCCGTGAAGAACATATCGGCGCCGAGCCCGCGCAGGGCTTCGTCATGACCCCTGCCTTGCGAGCCGCGCGCGACATAGAGGATTTCGCTGCGCGACAGGATGGTATCGTCAAACCCGGCCATCTGGTCGAGGAGGGCATTGGCCCCCTCGCCTTCCAGCGCGAACACATGCCGCCGGGCATGCGGCTGGATGGAGAGGCCCTTGTAGACCGGTCGGCTCTTGATGCCTTCCACAAGCATGAGCGCCTCCTTAACCGATAGCCGCCCTCTTCTTCTTTTCCGGATCGTCAAACGGCAGCGTATGGGCAATCGCGCTTGCGTTCAGGCTCTTGCCGCGTACTTCCAGCTTCGTGCCCTGCACGGCCTTGTCGACATCGAGGCGGGCGATCGCCATCGATTTCTTCGTCAGGGTCGAATAGCAGGGGCAAGTGATGACACCGACCTTTTTGCCCTCGGCATAGACCTCGTCGCCGAGATCGGCCGGACCGTCTGCATCGATCAGCATACCGAAGATCTTGAAACGTTCCTTGCCCTTGAGGCGGGCATGTTCTTCGGCGCCGCGGAAACCCGTCTTTCCCGGGCTGACCGTGAAGTCGAGGCCGAGCTCCCACAGGCTATCGCCGGGCGGCTGGTCCGCGAAGGGGTACATCTGCGAGTTATCGTAGGGATAGAAGAGCAGATAGCTTTCGACGCGCAGCATGTCGAGGACGCTGAAGCAGCAGGGGATGATCCCCATCTCCTCGCCTTCCGCGACGATACGATCCCAGACCATCGGCGCATCCTGGCCGCGCACGAAGATCTCATAACCGCGCTCGCCGGTATAGCCGGTGCGCGAGATCATCACAGGCGCACCGAACAGCGTCGTCTGCATGTGATGGAAATATTTGAGATCGCGGATGCCGGGTACATATTTGGCCAGATAATCGACGGCGACCGGGCCTTGTAGCGACAGATCGTGCAGATCGTCGTCGAAGAGGACGGCGCAGTTGCGGCCGGCGGCCTGCTTGAGCACCTCCTCGTGGCCGGAGCCCGAGCCATGCACCAGCATCCAGGAATTCGGGCCGGTGCGGTAGACGATGCAGTCGTCGGTGAAGTAGCCGCGATCGTTGAGCATCGCGGCATAGACCGAGCGGCCGGGATAGATCTTCGACATGTCGCGGGTGGTGATATAGTCGAGCACGGCAATGGCGTGCGGTCCAACCAGATGCACTTTCTTGAGGCCAGAAACGTCCATGATGCCGGCCTTGGTGCGGATCGCGACATGCTCCTGCGACATGTCCTTCTCGTAGGTCCAGGCGGTTCCCATGCCGCTCCAATCCTCGAGTTTCGATCCGAGAGCACGGTGCCGGTCCGCCAAGGCGGAGAAACGCCATGATAATGCCATTTCGTTCCCTCTTTTTCTTCTATGGAATATTTATTTCCTGACTATAATCGTCTTTCGCGCCTTGGCAAGCCGATCCGGAGGGTTTTTCTTGGCCGTCCGGATGGTATTTCGCTCTCAAACCTCGGCGGCTTCTGACCAGCGGCGCGATGGGCAGCGATGACGGTATTGGCCATCAGCATGGCGATCGTCATCGGTCCGACACCGCCTGGAACCGGCGTGATCGCGGCGGCGACTTCGGATGCTTCACCATAGGCGACATCGCCCACCAGCCGGCTCTTGCCTTCGCCGCGCTCCGGCGCATCGATCCGGTTGATGCCGACATCGATGACGGTGGCGCCGGGCTTCACCCAATCGGCCTTGACCATCTCCGGACGGCCGACGGCTGCCACCAGAATATCGGCACCCTTTGCGACGGAGGAGAGATCCTTCGTGCGCGAATGCGCCGTCGTGACAGTCGCATTGGCGGAAAGCAGCAATTGCGCCATCGGCTTGCCGAACAGGTTGGAGCGGCCGATGACGACGGCATTCAGACCCGACAGGTCCTCGCCATGGATGGAGCGTACCAAC